>NZ_CP037968.1:2026317-2626317 GCF_019633745.1 Methanofollis formosanus | reverse complement strand
CAGGACCGACCGGATCACGGTTCTCTTATCTGTTACCAGCCTACCCTGTACCTCGATCTGGAGAGAAAGCGGATTCGAGAGCCGCTGTCCGGAGATTACCATACCCTCTTCTCGACCATCAAGCAGCAACCTCCCGGAACGCCCCTGTGTCCGGAGGGGGAGCCGTTTTGCCAGTTTAACAACCGATTCTGGGTTCACCAGAAGTATGTTTCACCCGAGCCGGTCTGGAGGGACGGCAATACGGTGTTCTGCAACGGATGGGTGCTTCCGCAGCATCTGATCCGCGAGGGGTACCTGGAGGTGTGAGGCATGGGAAGCGTTGTATATCCGCCGGTGGTAACACGGGTCAGCCCGGCAGATCCGGATGTCGGCGATCCCGTCGGGGCGGAGCGGACGTTCACGGCCTCGTGCGACCAGCCCGCCACGCTGACGTTCTACCTGGACAGAGAACTGGTGCACACGAGCGGATCAGGCGTCCAGCAGGCATCATACACCTTCCAGAGCGCCCCGCTCGGGGAGCACACGGTGCGGGTGGTCGCGGCGAACGAAAATGGGTCCGGGGAGAACTACTGGAACTGGGATGTGATATGGCTTCCCCAGAGCACGCTTCAAGAAGTACTATCGGTAGTCAAAGATTACCCTGGGAACCCGGGTCATACAGTTGCCGCATTTTTTTCGGTTGTTATAGAATATATGGGAAAATGTGAACTGTATGATGGAGACTGGCTATATGACTTCAGATTAGCTGCAGCAGGGATGATGAGAGATGATGAGGACAGTCGTTATCCAGGAATACGAGGGATGGGTATTACAGTACAGGAAAACAGTAACCAGACGAGTCAGGAGTTATATATCTCGCTTGATCCGAATTGTGTTGGAGCATGGCCAGTAGAGGAACTGCAGAAACCTAATTATGAATTATATGAGGCTCTTTTTTCACTATGCTTGGAGCCGGTTCCATTTGCCGGTTTCTTTCTGGATTGTACCGATCTCATTCTCGCTCTAGTAAGACCTCCCACATATGCATATGATGTTCAAAAAGTTGATTATGATTGGAGTTTTTCATCGGAACAAGCGGATGTAGCCTATGTATTACGCTGGTCTGTTCGTGTCAGATCAGGAGAGACGATAAGTTTCGAGTTTAACCCATGGTTGTTTGGAGTGCCCGAATTCTGGTTCGAATGTGATAAAAAAGTTACTATCCATGCTGCAGAGGATCCGGCATATGAATAGACCTCGCAGTTCGCCATATAATAAACAATACTTCCATGGGCTCTCGATCCCGTGCATCACGATGTTCCTTCTTTTTATCCTACTGGTTCACGCAGCATCCGCAGACGTTCGCGATCCTGTTCAATTAACCGATGCCCACATTGAAGGGACGTGTCTATACCCCAGTTGGAGCCCCGACGGAACACGGATTGCATATCAGGGAAATTCTTCTCTCTGGATTATGCGTAGCGACGGTTCGGAAAAGACCCGGCTGCCGGTGGACTCACCCGTTGTGCATCCCGGCTGGAGCCCGGCAGGAGATGAGATCGCATTTTCACAGAGCGACGGAGAGGAACTCGACGTATGGGCTATCAGGAGCGACGGAACCGGGGCAATCCGTCTCACCAACGCTCCTTACGACGATTTCTTCATCTCCTGGAGCCCGGACGGAACGAAAATTGCATTCTTCTCGAACAGATCCGGATCCCGGGAACTTTGGGTCATGAAAGCGGACGGCAGCAACCAGCACCGCGTTTTTGACGGTGAAGTATGTGATTACCAACTGGTGGACACTATTGATGTAAGAATATCCTGGAGTCCATCTGGAGATCAAATCGCAATACCATCCTTTGCAGATAGCAGATATGATATCTGGATTGCCGATGTTTCAGGTGGAAAAAAGACGCCACTCCTCTTGAAATGGGCGTTTAATCCAAAATGGAGTCCTGAAGAGAAAGATATCGCGTATTTTTCTATGGATGTGTGGACGATTCGTCCGGACGGTAGCGGCGGGTGCCAGCTTACCGATGATGGATGTTCGGGTGGAATGGCGCTCGGATGGAGCCCCTCAGGTCGGAAGATTGCCTACTCGTCCTGCGGGGAAGTCAAAGTAATGGATTGGGACGGAAGTGCGCAGCAGACGGTAAAACCACTTGGTCCTCCGGTATCCCGCGAACTCTACTGGAGCCCGACAGGCGATACGATCATCATGAGCGACGGACGGGAGATTTATCTGATCGAGCTTGATGAGCACACCAGAGATAATGCTGCATTAGCAGGCGAAGATGACAGAATGTCACCGGTGCCGGGATTTATTGCGATAAGTTCGGCTTTCGCACTTGTTCTGTTATGGTGCTGTATTTCCTTCAGGAAGAAATGCGCATAATTGGAATCTGTAGAATCAGGCATGAACCTAGGCTCAAGCATACGGGATGAAAATTTTCTGAGCTGCGCTACGGTGTGTGGGCGGGATCCCAATCCTCGCGACAGAACCTTTGGAAGATCTGGTTTCATCGCCGCCCCCCGGCTATCCTCGTCGTGGGGGTCCGGGGGCAGAGCCCCCGGCGCGAGATTGCGGGAAAGATTTGACGATTAGGGGCGGCCGATCCATCAGAGGAATTTTCTATCCTCTGCGTATCGGCTTCAACGTGATATGGCAAGTTCAAACTCTCATGAAAACCTGAAGAGAGGATCGTCAGGATCATTTTCATGGTAATTGTTCATGAAGCGAAAGCACCCCTCAAGCATACATGACACGGCAGCGGATGGAAACACAACACCCTGCCGCCCCACACAGAAGAGACGATCCAGAAGGGAGGGCTGTCGCCCCTGATTCTATCTTCTTACGGGGTGCGAGTGGAGTGAGCATGAGAAGGCTTCCAGCCTTTGAGGGCTGATCCTCCACACTGAGATCTATCCGGGGAATTTCTCCAGATCTCTATTTTTCGCAAGGCTGATGTGGCGTGAGCAACAACATTTCTTCTGCACACCAGAGGAGCGTGACATGCCGTCACTCTCCCCCCACCAATCGACCTTCTCCGGGAGGCAAAGAACACGGACACCATACCCTATGAGCCACACACTCACGAACAATCGGAGGAAGCGCCATGACCGGCCCTGAACTCATCGCCATCGCGATCTTCCTCTTCACCTACGCCCTGATCATCGACGAACGGATCCACCGGGCAGTGGCGGCGATGGCCGGCGCCGCGGTGATCGCCTTCGCCGGGATCGTCCCCTGGGACAAGATCCCCGAATACCTGGACCTCGGCACCATCTTCCTCCTGATGGGGATGATGATCATCGTGAACACCGCACGCGGGAGCGGGCTCTTCGAGTACATCGCGATCAAGACCGCCAAACTCTCGGGAGGCAGCCCCATGCGCGTGCTGGTCCTCTTCGCCATCGTGACCGCGGTGACGAGCGCCTTCCTGGACAACGTGACGACGGTGCTCCTCCTCACCCCGATGCTCCTGTACATCGCGGGGGTGATGAAGCTCAACCCGGTGCCCTTCCTGCTCACCGAGATCTTCGCCTCCAACGTGGGCGGCGCAGCGACGCTCATCGGCGACCCCCCGAACATCATGATCGGATCGGCCGCCGGCCTCGGGTTCAACGACTTCCTCTTCACGATGGGCCCGATCGTCGCCGTCGACTTCGTGGTGGTCATCCTCTTCCTGGCCCTCCTCTACCGCAAGAAGATCGCCGTCGGAGAGGAGGCGATGGGAGAGATCGTGCGCAGCCTCGAAGCCCTGGACGAACGGGCGGCGATCAAAGACCGCGCCCTCTTCACCAAGTCGGTGGTCACCATCCTCCTGGTCGTCGTCCTCTTCTTCGTGCACGGCAGCCTCGGCGTCGAACCCGCCGTCGTGGCCCTGACCGGTGCGGCGCTCATCCTCTTCTGGAGCCGCGTGCCGCCCGAAGAGATCCTGGAGAAGATCGAATGGCCCGCCCTCTTCTTCTTCGGCGGACTCTTCGTCATCGTCGGCGCCCTCGTCGAGACCGGGCTCATCGCCCAGGTCGCGGAGTTCGTCGTCGGCCACGTCTCCTCCACCGGCGAGGCGATGATCATCATCGCCTGGTTCTCGGCCATCGCCTCGGCCTTCGTCGACAACATCCCGCTCACCGCCACGCTCATCCCCCTCATCCAGGACATGGGCACGGCGATGGACGTCGGTCCCCTCTGGTGGGCCCTCTCCCTGGGCGCCTGTCTGGGCGGAAACGGGACGGCCATCGGTGCCTCGGCCAACGTGGTGGTCCTGGGGGTCGCCGAGCGGGAAGGCATAAATATCAGCTTCATCGAATTCCTGAAGATAGGAATGATCGTCCTCGTCCTGAGCGTGGCGATCGGCCTCGGCCTCCTCTGGCTGCGCTTCATGTGGTGATGATGACAATGAAAATACTGGCACTCATCGACGGCTCCAAGTGGGGGCACAAAGCGGCCCTCCACGCCATCTCAATCGCAAAAAAGAAAAAAGACGCCGAGATCGTACTCCTCTCCGTCATGGACCGGCGGGAGGCGCGGGTGATGGCCTTCAACTACTGCACCCAGAGCAACAAGTGCGACATCATCGGCACCTACGAACAGAACATCTGGGACTCGATGCACCAGAGCATCATGAGCGAACTCGAGAGCCTCAAGACGTACTGCGCCGAAGAAGGGTGCCGGTGCACCGCCAGAGTCGCCGAAGGGAGCAGAAGAGAGGAGATCGTCGGGGAGATCAACGCCGGCGGGTATTCGCTCGTCGTGATGGGCGCCCACGGCCGGACCGGCCGTCTGCAACTGGGCAGCACCCTGGGCGAGATCAGCGGGGAGATCGAGACCCCGGTGCTTATTGTCCGCTGACCGAGAGGTCGGCGAAATTTCTATTTTTTCTCTGGATCGCCGAGAGCGAGTTGAGGACCGCGACCCTGACGCAGGGCTCGCAGAAATCGTAGATCTGCTGGAGCGGGACAAAGGCCCTGACGTCCCCGATCTTGCCCAGGGCCTCCGCGGCCTCGTACCGGCAGTTCTCGTCGTGCCTGAGCACGGCGACGAGGGGTTCCACGGCGCGGGGGTCGCCGATCTCGCCGAGGATCTCGACGGCCGTCCGGCGCACGTCGGCCGAGTCGTCGGTGAGGAGGGCGAGGAGGGACTCGACCACATGGCTGCCGCCGATCTTGACGACCGCCTCCGCGGCGACGAGCCGCACCTCCCAGTTCCGGTCGGCGAGGCGTTCGAGGAGGGGCGCTTCGGCCGCCGGGTCGCCGATCTTGCCCAGGGCCTTCGCGGCCTCGAACCTGATCTCGTAGTTCCTGTCCTCCAGCGCCTCGATGAGGGGCCCGACCGCCCGGTGGTCGCCGAGTTCGCCGAGGGCGAAGACGATCCCGTCCCGGCCGTCGGTCCCGTCCTTCTCCTGCAGGGCCTCGAGGAGATAGTCCACCGCGCGCGGGTCGCCGATCTCGCCGAGCCCGGTCGCCGCCCCCCACCTGACGTCCGGGTCCTCGTCCCTGAGCGCCTTGATCAGGGCGCAGACGGCGCCCGCGGCCTGCATCCCGCCGAGACTGATCGCCGCCTTCCACCTGACGTCCTTGTCTTTATCTCTCAGCACCCTGACCAGGGCCTCGACCGCCCGGTCGTCCCCGATCTTACCGAGGGCCTCTGCCGCACCCCAGCGCACGTATTTGTTCCGGTCTTGGAGGGCCTCGATGAGCCGCGGGACAGCAGGTGCTCCGATCTCCACGAGGGAGGCGACCGCCTCCCACCTGGCGGCGAGGTTCGGGTCCTTGAGGTCGAGGACCAGGCCGTCGATCTCCTCTTCCAGCGAATCCTCCATCTCACCTTCCCGACGATTGATATCCTGAATGTCTGCTCCCATGCTCCAATCCTGAAATGACTTAATCAGTACGGTGTGAAATCTTATCAAACTTCCCGCTACGCCCGGCTATGACGGGAAGTGCGTCCCCCCCATATACTCATTATTCAGACGATATCGAGCCCGACGTCCACGTTCCTGACCGTATGGGTCAGGGCACCCATGCTGACCAGGTCGGCCCCGGTCCCCCCGTAATCAGGGGCGGTTTCGGGCGTTATTCCCCCCGAGACCTCGACGAGGACGCGGTCGCGCAGACCGGCCGCCTGAAGCGCCTTGATTGCGCCGGCGACCGCCGCAGGATCCATGTTGTCGAGGAGGATCAGGTCTGCGCCGGCCTTTGCGGCGACGACGGCGTCTTCGGCCGTCTCCACCTCGATCTCCACCTTGTGATAGAGGGTGTAGGCGCGGGCCCGCCGCACCGCCTCCTCGAACCCGACGAGGCCGAGGTGGTTGTCCTTGATGAGGACCATGTCGGAGAGGGAGAGGCGGTGGGCCTCCGCCCCGCCGAGGACCGCGGCCTTCTTGTCCAGGGCCCGGAGGCCGGGCGCGGTCTTCCGCGTGGAGGCGACCTTCAGATGGGGGTCGGCGGCCTCCACCGCCCGCACTGCCGCCCGCGTCGCGGTGGCGATCCCACTCATCCGGCCGATGATGTTGAGGACCGTGCGTTCGCCCAGGAGGACGGCGCGGGCCGGCCCGGAGACGGTCATCACCGTCGTGCCGGGGTCGACCTCCGCGCCGTCCTCGACCGTCGCCTCGGCCTCGACGCCGAGGTGTCTGAAGAGGGCGACGCCCTCCTCAAGCCCGGCGATGACGCAGCGTTCCCGCGTCCTGACCGCCGCGGCGAGCACGACCTCCGCGGGCACCACGGCCTCGGAGGTGATGTCGCCGAAGGGGGCGTCCTCCTCCAGGAACGAGACGAGGCGCCCGAGGTCGACGGTCGTGCTTCTCACCCCCTGAGGGCGATCATCCGCTCGATGGCCGTGCGGGCACGGGCGGCGACCTCATCGTCGATGGTCACCTCGTACTCCCCGGTCTCGAGGGCCCTGAGCACGTCTTCGAGGGTCGTGCGCTTCATGTCCTCGCAGACGACGCCCTCGACGGCATGGAAGGTGCGATCAGGGAAGAGGCGGCCGAGACGGTAGGCCATCCCCTCCTCGGTGAGCACCGTCCAGTTCTGGTGGAGGTGCGCCTGTCTGGCCATCCCGCCGGTGGAGGCGATAAGGTCTGAAGCCTCCTGGATCGCGGGGTCGCATTCGGGGTGGCAGACCACGGCGTCGCCCCGTGCGTGCCCGGCCTCGACGTCGGCGAGCGTGTATTTCCGGTGGACCGGGCAGTGGCCGCCCTCCGGGAGGGGGATGACCATCTTCTCCGGCACCTGCGCTGCGACATAGTGCGCCAGGTTGGCGTCGGGCCCGAAGAGCACCGTCTCCTCGGCAAGGGACCGCACCACCTCGACGGCGTTCGCCGAGGTGCAGGTGATATCGGCCTCGGCCTTGGACTCGATCGTCGAGTTGACGTACAGCACCACGGCGGCGTCAGGGTGGCGGGCCCTCGCCTCGCGGACCATCTCCGGGGTGAGACAGTCGGCGAGCGGACACCCGGCGTTCTCCACCGGGAGGATGACCTTTCTCGAGGGGTTGAGGATCTTCGCGGTCTCGGCCATGAACTCGACCCCGCAGAAGATGAGCACGTCGGCGGTGGCTTCCTTGGCCTTGATCGCGAGTTCCAGGCTGTCGCCTACAAAGTCGGCGATGTCCTGGACCTCAGGTATCTGGTAGTTGTGGGCGAGGATCACCGCGCCCTGTTCTTCTTTGAGTTTCCGTATTTCGTCCTGGATCATGTTCCCACTCTCATCGGTTCGCCGAGGTTCTTGAGCAGGGTCACGATCGAGAGCGCGGCAAGGTAGCTGGTCGCCGGGTTGTCCGGGCTCGGCAGGTTCTTCACGGTGATCGTCGCCTCACCGAAGTCGCCTTCGATGAAGATCTCGTGCACGTTCCTGTCGACGCTCGGGTCGGCCCAGAGTTCCACCTCCACGTCCCTGCCGGCGGCGAGTTCGAGGGCGACCGAGACGTTGGTATTCTTGGGATAGTGCCTGATGCACTCGTTCGCCATCCCTGAGAAGAGGCACGTGCGTTCGGCGCACTCTTCGATATTGAGGGACCGCGGGTTCTTGGTCGTGCGCAGCAGCAGTCTGGTGATCCCTGAGACTTGCCCGATCTTGAGGTTGTCGAGTCCGAAGATCGCCCCGCTCGGAATATAGATCTTTTGGCCGAGGGACGAGGCGAGGTCGGTGATCTCCTGTCTGAACAGTTCGTCGGCAAAGACTCCGACGCTCATGACGACAAGGTCTTTCCCATGTTCAAGAACCGAGGCGGCATATTTCTGAGCGGCATCGATGGAAGCCGCTTCAACAACGATATCGTAGTCTTCATTGAGAAAGTCTTCGATATTTCCAAACGCCTTCGCGTCGCAGAGTTTCCCAGCCTCCTCTGCACGTCCGGGCATCTGGTCAAAAAGGGCGACAATATCGACTCCTACATGATTTTTAATTATGATATTCCCGATATTGCCGCACCCTAGCAGGCCTATGGTGAGCATCTGTATATGATAGGTGGAAGGGGGGTTAAGGGTTGTGCTGGGGGAGATCCGGCGCCCTCTGCGGCCGCAGTCTGCAGACTGATATGGGGTGGGAACAGAGGGTATAGGGATGGACGAGTTCAGGGACAGGCGGGTGTGGATCGAGACCTACGGATGCACCTACAACCAGGCCGATTCTCACCGGTTGGCCGGGATCCTGGAGGGGCAGGGGTGTCAGATCGTCGACGATCCGGCGGCGGCCGATCTGGTCGTCGTCAACACCTGTATCGTCATCGGCCGGACCGAGCGCCATATGCTCAGGCGGATCCGGGCGTGCGCGGACCGCGACCTGGTGGTCACCGGGTGCATGCCGGTGGTCATGGGGGAGGCGGTCCTGGCCGCGGCGCCGCACGCGCGCCTCGTCCTCCCGGCCGAGATCGACCGGCGCTGGCCGGCGGGGTGTGCGCAGACGGGGGGCGCGGTCGGGATCCTCCAGATCTCCTCAGGGTGCGTGGGCCGATGCGCCTACTGCATCACCCGTGCGGCGCGGGGGAGGCTGCAGAGCCGGCCGGCGGATCGGGTCTGCGAGGACCTGGCGGCCCTCGTGGCCGGCGGGGTCGCGGAGGTGCAGGTGACGGCGCAGGACGTGAGCGCCTGGGGGCTTGAAACCGGCGACGGGCGTCTGCCCGACCTGGTGCGGGCGATGACGGCGGTGCCGGGCGAGTTCAGGCTGCGCCTGGGGATGATGAACCCGGCGACGGCGCTCGACTCGCTCGATGCCCTGGTGGAGGCGTGCCGAAACGAGAAGGTCTTCTCCTTCGTCCACCTCCCGGTCCAGTCCGGGTGCGACCGGGTGCTCGCTTCGATGCGGCGGGGCAACACGGTCGCGGAGTTCGAGGAGGTCGTCGCCGCCTTCCGCGCCGGGGTGCCGGGGGTGCGGGTCTGCACCGACCTCATCGTCGGCTACCCGACCGAGACCGAGGAGGACTTCGAGGAGACCCTGGCGATGGTCGAGCGGGTCAGGCCCGACAAGGTGAACATCACGCGCTACTCGGTGCGGCCGGGCACGCCGGCGGCCGACCTGAAGCAGATCCCCGGACGGGTGGTGAAGGCGCGTTCACGTCGTCTGGACGCCGCGGTCAAGCGGATCTTTTCTGAGAAGAACGAGGCGGTGCTGGGCCAGGTCGTGCGGGCGGTGGTCGTGGGGCAGAAGCGGCCGGGCTCGGTGGTGGCCCGCGACCAGGCGTACCGCGAGATCGTGGTCCAGGGCGACCTGAAGCCCGGGACCTGGGTCGAGGTGGAGGTGACCGGGAACCGGACGGTGTACCTGACCGGAAGGCTGAACGAAGGGTCTACATATAGTGATAGGTCAAATTCAGTACCAACGGAGCATTAGGCATGGACGAGATCGAAGCAGGGCTTGCGGCCCTTATCAACCGGATCAAAGCGGCGAAAGAGGAGAAGGAACATCTCGCCGGCGACCTTGCCGGGCGGGAGGCCGACCTGCTCGTGCGGATGGGCGAGATGGCGGCGCCCCTCATCGGGGAGGTCGGGGTCAGTCTCCTGGAGGCCGGGCGGCAGGACGCACAGGGCCAGATCTTCAAGCCCCTGTACTACCGGGAGAAGATGATCGTGCTGGGCAAGACCGATCCGATGCCGTACCGTCCCGACGATGCGAGCAAGCAGGTGGCCGACCAGTACTGCGTCCTCACCGAGAAGGGCGAGTTCGCCGAACTGATGTACAGCGCCGACGGCCAGATGGTCGACTCGTACTTCTGCCCCCTCGCCCCCGCGGAGGCGGTGGAGATCTATGGCTATGACCTGATGCTCATGCTCTACCGCGCCCTCCAGGAGTATCTCACCGGCGAGGAGGAGATGGTCGAGGCGCTGGGCAAGACCCTCGCGTTCCTGAAGGAAGGGGCGAAGTCGAAATAATTTTTTTGTGGGGGCGATGGCGGCCCGGGATATTTTTTGGTGGCGTGACGATCAGATGTGCCGCCCTCACTTCGTAGAATTTTTCCTGCCGTCTCGCGCCGGGGGTTGCGCCCCCGGACCCTGCCGGAGAGAGGATAGGCGGGGGCGGCGATGACGCGAGGTATCCACCCATTCTCCGGTCTTGAAAAAGAGCGATCGAGCGATGAGAAATTTTCATCACATATGCTTGAGGCATGCGTTCGCCTCATGAGCAATTCTCCAGAGCCCATATTTTCTACGATGTGCCGTCCACCCCTATCCTCATAATACGAGGGTTCGGGGAACCCGAACCCTCGACGGTGGCGATTGGCGGGGGCGGCGATGAGGTGGATCCGGCGAGCCCTCTCCCATCTCTCTGGCGGTGTGCCGTCCGCTCCAATCCTCAAACCCTTGCGGCGACACCAGAAAGAGAAACAAGAGATCGAAGACGGCCGCTCCGCTCCCGCGTTCATTCTTCAAAAAACCCGAGGGGGGAAAGATCCCCCGCTCATTCCTTCTTCAGCCCGGCCTCGCGTCCCAGGGCAAAGGCCCTGAGGTTGAGGTCGAGGGTCTTTGGCGGGACCGAGCGCCGCACCGCTTCTTCCAGGCTCTCGGGTTTGAGCGGGAAGGAGGGCGCCGCGGCGCCGAGCATCACGACGTTCTGCACAATGAGGTTGCCGGCCTCGGTGGCGAGGCCCGCGGCGTCGACCATGGTGAGGTCGAAGTCGGCGAGGTCGGCGACGAGGGCGTCGCGGCCCGGCATTTCCAGGCCCTGGGTGTGGACCGAGGTGGGGACGACGGTGTGGTCGTTGACGAGGATCCGCGCTCCCTTCTTGAGGTAGTGGCGGTACCGCACCGCCTCCAGGAGGTCGAGGGCGATCATCAGGTCGGCGCCGCCCGGCACGATGAGGGGGCCGAACTCCCCGCCGATCCTGACGTGGCTCTCCACCGACCCGCCGCGCTGGGCCATGCCGTGGGTCTCCACGCCCTTGATCGGGGTCTCCTCGATGAGGCAGGCCTCGCCGATGATGTTCGAGGCAAGGATGGTGCCCTGCCCGCCGATACCCACGATCAGTACGTCAAAACTGCTGTTCATCTCCGTCCCTCCTTTCCGATGGCGCCGGTGGGGCAGAGGTCGGCGCAGACCCCGCAGCCGTTGCAGAGTTCGTTGATCACGGCTTTGTCGTTCTCGTCGCGCCCGATGGCCGGGCACCCGAACCTGAGGCAGGCGCCGCACGCGGTGCAGACCTCGGGGTCGACGACGTACCGGCCCCGCCTGACCTTCGCCCGCTTCGCGGTGATGACGCAGGCCTGTTTGGCGATGACCACCTTGACGCCGGGCCGAGCCTTCGCCTCCTTGAGCACCTGGAGGGTGGCGGTGAAGTCGTAGGGGTCGACGGTCTCGACGAACTGCACGCCGCATGCCCGGCAGAGGGCTTCCAGGGAGACCGGAACAGTTGCTTCGCCCATCGCCGTCTCCCCGGTGCATGGGTTGGGCTGGTGGCCGGTCATCGCAGTGATCCGGTTGTCCAGGATGACCAGGGTAATCTCGGCGTTGTTGTACACCGCGTTGATGAGCCCCTGGATACCGGTGTGGAGGAAGGTCGAGTCGCCGATGGTGGCGACGACCGGCCGTTCTTCACCAGAGTGAGCGATGCCGCTCCCGACGGTGACCGAGGCGCCCATGCAGATGGTGGTGTCCACGGTGCCGAGCTGGAGGCCGAGGGTGTAGCACCCGATGTCTGAGGGGTAGATGCCGTCAGGGAAGGCCCGCTTGATCGCGTAGAAGACCGAGCGGTGCGGGCACCCGGCACAGAGGATCGGCGGCCTTGGCGGGAGGCCGGCGGCCGGGGCGGCGGGCGCCGGGACAGGCGAGGCCGCGAGGATCCCGGCCTGCACCATGGCGTCGGCGACGACGGCCGGGGAGAACTCGCCCTCTTTGGGGACGATCCCGTCCATCTGCCCGAAGACCTTCACGCCGCAGGAAAGTTGGCGGAGCCGCTCTTCGACGATCGGTGCGCCCTCCTCGACGATCAGCACGGTCTCGTGCGCCCGGACGAACTCCTCCATCCAGGCCGGGTCGACCGGGAAGCACCCGATCTTCATGAAGGAGACGTCGGCCGGGAGCACCTCGCGCACGTAGGAGGCGGCGATCCCGCAGGCGACGACCGCGGCCTTCCCGCGGACCTCGGCGGTGTTGTACCCGAGGGCGTGGACGGCCTTCCTGACCGCGGGCTGCTTCTCGTTGAGCCGCTTGTGGAGCACGCGGGTGTGCGCCGGGACCACGACGTACTGCGTCGGGTCCTTCTCGAAGGCGCCGGTGCGGTGCTCCTCGCTCACGTCGCCCAGGTCGACGTCGCCCTTGGAGTGGCAGATCCTGGTCGTCGGCCGGTACAGCACCGGCAGGCCCACCGCTTCGGAGAGGGCGAAGGCGTCCTTCATCATGTCGTGCGCCTCCTGCACGCTCGCGGGGACCATGCAGGGGATCTTTGCGAAGTGGGCGTAGCGCCGGGTGTCCTGCTCGTTCTGCGAGGAGTGGGCGTAGGGGTCGTCGGCCGAGAGGACGACGAACCCCCCCTTCGCCCCGGTGTAGGCGCTGGTCATCAGGGGGTCGGCGGCGACGTTGAGGCCCACGTGCTTCATGGTCACCATCGAGCGGAGCCCGCACCAGGATGCGGCGAGGGCGTTCTCGAAGGCCACTTTCTCGTTCACCGACCATTCGATGTAGAACTCCCGCTCCTTCTGCGCCCTGAGTGTGTCGACCACCTCGGACGACGGTGTTCCGGGATAGCCGCTCGCGAAGTCGATGCCCGCTTCGATGCAGGCATGGGCGATGGCTTCGTTCCCAAGGAGGTATCGTTTCACCATATTCTGCGTCCCATGGTATGTACGCCTGACTCCTTTTTAATGATCTGTCACGGGGGCGGGTCGTGGGGCAGGAGACGGCGCAACCTTTAAATCTGTGTTCGTACAACATTTACAGGCACTAACAGGCACCGAAGAGGGCCCGTAGCATAGTCGGTGGTGCACCCGGCTGATAACCGGGAGGTCGTGCGTTCGAGTCGCACCGGGCCCATTGCTTCTCTTTGTTTTTGTTGTTTTTTGGGATGTTTTTTCGATAGTGCACCCGCCTGATAATGGGCGGTCGTGCGTCGGGGTGCCCCATTCATCTGGATGAAACCATGCCCCCGACAAAGATAGGGATGGGTCGGCACCACCCTCTTCATGATCGCTTCCGGGCAATCGTTATGGCCGTGCAGAGGCGTGTGAAAAATGGGAAGTGGCACCGGACCAGAAGCACGTCCTGGTCATGCCGCATGAAAAAAGTTCTGTGAATCAGCGCGACATTTTCAGGCCGCGGACTCAAGATATTTGTACAGCAGATACGCACCGACGATGATCAGTCCCAGCGTCACGACGGTTTCAAACGTAACGTCCTCTGCTCCCGGCTGCTCAACGACAACATATCGCCGTAATTCATCTTGTTCATTCGGGGTCAGCGACGTGTGTTGAGCCTTGCCTAAGAGGTACTCCATCCTTTCAAATTGTGCAGGCGTCAACGGCATCAGTCATCCCCTCTTCGTTTCTTGTATATCTCCTCCGAACCCAGGAGACCGGCCTTCATCAACAGGTCAGAAGTGGTCTGCAACGCTAATAATTCTTCCTTCAGTTGGGAGTTCTTATCCTGGAGTCTTCGCTCGATCTGATCCGTTCTATTCCAGAGTTCTCTGTCGGCCTGGTCGTATTTGCTTTCAAAGGACTCCAAGCGTGCGTATATGTTCTCGATCCGGATGGTGCAGTTCTCAGTTTTAGCGTTCAGGTTCTCTAGAGACGAGGTGAGGCTCCCGATTTTTCCATCGACCTGATCCCGGACCTCATCTTTGTACTGATAATATGCCCGCCATGACAGCACCACCTGCCCCAACACGAGCAAGATGAGTCCGACCACCAACGCCCCCACCCACTCATCTGGAATTTGCATGGGAGGGGAATCAGTCCATGAGGATTTATGGGTATCCAAATTATCTTATGGCATGATTTGAGGCAGTGTTCCCGGAGCCCGTATCTGTCATCCGAGTTAGAGGAATAATATATATTATTGCTCCAGAGACGCATCCTGATCAGAACACGATTCCAAAGTCTAAACAGGGTGAAGACAATGAGCCCGGAGACGGAGATCGACAAAACCCACTCTGACCTCCCGCCAGCACCGCGGCGAAGGCATGCGTTCATGGGCCCCGGCCTCACAGAATCCGAGCGGAAAGCACTTGCCGACTCCATCGCAGAGAACCGGGAAACTCTCGAAATGATGGCAAAACATTAATCGACTCGTTTTTTCAGATCATTTCCAGATTCAACGTCCAATATCTCCCCCATCATGCCGATAGTCCGCACCATCGATAATGCAGAAAACCCCGGGAACATGACTGAGACCCACCCCCAAATACCCCCATATCACCCCCCATTTCACGAACCACACCCCTGATCCGGGTCCGTATCGGCCTTCGTTTCCGATCCCCCCATAACGCCCTTTATTCATCCAACGCCAAGAGGAAACCACCCCTCACCAGGCCCGCTGATGGCCCATATGATTGCAAGTAATACCAAACGCCAGGGCCACCCAGCACGGCCACGGAAGGGGCGGAAGAGACGCGAGGATATCGCCCCGATTTCGAAGAATCTTATCCCGAAAAAAGGTTCATTCAGCCGTCACCCCCAGGTCGCACCGCCCGTCCTCATTCAAATCAGTCCACAACGAGCACCCCGGCGACCCGCAGCAGTGGTTCCCGAACGGGCAGGTGCCGGCAAGGGAAGAGGAATTCTCCTCCGCATCACCCGACTCCCCGGTCGCCAGCGTGTCGGCGTCGCCGCATGCCTCCTCCTCCTGCGTTGCCACCGTCAGGTCGTCCCCGACGCCCGCCGGAGCGCCCTCGCCCATACACCCCGCACAGCTCATGGCCATGCCGAGGAGCACGATCATCTGCACACCATAAAAAAAATCTCTTCCCTGCAGTCCCATCACCTCATATGCAGTTTTTTCCGTGTCATTGCCGCGAGCCACCGCCAGTGCATCGCCACATGCACCAGAGCGAGCACACAGAGCGCCAGACCGGACCAGTCATGGATCAGCGTCATGGTGCCGAAACCATGACACCCCCACCCCGGCACACCCACAAGCCCGGGCCATTTGAGAATGCCGGTGACGCCGCAGAGGAGAAAGGCGATCACCATCCCCATATCGATACAATAGAGACTATCTCGTCGTTCCATCTTCATCCTGGTTTGAAAAAGTGAAGGGTCGGCCCCCGAACCACCCTTCAAAGACCCTGTCACTGCCTCCTATGCATCACAATCAGGCCGACGCAGAGAACGCCGAGCAGTGCGAGAAAGATCCCGCCGCCCATCACATCCGGTGCCTCCTCTTCCGGCTCTTCGACCTCGTTGAAGAGTTCATAGTCAGGCATCTGCAATACCGCGTCCCTGGTGGCGGAGTAATCCGACACAAACTGTTTGATCTCGTCCGGCGTCGCGGTCTTCTCGAACTTCACCTTCTTTCTCATCTCGGCAAAGCCCTCCGGGAAGATCTCTCCTGAAACCGTACGTTCGACCGACGTGCCGGAGGAGCGTTGGGTGATCTCGAACCTGAAACTCTCAAGCGTCCGTGCCTTCGAGTTCTTCTTGATCGCGGACTGTGTCAGGCTGGCGATCGGGACGCCGTCGACGCCGATGAACTCCACCTCTCCCCGGTACGCCGGGTCCATGCCCGGACCGGTGCCGGTGACGTACCACGCCGCATGGACCGATCCGTTCGAGATAAGCCAGCACTTCAGACCGATGTCGGAACGTTCCGGGATCTCGTCGCCCCAGATCTCCTGGATCCCGCTGAGAAGCGCCCGGTAGGTACACCCGCAGCAGATACAGACATCGGGATTTTTGCCTTCAAGCGCGCCGTGGTAGGCACCGACATCGTCGAGCGTGATCTCGACCGGTTCCCCGTTCTCTGAGACGACGATCGGCCCGAGGTCCACCTCGGGCGCCGGGGAGGCGCCGGGCATATGAGCAGAGACGCACTGGCAGAGCACCAGCGCGGCAAACAGAACAAACAATCTTTTCTTCATCGCGTATCAACCCGCATCAATGGTACGGCCTCTCTCCACCGCAGTACGAACGCCAGGGAAAGACCGTCCCTGCCCCCGCCTGGCGGCACACGCGGTGCACCTCTCTGTGCGGGGACATACTGCGTACAAAATCTACAGTTCGGCGATAATCAAGAGTCTCCAAAAGAATTTCGGGAAATGGGGGGAATACCCCAGAATTTTCGGAAAAAGTGACCCGGCAAAACCTCTTCGATCGGTGTCCAGGCCCATGATCGGAAGAATATATTAACTCATGTATCACATCCTCTCCCTGAGCAAATGATACCCCCCCGACCCCCTGTTCCTGGATGTACCCCTTCGAACCAACGGAGCGTCGGAACCATGCTGACCAGACCCCACATCCCCCTCACCATCTTCGCCACGCCCGTCATCCTGTACAGCGTGATCACCGGACAGTGGATCCAGGCCGCCCTCATCGTCGGCCTCGCCCTCGTTCTCCTTACCATCTGGCGATGCTGGCAGTGAGCGGCGGCGCCGGAAGCACTGAACCCATGCTGACAAAATTCCTCATCCCCGCCACCGCCCTCGCCACGCTCATCGCCATCTACTGCATCCTCACCGGACAGTGGATACTTGCCGCATTTTTCCTCACCATCGCCTTCGTTCTCGCCCTCATCGCTCTCTGGAAAGACTGGTAACAAGCAGGGACGTCTCCGCCAGGTCAATCGTGCGCCATCTGGTCGATCGCCGCCGTTATCGCCAGGACGAGCGCAGCGTCATGGCCGGGTGCGATCTCCACGCCGTAGGTGTCCCGGATCCTGAACCACTTCTTCGAGACCTCCGCGACCCGCTCCCGCCCGGCATCGATCCGGTACTCGTGGTCCAGGATGTTCCCCTGCACACTCCAGTCCTCCCCCTCGGGGATCTTCACCGTCCACCGGTCCCTGAGCGGGGCGATCAGCGCCTTCTTGATCGTCGCCGCCGTCCCCCCCTCGGCCCGCTCGATCTCCATCGTGTCCTTGATACGGAGCATCCGCTCCTGGATTTTGTAGAGGTCCTGCCCCCCCCTGTCCTGGATGACCAGCGTGTTGCGGACGCGGAGCATCTTCCCGTCCACCTTGAAGGCCTTCTCTCCGGCCTCGTCCTCGATCCAGTAGTCGTCCCCGAAAGCGATGATCTTCTCTCTCATCCTGTACCGGTGTGCCCCTTCCTCTCTGCGCCGCAGGGCGGCGCCTCCCCTTCGTCGCAACATACTCCTGACTCCCCCGGACCCTCACCGGCCCGCGACCCGCGGGCAGTACCCGAGATCAGTATTATAGATTTTCCCGGAAACCACGCCCCGCCTCCACTCCGGTGGCCCCCGCCCACTTTATATAGGCCCAGGGATATCTCCATCCCGCCACGCATCCGGGAACGCGGTCGGCCTGCCGGACCCTCCCGGACGCCCATGGCAAGGAGGACGAATTCCATGAACGGATCAAATTCACGGCAGTTCTGGACCGGCGTGATCGCGGGACTGGTGGTGGCGCTCATCGTCAACTACCTCATCACCATCGGCGGCGCCTTCATCGGCGGCATCGTGACCGGCGTGATCGTGCGGGGCGGCGCAAAGAACGGGGGGAAAGCAGGCGTCTATCTCGGCCTCCTGAACGCCGTGGTGCTGGCGGCCGCCATCTTCGTGTACGGCATCGAGACCGCCCCACCCGACATCAGTTACCTCGGGTTCCTCGGCTCGACGCTCTTCATCGTCGTCGCCCTCTTCCCGCTCTTCGGCCTCTTCGGCTATGTGGGCGGGCTTATCGGGGGGTCGCTAACAAAGTGAGGCAGGTGCAGGTGCCCGGATCACCTCACCCCCTCCAGTTCAAGGTTCTGCTTCCTGACCACCGCGGCCCGAAAGAGCGAGACCGTGATATGTGCGGTCACGACGGCAAGGCCGATCGGGGCCATTGCGCCCGGGGCGATGCCGACCGTACCGAACGCGATCAGGACGAGGGCGACCGGTGCGGTCAGGAAGGCGCCCGGCACCGCCGCCAGCATCGCCCCGACACAGAGGGCGATCGGGATCTCGGGGAAGAGGCTGTGCACGAGGAGCCCGGCGGTCCCGCCGACAAAGATCATCGGGAAGACCAGACCCCCCAGAAAGCCGCTGGACTGACTCAGTGCAATGGCGACCATTTTGGCGATCAGGACGGCGGCAAGAAACCCTGACCCGAGTGCGGCAGAGACCTGAAGTTCCGCGGCAAGTTGACTGCTGCCGCCGGTTGCGGTCAGGGGCAGGGCCCATGCGATCAGGCCGACGAGTGCGCCGCCGACCGTGCCGCACAGAAGAGGACTGGAGGCCCGCTCGAACACGATCGTAACTGCCTTGCTGACGAGGGCAAACACGATCAGCACGACTGCGGCCAGAATCCCGAGCAACGCTCCGATCAGCAGATGAACGTACTGGAACTCAAACGCCGGAAGGGGATAGGAACCCAGAATGGCGCTTCCGGTCACGCCATAGAAAATGAGCGCGCCGACGGTTGCCCCGAAAAGTTCGGGGATGAACGCGGCCAGGTAGTTCTTCTTCGACGTCGGCGAGAGTTCGGAGGCGAGAATGGTCGCAAAAATCGGAGCGGAAAAGGCGCCTCCGAGGCCGCTCGCCATACCCGTGAGCGTGTACTCCTGTCTCGCTTCTTCGTCCGCTATGCCCAGGCGGGTCACGAGCCACGAGCCAAATGCGCCCCCCATCACGACGAGTGCAAATGACGGCCCCAGACTCGCGCCGGTAATGAGAGAGACCACCGATATCGCCACCCAGTACGGGGCGGTTCTCGGATCGATCCAGGCCTGTTGAGCGAGTGCGATGGCCCCCGGCACCTCGGAGGGAACCTTCCAGGCGGTGCGGAGCACGGCAACCGCAAGCCCCCCGAGGGCCGTGAGCAGTATCCACCACCAGGCGCCGGTCCACCAGTCGGTGCCCGAACCGCCGAAGAAAAAGCCGGTCCCCGTATTGACGATCCCCATGAAGAGAAGCGCCCACAGCCCGCCGGCCACCCCGAGTACCAGCGCAAGGGCGAGAAGTTTTTGGTACCACGGTTTTTCAAGTGGAAGCATATCGGCTCCTCTCCTTCTTTGAGCAACCTGCCCGATGACTTTTGACGGACCCGGATCATTCCGGCATCATATAAATATCCCTGTCGTGCGTGAGTCCGACAGAAAAATTGGAATCCACAGCCCCTGACGACTGAGACCTGATGCAAGGGGAGGTCCGGCGAAAGTGACGGAAGAGGATCTCTCGTTCACCTCTCCCGAGACCGCCTGAGGATCCGTTTATAGAAAAACGGCTGGACAAAGAAGAAGAACGCCACCGCGATGTACACCACGATCGCCGCCGGCGGCAGGAAGAGGGCGAGCAGCACCCCGATCCCGTTGAAGACGATGCCCGACCGCCGCCGTCTCTCCATGAGGCGGAAATCATCCTCGGCAAGCCCGTCGACGAGCAGTTCGGGGCGCCACGCGAGGTAGCGCATGATCGCACTCAGCATGACCGAGGCGACGAGGAGGTCCAGGCCGTAGACGAGGACCGAGAGGTGCGAACCCGCCCCGACGAGGTGGCCGGCCATCAACCTCGTGGTGAACGGCAGGAAGGAGACGAAGAAGAGCGTCATCAGGGTGAGGCGGAACGTGACCTCGTCTTCCTCGGCGGTCAGGCGGGTGATGGACGCATGCGTCATCCAGAACCCGCCGATGAATACGAAACTGATGATATAGGCGAGGAAGTCGGGCCATGCCTCCAGGAGCGCCGGGACCAGGGCTTCGCCGCCCTCCGGCACCGGGAGTTCGAGGACGAGGAGCGTGATGACGATCGCAAAGACGCCGTCGGCAAAGGCGTTCAACCGGTCGGCGGGGAGCACGTCGGTCAGGATACTCCGGCCCGGTCTCTTCTCTTCCTCGTCGCGGCGGCCCGCCATTCACCCCCCACCGGCGGGATGATGGGGAAGACGGGTGAAAATCTTTTGGGTCGGCAGGGGGTGGGACGGCAATTCAGATCATCACGCCGTCCTCTTTTCATGACCCTGAAGATTGGAGCGGAACGGAAGAGCGGAGATCCCTTTTCTGAGAGATAACGCGTGGTGCCGTCCCCGTTCTATCCTCTCGCGAAATGGCAGAGAAGATTCAGTGATCAGGAGGACGGCACATTCTGATCATCACGCCGTCCTGTTTTCATGACCCCCAAGATTGGAGCAGGACGGGAACAGTTCGATCACTCTTCGGCGGGATCACGCATCCGTGCCGTCCCCGTTCTATCCTCTCGCGAAATGGCAGAACGGATTCGGTGATGGTGGGACGGCATGGTTTGATCATGACGCCGTCCTCTTGTCATGACCCCGAAGATTGGAGCAGGACGGAGGAGTGGCGATCATCACTCAACAGGATCACGCATTCGTGCCGTCCCCCGCACTATCTTCTCGCGAAATGGCAGAACAGATCCGAAGATGAGGGGGACGGCACGTTCTGATCATCGTACTTTTCCTGTCAGCATGACCCCGAAGATAGAACCGGACGGGAAAGGGTTGATCACTCTTCGGCGGGATCACGCATTCGTGCCGTCCCCGTTCTATCCTCTCGCGAAATGGCAGAACGGATTCGGTGATGGTGGGACGGCATGGTTTGATCATGACACCGTCCTCTTGTCATGACCCCGAAGATTGGAGCAGGACGGAGGAGTGGCGATCATCACTCAGCGGGATCACGCGTTCGTGCCGTCCCCCGCACTATCTTCTCGCGAAATACCAGAAAAGATTCGGTGATGGTGGGACGGCATGGGTGATCATCACGCCGTCCTCTTTTCATGACCCCCAAGATTGGAGCAGGACGGGAAAGGGGCGATCACTCTTCGGCGGGATCACGCGTTCGTGCCGTCCCCCGC
Source organism: Methanofollis formosanus (assembly GCF_019633745.1). Lineage (NCBI taxonomy): Archaea > Methanobacteriati > Methanobacteriota > Methanomicrobia > Methanomicrobiales > Methanomicrobiaceae > Methanofollis > Methanofollis formosanus. The sequence goes on along the minus strand of NZ_CP037968.1, from coordinate 2,604,931 downwards.
ACTATCTTCTCGCGAAGTACTAGAAAAGATTCGGTGATGGTGGGACGGCATGGGTGATCATCACGCCGTCCTCTTTTCATGACCCCCAAGATTGGAGCAGGACGGGAAAGGGGCGATCACTCTTCGGCGGGATCACGCGTGATGCCGTCCTCCACCCAATCTTCTCGCGAAATACCAGACAAAATTCCGTTATGGGGGATGGCACATTCTGATCATCGTACCTTTCCTGTCGGCATGACCCCGAAGATAGAACCGGACGGGAACAGGTCGATCAATTTTCAACGGGATCAGACGCTCCGTGCCGTCCCCCGCACTATCTTTTCGCGAAATAGCGGAACAGATCCGAAGATGAGGGGACGGCACATTTTGATCACGACGCTTTCCTGTCTTCATGACCCCGAAGATAGAATCAGGACGGGAGATCGTGGATCTATTTTCTGAAAGATCGCGCGTGCTGCCGCCTACCGGCAAACCATACAGATCCAGAGGATTTCCCAGGAGCCAAAAAAAGAGAAGAATACTCAGTCTCACAGCGTCTCGATGCCGCCCATGTACTTCCTGAGCACCTCGGGCACCTCGACCGAGCCGTCCTCGCGCTGGTAGTTCTCGAGGATCGCCCGGATCGTCCGGGAAGTCGCCACCGCCGTGCTGTTGAGGGTGTGGACCGGCTGCTTGGAGGTGAAGTCGGAGGCGTCGCGCACCCTGATGTTCAGTCCGACCGCCTGGTACGCGGTGCAGTTCGAGCACGAGACCACCTCGCGGTACTGCTCCTCGCGGGGCATCCAGACCTCGATGTCGTACTTCTTCGCCGCGACCGTCCCGATGTCGCCGGTGCAGATGTTGACCACATGGTACGGGAGGCCGAGGCCCTGGAAGTATGCCTCAGCATTGTCCAGGAGTTCCTCGTGATATTTCCACGAGTCTTCGGGCTTGCAGAAGACGAACTGCTCCACCTTCGTGAACTGGTGGACGCGGAAGAGCCCCTTGGTGTCGAGTCCGTGGGCGCCGATCTCCCGCCTGAAACACGGGCTGATCCCGGCGTACTTCAGGGGGATATCTTTCTCCTCAAAGATCTCGTCCTTGTACATCGCCGCCATCGGGTGCTCGCTCGTGGCGATCATGAACTCGTCCTCGCCGTCGATCTTGTACATCACGTTCTCGAAATCGGCGAGGTCGGTGACCCCCTCGTACGCCGCCCGGTTCATCATGTACGGGGGCGAGACCGGGGTGTAGCCGCGCTCCATCAGCAGGTCGAGGGCGTAGCGCTGCAGCGCGAGGTCCAGGAGGACGAGGTTGCCCTTGAGGAAGTAGAAACCAGCCCCCGAGATCTTGGCCGCCCGCTCGAAGTCGGCCCAGTCGTGCTCGACGGCGAGGGCGCCGTGGTTCTGCAGCTCGAACGCCGGAACCTTCGGTTCGCCCCACCGCTTCACCTCGACATTCTCGGTATCGTCCTTGCCGACCGGGACGCTCTCGTGGAGGATATTGGGGATCCGCATCAGGTAGTAGTGGATCCGCTCGTCGATCGCGTCGAGTTCGGTCTCGGCCTCCTTGATCACCTTCGGGAGGGACGCCGCCTCTTCGAGGAGGGGCGCGGTATCCTCCCCTGCCTTCCTGGCGGCGTTGATCTCGCGACCGATCTTGTTGCGCCGGCTCCGCATCTGGTTGACCTGCGTCTGGATCTCCCGGCTCCGCCGGTCCTTCTCCAGCAGGTCGTCGAGCCACGCCAGTTTCTCCTCGTCTCCCCTCTTCGTCAGGTCGGCCCTCACGACCTCGGGGTGGTCTCTGATGAACTTCAACTCAAGCATTGTCTTCTCTCTCCCTCTGGTGCGGTGAATTCATAAATAGATTGGTTCCTGTCCTGATCTATTTGGATGCGATAGGTCTTGAGGGTTGCCCGGCGGGGGATGGCAGGAGGGAACTGCCCCGGACAAAATAGGAACCATTATAACGTCTCGGTCTCAGTCTCCGTTGAGAGGAGGAGTCGGGAGATGCGTACGTCCTCAACGCAGAAGAAGCGGATCTACAACCCGGTCACCGGGAAATATTATGCGATCCGGGAACGCTCGAGCAGATACGGCGAGGCGGGCCAGATAAAGGGGCTCTGGAGCTCAAAGAAGAGAAAAAACGTAAAATAAATGACCCCCGTTACAGCCCGCGAGAAGGTCTGGTTCCTTGATACCAATGTCTTCGCTCATTGGGTGCTTGGAGAGGGCAAGGTTCTGAGATATCTCTGCGACGACCTCGACCTGCATGACGAGTTTTTCCAGATCTATCAGAAAAGATATCACAATTCTATTACATTCATCGAAAAAATCTTCGAAAAACGACAGGAAGGTCTATCCGATGAATTTTATGTCTCATCCCTTGCCACAAACGAGTTATTTGCAGCAATAAGAGACGAAGTCCGGAGTATCTTATTTTTCAAAAACGGTGTGCCGATATCCCGGTGGCGGGATGCGAGGAATAATCCCGATATCTCGGCGGGGTGTTATGAGAAGATCTATGAGATGACACTCCAGTCCTTTGATTCGCTCTTCGAAAACCATGGTATTGTTATCATCCCTGAATTCCCGCCATGGGATGACCCCAACTACTGGTCCATCCTTTCATCGATCCTCTTCCTGATCAAGGAGACAAAGACCCAGGACGCAACGCTCCTTACGACTGCGATCTTAAATCGTGCGCATTATTTTGTTACCCTCGACACCCCCCTGATCCGATCAGCAAAGAAGAGTATCCACAGCCACTACAGTCTGGCGTTGGTCAATCCGACAGAAGGACTCCAGATCCTGCGCAATAGAACATAGTTTCCTGAGGCTCAACTCCTATCCTATTATATCTCCTCAGACCAATTCCATGATATGGAACGTGTCCCTGCAGTCATACTCGGTGCAGGCGTGGTTCTCGGCGTCTTCTTCGCCGTCACCCAGAACGTCTTCATGGGGATCTCGATCTTCATCATCCTGCTGACGGTGGCGATGTGCCTCCAGATCATGGGCGAGACCAGAGACCTCCCCGAAGTATCGTGCCGTCTCTCCGACGACGCGAAGGCGGTGATCGTCGCGAACGGCGGGAACGCCCCGGCAAAGGATATCCACGTCGCCCTGGTCCCGATGGACATCGAGTTCGACATCCCCGAACTCGGCGCCGACGAGGAGTACGCCCACCCCCTCGCCTCCATGGCCACCGAACTGAAGGTGGCCGCCACGTACGCGAACAGCAGCGGCCAGACGTACAAACACACCTGGCGGCTCTCGTCCCTCGATGAGAACGACCCCCTCAAACCGATGTTCCCGATGTTCTCCTGGAAGAAGGATGACTGACTGAAAACCGGCCGGGCAGAATTTTCCCGGGGAAGAACGCCGGGAGATGAGCCCTTCACACTTTTTTCTCTCTTTGCATGATGAAGATTAGAGAGAACTCGCCCTCTCAGGATACCTATATTCCGGCTGTGTAGAATCAGGCATGAACGGGGGGTTCAAGCATACGGGATGAAAATTTTCTGAGCTGCGCTACGGCGTGTGGGCGGGATCCCAATCCTCGCGACAGGATCTTTGGAAGATCTGGTTTCATCGCCGCCTCCGGCTATCCTCGTCGTGGGGGTCCGGGGGCAGAGCCCCCGGCGCGAGATTGCGGGAAAGATTTGACGATTCGGGGCGGCCGATCCATCAGAGGGATTTTCTATCCTCTGCGTATCGGCTTCAACGGGATATGGCAAGTTCAAACGCTCATGCAAACCTGAAGAGAGGATCGTCAGGATCATTTTCATGGTAAACCCTCTTGATGACTGTCTCTGCGGGGGCTGGCCCCCCCGATCCCCGCGCGAGAAGATGGGCGGCGGACGGCAATACCCTCCCCATGGTCATTGATGGTGCCTTCCCGCCCCTATCCTGGTCCCGGGGGTCTGGGGGCAGAGCCCCCGGCATGGTGGTGTGGGAAGGCACGTCGATCTGATCGGCCGCCCTCATCGCAGAACCTTTCCTCGAATCTCGCGCCGGGGGGAGATTCGAAAATCAAAGATTTTCTCGAACTCGCTGTCGCTCGTTCCCCACGACGAGGATAGCCGAGGGGCGGCATGATGCTCGACTTCGATTCGCTCCTCGATCACAAAGGAGGAAGGTCAAGAATCGATCCAACTCTTGATATGAAATTTTCATCAGGTATGCTTGAGCCTCAGGCTCATGCTCGATTCTACATGGCCAGGCGAACGGCAAACCCCCTCGCACACCGGACAATTCCCCTTCTTCCGCTGCCTCTATATAGGATGGAAGTGAGGGAGGTGCATGCTCTCCGGGATCACGGTCAGGACCGTCGGAGCCTGGGACGCCGAGGAGATCGTCGGACTCTACCGCGCCGGCGAGTGGTGGAAGGAGGAGTGGACGGCCGACGGGATCCCGGCCCTCATCGAGGGAAGTTTCTGTTTCGTCGTCGCCGTCGACGATACGCGGGCCGTCGGGATGGGGCGGGCGATCTCGGACGGGTGTTCGGACGCCTACCTCCAGGACATCATCGTCCTCCCCGAGTACCGGGGGCACGGGATCGGCGACGCCATCGTGGAGGCGCTCGTCGAGTTCTGCACCGCCCGTGACCTCGCCTGGATCGGACTCATCGCCCAGCCCGGCACCGTTGCATTTTACCGACGGCACGGTTTTGCCAGGATGACCGGGCATGTGCCGATGCTCCTGAAGGAGGAGAATGATCTCTCTTGACGATTTCAAACCGGTGACCCCGGAGGACCGGGCGTTCTTCGCCGACCTGTACCGCCGCCACCCGCCGGTGCACTCCGACATGAGCCTCACCACCATGCTCTGCTGGAACCACTACGCTCACTACGAGTACGCCCGCGTCGGCGAGGGCGTCGTGATCATGAGCACCATCCAGGGCGAACGCTCCTTCCGCGGCCCCGTCGGCCCCCCCGACGCCGAAGCCCTCGAGGCGGTTCTCGACCTCGCCGTGCGGGAGGGCGGGGAGGTGGCGTACTACATCTTCGACGACGCCACGCTCGACCTGGTCAGCGCCCGCTATCCCGCCCTCCCCCTCAGGCCCGACCGCGACTTCGCCGACTACGTGTACCTCACCGAAGACCTCGCCGACCTGCCGGGCAGAGACTACCTCACCATCAGAAAACATCTCAACCGCTTCAGGCGGGAGTGCGAACCGACGGTCGAGGCGGTCACCCCGGCGCTCCTCGGCGAGGTGGTCGGGTTCCTGGAGCGGTGGTGCGAGTGGCGCCACTGCGACGACTCCCCGGTGCTTGCCGAGGAGAAGACGGCGCTGCAGTACGCGATCGCCCACTTCACCGACCTCGGGCTGGAGGGGGTGGCGGTGCGGGTCGAGGGAGCGATCGCCGGGTGCGCCCTGTACGACCGCCTCAACGACGAGACCGCGGTGGTCCACTTCGAGAAAGGCCTCCCCGACTGCGACGGGGTCTACAAGGCCGTCAACCAGGAGACGGCCGACCGCCTCAAGGGGCGCTACCCCTTCCTCAACCGCGAGTCCGACCTCGGCCTCCCCGGCCTGCGGGAGGCAAAACTCCGCTACCACCCGCACCACCTCGCCGAGGTCCACACCGCCCGGCGGGTTGACCTGGAAAAAAGACATCTGTGAATGCGTCGATATGGAGTGGAGCATGACTGAGAGGATACTGGTGGCATACGCGAGCAGGTACGGCTCGACAGAGGAGATCGCCCGGGTGATCGCCGACGAGATCAGGGCGCTGGGCTACGAGGTCGACTGCATGAACGTGATGGAGGTCGAGGACGTCAGGCCCTACGCCGCCGTCGTCGCCGGCAGCCCGATCTACATGGGCAAATGGCTCCCCGAGGCGGTCGACCTGGCCAAGCAGTTCAGGATCGCACTGAACGAACGGCCGCTCGCCGTCTTTGCGGTCGGGTACTCGATGAAAGAGGAGGACGACCTGATCAGAAAATCGGCCCGCGCCTCGATGAACGAACTGCGGATGTACGTCCATGCCCAGGTGGAGGGGTTCTTTGCCGGGAAGTTCGATCCCGACGGCATGAGCACGAGCGACCTGCAGATCATGAAGATGGCCGGGGCGGCCCCCGGAGACGCGAGGGACTGGACGGCGGTGAGGAACTGGGCCCGGGCCCTGCCGTCGGTCCTCTTCACCCTCGAGCCTGAGGAGTAGGCCGGGCGGACACAACCTTTATTGTGCGGCATCGCCCAGGGCGGATCGAGAGAGAGGCCGGCCCTGGACGCGGGGCCGCAGCATCTTTTCATCGAAGGGGGGGACGAGACTGAGGAGACGAAACGAAATTGTCGCGGTGCTCGTGCTGCTCCCGGCGGCGGCGCTCGCCATGCAGGCGGCTGGCCTCGGGGCGGCGGACCGGCAGGTCACCGACGACCCGGCCGACCAGTATATGCCGGCGATCGACGGGAAGTGCATCGTCTGGACCGATATGCGCAACGGTGACGAGGAGATCTACTGCTACAACCTCAGGAGCGGGAACGAGACGCGGATCACCGACGACCCCGGCAAGCAGTACCGGCCCGCGATCGACGGGACCCGCATTGTCTGGGCCGACACCCGCAACGGGAACGAGGACATCTATCTTTACGACCTCGGAACCGGGAACGAGACGCGGATCACCGACGACCCGGGCGTCCAGGGCGACCCCGCGATCGACGGCGACCGCATCGTCTGGGCCGACCTGCGGACCCTCAACGTCAATGTCCGTCTCTTCGACCTCGCGGCGGGCAACGAGTCGGCGGTCACCGAGAGCATTCCCTTCCAGGGCTATCCCGCCATCTCGGAGAACCGCGTTGTCTGGACCGACACGAGGTACTGGAACGCCGACATCTATCTGGGCAACCTCACGAGCGGCGAGGAGCGGCGGCTCACCACCAACGAAGGGGATCAGTACGAGGCGGCCTTCGACGGCGACCGGGTCGTCTGGACCGACACGAGGAACGGGAACAAGGACATCTATCTCTACGACCTCGGAAGCGGTGAGGAGGTGCAGGTCACCACCGACCCGGCCGACCAGTATGAACCAGCGATCAGCGGCGACCGCATCGTCTGGACCGACACGAGGAACGGGAACAAGGACATCTATCTCCATGACCTCGGAACCGGGAACGAGACGCGGCTCACCACCGACCGGGCCGAGCAGTACGAACCGGCGATCGACGGCGACCGGATCGTCTGGACCGACGAGCGGAACGGGAACCGGGATATCTACCTCTACGACCTCTCGGAGAAGAGGAGTACCTGAAAAAAACGGCTCCGGACCGATGATTCTGCTGGGAGGCATTCCTCCCGATCCTTCCGCACGAAGATAGGCAGAGGACTGCAACCCCATCTTCATGGCAATCTTTCTGCCTTCCCGGCCCCATCTTCACCCCGAGAGGGGGTCAGGTGGGCAGCGCCCCGCGATGCGAAGGTTCGAGAAGGCACCCCGATCAGAGGGGGTTCCACCGCAAAAATTTGAACTTCCCGGAGCGACGGCGTGCACACACTCTTCTAACCGACATGCAGTCTCCATGTCCAGAGATCACATATACCACTGAGACGGACTCCTTGTCAGGGCAACGGCTACGCCAATAGTGGCCGAAGACGGGGAGATGAGCCAATGCAACACCAATCAATACAGGGGGGCGGTACCGTCATTTTGATCATGCTCGCCGGATTTGTACTGACATGCCCGGTGGCTGCCCTCGATGCACCGGCGTCGGATCCGGCCATGATCGAGCAGATGACCTACGACCTCTGCACCTTCGAGCGGGCTTTCGGATCTGAAGAGCGGGTCGCGGCGGCGACCTACATCGCCATGGCGATGGAGGAGCGCGGGTTATCGGTCGGCACCGGGAGGTTTGCGTATGCCAGTTGTTATTTTGATCCCCAACTCAGCCTCTCATCGAGCATCATCGGCGTTAGAGAGGGGGCGACCGACGAGATCGTCGTCATATGCGCCCACTACGACACCACCAGCCCGGAGATGCCCGGCGCCGACGACAACGCCGCGGGCGTGGCCACGATGCTCGAGGTCGCCAGAATCCTCGAAGACCTCCCCCTGAACCGGTCCGTCTACTTCATCGCCTTCGGCGGGGAGGAGACCGGGCTTGACGGGAGCAGGCGGTGGCTGGCCGACAACCCTGACCTCCACGATCGGATCGTCCTCGCGATAAACCTCGATTGCGTGGCCTCCGGGGACCGGCTGCAGGTCACGGCGCTCCCTCAGCACCGGTGGATCCTCGGGACGTTCCCGCCGTCGGCGTGCCTGGAGGAGACGACGATGCCCCCCCTGAACCTCGCACGCGGGGACGACCATACCTTCCGTGCCGCCATGATACCGGTAGTCCAGATCTATGAGGAGGACAGTCGCCAGATCATGCACACTCCGGACGACCGGCCCGAACGCCTCAACTACACCCTTGCCGCGGAGTGTGCGCGCATCGTGGCCGGGTCGGTGGCGGGGACCGACGCGGCCGCCGGCGATCCGGCACCCGAGATCGATCTCAGGATCGAGGACGGAACGATCGTCTTCACCGGACCGGGCGATGCGCCGGTCGAGGTGATCGTGGACGGCACCAGCCTCGGGTTGCTCCCCTCGGGCTCGGTCACCCTCCCGGAAGGCCCTCCTCACACGGTGCAGGCGATCACCTATGGACCAGGGGGGACCAGGGCCGTTGCGACGGCTACGGGAGAGGGGGTGGGGACCGAGCCGCCGGCCATGCCGGGCACCGCCATCGCCATCCCATGGGTGGACGGTCCGAGAGACATCGTCCGCTTCACCTTCCCCGCCATCCCGCTCTCCTACCACCTCGAACGACCCGAAGAGGGTGCTCGGGTCGACGGCTACCTCGACGGGGTTCTGATCCGGAACCTCGACAACGACCACGCGGTGGTTCCGGGCCCCGGGTTGCACACCTTCACGGTTGTGGCATCTCGAACCGGCGAAGGGGTCATCGGGACCGATCAGACCGCATTCACCCTGGAGAGGTTCAGTTCGGTGGACCTCGACGGAGGACTCTTACAGGTCGACGAGACCGGAGGGGTCGCCTGTTCTGCGTCGGCCCGCACGTACACCTATAATTACAATCCTGGCGAGCGTTATCACATCGTGGTGGGGTGCACGTATACGGATACCACGGATGCCCTCCTGCAGAAGGCAGCGTTCCGGGTGGACGGCCCCGACGGCCGGGATACGGGGTATCGCTTCTACGACATACCGGTCCTCGATGACTCGCAGACACGGGAGATCATGTTCTGGCTGGAACCTGAGGGGCCGGGCACGTTCCGCTGGAATATCTCCTGCAGCAAGGGCGACGGAAACGCCGTTGGAACCGGGAGCCTCATCCTCTGCTGACGCGGTCGGGTAAAAAAAGGGAGAGAGGTCACTCCTCCTCAGGGGCCGGCTGCGCCGCCGCCACCGGGACCGAAACCACCGGCGAACCGTCGGGCTCCCGTCTGACGATCACCGGCTGCTCGGCGAGTTCGGGCCATTTCAGCACCTGCCCGTCGGTATCCTTCAGCGGCACCGGCGGGTGGGAGGTCTGGGTCAGGACCGAGACGACGAACATCGCCGCCCCGGCCACCGCCGTCGGGACGAAGGTGAAGAAGACCGTCCACTCGTTGTCCGGCGGGACGAGCGTGAACGCTCCCTCCTGGAGAGAGAGGACGGCGATCCCGGCGAGGGTGGTGAAGAACCCGGAGAGCATCGAGGCGATCGCCCCGGGTGCGTTCGCCCGCTTCCAGAAGAGCCCGCAGACCACCGTCCAGAAGAGGCAGGCGAAGAGGAGGGTGAACCCGAAGATCATCAGGTCGTAGACTCCCGTGGCGGTGAAGCTGATCCCGATGCAGAGCAGCCCGATGGCGACGACCAGGGCCCTCGTGATCCGCAGCACCTTCTTCTCGTGGTGCACGTGGTCGGAGACCGCGCCGTGGATGAAGTTGGTCGAGATGACCGCCGCGGCGGCGAAGATCGCCGAACTCGCGGTGGACATGATCGCCGCCACCAGCGACCCGACGAAGAGGGCCATCATCCACGGGGACAGAAGGGTCTTGGCGAGGTACGGGACGATCAGTTCGGGGTCCTGCGCCAGCACCGTCCCGTCGATGAGCCCGGTGTTCACCATCACGATCCCGACCAGGCCGAGGACGATGGGGCCGAGGCCCGCAACCCAGTACAGCCCGGTGCCGAAGAGGAGGCCCTGCCTGGCCGCTTTATCGTCGCGGGCGCAGAAGACCCGCTGCGAGATGTCCAGGGAGGCGAGGCTCCCCAGGCCCATCCCGCACCAGGCCGCAAACCAGGCCATGATCCCGGTGAAGGTCCACCCGATCCCGCTCGGCGAGGCGTCGTCGGGGAGGACCGACCAGAAGTCCGGCGGGGTGTTGGCCGCGATGGCGTCGAGGCCGCCGGCATAGGAGATGCCGGTCGGTATGAGGACGGCGAGGCCCAGGAGGATCAGGACCATCTGGATGTTGTCGGTGATGATCACCGCGAGCATCCCGCCCAGATAGGTGTAGATGATCACGATCAGCCCGGCAAAGACCGCGCTCTCCACGGCCGGGAGGCCGATGAGGACGTTGAGGATCTTGCCGATGGCCAGGATCTGGACCGAGGTCCAGAAGATAAGCGTGGGCAGGGAGAGGACGGAGGCGACCAGCGATCCCTTCGTCCCGTACCTGAGATAGTACATCTCCCCCAGCGAGGCGATCTTCATCTTCCGCAGGATGGTGACGAAGAACGCCGCCATCAGGAGAAGCGTTATACCCGAGGCCCAGGGATCGGCGATGGTGGCGAGGAGATGGCCATCGTACGCCGCCCCGGCCCCGCCGAGAAGGGTGCCCCCGCCCCAGAAGGTGGCGAAGAGTGTTCCCCCAATCAGAACAGGACCGATATTCCGGTTTGCAACCAGGTACCCCTTCGAGGTCTCGACCGCACCCCGACGCTGGACCCAAAAGCCGATCGCAAGCATCAGGGCGAGATACAGCAGGATAATCAGGACTTCTATGCTCATCAGGCGACCACTACTATTTTCCCCGAGGTTTTTTGAGAATATCGGATGGAGACATCGGAGCAAAAAAGAGATCTCATCACTCGAACCACGGAAAAGAGGCAGTGACGCCGAATAACCCCGCCGGCGGCGAGTGTGCAGAAAGTCGGGAAACAGGGCAGGCGCGCACCGGCGGACGCACCTCCGGGCAGATCAGGGTGCGGGCGCCGCCCGCCCGGCCCGGCATGCCGCAGGCTCAGGCCCCGCTCAGCACCAGGTACAGGAGCGCCGCGAGATGAACAAACGCGAAGACCGGCACCAGTCTGAACTTCGGCTTCTGCGTCTTGTGCCGGTAGTGCTGCATCGCCCACCAGGCCCCGAACGGCCCCAGGAAGGCGACGGTGAGGAGCAGGTTCTCGGAGGTCCGCCACCGGTTGGCCCGCGCCTTTCTCTTGTCGTTCCAGAAGGCCGCCGCGGCGACGAGGTTGAGGAGCAGGTAGAGCCCGAGGACCGGAACGATACCTTCCATCCTCTCCCCCTCACCCGAAGTCGAAGAGCGTCGTCCTCGAAGGGTCGACGTCGGTCCAGGTCCACCCCAGGGGCTCGATGATCCTGGCGATCGGTTGCTTGATCGTCTTCTCGAGCATCGTCTCCCAGTCGACGACGAACTCGGGCGGCACCTGGTCGGCGTACTCGAAGGCGACCACGTCGGTCTGCGGGTACTTCCCGGTCACCCGCTTGATATAGAGCCGCTTGGGTTTGCTCCCGCGCTTGAAGTCGGTGCCCAGATTGGTGTTCGAGTAGATCGCACCCCTGATATGGGCGTCCTTCGTCTCGTAGTCCTCGAGGGCCTTCCCGATCCCGCCGGGGATGCCCGCCTCGTCCAGGGAGTACCCGCCCCGGCGGTATGTCCTGATCACCTCGCCGAGATAGGTCTTCACCTCGGAGAGCGGGGCGCCCCTGAGGATCATGGCGATCACATCCTCCTGGACCTTGCGGGTGATCTGCGGCGAGTCGCTGCGCCGCATCTCGAACCCGACGATGTCGACGGTGTCGGCCTCGACCCCTTCCTTCCAGACCAGGTGGCCGGCGTACCGCTTCTTCTTGCCGGCCTGGAAGAAGCGGGCATAGACCTTCTCGAACTTGATGGAGAAGTAGTTCCGGTCGGCGTTGAGGGTCTCTTTCGCGAACCTCTCGTAACTCTCGTTGAGGCGCTCCTCGATGGCGCGGGCCCGCGCGATCGTCTCCTCCAGGGAGGCCGGCGGGAGTTCGACCATGCACGAGTCGGTGTCGCCGTACAGCACCTCGTAACCCATGCCGGTGATGACGTCGCGCGTGTGTTTGATGATCGCCCGGCCCACCGAGGTGACGGCGGCCCCGATCTCTCGATCGTACAGCCTGAAGCGCGAGTAGCCTGAGACCCCGTAGTAGGTGTTCATGATCACCTTGATGACCCCCTGCTGGAGGTCGAGGAGGCGGTACTCGGGCGAGCCGTACGGGTGCTCGTTGCGGCGCGCCTTGATCGAATCGCGCTCTGCCATCAGTTCGGAGATGATCGTCCTGGTCAGCCCGTCAGGGCTCCGCTTGAACCGCACGCCGTTGGGGGCCTTCAGTTCTCCGGCCGGATCCTTCGTTTCGGGGGAGGCGTTGATGGTCATCATCGCCATCGGGTACAGGGACTTGAGGTCGAGGACCACCACGTTCTCCTTCACGCCGAGCGTCGGTTCGAAGACGGTGGCGCCCTCGAACTCGTCGGCCAGCACATGCCCCTTCGACGGGAGGACGAAGCGGCCGTGGGCCCGGCGCAGGATGTAGATGTCGATGACATTGGAGGAGTTGAGGGTCCGGTCGAGGGGGACGCCGACGTACCTCGCGATCATCCGGTAGAAATCGACGATATCGTTCTTCTCGTTGATCTTCACGCAGAGTTCGACGTCGGTGCAGTTGTACTCGACGAGCCGCTCGGGGTCGTCCCGCCAGAGGTCGCTGATCGTCCCGGTGTAGCGGACCTTCCGTTCCCCGACTTCGTCGGCGGCGACGGCGTCGAGGCGGTACGACTCCTTCTGGCTGGGCTGGAGTTTGCGGTAGGCGGTGAGGAGGTCGAAGACCGCCCGGCCCCGCACGGCCGTCCGCTCGGTCATACCGGGGAGCCTGGAGAGGTCGTTGGGCCTGAGCCCCAGAGCGCTCATCCGGCGGACGATGTAGGGGAGGTCGAAGTCGGTGAAGTTCCAGCCCGAGAGGATGTCGGGGTCGCGGTCCCTGATATAGGCGACAAAAGCGTGGAGCATCCCCTCTTCGGTCTCGTAGGGGCAGAGGGTGTGCCGGGCGTCGCCTTTCCAGAAGCACCCGTTCGTCTTCTCCCAGGCCTCTGAGAAGGCGGCGGGCGTTCCTTCCGCGAGGTAGAGGAAGGTGACGTAGTCGCGTTCGAAGGAGTCCCAGCAGGTGATGCAGATGATCGCGTCCCGGTCGGTCTCGGGGAAGCCGCGTTCGTCCTCGCACTCGATATCGATGAAACAGAGACGGGCCGGGGCGTCGACCTCGGCCGGCGCCACCTCGGTATGCTCGACGACCTCGGCCGGGACCTCCAGGCCGCCGGTCAGTCCGGTGTCGATGAGGTAGCGCGTCGCAAACGGGATGTCGGCCTCATAGTGATGGGTGAAGAGATCACGGAGGTTGCGGACGTCGGTCGGTTTGCTGGTGTAGAGTCTGGTCAGGGCCTCGCCCTTGATGGAGCGGTACGCCTCGTCGTCCTGCCCGGTCACCTCCTCGGGGAGACGGGACTTTTCGGCGACCTCCTCGGCCGGCGCATAGAAGTACGGCCGAAACCCGGTCACCTGGATATGGACCGCCCGGCCGTCCGGTTCACGCCCGAAGACGTGGATGACCGGGCCGACGCCCGAGACATTGTACTCCACCTGGTTGATCGCACACCTGATCATCCCCCCCGCCCCACCGGCCTCAGGGCCGAAGAGCGTCGCCTGTTTCTCGGTCATTACGCGTCCCTGCAGAGTTTCTTGATGAAGCCGGCAGCCTCGTTCAGTTTTGCCGTCTCCCACTCGTCGAGGTCCCACTCGACGATCTCCACGATCCCTTCGCGCCCGACCCTCGCGGGGAGACCGATGGAAAGGCCGGAAAGCCCGTATTCGCCGTCGACGATGCACGAGCACGGGACGACCTCGTCCCGCCGGTCGTCGAGGACCGCTCCGGCAAGCCGCGCGATATGGGCCGCAGGACCGAAGGCCGTGCCGCCCTTCCCCTTGATCACTTCCATGCTCGCCCCGCGGAGGGAGGCGAGCACCGCCTCGCGCCGCTCGACCGGCACCCCGGTCCCGAGCCTGGAGAAGACCGGGACCTGGTGTTCCCCGTGCTCGCCGAGGATAAACGCCGGGCCGTCCGCGATTCCCTCCTTCGCGAGCCTGAGGGCGAACCTGGCGCTGTCGAGTTGGCCGCCGAACCCGACGCACCGGGAGGGTTCGAGGTCGAGGCAGCGGGAGAAGAGGTAGTTGTTCACGTCCATGGGGTTGGTGACCGTGATCAGCACCCCGCCAAACCCCTTCAACGCCCGGCAGCAGTCGTCGATGACCGGGAGGTTGACGGTAAGGAGGTCGGCCCTGGTCTTCACGTCCGGGGTGCGGGGCCGGCCCGCGGTGAAGATGCAGACGTCTGCGTCCCTCAGGAGGGCGGGATCGGTCTCGATGACGATGTCATAGGCGGCATGACTGATATCAAGGACCTGCGCGCGTTCGAGGGGCTTGACGGCGTCGCAGAGTATGAGTTCGTCCGCAAGACCCAATGCTGCGGCGAGAAATGCGACTTCACCCCCGACCCGGCCGGTTCCGATCACTGCGAGGCTGCTCATATGATCTCTTCTATGGGTATGCTAATAATAAATAACCACAATCTCTTCTGGATGATTTCCCTCCAACCTGGCGAAATAACGGTCGGCGGGGTCGCTCTTCACAACCATCTCCTCCTCGCGGCCGGGGTGCTGGGGACGACCGGTGCGTCCCTCAGGCGGATGCTCAGGCTCGGGGCGGGCGGCGTGGTCACCAAGTCCATCGGGCCTGAGCCCAACCCCGGCCACCACGGTCCCTGCCTGGTCAGGACCGAGGGCGGGCTGCTCAACGCGATGGGCCTGCCCAACCCCTCGAAGGAGTTTGTCGGTGAGATCGAACCGCTCAAGGACGAACCCGTGGTCGTGAGCGTCTACGGCAAGGACCCGGAAGACTTCAAGGAGGTCGCCGGATGGTTTGCCGGGACGGGGACGGCCCGCGGCTTTGAACTGAACGTGAGTTGCCCGCACGCCGCCGGCTACGGGGCGGCGATCGGGACCGACCCCGAGATGGTGCTCGAGTGCACGCGGGCGGTGGCCTCCCACGGCCTGCCGGTCTGGGTGAAACTCACTCCCAATGTCACCGACATCACCACCATCGGCCTGGCCGCCGAGAAGGGCGGGGCGAGCGCGATCGTGGCGGTGAACACGGTGCGCGGGATGCGGATCTCCACCGAGATGCGCCGGCCGGTCCTGGGGTACCGGAGCGGCGGGCTCTCGGGCAAGGCGATCTTTCCGATCGCGGTGAAGTGTGTCTGGGACCTGTACGAGGCCTGCTCGATCCCGATCGTCGGGTGCGGCGGGATCTCGACGGCAGACGACGTCGTCGAGATGATGATGGCCGGTGCGCAGGCCGTCGAGGTCGGGAGCGCGGTCATCGACGAGGTGCGGGTCTTCGAGCAGATCGCACGCGGGCTGTACGCCGCCGACGGGGTGGCGGCCGAGGAGATCGTGGGGGTGGCGCACCGTGTCTGACCTCCCGATGCTCCCGGTGCGGGTGACGGTCAAGGCGGTCGTCGAGGAGACGCCGTCGGTGCGGACCTTCTACTTCGAGCCAGGCATCCCCTCCTCGCCCGGCCAGTTCGTGATGGTCTGGGTGCCGGGCGTCGACGAGGTGCCGATGGCCCTCTCCTCGGCGACCTCGATCACGGTCCAGCAGGTCGGCGACGCCACGACGGCGATGTTTTGCCTCAAGCCCGGCGACGCCCTCGGGATCCGCGGGCCGCTGGGCAACGGCTTCACGGTGAGCGGCAAGACCCTGGCCATCGGCGGCGGGGTCGGCGCCGCCCCGCTCCTCCACCTCGCGGTGGAGGGGAAGGTGAGCACCTTCCTGCTGGGGGCGCGGACCGCCGACGAACTCCTCTTCGCCCCGGTGATCAACGCCTCTTCCAACCTGAAGATCGCCACCGACGACGGCACGGCCGGCCACCATGGGGTGGTCACCGACCTGATGGACGAGATCGACCTGGAGGCGTACGACCACATCTGCGTCTGCGGCCCGGAGATCATGATGCTCAAGGTGCTCGAACGTCTCCACGCCGCCGGCGTCGCCGACCGCGGCCAGTTCTCGCTCCACCGGTACATGAAGTGCGGGATCGGGGTCTGCGGTTCGTGCGCCACCGACCCCCACGGCCTGCGGGTCTGCCGGGACGGTCCGGTCTTCACCGGCGCCGACCTGCTGGAGTCGGAGTTCGGACGCTATGCACGGGACGCCACCGGCAGCAAGGTCGTCTTCCCGTGGGCGAAGAAAGCGGAAGAGTGAACGAACACTTTCTTTCTTTTTCATTTTTGAGCGCGGGATGAAGGGGAGCGGAGCGGTTGTATTCGTTGAGGGAGTTCTCCAATTCTCGCCGGCGGCGAGGGTTCGGGAGACCCGAACCCTCGTATCATGAGGATAGGAGGGGGACGGCACACCGCTGAAGAGGCGAAAGTACACTCCCCTCAATCCGCCACTCTGCCGTCCCCCACCTATCGCCATCAGGGCGGGGTTCAGGGGACGAGAGCCACCTGAACCCCCTTTACCGGAAAATAACTGAAAAAAGTCAAAGACAGGGGATCATGCTCCCCCGATCCACCTCATCGCTCCCTCTCTCACAACCGGTGCTCGATCTCGGCCTTGAAGCGTTCGAGGTCGCTGATATGGTTGATATTGATGAAGGTGAGGAGGTCGGGGTCCATCGGCCTGAACAACTCGGCCGGGACATAGCGGGGATGGAGGCCCTCGACCATCGCCCGCAGGGACCGGCTCTTGTGGTCGCGGAGGTACTCGAGAAGCGGGGTACGGCGGTAGACCGCATGGAGCGGCTCGAGCATCTCCCGGTTCCAGCAGGGGATCGCGGCGTCGTAGCCCGCCATCATCCCGAAGAGCGCCTCGATGACCATCCCGTTGATGCATGGCATATCGCAGGCGACGACGAAGAGTTCGTCGCCGTGGGCGGCGAGGGCCCCGGCATGGACCCCGCCGATGGGGCCGAGGCCCTTTCGCAGATCCTCGATGCACCGGACGTCCTGGTATTCGGCAAAGCGTGCGCACTGCTCCTCGCTCCTGGCGACGATGACGATCTCGTCGACGACGCCCCGGAGCGTCTGGAGAAGGCGGTCGATGAACGTCTGCCCGCAGACCTCGAAGAAATACTTCTCCACCCCGCCGGCCCGACGCGCCTCGCCGCCCACCAGCACGATCCCGGTTCTCATCCCTCACTGCTCCAGGAGCGACTCGCGGAAATGCATCAGCCTGGTGATGCAGTCGTTGTAGGGGGCGTCAAGTCCGTATTTCTGTGCTCTGGCCGCGATCTCGCCGTTCATGAAGTCGATCTCGGTCAGGTGCCCGTGCATGATGTCCTGGAGCATGGAGGCGTGGTGCTCGGCGGTGCTCGGCACCTGGACGTCGTGAAGATAGGCGAGGTAGTCGTCGGCCGTCGGCCAGGGGACGCGGACGCCCTCCTCGGCCATCACCGCGTAGGCCTCTCTGACCACATGCTCGATGATCCCCCAGGGCATCGGGTGGAGGAGTTTGCCGTACGGCACGTTCATCAGGGCGCCCAGGGGATTGAGCGAGGAGTTGTACAGGGTCTTGGCCCAGAGATCGCCCTTGATATGGCTGCTCCCCTCGACCGGCACGCCGGCCTTCTCGACGAGGGCGACGAGGGCGTCCACCTTCGGGTCGGGACCGTCGGGGAACCGCCCGAGTTTCATCGGCCCACCGACCACCGAAACATGGACGCGGGCGTCGCCCCGCCACTCGAACCCGGTGATGATCGTGCCGCCGATGACCCGGTCGGTATACTCCGCGACGATCTCCTCGTTCCCGATCCCGTTCTGGAGGCTGACCGTCTCGGTGTCCTTGATCACGTCGGCGAACTGCTCGCAGATCGCGCGGGTGGCAAGCGCCTTGGAAGTGATGAAGATATAGTCGTAGCGCTCGCCGGCGGGCACCTCCTCGGAGGCCGAGAAGCGGTGCGTACCCTCGCCCCAGAGCCCGGTCAGCACCAGGCCGCGCTCGGCGATCGCATCGGCATGCCGCTGCCTGCAGACGGCATGGACATCGCAGTGGTCGGAGAGCCGGGCGGCGAGGGAGAGTCCGACTGCACCGGCTCCGAGTATCAGCACTTTCATGGAAGAATCGTTACAAATTATGGCGCTCACGGCTCTTAATATGTCCGCTTTCCTCTCTCCAATGAGAGGAGTGCCTGCTTCAATTCGAGAGCAGGGGAAAAACCGCCGGGCCCGTCTTTTGCCACCACACGGTGGCAGGGGACGAGGAGCGGCGTGGGGTTGAGGCGCATCGCCGTGCCGACGACCCGCGGCACCGTCCCGACGCGGCCGGCGACCTCGCCGTAGGTCGTCGTCTCGCCGTACGGCACCGCCTGCACCGCGCGGTAGATCCGGGCAAAGACGCTCTCGCCTTCGGTGGCGACCGAACGGAGGCCCGCAAGCCCGTTCGGGTCGCCGGCAAGGTACCGGGTGAACTGCTCGGGCGCCCCGCCCGCCGCCGGGTACCGCAGGAAGCGCACCCTGGAGACGAGGTCGTCCTCCCAGGCGACGTGCACGTGCCAGAGCCCGAAGGGGCAGCTCCCCTCACGCAACCCCGTTCACCGCCGGCCTTTCCACTGGAGCACCAGGCGCCTGAAGCCCTCGAGCCCGCACCGCTCCATCTCCTGCTGCATCCAGGGCGGCAGCCCGTCCCGCACTCCCTGCTCCAGGAACCGCTGCTCCGCGAGGACGAGCACCCCGACGTCCTCCGGCGTCCGGAGCACCCGGCCGAGCGCCTGGGTGGCCCTATTGATCGCCGGGAGGGTGTACGAGATGAACTCGCCTTCCCGCCCGAACTTGTGTTTGTAGTAGTCGATGACCATCCGGCGGACATTGTTGTACGGCGCCAGCGGGAGGCCGACGACCATCGCCCCGCGCAGCATCTCGCCGCGGTAGTCGAGGCCCTCGCTCCACTTGCCGCCGCAGACCGCAAAGAGGATCCCGGCCTTCCCGCGCTCGGGGAGACCGACGAACTCCCTCAGCGCCGCCGTCGCCTCGCCCGCTTCCCTGGGCTCGACATAGACCTTCTTGCCGTTGACCCGGCTCCCGCAGGCCTCGGCATAGGTGTTGAGGAGCTGGTACGAGGGGAAGTAGACGGCCAGGTTGCCAGGCGCCTGGGCGAAGGCCCGGATGTAGCCGACGATCCGCTCGGTGTTTTTGGGATCGCGGCGCATCCGGTAGGCGGTGGTGACGTCGTCGGCGCAGGCGAGCAGCCGGTTCTCCCGCGGGAAACTGTTCGGGAGAGATTGCGTGCGGACCTCGACGTCGCCGAAGAAGTATTTCCGGTAGGCGTCGAGGGGGGAGAGGG
The DNA here is from genome assembly GCF_019633745.1 of Methanofollis formosanus. Lineage (NCBI taxonomy): Archaea > Methanobacteriati > Methanobacteriota > Methanomicrobia > Methanomicrobiales > Methanomicrobiaceae > Methanofollis > Methanofollis formosanus. Next base: position 2,585,300 of record NZ_CP037968.1, on the reverse strand, counting down.
TGCCTGAGATGAGGACGGCGCCGGCATGGGCCTCGCAGATCTCTCGCATCTTCCCGCTCGGGTCGATGTTTCGCACCTCGAGTTCGACCACGCCCTCGGAGGAGCGGTACAGGGTGAGGAAGGTCGGGTCGGCGCCGGCACGGTAGACGCGGTACATGAACTCAGAGAACTGCTCGACCGCGCTCTCCTTGTAGATCCCGGCGTTCTTGTTCTTCTCGGAAACCCGTTCGGCGATCCTGGAGAGGTCCTCGACGACCTCTTCAAGCCCCTTGTACAGCGAGCCCTTGATCGCCATCCGGTGGAAGATCGCCGGGTCGAACCAGTCCTCGTCCTTGGGCGAACGCTTGAGGTCCTCCATGAAACGCGAGACATTGGGGAGGATCTGCCTGACGGCGTTCACCGACTTCATGTTCTTCGAAAGGTGGGCCAGTTCGGTCATCGTCCCTTCCAGCACCCTGGCTTCCAGGACGACGCTCTGGATCCCCTCGACGACGTCCCCGCAGTTGTGGGCCTCGTCGATGAGGAGGAGGACGTCTTCGGGCTCGATGTCGAGGTTGGCGTACAGCTGGTCCCTCACGTCGTCGTTGAAGAGGTGGTGGAAGTTGCAGATGAGGACGTCGGCGCCGCGGGCCGCCTGCATCATCGTCTCGTACGGACAGAGTCCCCGGCAGAAGGCGTTGAGGCTCTCGGGGGGGATCCCTTCCCGCCGGACGCGGTTGGCCCGGTCGCGCAGCGCTCCGGACGGCCCCATCCGCAGCCCGGCCTCCTCGCTGTCCTTCACAAAGACCCGGCTCTTGATGAAGTACGGGCAGATGAGCGGGTGCTCTGGGTCCATCTTCCTGATCTGCTCCTTGATCACCTTATCCTCGGTCGGGACCAGGGACCCCTTGTGCGCCTGCTCGCGCATCAGCGAGGAGGAGAAGGCCTTGACCGCCTCGCACCGCCGGTAGGGATCGCCTTCCCCGCCGAGCGGACACATCGAACTTTTTCCGACGAGGTACGCGAAGGTGAGGGTGGGCTTCACCTTCCTGACCAGTTCGAGTTCTCGGATAAAGGTGGCGAGTTGCGAGATGGTCCGCACCGCCACGACCACCCTCTTTCTGCCGCGGGCGGCGAGGAGGGCGGAGACGACGCTCGACTTCCCGCTGCCGGTGGGGGCGTCGATCATCGCGATCCCGCCGTCGCGCGCGGTCTCGGCGGCGAACTCCAGCATCTCCCTCTGGTTCGGGCGGAAGGACGGATACGGGAACCAGTCTTCAAGCGGGTCCATTCACTACGTCTTGGTCGCCCGGCATGATGTAGTATTGGGTGGGCCCGGGATGGGGCCTTGCCGTCAGGTATATCTACCCGGATGCCGACGGCAGGGCGGGGGGAGACGAAAGGATGGACCTGGCGATGGCCGTCCCTCAGGGGAATGAACGGCTGGAGAGCGCGATTGCCGGACTGGAAGGGGAGGCCGCCTATGCGGAGACGGCCTATGCCCTGCCGGTGAGTTATGCCCTGACCGGGATGCGGGTGACCGGGGCCGACGAGGCGCGGGCGGCGTACCTGGCCTCCGGAAAAAATCCGCTGGTGGCCGCGGAGTGTGTCAGGGCGTTTGCCGGGGGTGGGGTGGAGGAGGCGCCGTACACCGGGTTCCTCGGCGACACCGAACTGCGGCGGCTCGGGTATTCCCTGGTGGACGGGAGCATCCTGGGCCTCGCCCTCCTGGTCGGCACGCCCGAACATGCCGACGCCGCCGCGGCGGTCTGCCGGGAACTGCAGGAGACGTACATGCTCACCTTCCTTGCCGGCGGGGTGACCGGGGCGCTCACGGCGGCGGGCGTGAAGGTCGGGCCGGGGTACCGTCTCGTCCCCCTGGGGCCCGGCGGGATGGCGGCCGTCCACTTCGCCGACATCCTCGCACGGGTGGCGATGATGTTCGGCGGGGTGCAGGCCGGCGACGCCGGGCGCCTGCTGGCCTATGCACGGGAACGGGCAAAAGCCTTTGTCGTCGCCTTCCCCGGCCTCTCCGAAGAGGAGGTCGCGGTCCTCGACGCCCTCCGCCCCCTCGGCATCCCGGTGCTCTCGGTCGACGGCTACGAGGGCGGCGAGTGGGTGGCGGTGGAGGCCGGCGAGGCCGCCGGCCGCGGCCGGGACCTGCGGGAGATCAGGGTGAAGGTGACGGCGATCCCGATCCCGATGGCCTGCTCCCCAGCCTTCGAGGGGAAGAGCATCCGCAAAGAGGAGATGCACCTCGAGTTCGGGGGCGGGCGGACCCCGGCCTTCGAACTCCTGCGGATGCGGCCTCCCGACGAGGTGGAGGACGGGGAGGTGACGGTGATCGGGCCCGAGGCCGACGAGGTGGCCGCGGGCGCGGCCCTGCCCCTGGCCGTCATGGTGGACGTCGCCGGGAAACGGATGAAGAAGGAGTACGAACCCGTGCTGGAGAGACGGGTCCACACCTTCCTCAACTACGGCGAGGGCTCCTGGCACGTCGCCCAGCGCGACCTCATCTGGGTCCGCCTCTCGAAGGAGGCGGTGGCGAAGGGGGTGCGGATCAGGCACCTCGGCACCCTCCTTGCCGGGCGGTTCAGGGCCGACTTCCCCGACCTCCTCGACGCCGTGGCGGTGACGCTGATCACCGACGAGGCCGCGGTCCTCGCCGCCCGCCCGGAGGCCGAGGAGGTCTACTGGCAGAGAGACGAGCGGATCGCCGGGATGAAGGACGAAGACGCCGGCCTCTTCTACTCATGCACCCTCTGCCAGACCTTCGCCCCCAACCATGTCTGCATCATCACGCCCGAGCGTCCGGCCCTCTGCGGGGCGATCACCTGGCTGGACGCCCGGATCGCCCACGAGATCGCCCCGGCGGGTGCAAACCAGCCCGTGGAGAAGGGAGAGATCGTCGACGACCTCACGGGCGAGTTCGCCGGGGTGAACCGGTTCGTGAAGCAGGCCTCCCACGGGACGGTGGACCGGGTCTGCCTGTACGGGATGATGGAGTACCCGATGACGGCCTGCGGGTGTTTCGAGGCGGTGGCCGCGGTGCTTCCCGAGACGAATGGGGTGGTGATCGTCACCAGGGAGTACAGGGGCGAGACGCCTCTTGGCATGACCTTCTCCACCCTGGCCGGGACGATCGGGGGCGGGGCGCAGACGCCGGGGTTCCTCGGGATCTCCAGGAACTACATCCTTTCGAACCGTTTCCTCAGGGCCGAGGGGGGGATCGCACGGGTGGTCTGGATGCCCGCCCACCTCAAAGAGGAACTGGGAGAGCGGTTGCGGCAGGTGCTCGGGGAGCGCGGCATGCCCGACCTCTTCGAGCGGATCGCGGACGAACGGACGGCGACGACCCTGGAGGACCTCGTCGCCTTCCTGGAGAAGGCCGGCCACCCGGCGCTGGCGATGGACCCGATCATCTGAGGGGAGGGAGCATGACAGAACGGATCACGGAGGTGGCGGTCGGCGCCACCCGCACGGAAGGAGGGACGAGGACGCGGTCGTACCGCATCGGCGGGGCATCGGCCCTGCCGGGCATGGGCGACGCGGGGAGCAGGCCGCTGGTCGCCCTGGAGATCTGCGACGACCCGGCCCTCTGGCCGGCGGTCGTGCTGGAGGAGGTCGGCGACCTTGCCGGCGACCTCGCCGGATGGGCGAGGGCGGCGGAAGAGTGGTGGAACGCCGACCTGGTCCGCCTCGTCCTGACGAGCACGCGGCGACGGGGTTTCGACGACCCTGCGGCGGCCGGGCGGGCGGTCGAGGAGGTGCTCGCCGCCACCGGCCTCCCTCTCGTCGTCGAGGGGAGCGCCGACCCGGCCCTGGACACCGAGGTCTTCAGGCGGTGCGGGGAGGCCGGCGAGGGGGAGCGTCTCCTCCTCGGCACGGCCGAGGCCGAGCGCTACCGCTCGGTCGCGGCCGCCGCCCTTGCCTACGGCCACGCCGTCGTCGCCCAGACCCCGATCGACATCAACCTGGCAAAACAGTTGAACATCCTGCTCCGGGAGACCGGCGTGTCGCACGACCGGATCGTCATCGACCCCTATACCGGCGCCCTCGGGTACGGCTTCGAATACTCGTACTCGGTGATGGAGCGGGTCCGCACCGCCGCCCTCGCGGGCGACGCCGACCTGGCGATGCCGATGATCAGCGCCGCCCAGGACTCTCTCACGGTAAAGGAAGTGCGCGAGGCCCCTGACGAAGAGCGGGCCGGGACGGCAGTGGAGTGGGAGTTCTATGCCGCCTTCGCCGCGGCGGTGGCCGGCGCCGGGATCGTCTGCGTCCGCCACCCCCGCACCGTCGGGGTGCTCAAAGAAGCGGTCGCCGACCTCTGGGAGGGAGCGGGATGGCCATGAAGGCGCTCGAAGTCTACAAACTCCTGCCAAAGACCAACTGCAAGGAGTGCGGGTTCCCGACCTGCCTCGCCTTCGCGATGAAACTCGCCGCCGGCGGCGTCGAACCCGAACGCTGTCCGTACCTGGACGAGGAGACGAAGGCCCTCCTCGGCGGGGCGACCAGGCCGCCGGTGCGGGCGGTGACGGTCGGCGTCGGCGCCCGCTCCTTCACCGTCGGAGAGGAGATCGTGATGTTCAGGCACGAGAAGACCTTCTACCACCGCCCGGGCATCATGGTCTGCGCCGCCGACACCTCGCCGGTGGCGGAGATCAGGAGGACCGCGGAGGAGGTGCGGGACTTCGTCGTCCACCGGGTCGGGCAGGACCTGACCCTCGACGGGATCGCGCTCAGGTGCGAGAGCGGCGATCCCGACCGCTTTGCCGCGGCCGCCATGGCCGTCGGGGAGTGCGGCGACCTCCCCCGCCTCCTCATCGCCGCCGACCCCGCCGCTCATGAGGCGGCCCTCCGGGTCTGCGGCCAGTTCCTCCCCCTCATCCACGCGGCGACGACGGAGAACCACGCGGAGATGGCGGCCCTCGCAAAGCGCTACGGGTGCCCGCTCGTCGTGCGGGCAGAAACCCAGGTGAAACTCGCCGACCTCGCCGCTCAGTGCACCGCCGCCGGCGCCCCGGCCGTCCTCCTGGACCCGGCGCCGCGGACGATGGGGGACTTCGTGGCGCGGGCCTCGCACCTCCGGGAGCACGCCGTGACGAGGGCGGCGCCAGACCTCGGGTACCCCCTCTACCTGGACACCGTGCCCCTCGGCACCGACGCCGCCCTCGCCGCCGGGATCCTCAGGTATGCCGGCGTCATCGCCGTCCCGCCCCTGCCGCACCCTTCCCTCCTCGCCGCCCTCACTCTCCGCCAGAACATCTACACCGACCCGCAGAAACCCATCCAGGTGGCGCCCGGCATCTACCCGGTGAACAATCCCGGCAGGGACGCACCCGTCCTCCTCTCGGTGAACTTCTCCCTCACCTACTTCACCCTCCTTGGCTACCTGGAGGCCGCGAAGGTTCCCTGCTACCTCTTCGTCGTGGACACCGCGGGGCTCTCGGTCCTGACGGCGGTCGCCGGCGGAAAACTCGATGAAGAGGTGGTGAAAAAAGCGATCGAGGCCACGGACCTTGCCGGGACCGTGGGCCACCGCACCATCGTCATCCCGGGCTTCGCAGCGCCCCTCTCGGGGAGGATCGAGGAGGCGACCGGATGGACGGTGCGGGTCGGGCCGCGCGACGCCGCGGAGATCGGGGAGTTCCTGGAGACGGAGACGGAGGGATAGATGCCGATCGTCACCTTCCTCCCTGGCTACCGGAAGGCCCGGGTCACACAGGGCGCCACGGTGCTGGAAGCGGCGCAGAAGGCCGGACTCGTGATGAACGTCGTCTGCGGCGGGCAGGGGAAGTGCGGCAAATGCATCGTCCGCGTCGAGAGCGGGGAGACGATCTTTGACCGGGAGAAGTTCGGCGTCCTCTTCGAGACCGCTGAACTCGACGCCGGCGCCTGCCTCGCCTGCCAGACCCGGGTCTTCAGCGACGCCCGCATCGAGGTCCCGGCGCGGACCCTGGTGCAGGAACAGAAGATCCTGGTGGACGCCCGACCCCTCGACGTCCCGGTCAGCCCGTCGGTGCGGAAGTACGCCCTCACGCTCGCCCCGCCCACCCTGGACGACCCCTCGGCAGACCTGGCGCGGCTCCTCGAAGGGGTGGAGCACAGCGGCGGACCGGCGGCGACGAAGATCTACGCACCTCTCGAGATGCTCAGGAAGATCCCGGTCGTCCTCCGCCACGGCAGGTGGCGGTGCACGGCGACGGTCGCCCTGGTGCCCGGCGGCTACCGCCTCATCAACGTCGAGGAAGGGGAGACCCGGGCGCGGCTGTACGGGGCGGCGGTGGACCTCGGGACGACGACGGTCGTCGCCTACCTCTGGGACCTCGCCGGCGGCCGCGTCCTCTCGACGGCCTCGAACTATAACCGGCAGATCTCCTGCGGCGAGGACATCCTCTCCCGCGTGAACTACGCGAAGAAGAACGGCACCGGCCACCTCCAGGAACTCGCGGCCGTGAGCATCAACACCGCGCTCACCGCCGCGGCCGACGCCGCCGGGATCGATCTCGAGGACATCTACGAGGTGACGGTCGCCGGCAACACGGTGATGACCCACCTCCTCCTCGGCATCGACCCGGCCTACATGATCGCCGAACCCTACGTCCCGGTGGTGAGGCGGACGTTCACCACGACAGCGCAGCGCCTCGGCCTCGCCGTCGCCCCGACCGCCGGGGTCTTCACCTTCCCCGCGGTCTCGAACTTCATCGGCGGCGACATCGTCGCCGACATCCTCACGTCAGGGATGGCCGACCAGGACGAGGTCTCGCTCCTCATCGACATCGGCACCAACTTCGAGGCGGTCCTCGGCGGGCGGGACTGGATGCTCGCCTGCGCCGGGGCGGCCGGACCGGCCCTGGAGGGTGGGGAGGTGCTCTTCGGGATGCGGGCGAACCCGGGGGCGATCGAGCGGGTGCGGATCGACGAGGCCACCCTCGAACCCGCCTTCGAGACGATCAACCGCGTCCCGCCGGTCGGCATCTGTGGTTCAGGGCTGATCGACCTCCTCGCCGGCCTGATCCGCGCCTGCGTCATCGACCGGACCGGCCAGATCGACACCGGCATCGACCACCCGCGGATACGGATGGGGCGCCACTTCCCGGAGTACGTCGTCGCCTGGGAGGAGGAGAGCGGGGCGGGGAAAGATATCGTGATCACCGGCCACGACATCAGGAACCTGATCATGAGCAAGGCGGCGGTGCTCGCGGCCTGCATCACCCTGATGGACGCGGCCGGGATCGGCCACGACGACCTCGCCAACGTCTTCTTCTCAGGGGCCTTCGGCAACTACATCGAGAAGGAGAACGCCGTCACCATCGGCCTCATCCCGGAGGTGCCCCTCGAGCGGGTGAAAAACCTCGGGAACGGGGCGATCACCGGGGCGAACCAGGCCCTCGTCAGCCGCGAGCGGAGGAAGGCCCTCGACCGGATCGCACGGACGGTCACCTATATCGAACTGAACGCGGACCCGGGGTTCATGGACCGGTACACGCAGAGCTGTTTCCTCCCGCACACCGACCTCGCCCTCTTCCCGACGGTGCAGAGGATGCTCGAAGAGTGCAGGCTGCGAAAGAGGTGGGGGCAATGGCAGGCGTGATCCCCGCGGCCGGACTGCGGGCGACCGGGGTCGGCGCCCTGCCGCACCGCGACCCCGACGCCGCCTGCCGGGCGGTCCTCGCCGCCTTCCCCGAGGTGCCGTACGCCCCGACCCTCCCGAACAAAAACCCCCTCGAGGCGATCGTCCTGGCGGAGGCGGAGTGCCTGCCCGGTGCGGAGGTCCGCGACGGGAAAGTGACCGTCGACACCGCCGCCGACGAGGCGATGGAGGCGGTGCTGATGGACTACCTGGAGGAGCGGTACGCCGGGTACGCCGCATCGGCGGCGACGGCCTCGGGCTTCCACCGCCTGATGGCGTACGACCTCTCCGGCGCCGCTCTCCTGAAGTGCCAGGTCACCGGCCCGGCGACGATGGGGATGCAGGCGGTGGACGCAGAGCGCCGGCCTGTCCACTATGACGGGGCGTACGCCGACGTCCTGGGAAAGGCGCTCGCCCTGCGGACGCGGTGGTTCGAGGAGAGGATGCAGGCGCACGGGGTGCCGACGGTCGTGGTGCTCAACGAGCCCTACCTCACCGCCCTCGGTTCGCCGGTCGTCCCCCTGGACGAGGAGACGGTCCGCTCCTCCTTCGCCGACGTCGCCGCCCTCCTCGAAGGAGGCGTCGGTATCCACTGCTGCGCGAACACCGACTGGGGCTTCGTCTTCTCCCTCTCTCCGTCCCTCGTCTCCTTCGACGCCCACGCCCATGCCCGCGAGTTTCTCCTGTACGGCGACGACCTGGCGGCGTACCTCGAAGGGGGCGGGGTCGTCGCATGGGGAGTGGTCCCGGCCGACCGCCCGGCGCCGGACGCCGGGGAACTCGACCGCATCCACGGGCGCTTCGCCGCGATCAGGCGGACGGTCGCGGACCTGGTCGGCGACGACACCTTCGTCGACCGTTCGCTGGTCACGCCGACCTGCGGGATCAGGGCGACGGACGACGCGGGGGCCGAGGCGATCATGGAGGCCGCCGCGGCGGTCGCCCGCAGGGCGCGGGAGGGGGGAAGATGAACCCCTGCACCGTCGCGATCGCCGGGAAAGGCGGGACCGGGAAGACGACGCTCGCCGCCCTGCTGGTCGACGCCCTCGTCGTCGCCGGCGTGCGCCCGGTCCTCGTGGTGGACGCCGACCCGAACGCCAACCTCCACGAGGCGATGGGGGTCGCCGTCGAGGAGACCCTCGGCACGATGCGGGAGGAGGCGTTCACCAGGAACATCCCGCCGGGAATGGACCGGCGGGCCTACATCGGCTACCGGTTCAGGCGGGTGCTCGTCGAGGCCGGGGGCTTCGACCTCCTGGCGATGGGCAGACCTGAAGGGACCGGGTGCTATTGTTTCGCCAACGATCTCCTCCGCGAGTGCGTCGACTCGCTGGTGCAGGACTACCGGTGCGTCGTCATCGACGCCGAGGCAGGGATGGAGCATATCTCCCGCGGCACCGTCGGGGCGCCCGACCTCCTCCTCATCGTCTCCGACCCCTCGGCCCGCGGCCTGCGGACCGCCCTGCGGATCCGGGACCTCGCTGTCGCCCTGGGCCTCGACGAGGAGAGGATCTTCCTGGTCGTCAACCGCTCGAAGGGCGAGGCGGTGGCGGCCGGCCCCCTCCCCCTCGCCGCCGTCGTCCCGTACGACCCGGCGGTCGAGGAGGCCGACGTCGCGGGCCGCCCGGTCATCTCGGTCCCGCCGAAGAGTCCGGCGAGGGCGGCGGTGGAAGGGCTTGGCCGGTGGGTGATGGAGAGATGCGGATGAATCCCTGCCGGGATCACACCATCGCAAGGGCGTGCTCTCGCTTCAGGAGAGAGTCTACAGAGCCGAAAATCGGCTTTGTAGAATTTTGCATGAGCCCCGGGCTCAAGCATACGGGATGAAAATTTCCCGTTGCTTGATCGCTTTTATTCAAGAGAGAAGAGTCGGAGAGGATCGTGTTCCATCGCCGCCCCTCGTCTATCTTCTCGCGAGACGGCAGGAAAGATCGTGCGATGAGGGCGGCACGCCTGATCATCACGCCTTCCCACAACACCATGCCGGGGGCGCTTGCCGCCCGGACCCCCGGGATGAAGATTGAGCCGGGAAGGCAGAGGATTGATCGTTCTGAAGGCGGTTTTGTTCTCCGCATATCAGGTATGAGGAATCTCTGTGTGTTCAAATTCTCATCCATACCTCCAGAACTGAACGTCTGGATGATTTTCATGGTAAATCATCTTGATGGTTCTCTTCGACGAATCGCACTCGCACCAAGAATTGGCGAGGGTTTACCATGAAAATGATCCTGACGATCCTCTCTTCAGGTTTGCATGAGCGTTTGAACTCGTCATATCCATTTGAAGCCGATACGCAGAGGATAGAAAATCCCTCTGATGGATCTGCCGCCCCCAATCGTCGAGATTTCCCTGCTGTCTCGCGCCGGGGGGAAACCCCCCGGGCCCCCCACGACGAAGATAGCCGGGGGGCGGCACGATGCTTGACTCCGATTCGCTCCTCGAACGCAGGGATAAGGGTCAAGAACCGATCCAGATCTGATCTGATATTTTCATTGCGTATGCTTGAGGCGGGGCGCTCGCCTCATGCCTGATTCTACACAGCCGATTTTCTCGACTCCCTTCGGCCCTCCTCCCGGAGGCGAAGATCGGGGAGGGGCGGCGATAGAGTGGTGTTCCCATTCAATGCCCCCCCCTGATAGGGTTTCGCCGCTCCCGCTTCTGAGACCATATCGTCTTCCCCACGACCGGCCGCTCCCTCCCCCACGCACACCCCTTTTATCGCCAGGCGTCCACACTATTCCCCATGGCGATCCACCCGATAGACTACCGGTACGGCACGCCCGAGATGAAGAGCGTCTGGGGCGAAGAGAACCGGTTCAGGTGCATTGTGGCGGCAGAGGTCGCGCTTGCACAGGCCGAGGCGACGTGCGGGGTCATCCCGGCCGACGCCGCGGCGACGATCAAGCAGTGCGCGGGCGAGGCCACCCTCGCACGGGCAAACGAGATCGAGGCCGAGATCAACCACGACATGATGGCCGTCGTCAAGGCGGTCACCGAGGTCTGCGGCGACGCCGGACGCTGGATACACTTCGGCGCCACCTCGAACGACATCCTGGACACCGCCACCGGGCTCCAGATGAAGGCGGCGATAGACCTGATCGAGGAGAAACTCCAGCGGCTCCTTGCCGTCCTCCTCCGCAGGAGCGAGGAGACGAAGAACCTCGTCTGCGTCGCACGCACCCACGGCCAGCACGGCGTGCCGACGACGTACGGGCTGCGGTTCGCGATCTGGGCAAGCGAGGTCGGCAGGCACATCGAGCGTCTCCGCGAGATACGGCCGCGGGTCGCCGTCGGGCAGCTCACCGGCGCCGTCGGGACGCAGGCGGCCCTGGGGACAAAGGGGCTTGAGGTGCAGCCCGCGATGATGGAATATCTCGGCCTCACCGCGGTCGACGTCTCGAACCAGGTGATCTCCCGCGACCGCTATGCCGAGTACGTCCTCTTCCTCGCGAACATGGCCACGACCCTGGACAAGATCGGGGTCGAGATCAGGTCCTTACAGCGGACCGAACTCGCCGAGGTCGAGGAGGCCTTCGGCAAAAAGCAGGTCGGGTCATCGACGATGCCGCACAAGAGGAACCCGATCAAGAGCGAGCAGGTCTGCGGCCTGGCCAGGATCGTCCGCGCAATGGTCGAACCGTCCCTCCAGAACAACACCCTCTGGGACGAGCGCGACCTCACCAACTCCTCCTGCGAGCGGGTGGTCTTCCCCGAGGCCTCGGTCCTCGCCGACCACATCCTCAACGTGATGACCGGCGTCCTCGACCGCCTCAATATCAGGGAGGAAAACATCAGGAAGAACCTCGACCTCCTCCACGGCGTGAACCTGGCCGAGTCGGTGATGATCGAACTGACCAAGCGCGGTCTGGGCAGGCAGGACGCCCACGAGGCCGTCCGCGTGGCGAGCATGACCGCCCTTGCAGAGAAGAGAAACATCGCCGGCGTCCTCGAAGAGAACCCGAAGGTCGCGGCCGTCCTCTCCTCCGAGGAGATCGCCGCCCTCCTCAACCCTGACAACTATATCGGCACCGCGGTCGAGCAGGTCGAGCGTGTCGTCGCGAAACTCAGGCCCCTCGCGGCCTGAACCTATTTTTTTCAAGATTATGCGGTTTTGATGGGGATAAGAGAAGGATCCGCATCCCCTCCAGCCATACCCCCGGCTATCCTGAGAGGGTCGGGCAGTGCAAACCCCCGCACAAGACACCGGAATACAGGGCCACCACTCCTCACTCCTCCCCGCCCTCGGGCACGGAAAAATGTGTCTGGACAAAGCGCCATCCGTCCCAGGTGTTCATCAGGACGGCGGTCAGGCGACCGTTCAGGTGCCGCACCGTCTCCCCGACCGTGACCGTCATCTCGAAGGGCGTCGCCACCCAGGCGATGATCCCGTCCGCCGCGATCCTGAGGCCGCCGTATTCGAGCGAGATGTCGTCGAAAGCTGCACATTCACGGACGATGGCCGAGACGTACTCGTCGCGCCCTTCCACCCACTCTCCCTTCTCCGAACCGATCCCGATCACCTCGGGCGCCAGCAGTACCGCAACGCCGTCCACGTCCTTTCGGCCGTACGCGGAGGCGTAGGCGTACATCGTCTTCGTCACCGCATCACGCGTCTTTGCACTGAGAGACATCGGTACAGGATCGAACAGCCAGGAGTTAGCCTTTCCTGATCCTGTGAAGGGCGCAAAAGGATCAATCCGTGATCCTCCTCCTCGTGACCGGTGAACGAACAGAGATCGAGCATCGTGCCGCCCGCGGACCACCCACGACGAAGATGGTCGAGGGGTGCGGTAGCAATCTCTTGAACGACACCGGACTTCAGAAACAGCTTCAGGTTTTTGGGATAACTCATGGTAAACCCTCACCATTTCCGGGTGTGAGCGCAGTTCAACCGCCCTCCCGCATCTTCTCGCCCGAGGATCTCCGAAAGCCCGACGCCATGCTCAAACTCGCTGCCGGGAGAGGACCGATCAGAGTCGCCCCGGTTCACACCACCGGCCACCACATTTCCAAAACCTTTTCATCAAGCAGGAAGAGGCGTACTTCATGCCATCCTCCCTCCTGACCGAACGGCTCGAACTGGTCCCGGCCACACCCGGCCACCTCGACCTCGACCTCACCGACCATGGGGCGCTCGCCGCACTCCTGGAGGCAGATGTCCCGGCCGACTGGCCGCCCGAGATGATCAGGGAGGCGCGATCACCCTTCCTCTCGATGCTCAGGGCCGACCCGCTCAGCGAGGGCTGGAACCTCTGGTACCTCGTCTGCACCGGGGGCGACCGCCGGATGCTCGTCGGGGGGTGCGGGTTTGTCGGCCGCCCTTCCGTCGAGGGGAGGGTCGAGATCGGGTACTCGCTCCTGCCGGGGTGCAGGGGCCGGGGATATGCGTCCGAGGCGGCGGCCGCTCTCATCAGGTGGGCCTTCGACGATCCTGAGGTGACATGCGTCTTTGCCAGGACGTACGCCGACCTGACGCAATCGATCCGTCTCCTCAGACGGCTCGGCTTCACCCCTGCGGGGGAGGAGGAGGGAGGCGTCAGGGTACGCTACGACCTGACCAGGGCGCAGTGGGAGAGGAAGATCCGCTGGGGCTGGAAAAAAGAGGAGTTTATTCCCGCCTTCCCCTGAGGAGGAGGGCGGCACCGGCGGCAAGGGCCGCAAACCCGTACGGGAGCGGACTCTGCTGCGGGGCGGTGGTCGCCGTGGTGACCGGGGTCGTGACCGGGAGGGGGGTCGCGGTCTCCGCGGGTGTCACCGGCGGCGCAGGCCCGGACGCATCGACTCCGATCGCGAAGAGCGAGAAGCCGGGCGATGTGGCGGTGAAAGAGTACCGGTGCTCGTCCTCGGCGATGATGCGGGTGGGGAGGGCGTGCCACGCGCCGTCGTGGTAGCGGTACAGTGTCACGTCATCGGGACCGGCGCCGTGCTCTTCGAGCCACGTCTTTGGAACCGTGAAGTCGAGGTCGGCGCCGGCAAGGGCCTCGTCGGTGGTGTGGTACAGCATCACTTCGTCGTATTCATAGACCGCATTGGCCGGGGCCTCGATACTGTGCGGCTTTGCGGTCGGTTCGACGGTGACCAGGATATGCGAGACCGCTTCAGCGGCGGTCACCTTCACCTCGTGGATCGCCGAGTCACGGACCTCGAAGGAGGCGTGCCCGCCGGCCGGGATCTTGCTTGCCGCACCGGCCGATGCGGGCGAGCGGCCTCCACCACTACCACCGCCGCTCACGCCCGGCGACTCAACCGTGATGCAGTTCTTCAGCATCGTCGAGTTCGAGGCGTACGGGTTGCTGACATTCAGAGAGACCGTGTAGGTGCCGGCTGATGCGTAGGTGTGGGATGGGCGCTCTTCGGTCGAGATCGAACCGTCTCCAAAGTCCCAGACACGGCTGAAGACACAGCCCGTCGATTCATCGGTGAATGCAACCGTGAGGGGAGCGTTCCCTCCCGCAGGCGTGACGGTGAAGTTTGCCTTCGGCGGGTCGAGGGCGGTGACCGTCTTTGTCATCGTGCTGCTCCCGAAGGCGTTCGTGACCGTCAGGGTGACCTGGTGGGTGCCGTTGGTCGAGAAGATATGGGTGGGGCGGGTATGGTCGACCGCGGGACTGTTGTCCCCGAAGTCCCATGAACGGGAGAGGAAGGGGACACCGTACGAGGCGTCGGCGAACTGCACCTCAAGCGGGGTGCTGCCGCCGGTCGGGGCGGCGGTGAAGTTCGCGGTCGGGATGCAGGTGTGGAGCGGGAGGGCATCGATGCATCCCTCGCCGAGGTCGTAGCCCTCGTCACAGATCCCGTCGCCATTGAGATCTTCATGGGTCTCCGAGAACCCGGTTCCCTCAGGCGTCAGCCAGAGGTTGCCGCCGAGGAAGGGGCCGCCGTGGATGTTTTTCCCGAAGGTCTTTGTGGTGTTCCAGCGGGTGCCGGTCAGGTCTGAGGTATCCGGGATATAGACATTCCACGTGTTGTTGAAGAGGTTGTTCGCGATGAGAGAGTTCGTCGCGGAATAACGGGGGTAAACAGACAGTCCACAACTGGTGAGCCCGGTGAAGGTGCTGTTGGTGAGCGTGATATTCTCGACATTGGTGAGGGAAATACCGGACGTCCCGCCCTTCACCGTGACGTTTTCGACGATGACGGAGTCCGCCTTCTCCAGGCTGACTCCATAGTAGTTATTCTCGAGGAGAGTGTTGTCTCTCAGGATCGTCGTCTGCCCCTTGCACCCATAGACTTTCAAACCGCCATTATTGCCTGAAAAGATGTTTGAGATAACCACAGAGCCCTGGCATCCGGACTGGAGTTGAATGCCTCTTTCCTTGCAGTCCTGGACAGTGTTCCCTGAGATGAAACAACCAGGGCAATTGGAATAGAGAATAATCCCGAAACCCCCACATCCGGTCATCTGGTTGTCCAGGATCCGACACTGGCCTGCGGAGGAGAGGCTGATGCCGTTGCCACCCATACTGCTCAGCGTACACTCCTCCACGGTGCAGTTCGCCGCGGATGTGATGCGAACCCCGTCACTTCCGTCCCGCACGATGCATCCCCGCACCACGGCGTTATCGGCCCCGTCGACAGAGATAACCCCATTGACGGTGAGGTTTTCGACGTTCGCACCGTCGGCGGTGATCGTGATGCCGCCGTTCACTGTCGCGCCCTCGTTCCCCCTGAGGGTGATGTTCTTGTCCACCGTCACGTCCTCGTTATAGGTGCCGGCGGGGACGAGGACGACGTCGCCCTCAGAGGCGGCGTCCACCGCGCCCTGGATGGTGTAGGGTTCGACAGTGAACGTGTGGGTCGTGGTGTTCGTCCCGAACTCATTCTCCACCGTCAGCGTCGCCTGGTAGGTGCCCGCGTTCCCGTAGGTGCGGGTGACGTTCCGGGTGGTCTCTGTCTCCCCGCCGAATGTCCATGACCATGAGGTGGGGTCGCCCACCGAGGTGTCGTTGAAGAAGACCGGCACGCCGGTCATCACGCTCGACGGTGCCACGCTGAAGTTCGCCGACGGCCCGCCGTTCTGGAGCGGAAGGGAATCGATGCACCCGTTCCCAAGATCGTAGCCCTCGTCGCAGATCCCGTCGAGGTCGAAGTCGGCGCGGGTCTGGGAGAAACCCGTGCCCGTGGGCGTCAGCCAGAGGTTGCCGCCGAGGAACGAACCGCCGCGGATGTTTTCACCGGCGGTCTTCGTCATGTTCCAGCGGGTGCCGGTCATAACGTAGCCATCCCGGATACAGAGGTTCTGGGTGTTGTTGAAGAAGTTGTTGGCGATGAGGGAGTTCGTCGCGTAAGAGCCGTGGTAAACAAACAGTCCATATCCGGTGAGCCCGGTGAAGGTGCTGTTGGTGAGTGTGGTATTCTCGACATTGGTGAGGAAAATGCCGTACTTCCCGTCCTTCACCGTCACATTCTCGATGATGACAGAGTTCACACCCTCCAGGTTGACCGCGATGTTTCGGTCTCCAATGACGGTGTTGTCCCTCAGGACGGTGGTCGTGCCGGTGCATCCACTGACCCTGAAACCACCGTCATTGCCTGAGCAGGTGTTGGATTCGACCACAGAACCCTGGCACCCGGACTGGAGTTGGATGCCTCTTTCGTTGCAGTCCCGGACAGTGTTTCCTGAGATGATACCGTCGGGGCAATCTTGTATGAGCATGATCCCGAAACCTCCACACCCGGTCACCTGGTTGTCCAGGATCCTGGGCTGGCCAGCGCAGGAGAGGTAGATGCCGTCGCCAGGGATGGTGCCCCCCACCGTGCATCCTTCCACGGTGCAGTTCGTCGAGTATGTGATGCGAACCCCGTCACTGCTGTCCCTTACGGTGCACCCCCGTACGACGGCGTCGTCGGCATGGTCGACCACAACGCCGTTCACGGCGAGACCTTCGAGCACCGCACCGTCGGCGGTGGAGGTGAGGGAAATTTTGCCGTTCACGATCGCACCCTCGGTGCTCGTGAGAGTGAGGCGTTTGTTCACGGTCACGGCCCCGTCATAGGTGCCGGTGCCGACGAGGACGACGTCGCCGGCAGCGGCAGCGTCGATCGCCGCCTGGATACTCTCGCCGGGGTTGACCGTCACTTCGGCTGCAGCCACCGGCGGCGAGGCGAGGGCGAGGGCGAGGGCAAGCAGGAGTATGCCGAAGAAATGGACGAGTGTAGTACGGTTTATGCTCTCTGAGAGTTGTCTGAAGAATTGTTGGTCGTACGTGGTGGTTCCCTCCTGAAAACTGTAGAATAGGCCTTTGAGTAATTATAATCTATAAATCATATATGGTAATTTCGATTAGTTTCCGCCTCAATATCATGCTTTTTAGATATCAAGATGAATTTCATGCACATAAATGAAAAATAGCAAATAATAATCCTCGAAAAGTGCATTCCAGAGAGAGGGGCGATACCGGGCGCACCCCCCTCAGGCCGCCATCCCCCGTCTCTGCGCTCCCAGCCGGACGGAAAAACCGCAGGAGACGGCCGGAGAAGCGGGATCTGGCACCCGTATAAGAGGAAAAGATCGGAGACCGCGACCAGATAAAACCGGAACCACTTAATAGGATCATTAAAAATTCCAGCCACTCCTTTTTCGCGAGCGTCCTCCTCCCTGTCCCTTAATAGCCCCGGCACTTCAGACACGTACAATGGACCATAGAGATCTCAGGTCGCGACGAGAGGAGAGCGAACCCCATCATGACGAACCAGCATAACCAGATAGTATCGGGAAGGGAGGAGACGTCCGGGGAGAAAGGCCGGACCACCGGACAGTTTCCAGAGAACGAATATCTTCTGCTCCTTGATGCCATGCCGGTGCAGGCATGGACGCTCCCTGACCCGGAGACCTACGGTGCGGTCAATATGGCCAGGGCGGCATATCTCGGCCTCCAGAAAGATGACCTGGAACGAAGACCGGTCCGGGACGTCCTCCCTGAAGAAGAGGCGGCGATCTGTATCCAGGGAAACGAGGAGGTCTTCAGGGAGAGAAGAGCGGTCCGTACCGAAGAATGGATCCTCAACGCCCACGGCGAAGAGCGGTTGCTTGCCATCACCAAAAAACCGGTCCTCGACGAGGTGGGCACCGTCGTCTTCGCGGTCTGCACGGCCGAGGACATAACCGAACAGAGGCGTGCCGAGGAGGCGGTGCTCAGGCGGGATGCAATCCTCGAGGCGGTGGGGTTTGCCGCGGACAGACTGCTGAAAAAGAGGCGGTGGAACGAGGAGGTCCCCGCGATCCTCAGGTGTCTGGGGGAGGCGACGGGGGCGAGCAGGGTCCGTCTCCTCGAAAGGGGCGGGACGGCAGGAGAAGAGGCGCACCCCGGGTGCCGGGAATGGACCGCGGCCGGCGTCGCTCCGCTGGGGGAGCGGTTCGTCGACCGTACCGGGATCTTCTCCGCGGAGGAAACCCCGCAATGGTATGCCGACCTCGCCGCCGGCCGACCGGTCGCCGCCGCGGCCGCCGCGTTCCCGGCAGAGGGGCGCCGGCACCTCGCGGCAGAAGGGATCCTCTCCCTCGTCGAGATCCCGGTCCTCGTCGACGGCGAGTGGTGGGGATGCCTCGGCCTCGACGACTGTCGCGAGGAGAGAGGGTGGTCCGGGGCTGAGGTCGACGCCCTCAGAACCGCGGCAGGGATCCTCGGGGCCGCCGTCCAGCGGCGACGCACCGAGGACCTCTTCCGTCTGCCGGTCATGTACTCCTCGTCAGGGATCTACCTCGCCCAGGACGGCACCTTCAGGGACGTCAACCCCGGGTTCAGCACCCTCTTCGGCTATACGCGGGAGGAGGCGGTCGGCCGGATGCGCCAGACCGGGGTCATTCTCGCGGAGGACCGTCCCCGTCTGGAGAAGACCGTCCACGGCCTCCTCTCCGGCGAGATCGACACGGCGCGGGACCACCTCAGGGCCGTCAGGAAGGACGGTCGGGAACTCTGTCTCGAGCACGTCGGGACAAGGACGCTCTATCAGGGGAGGCAGGCGGTCGTCGGCACCTTCATCGACCGGACCGCGGAGAAAAAGGCCGAGGCCGCGCTCAGGGAGAGCGAGACAAAGTACCGCGAGTTCTTCAACAACGTCAACGATGCCATCTTTCTCATCGAGGTGACCCCGGACTATCATCTGGGGAGGTTCATCGAGGTGAACGCCGTCGGGTGCGACCGCCTGGAGTATTTCAGGCGGGAACTTCTGATGATGGGGCCGGCCGGGATCGAGGACTGGAAGGCGAGGCCCAGGTACGTCGAGATCATGGAGGCCCTCATCCTCCACGGCCGTGCCACCTTCGAGTCGGTGTTCCTGCGAAAGGATGGGTCGCCCATGCCGGTGGAGGTGAACTGTCACCTCTTCGAGATGGCGGAAAAGCCGGTGGTCCTCGCCGTGGCCAGAGACATCACGGAGCGGAAAGAACGGCAGAAGATGGAGGCCGAAGCCTTCGGGCAGATCGAAAAGAACATGGAGCAGTTCGCCATCCTCAACGACCATATCAGAAATCCGCTCCAGGTGATCCTGGGCCTGGCATGCCTGTACGACGAGGAGGTCGGCGGGCGGATCGCCGGCGAGGTCAGAAAGATCGACGCCCTGGTGAACAGTCTCGACCAGGGATGGCTCCAGTCCGAGAAGATCAGAAAGGTTCTGCGCCGCCATTACGGGCTCTTCCAGAGCGGAAGAGATGAAGAGCGGGCCGGGTGAATCTTTTTTGGGGAGGGCATCCCGGTATTTCCTGCTCCCTCTGCCTTCCCAGCCCTATCGCCATCCGGAGGTGCCGGGGCGGCGACTGAGTGGAGTTCCTCCCACTGTTCCCTCGTGAAGAGCGTGATCAAGGAGTTCTACAGGTTCGATATTGGAGAGATAACGTACCACTCGGGGAGAGACAGACCGGCCTTCTCCTCATCCGCGGGTATCATATCGGTCGGCACCAAACCTACCCACAATGAGCAGCACAGGCGCGGACGGCAAGGCCGACTTTTATCTCGACGGATGGGTGGAGATTGACGGCCGCCGCCTCTCTGAAGAGGAGGTACGGGCGGCCGTCGGCGGCGACCCCCTCGCCCCCGCCCGCTTCGGGGGGGAGTTTTTCCTGAGGTACGGCGAGTGGGCGGCGCGGGACCGCTTCGGGATCAGGGACGGCCCCGCACCGGCCGGCATGCTCACCCGCGCCGGCGAGTTCGTCGGCACCGTCGGCCCGGACCACCAGGCCGGCGACCTGGAGGCCGCAATCGTCACCGCCGTCGGACTCAGGGCGACCGACGACACCGCCGTAGCCCTCTCCGGCGGGGTGGACTCGGCGCTCGTCGCCGCCCTCGCAGAGAGACCGGCCGTTGTCGTCGGGTTCGAGGACTCCCACGACCACCGCCTGGCCCTCGACCTCGCCGCGGCCTGCGGGCTCGAGTGCGAGGCCGTGACCGTCACCGTGCCCGAGGTCGAAGAGGCACTTCGTGAGGGCGTCGGTCTCCTCGACGCCCCCAACCCCGTCGACGCCTCCATCGCCGCGACCGAGGTCTTCGTCGCGAGGTGGGCGCGGGACCACGGGTACCGCCGGGTGCTCACCGGCCAAGGCGCCGACGAACTCTTCGGCGGGTACGCACGGTACCTGGAAAGCCCGGACCTCGCCGCAGAACTCGAACGCGACCGTCTCGACCTTCCCCGCCAGGTGGCCAGGGACCGGGCGGTGGCCTCCTCTTATGGTACTGCATTCTCGCCCCCGTACCTCGACCTGCGCGTGGTGGCGGCGGCCCGCGCCTTTCCCCCGCCCTCCCTCATCGAGGGAGGCGTGCGCAAACGGCCTCTGCGAACAGTCGCGGAACGGCACATTCCCCCCGAGTTCGCCGCGGCAGAGAAGAAAGCGATGCAGTACGGCAGCGGGATCTGGAAGACGGTCCAGAAACTCGCACGTCGCCAGGGTTATCGCCGTGTCGCCGACTACCTGCAGATGCTGGGCGAAGAGGAACGCTGAATTGAACGGAGTTTCGGCTCTGTAGAAATTTTCGTGATGGTTTTTTTTGTCGGGGGGCGGTGTGATCCCGCCGAGGAATGATCGTCACTCTTCCGTCCTGGTCCAATCATCGAGGCCGGGATGAGGGGGGGTATGGCGATCAATGTGCCGTCCCTCCCCACATGATCTGTCCTGCCATTTCGCGTGAGGATAGGACGGGCCTCCCTCGCCCTGGTTCTATCTTCGGGGTCATGAGAACGGGACGGCGTGACGATCAGAATGTGCCGTCCCCTCATCGGAGAACCATCCCCCGTTTCGCGAGAGGATAGGCGAGGGACGACACACAGCAAGGTGATCCCGCTGAGGAATGATCGTCACTCTTCCGTCCTGGTCCAATCTTCGGGGTCATGAAGACGAGACGGCGTTCTGATCCAGACATGCCGTCCCATCTTCACCGGATCGTTCCGCCGTCTCGCGAGAAGATAGGACGGGGGACGGCGTGACGCGTGATCCCACTGAATCATGATCGGCTCGCCCCCGTCCCGCTCCTATCCTGGGGGTCATGAAGATGAGATGGCGTTCTGATCCAGACATGCCGTCCCACCTTCACCGGATCGTTCTGCCGTCTCGCGAGAAGATAGGTCGGGACGGCATGGGGTGCGTGATCCTACTGAATAATGATCGGCTCGCTCCCGTCCCGCCCCTATCCTGGGGGTCATGAAAGCAGGACGGCGTGACGATCAGAATGTGCCGTTCCTCCTCATCGGATCTGTTCTGCCGTCTCGCGAGAAGATAGGACGGGGAACGGCACGAGTTGGTGCACTCTCTCCCGTCCCGGTTCTATCCTCGGGGTCATGATAGCGGGACAGCGTGGTGATCAGAATCTTCCGTTCCTCCTCATCGGATCTGTTCTGCCATCTCACGAGAAGATAGGACAGGGAACGGCACGAGTTGGTGCACTCGCTCCCGTCCCGCTCCAATCTTCGGGGTCATGATAGCAGGACGGCGTGACGATCAGAATGTGCCGTTCCTCCTCATCGGATCTGTTCTGCTGTCTCGCGAGAAGATAGAACGGGGAACGGCACGAGTTGGTGCACTCTCTCCCGTCCCGGTTCTATCCTCGGGGTCATGAATACAGGACGGTGTCATGATCCAGACATACCGTTCCCTCATCACTGGATCTTTTCTGGTACTTCGCGAGAAGATAGGATGGGGAACGGCACGAGTTGGTGCACTCTCTCCTGTCCCGCTCCAATCTTCGGGGTCATGATAGCGGGGACGGTGTCATGATCCGAACATGCCGTCCCACCTTCACCGGATCAGTCATGCCGTCTCGCGAGAAGAGAAAGCGAGGGACGGCAAGGACAGATCTCTCGATGGGGACGGCAGTCAGGATCGCCGACGACCCTTACACCATTGCAGCAGGTTTTCAGCAGAATTTCAGCAGGTGCCGCGAAGATCAAACGGCGAGGAGAGGAGTTCGATCTTACAGTACTAGTACAGATAGAGAGACGCGTCTCTCTCTTAGTACTATATTCCAGCAAAACCCACACCCACCCGGTAGCCGGGGTACTCATGGGTCTGCGGGTGGGCGGGTGTGTGCGAAACCCGAAATGTTGTAACAGATCCGGTGATCTCGACGTCTGGCAGAGAAAAATCCGATCAACCTCCACCGAGCCGTCCGTTGAGTGGCGGCACCTTCCGCAAACTGCTGCAAACGGCTGTAAAACAGAAGAGTTTGCTGCAAGAGACATCTCGAGGCGTCCCAGACCGCCAGTCCCGGAATCTACTTCACTCGTTCTTCTCTCATGAAAGATCAAATCGACTGAACCGGGATCGCAATCGCTCGATCCCTTATGCCGGGTGCCGATCTCAGACCCCCTCTTTTGCGCGGGGGCGACCTGAAGGCGGTCCGCCCGCCGTGGAGCGATCGGTCCGGACGGTTCTCATAAACTCACCAAATCCATCCATATCTCCGGATCATGCAGCGCCCCCCCGACCCTTAGCATATCGGGCACTTTTATTGCCATGCGAGATTCACCCTTCAGAGGAAAAGAGAAATATCGGCTGGAACGTATTTGTTTTTCCCTGTACGAAAACAAAATTCAGCTGCTGGCCGTATCATAATGGTTATAAAAAGTCGGTACAAGGGTACTTATCTGACATGGGTAGGGACATGCATGGTTTCTGAAACTGAGGTAGCACATATCGCAATACTCGCAGATATCGGGATATCAAACGAAGAACTCGCCGAGTTCACCGGACAGTTCAACGCAATCCTGGAATATTTCGACCTCCTCGACCAGGTGGAGGCCGGTGAAAGACCTGAGGCCGGGACGACCAATGTCTTCAGAGACGACGACATCGTCGCCTCCCTCCCCCTCGACGACGTCGTGAAGGGTGCCGCCGAGTCGGAAGACGGGTACATCAAGGCCCCGCGGGTGGTGCTCTAAATGGGAGTCGTCACCTTCGACGCCGAAGACCGCTGGAACGCCTTCGTCACCCTCTGCCGGAAGGCCGAGCACCGGGACGACGGACCCCTTGCCGGGGTCAGGGTCGCCGTCAAAGACAACATCTCCACCGCCGGGATTCAGACCACCTGCGGCTCGGCGATCCTCAAGGGCTACGTCCCGCCGTACGACGCCCACGTCGTCACCCTCCTCAGGGAGGCCGGGGCCGCCATCGTCGGCAAGACCAACATGGACGAGTTCGGGATGGGGACCACCACCGAGTCGAGCGCCTACGGCCCGACCACCAACCCGGTCGACGTGAGCAGAGTGCCGGGCGGGTCTTCAGGCGGGAGCGCCGCGGCCATCGCCGGCGGCCTCGTCGACATGGCCCTCGGCACCGACACCGGCGGCTCGATCCGGTGCCCGGCCGCCTTCTGCGGCATCGTCGGGCTCAAACCCACCTACGGCCGGACCTCCCGGTACGGGCTCATCGCCTACGCCAACTCGCTCGAAGGCGTCGGCCCGATGGGGCGGACCGTCGGGGACGTTTCGCGGCTCTTCTCGGCCATCGCCGGCCACGACCCCCGCGACGCCACTTCCCTCGACCGCCCGTACGACCACACCCCGGCCCCTGAGGTGAAGGGCCTGCGGATCGGTGTCCCGGCCGAGTTCTTCGGCAAGGGCGTCGACCCCGCCGTCGCCGCAGAGGTGCGGGCGGCCATCGAGACGTTCACCGAACTCGGCGCCGAGGTCGTCGAGTGCACGATGCCGAGCATGCAGTACGCACTCGCCGCGTACTACGTCACCTGCACCTGCGAGGCCTCCTCGAACCTGGCCCGTTTCGACGGCGTCAGGTACGGCCCGGGCGCGGACACCATCCGCTCCTGGCACGACGCCTACCAGGACCACCGCAAAGAAGGCTTCGGCGCCGAGGTCCGCCGGCGGATCATGCTCGGAACCTTCGCCCTCTCCGCCGGGTACTACGGCAAATACTATGGCAAGGCCCAGGCGGCCAGGAAGAACGTGAGAGAGGACTTTGCCCGCCTCTTCGCCGACGTCGACGTCGTCGCCGGCCCCACCATGCCGACGACCGCCTTCAAACTCGGCGAGAAGAGCGACCCGCTCTCGATGTACCTCGCCGACATCCTCACCGTCCCGGCCAACCTCGCCGGCGTGCCGGCGATCTCGGTGCCCTGCGGCACCGTCGACGGTCTTCCGGTCGGGCTGCAACTCATCGGACCACACTTCGGGGAGGAGCGGATCATCGATGCCGCCGCCGCCTTCGAGGAGGTGCGGGCATGAGCGCACAGCACACCGACGTCATCATCGGGCTCGAGATCCACTGCCAGTTGAACACGCAGACCAAACTCTTCTGCGGCTGTTCGACCGACTACAAAGAGGACGGCCCGAACACCCACGTCTGCCCGGTCTGCATCGGCCTGCCGGGCTCGATGCCGATGGTCAACAAAAAGGCCATCGAGTATGCCCTCAGGGTCGCCAGGGCCCTCAACCTCGAAGTCCTGGAAGAGTCGGAGTTTGCCAGGAAGAACTACTTCTACCCCGACCTCCCGAAGGGCTACCAGATCACGATGTATGACCGGCCGCTTGCCGAGCGGGGCATCCTTGAGATCGAGGACGACGAGGGCAAGGAGAAGAAAGTGCGGATCACCAGGATCCACCTCGAAGAGGATCCCGGCAAACTCGTGCACATGGGTGGGGCCGGCAGGGCCAGGTACACTCTCGTCGACTACAACCGGAGCGGGATCCCGCTCATCGAGATCGTCACCGAGCCCGACCTCAGGTCACCGAAGGAAGCGCGGCGGTTCCTCAACAAACTCAGGGCCACCCTGGAGTACCTCGGCATCTTCGACGGCGAGCGCGAGGGTGCGCTCCGTGTGGACGCCAACATCTCCATCAAGGGTTCGGAGCGGGTCGAAGTGAAGAACATCACCTCGTACAAAGGCGTGGAGAAGGCGCTCACCTTCGAGATCACCAGACAGAAGAGCCAGATCCGCCGGGGCGCCCGCGTCGAGCGCGAGACCAGGCACTTTCAGGAAGGACGCGGGATCACCACCTCGGCC
This sequence comes from Methanofollis formosanus, assembly GCF_019633745.1. NCBI lineage: Archaea > Methanobacteriati > Methanobacteriota > Methanomicrobia > Methanomicrobiales > Methanomicrobiaceae > Methanofollis > Methanofollis formosanus. The sequence continues at coordinate 2,560,241 of NZ_CP037968.1, read as the reverse complement.
AGGTCCAAGGAGACCGAGACCGACTACCGCTACTTCCCCGAACCCGACCTCCGCCCGCTGCGGGTGCGGGACTGGGTTGCGGGGATCGCCCTTCCCGAGCTCCCGGACGCACGGCGCGACCGGTTCATGCGGCAGTACGGCCTCTCCCTCAACCACGCGAGGACGCTCACCGGCGACCTCCGTCTCGCCGAGTTCTACGAGGCCCTGGCCGCAAAGGCCGACCCGGCGCTCGCGGCCACCTGGACCGCGGACACCCTGCTGGGCGAACTGAACTATAGGGACATGGCGGTCGCGACGGTGCCCCTCGACCACTTCGCCGACCTGGTCAACCTCGCCGGTTCGGGCGAAGTCACCGACCGCGTCGCCGTCGAGGTGCTCAGAAAACTCCTCGACGCCGTCCTCGAAGGCCGGAGCCCGGCGATGCCCTCCGCGTACGTCAAAGAGCAGAACCTGGGCAAAAGCGACGCCTCGGCCTTCGCCGCAGTCGTCGACGAGGTGATCGCCGAGAACGAACAGGCGGTCGCCGACTACCATGCCGGCAAGACCTCCGCACTCAACTTCCTGCTCGGACAGGTGATGAAGAAGACCAGGGGCAAGGCCGACCCCAGAGAGATCACACCGATGATCGCGGCCCGTCTCTCTTCTGAGGAGGGGTCATAGGCCGTGCGCCTCATCGTCGCAGAGAAGAACATCTCGGCGCGGCGGGTCGCCGCCATCCTGGCGGAAGAGAAGAAGGTCGCCACGAAGAAGGAGGGGGGGGTCGACACCTACTCCTTCGGCGACACCGTCGTCGTCGGGCTGAAGGGGCACGTCGTCGAGGTCGACTTCGAACCAGGTTACGCCAACTGGCGCTCTGCCGAACGACCTCCCCGGAGCCTCATCGACGCCGGCACCCTCAAACGCCCGACCGAGAAGAAGATCGTCGCGCTCCTCCAGAAACTCGCGAAGAAGGCCGACCAGGTCATCATCGCCACCGATTTCGATACCGAGGGAGAACTGATCGGCAAGGAGGCCCTGGAACTGGTGCAGGCGGTCAACGCGAAGGTGCCGATCCTGAGGGCCAGGTTCTCGGCCATTACCCCGCAGGAGATCAGGCGGGCCTTTGCCGAACCGACCGAACTCGACTTCGCCCTGGCCGCGGCCGGCGAGTCGCGCCAGATCATCGACCTGGTCTGGGGCGCCTCCCTCACCAGGTTCATCTCCATCGCCGCACGGCGCGGCGGGGCAAATATTCTCTCGGTCGGACGGGTCCAGAGCCCGACGCTCGCAATGATCGTCGACCGCGAGCGAGAGATCGAGAAGTTCGTCCCCGAGCCGTACTGGATGCTCACCCTCCAGACCGAGAAGGACCACACCCCTCTCGAACTCCGCCACACCGCGGGGCGGTTCACCGACCGCGCCGAGGCCTTCGGCGCAAAAGAACGGACAAAAGATCCGCTCACCGTCACCGACGTGAAAGAGGGGGTCAAACACGACCGGGCCCCGACGCCCTTCGACACGACCGCTCTTCTCGTCGCCGCCGGGAGACTCGGGATCTCCGCGGCGAACGCGATGCGGATCGCCGAAGACCTGTACATGAACGGGTTCATCTCGTACCCCAGGACCGACAACACCGTCTACCCGGCCACCCTCGACCTGGACGAAGTGCTCAGGATGCTTGTCAAGACGCCCTTCGCCACCGAGACGCGGTGGGTCGAGAAGCACCGGCGGCCGACGCCGACGCGGGGCAAGAAGTCGAGCACCGACCACCCGCCGATCCACCCGACCGGCGCGGCGACGAGGGAACAGCTCGGCGAAGACCGGTGGAAACTCTACGAACTCGTGGTGAGACGGTTCCTTGCCACCCTCTCCCCCGACGCCGAGTGGGCCACCATGAAGGTGAACTTCGACGCCGGCGGCGAACCGTACACCGCCACCGGCGGCCGGTTGAAAGAGGACGGGTGGCGGCGGGTCTACCCGTACAGCAAGGCGGCCGAACGGATCATCCCGGTCTGCACGGTCGGCGAACGTCTTCCCATCCTCTCGGTCGACCTCGAAGAGAAGGAGACCCAGCCCTCGCCGCGCTACACCCAGAGCCGGCTCATCCAGACGATGGAAGAACTCGGCCTCGGCACCAAGAGTACCCGCCACGAGGTGATCCAGAAACTCATCTCCCGCCGGTACGTGCAGGACGGCCCCCTGCGCCCCACCCTGGTGGGGCGGGCGGTGATCGAGTCGCTGGAGGCCCATGCCGACACCATCACCAGGCCCGACATGACCCGGACGCTCGAGACCCATATGCAGCAGATCAAAGAGCGCAAAAAGAGCCGGGAAGATGTCGTCAACGAGTCCAGAGGGATGCTCCACTCGGTCTTCGACGACCTCGAAGCGAATGAAGAACAGATCGGTGAAGAGATCATCGACCGCACCGTTGCAGAGCGGACCATCGGTCCCTGCCCGGTCTGCGGCAAGAACCTCCAGCTCCGCCAGGCCCACGGGTCATCGCAGTTCATCGGGTGTTCGGGGTACCCTGAGTGCACCTTCAACATCAGCCTCCCCGGCGTCATGTGGGGCAAGGCCATCCGCGTCGAGAAGGTCTGCGAAAAACACGGTCTCAGCCATGTCAGGCTGATCCGAAAAGGCGCCCGGCCCTGGGACATCGGCTGTCCTCTCTGCTCGCACATCGAGTCCAATGCCGAGACCCTGCGCATGATGCCCTCGATGACCGCCGGCCTCCTCGCCGAACTCCAGGCCCGCCACATCTACACGGTGCCAGACATCGCAAAGATGGCGCCTGAGGGCCTGGCCGGACGGCTCGGGATCGGGGCGAAGACGGCGGAGACCCTGGTCGCCGAGGCGAACGACGTCCTCGACCTCCTCCGCCGGCGGTCCGAGATGAAAAAGTTCATCCGCGCCGAGGTCCCGCCGCGCCGCCGCCGGAGCCATGCGAAGATCGCAAAGCAGCTGATCGAAGCCGGCATCGACGACATCCAGGCCCTGGGCGGGGCTAAACCCGCGCTCCTCAAAAAGGCCGGGCTCTCAGACGAGGAGACCGGAAACCTCCTCGCCAGGGCACGGGCCGTCAGCAGCGAACAGCGGCTGAAAGAGGCCGGTCTGCCGGCGGTCAGCGTCAAGAAATACGTCGCCGCCGGGATCGCAGGGCCCGAAGACTTCGCCGCCTTCCACCCGGCCTACATCAGCGCGGTCAGCGGGGTGCGGGTGGAGACGGTCTGGAAACACGCCCAGACCGCCTGCGAAGCGCTCGGCCGGGAACCTCCCGAGAAGATCACCCAGAAAAAACTCGATAGCGGGAAGAAGGAACTCCTCCAGGTGCCCGGCATCGGCGAAGCGACGATCGAGAAACTCTACCTCGCCGGGATCACCGACGCCGCCTCCCTCGCCGTCGCCGACCCAAAAGAAGCCGCCGAAAAATCAGGGATCGCCGTCGAGAAGATCAGGGACTACGTGGCATCTATATCGACAGAACGCAAAACAAAGAAGTAAGACGTGAACGGCATGCATACGGACTGGAAAAACTGGAGACACGTAACCAAACTCGACCCCGACAAACACCTCGACCAGGCGATCGTCGAGGAGGTGGCGACCTCAGGGACCGACGCCATCCTCCTCTCCGGCACCCTCAACGTCACCCCCGAGAACCTCGCCGACCTCCGCGAGCAGGTGCAGGGCTACGGCGTCCCCCTCGTCGTCGAACCCGCCGACCCCTCGGGCGCGGTCTTCGACGGCGTCGATATGCTCTTTGTCCCGAGCGTCCTCAACACCCCGGACGCCAGGTGGGTCGTCGGCAAACACCAGCAGTGGGTCCTCAACGACCCCGCGATCCCCTGGGAGCGGGTCGTGCCCGAGGCCTACATCGTCCTCAACCCGGCCTCCGCCGTCGGGCGGGTGACCAGGGCGGTCTGCGACCTCTCCCCCAGGGAAGTGGCGGCCTATGCCGGGTGCGCGGAGCGCTACTTCCATTTCCCGATCGTGTACATCGAGTACTCGGGCACCTACGGCGACCCGGCGGTCGTGCAGGCGGCCTCCGAGATGGTCGAGGACGCCGTCCTCTACTATGGCGGCGGGATCAACTCGGCCGAACGGGCGGCTGAGATGGCGCAGTACGCCGACACCATCGTCGTCGGCAACGCCGTCTACGAGAAGGGCGCCGGCACCCTGAAGGCGACGGTGAAGGCCGTCCAGTAGGAGTGCGTCCATGCCAGAGGTCGAGATCGTCCTGGTCCAACCCCTGTACGAAGGGAACGTCGGTTTTGCGGCGCGGGTGATGAAGAACTTCGGGTTCACCCGCCTCGTCCTCGTCGACCCCTGCGAGATCGGCGACGACGCCCTCGCCCGCTCCTCGCACGCGCGCGATGTCCTGGAGAACGCCGAACGAAAAACGCTGAACGAAGTCTTCGCGGAGAGCGACCTGGTCGTGGCAACGACCGGCGAACTCTCCAAGTCGGTCTGCACCTCGATGCGGATGCCCTACTACACGCCGGGCGAGCTGCGCGAGATCGTCGGCAAGGTCGACGGCCGGGTGAGCATCCTCTTCGGCCGGGAGAACTGGGGCCTCAACAACGAGGAGGTCTCGCGCTGCGACCTCATCTGCACCATCCCGACCTCCGAGATCTACCCGATCATGAACCTCTCCCATGCGGTGGGGATCGTCTGCTACGAACTCGCCCACCTCCCCCGCGGCACCTACCGGATCGCGGGCAAGACCGAGCGCGAGGCGCTCATCGATCATTTCGGGATGTTTCTGGCTCATATCGACCACCCGGACCACAAACGCGAGAACACCCTGCTGATGCTCCGCCGCATCCTCGGACGGACGGCGCTGACGACGCGCGAGGTCTCGACCCTCCACGGGATCCTGCGCAGGGCCGAGTGGCACATCGAGCATGACGGGTCAGAGGGACATCTTAATTCTCCCTGAGCGCGAAACCTCTACTCAATGATTCTTGTCGACTGGCAGATCGAGGACCGGATCAGACGGGGGCAGATCGGGATCGACCCCTATGACCCGACCCTCATCCAGCCCAACTCCCTGGACATCAGGCTCGGGGACCATTTTGTCTGGTACGAACCCGGAGAGGACGTCATCGATCCCTACGAGAAGGAGAGCGTCACCGCACGGGTCCAGGAAAAACACGCGGCTTCGATCGTCATGCAGCCCGGCGCCTTCATCCTTGCCGAGACCTACGAGGCGATCACCCTCCCGGACAATGTGGTCGCGAGCATCGAGGGCAAGAGTTCCATTGCGCGCCTCGGGATCGAACTCCACCAGACCGGCGGGTGGATCGACGCCGGGTTCGAGGGGACGATCACCCTCGAGATGTGCAATGTCAACCAGCGGCCGGTCAGGATGTACGCCGGGATGCCGGTCGGACAACTGGTCTTCTACACCACCGAACGGGCCGACCAGCCGTACAATCTCAAGAAGGGCGCCAAGTACATGGGCCAGCGGCAGGCGACCCTCTCGCGCTATCACGAGAACGAGCGCAGCCAGGGTTCGAAGGAATAAATAGAGGGAATGAAAAATATCTACGGAGATCCAGAGAAAAGGGGTATTCCATGCGGCTTCTCTTAATACACTCTGACCATATCGACTACCAGGCGCAGAAAAAGACGCCGGTCGCGGAAGAGGGCGCGGTCCTTGAGGACGCCTTCGACGAGGCCCTCGTCGCCTTCTGTGCCGTTGAATCAATCGACGAAGAGGACATCGAGGACGTCATCGGCCAGGCGGTCGCGGAGATCACAAAGACCGCCGAGCAGCTCAAGACCGAGCGGGTGCTCGTCTATCCGTATGCCCATCTGAGCGCGGACCTCTCGAAACCCGAGACCGCCAAGAAGGCGCTCCAGGAGATCGAGACCGGACTCAAGACCATCGGCCTCACCGTGAAGCGGGCGCCTTTCGGCTGGTACAAGGCCTTCACCCTCTCGTGCAAGGGCCACCCCCTCTCCGAGCTCTCCCGGACCATCGTGCCCGGCGGGAGCGAGGAAGCGAAGCCGGCCAAGAAGGAGGTCACCCACACGTTCTTCGTCCTCACGCCCGAGGGCGAGCGCCTGGACGCCGAGGCGTGCTGCGACGAGACTCCCTTCGGTGCGCTCGTCAAGAAAGAACTCGGCAAGCCCGTCTCGGCCGGCGGCGAACCGGTGCACGTCGACCTGATGCGCTCCAAGGAACTCGTCGACTACGAGCCCGCCTCGGACGTCGGCCACCTCCGCTGGATGCCGAAAGGCAGGCTTGTCCGCGACCTCCTGGGAGACTATGTCCTGGGCCTGGTCCTCGACTACGGCGGGATGCCGGTCGAGACCCCGGTGATGTACGACCTCGCCGACCCGGCGATCTCCGAGCATGCCGCGAAGTTCGGCGAGCGGCAGTACCGCTTCAAGAGCGGGAACCGGAACATGATGCTCCGCTTTGCCGCCTGCTTCGGGATGTTCTCCTTCATGCGGGACATGCACATCTCCCCCAACACCCTCCCGATGAAGATGTACGAGCTCTCCACCTACTCGTTCAGGCACGAGCAGCGCGGCGAGGTGATCGGGCTCAAGAGGCTGCGGGCCTTCACGATGCCCGATATGCACACCCTCTGTCTGGACATGGACAACGCCCTCGCGTGCTTTGAGGAGCAGCTCAAGATGGGCTGGCAGACCGGCCGCGACCTCGAAACCCCGCTCGTCGGGATCTTCCGTTGCACCCAGGACTTCTGGGACGAGCACGAGGCCTGGGCCAGGAAGATCGTGAAGGAGTCGGGCGTCCCGCTGCTCGTCGAGATCCTCTCCGACCGGGTCCACTACTGGATCGCCAAGGTCGACCTCGCTGCGATCGACGGGCAGGGCCGGCCGATCGAGAACCCGACCGTGCAGATCGATGTGGAGAGCGCGAAGCGTTTCGAGATCTCGTACCGCGCCGACAACGAAGACGTCCACCCGCCGATCCTCCACTGCTCACCGACCGGTTCGATCGAGCGCGTCATCTGCGCGATGCTCGAGAACACCGCCTACCAGGATGTGCCCCGCCTCCCGACCTGGCTCTCCCCGACCCAGGTGCGGTTCGTGCCGGTGGCCGAGCGGCACGTGGCCTATGCCGAGGACCTCTGCAAGCAGCTCACCGCCGCCGGCGTCAGGGCCGACGTCGACGACCGCGACGAGTCGATGAACAAGAAGGTCAGGGGCGCCGGGACCGAGTGGGTCCCCTACGTGGCCGTCATCGGCGACCGCGAGATGGAGGAGGGGAAACTCACTGTCACGGTCAGGAAACTCTCCGAGCCGAAGAAGCCGCACAAAGAGGAGATGACCGCGGAGGAACTCGTCGCCGCGGTGCAGGAAGAGTGTGCCGGCAAACCAGTCAGGCCGATCTACACTCCGAAAAACCTCAGCAAGAGACCGCGCTTCATCTGAGAGCGGTTTCCCTCCCCCATACTTTTTACTGAACGCCCCCCTTCAGGGTCGTCTTTCCACCTTCCCGCATCCCTCATCGGGAGCGCGTCCCCGGCGCGACTGGTATGAGAGGTGTGATGATCAGACTGTGCCGCTCCCCACCGCAGAATCTTCATCACAATCTCGCATGAAGAGAGGCGGGGACGGCACGTTCGGATCATCACGCCGTTCTGTTTTCATGACCCTGAAGATAGAACCGGGACGGGAGAGTGCCGATCCAGTTTCAGCAGGATCACGCGTCCCGTGCCGTCCCACCTCCTATCTTTTCGCGAAATACCAGAACAGATTCGATGATCAGGGACGGCACGTTTGTGGATCATCACGTTGTTCTGTTTTCATGACCCCGAAGATAGAACCGGGACGGGAGAGTGCTGATCCATTCTCAGCGGATCACGCGCCGTGCCGTCCCCCGTCCTATCTTTTCGCGAAATGGCAGAACAGATCCGAAGATGAGGAGGACGGCACGTTCTGATCATCGTACCTTTCCTGTCGGCATGACCCCGAAGATAGAACCGGGACGGGAGAGTGCTGATCCATTCTCAGCGGATCACGCGCCCCGTGCCGTCCCCCGCACTATCTTTTCGCGAAATGGCAGAACAGATCCGAAGATGAGGGGGACGGCACGTTCTGATCGTCACGCCGTCCCTTTTTCATGACCCCGAGGATAGAACCTGAACAGGAGAGAGCCGATCCATTATCAGGGGGATCACGCGCCCGTGCCGTCCCCGGAGATCTGTCATAAAAAATTCCCATCCGGCATGCCCGGGACGTACATCCATTCCATGACCGATTACCACAAAAAACATTTCATTGGTATGTTTGCGGCGTGAACCGGGCTTATTCCTGAGTTTACAGGAACATCAAGAGAGGAGGGGGCACCTGTCCCCTGCTCTCCTGAAATTTCCCGCGAAATACCGGTTCGTCTCCCCCCCTGCGAACAGATAAAGTTTAAATAGTATTTCCTCAGGTATACACCACACTGGATGGTAGGCCAGAGCACAACGCCTATTCAACCGACACGGGAATCACGCGGTCACGCAACGGCCGTATCGAGGTGATCACCCGCCAGCAGACCCGAGAGACCAGAGGCTGCCTTCCAGTCCACGGAGAGGTCATGAAGGAAAGGGGGGGTCCTGTGACCGCTGGGTTTGTACGAGTGCCGGCGCTTTTATTCGTAGCGATGGTGATCCTCTGCTGCCCGGCTCTGGCCCACGGTGCGGGTCTTCAGGACGGAACTGCAGGGGAAGCTTCGCTGGCTCAGGCCGGAGACCAGGGATCGGATCTCTGGATCTCGATGAGAAACGAGAGCAGGACATTCAAGTCCGGGCTCTCCCCGGCAGAGGAGAAACTCCCGACCGAACTCGTGCAAGTTGTGCGGGACGGTCAGGAGCACGGACCGGCCATGACGACGCGCGCCGCACCGCCGGCGGCGGCGTTCGTCCCCGCACTCCCGCGAACCTCAACCGCCCATACCGACGACGGGACGTTCCAGGTCTATGTCTATGTCTGGCTCAACGAAGGGGTACCGACCGATGTCGTCGACCCCTACGGCGAGGTCACCGACCGGGACGAGGAGCGCTATGTCGCGGCGGCATGGGTGAGGACCGATCGGCTCGGTGACCTTGCGTCCCTTGAAGACGTCAGGCGGATCGAGAGCGTGACTCCTCCGGCGGTCTATGCGGGCTCGGTCGCAAGCGAGAGCGATGTGATCCTCAAAACTGCAGCAGTGCGTAAGGAGACCGGTTACGGCGGCGAAGGGATGAAGGTCGGGATCGTCTCCGACAGCGCCGACCAGTGGCGGGAGGCGGTTGCCTCGGGCGACCTGCCGCCCACGGTCCAGATCCTGTACGACATCGACGGCATCGACGAAGGTACCGCCATGCTCGAGGTCGTCCATGACACGGCGCCCGGCGCAGACCTCTTTTTCCACAGCGGCTGGACCAACAAACTCACCTTCGTCACGGCGATCTCTGCCCTGGTCGGCGCCGGGTGCGACGTCATCTGCGACGACATCGGGTGGTTCGACGAACCGTACTTCGAGGACGGGTACGTCGCCTCGTACGTGCACGAGGTCGTGGAGAACGAGGATCTCGTCTATATCTCTGCCGCAGGGAACGATGCGTTGGGGCACTATGAGGGCCCCTTCAGGGACGACGGCCGGGGGTATCATCTCTTCAGCGAAGGGAGCAACCTCATCAGGGCCGTGGTCGAGCCGCCTGCCGAAGGGATGCAGACCATGCCGCTGCAGATCTTCCTCCAGTGGGACGAGCCCTGGGGAAGTGCATCGAGCGACTACGACCTCTTCCTGGTCACCAGGGAAGGAAACCGTTTTGTCGAGATTGCGAACAGTTCACAAGTCCAGGACGGCGACGATGTCCCGATGGAGGAGATCGCAGTCGAGTATTTCGGCGACGAGCCGGGTGTGGTCTACCTGTCGGTCGCCCTCCAGGACGGTGAACCCTGCACGCTCGAGATTTTCATCCTGACCGGCGGTTTCTTCGATGATCAAGCCGCCACACCTGAAGGCGCCATCTTCGGGCACCCCGCGGTGCCCGGCGTCGTCGCGGTGGGGGCGGTCAGGGCCGACGACCCGACCGAGATCGAGATCTTCTCCTCGGAAGGGCCGGCGACGGTCACCCGACCCGAACTCGAGGTGCGGCCGAAACCCGACATCTGCGGCGTCGACAGGACACGTATCAGCGGTGTCGGCGAGTTCGGGAACACGTTCTTTGGTACGAGTGCGGCAGCCCCGGCGGTCGCGGGCGTCGTCGCGACGGTATGGGGCATCAACAGGGACACGTCTCCGGCCGGGGTGCGCAAGGTTCTCTATGAGACGGCCGTCGACCTGGGAGAGCCCGGATGGGACCCGGTCTACGGGCACGGGAGGGCTGATGCGCTCTCGATGTTCGATGCCCTTGCGGCACCGCCGGCCAACCTCTCGCTCTCCTTTGTCCCCACCTCTGCGGAGGTCCGGGCAGGAGAGGAGATGGAAGTCGATCTGGTGATCGACCGCACACCCGCCGCGCTCCTGGAGTACCACATCACGGCGAATCTCTCCGACCCGGCGGTCGGGGAGATCACCGGGGTCTCGTTCCCCGGATGGGTACAGCACGAGGAACACACGGCCCTGCCGGACGACACGGTCAGGATCAACGCGACCGGCCAACCGCCGCGCTCGCAGCCCGACGGCGTCGCCCTCTGCACCCTGACGGTGCGGGGCGATGCGGCCGGGACGACCGCCGTTACGGCCGACCCTGATTCCCGGGTGATCGGGCCGGGCGAAGGAGAGTACGTGCTGGAGGTCGCTCCAGGATGTATCACGGTGATGTCCGCTCCGATCAGGCCCTTCCCGCGGCCTGACGGAGGCACCTATCCTCTGCCCACCGATCCGGACGGCGACGGCCTCTACGAGGACGTCAACGGCGACAGCGTCCTCACCATGGAGGACGTCACGCTCTACGCCGGAAACCTGCGGTTCATCAGGGACCGGCAGCCGCTCGAAGCCTTTGACTTCGACAAAAACGGCAGGATCGGGTTCAGTGACGTGAACACGCTCTACAGTATGGTGCAACGATGAAGGGTCTTGGATATGTCATCTGGCTGATCGCGCTCGTCGGCCTTGTTGCGGCCTGTCAGGCCGCTCCCGAACTCCGGGTCGAGGATCCGGGGCGCGTGCCGGTGGGAGGGAGTGTTGAGATTCCCATCACCCTGGAAGGGGCCGAGGCCGGCCTCTCCGGGTACAACCTCACCGTCACGCTCTCCGACCCCGCCTGCGTCGAGGTCTCGGCGGTCTCGTTCCCCGCCTGGGCCCCTCTCCATCGCGGAGGGGCGGTCCCGGCCGGAACGACCTGGATCGAGGCGGTCGACCTCGGCGACCGGGCCGAGGGGAACGGCACGAGTGTCGCCCTCGGGACGATCACCCTTCGGGGGATCAGGGACGGGCCGGCCGATCTGGTGATCGCGCCGGTCAGAGTTCAGGACGATACAGGAACGAGTTATCAGATCTCTGAGGTGAAGACCGCTCTCTCGATCGGGTCTGCGTCGGGATCTCAGCCGGGAAGTTCCGGACACTCCGGAAGTTCGGGTAGCAGCAGCGTGCCGGCCGCGGCCGTGACCACGCCGCAACCGACGGTGACCGAAGAGAGCACACAGACCGTGACGACGTCTGAAGTGCCGGCCACCGTCACCGGAACGCCGGAAGAGACGACGCCGGCGCAGGGAGCTTCACCTTTCCTGGTCGTCCTCATCATAGCAGCCCTGATATTCGGATTCATAATGAGGGAGAAGAAGGAGTGAAGAAAAGATGAACGTGAAGCGTATTATGCCGCTTCTCGGCATCGTTATCCTCTGTGTCTTCGGAACACAGGGGGCCCTGGCACAGGACCAGGGGAATGAGACGGTCTCCATCATGCTCATGCCCGAGTCGGCTGAGGTGATGCTCAACGAGACCACAGACCTTGCAGTAATTCTGGACGCCGCCCCGGAGGGGCTGGCCGGGTTCAACATCACGATCAGCATCGAAGACCCGGAGATCGCGGAGATCGTCGACCTGAACTTCTCGGAGTGGGCCTTTGAGCCTGAGAACGGATCGCTGCCTGCAGACTCCGTCTGGGCACAGGCGTTCGACCCCGAGGGGCTCGCGGGTGAGACGAACATCACGCTCTGCACCGTCACCGTACGCGGCGACGTGGAAGGGATGAGCGCGATCAATGTCACGCCCGAGTCGATCGAAGATGTCAACGGAACGCCGTACAACGCCACCGTTGTGCCGGGTGAACTGAATGTCACCGGCGAGGTGCCGCCGGCCGGACTTGCGGCCGACTTTGAGGCCGACGTGACGGTCGGCGTCGTACCGCTCAACGTCACCTTCACCGATCTCTCGACCGGGAACGTGACGGCGTGGGAGTGGGACTTCGGCGACGGCACCAACTCAACCGAACAGAACCCTGTCCACACCTATGAGGAGGGCGGGATCTACTCGGTCAGTCTCACCGTCGCGGACGAGGCGAATGAGACCGACACTCTGGTCAAAGAGGACTACATCATGGTCAGCGGCGGACCGGCACCGCCGGTCGGACCGACCGCAGACTTCGAGGCCGATCCCACCGAGGGCGAGGCACCGCTCAACGTCACCTTCACCGATCTCTCGACCGGGAACGTGACCGCGTGGGCATGGGACTTCGGCGACGGCACCAACTCGACCGAGCAGAACCCGGCCCACACCTACGAGGAGGCAGGACTCTACACCGTCAGTCTCACCGTCGCGGACGAGGCGAATGAGACCGACACCATGGTCAAAGAGGACTACATCAACGTCTCAGGCGTGGTGCCGCCGGTCGGGCCGACCGCAGACTTCGAGGCCGATCCCACCGAGGGCGAAGCACCGCTCAACGTCACCTTCACCGATCTCTCGACCGGGAACGTGACCGCATGGGCATGGGACTTCGGCGACGGCACCAACTCGACCGAGCAGAACCCGTTCCACACCTACGAGGAGACGGGACTCTACACTGTCAGTCTCACCGTCGCGGACGAGGCGAATGAGACCGACACCATGGTCAAAGAGGACTACATCAACGTCTCAGGCGTGGTGCCGCCGGTCGGACCGACCGCGGACTTCGAGGCAGACACCACCACAGGGAACGCACCTCTTGCCGTCACCTTCACCGATCTCTCGACCGGGAACGTGACGGCGTGGGAGTGGGACTTCGGCGACGGCACCAACTCGACCGAGCAGAACCCGTTCCACACCTACGAGGAGGCGGGACCCTACACTGTCAGTCTCACCGTCGCGGACGAAGCGAATGAGACCGACACCATGGTCAAGGAGGGCTACATCAACGTCTCCAGCGCACCGCTGCCGGTCGGTATCTCATTCGTACCGTCCACCGTCACTATTCCGGCCGGGAACGTCACCACCCTTGACCTGGTCCTCGACTCAGCGGTGGACGGACTTGCCGGGTACTCGCTGAACCTGAGCATCAGCGACCCGGCCACCGCGAACATCACCGCGATCACCTTCCCTGAATGGGCACTTCTCAACGAGACCTCGCTGCTCCCGAACTCCACGGCATGGATGGAGGCGGTCGATCTCAACGACTCGATCCAGGCCAATGCCACCAACGTGGTACTCGGGACGGTGACCATCGAGGGGAAGGGAGCAGGGACTGCCGAACTTCTGGTCGAGGTGCGGGTGATGGACGCGGACGGCGGTGCGGCATTCTTCCCGCCGACCACGCCGGCCAGCATCACCATCACACCGCCGCCGCCGTTCCCGGGTTACGAAAACTCACCGACCGACCCGAACGGCGACGGGAAGTACGAGGACATCAACGGGAACGGTATTGTCGATTATGACGACGTCGTCGCGTTCTTTGCCAACATGCAGTGGATCGAGGAGAACAACCTGGTTGCACTCTTCGACTTCAACGGAAACGGCGAAATCGACTACGACGATGTCGTGACACTTGCCATGATGGTCTGAACAACCACCATTTTTTCCCGGAACAGTAAGGAACGTGCCGGAGAAAAGAGGGGGGAACTGAACGGCCAGGGCCATCGGAGACCTGCACCAGTGCTGCAGGATTTCGTCCGTCCGCCTGGTGCGGGCCTGGGGCTGAGACCATCGACCATGAAAAAAGGAGGATAGGAAAAATGGTTCAGAAACGATGGATCAAAAGAACGGTGGGGAAGGCTGAGATCTACTATGACCGGACGAACGGCGCCATCCACACCTTCCCGCCCCATGACGACATGGGCGCAGACGAGGTCTGGGTGCCGCCGAAAGGTCACCCGCTCGCCCCGCTCCGTCTGTATTATGACCCGACGTACCGCTGCAACCTCTCCTGCCGGCACTGTATCACGCGGTCGTCGCCGACGGCCGACGCCTCGGGAGAACTCAACTTCGAACAGGCCTGTACGCTTCTCTCCGAATGCGCACAGGCCGGCGTCCTGGACGTTGCAATAACCGGCGGGGAACCCTTTGTGTATCGGCAGATCTTTCCTCTGATCGCTCATGCCCGCGCCTGCGGGATGAACGTGATGATCTCGACCAACGGGCTGCTGGTCTCAAAGGAGGTCGCGGCCAGGTTGGCGAAGCTCGGCGTCCTCGACGTGCGGGTGAGTTTCGAAGGGGCGGAGAAGATCAACGACAGTGTCCGGGGGAAAGGAACGTACCAGAAGGCGCTACGCGCCGTGAGCAACCTGATAGAGACCGAGAACCACACGGTGGTCAGGCTCACCCTCTCGGGCAGGAGCGAGGAACATCTCGAAGATCTCTTCACCGACCTGGCCGCCTGCGGCGTGCGTGAGGTGAAGGCCTCGGCGATCAAGGAGGTGGGCAGGGCCGCCGACCCGGAGAACGCCGATCTGCTCGGCTATACCGCAGACCTCGAGAGTGCGCAGCGGCTCCAGCGACTCGGGGCGCTTTTCGGCATCGAAGTCCAGCTCTCCTCCGACGATTTCCCGCTCACGCCCAGGGAGGCGAAAGATAACAAACTCAGGTTCGACGAAGGTTCAAATTGTGGTGCAGGGTTTGCGACGGCCTATGTCTCGCCGTACGGGGAGGTGCTGCCCTGCTCCTCGATGCCGCATGTGGTGCTCGGGAATGTCGCCTCCGAAGGATTCATGGAGGCCTGGACCGGGGAACGCGCGCGTCGCTTCAGGGAACTGGTCGCCAACTGCGGGACTCAACTGCTCTGCAAAGCCCCGTGCTTCTCGGCAAAAAACGTTGACCTGGCAATGCGCCCGCGATCGAATGGCTACTCCCAGAGTTTCAGCAAGATGGCAGACAAACCATAGATCTACTTTTTCCAAAAGGGGGCCCTTCAGATCCCCAATCCATTTAAAAAGAGATTTATCGTCAGCTACCATATTCTCTTCAGGAAATGCAGGTCCGCCTCTCAGGCCTTGCGGGAGGACCTGCAGGAGAGCCAGATAGCAGGATGAGGAAATCTTTTGAGCCCCTGGAGTTTCGCAAAGAACGCTCTTTCAACCAGTACCTGATGACGTTCTTCATCATCCTCATCGTCGTCGTCATCTCCGTCCTCTCTTCGCTCTCCTATATCGAGGCCAGAGACGAACTCGTCGAGAAGAACCTCCTTCTTCAGGAGGAGACCGAGAAGAGCATTCTGCAGTGGATGGCCCTCGTCGACGCCGGCCTGAAAAAGTACGACGACAGTCTCAACGACAAGATGCGAAACGGCTTCAGGGGTTTTCTGGAGGAGTACGAACGTTCAGGCCGGGACCCGTCGAAGATGGACCTCCAGGGACTGAAAGAAGAATTCGGCGGCGAGATGGACCTTTATATCGTTGACGCCGAAGGGATCATTGCGTATTCCACCTATGAAAAAGAGATCGGCCTGGACTTCAAGACAGTTCCGTACTTCTACGAGTACATCACCCTCCTCCGGGAGGGGGACACCTTCTCGGCCGACCGGGTGGTGCGCGAGCAGTCCACCAGGAAGGTGCGCAAGTACGCCTACATGCCCACTCCCGATCACCGTTATCTCTTCGAACTCGGCCTGGTCACCGACCTGCTCAAAGACCGGAGTCTCGACCTCTCCTATGTCGAGACCGGCGAGAACCTCAAAGATCTCAACCCCGACCTGACCGAGATCAGGTTCTTCGACACGATGGGCAATGTCATCGGGAACAAGAGTTACCAGATGCCCGCCCTCCAGAAAGAGCGGGTGGAACGGGTGCTTGCACAGCGGGAAGGGGCGATCTACCCCGACCCTGCGACCGGCACCGAGGTCCGTTACCTCTACCTCGACCTGCGCGACCCCGACTATGCTTCAGATATGAGCGTGGTGATCGAACTCACCTACACCACCCTTCCGCTCCAGAAGAAACTCGATACGCTTTTCGTCTCGCAACTGACGATCGCCCTCCTCGCCATCCTCCTCAGCATCGTCTTCGCCTATGTCGGGAGCCAGCACATCTCCCGCCCGATCTCAGAGGTGGTCGAGGACATCGACCAGATCGCACGGGGCGACCTCGACCATACGATCCGGCACACGAAGGGGATCGAGTTTTCAAGGCTGGAATACGCGATCAACGCGATGGTCAGGGCGCTCAAAGAGAATATCAGGCGCGCTCAAGAATCGGAAGAGGCGTTGAAAAAATATTCCGAGGACCTGGAAGGGATCGTCGATACGAGGACGGCCGAACTCAAAGAGGCAAACGAAGAGGCAAACCTCTATCTGGACATCATGTCCCATGACATCAACAATGCCAACGCCGTCTCTCTTGGATATGCTCAGCTCCTGCTCCTGAACCTCCCGGCGAAAGAGAGAGATGAAGCGGACCGGATCCGGAAGAGTATCCTCAGGAGTTCTGGGATCATCCAGAATGTCGCGACGATCAGGAGGATCCGGCAGGATGCGCCCCCGCTCAGGTCGATGGACCTGGACCGGGTGATCAGGGAGGAGGCGGCCCACCATCCCGCAGGTGCGGTCGGGTACGAGGGGGAGAAGGTGCTGGTCTGGGCCGACGTCCTCCTCCCGGAGGTCTTCTCCAACCTCGTCGGCAATGCCCTCAAGTTCATGGAAGAGGGCGGCGAGGTCAGGATCAGGGTGGAGGACCGGGGCGAAGAGGTGCTGGTCTCGGTGGAGGACACCGGTCCTGGCATCCCGGACGCCATGAAGGAGACGGTCTTCAACCGGTTCAAGAAGGGAGAGAACAAGCGGAGCGGGAAGGGGCTCGGGCTCTATATTGTCAGGTCGCTGGTGGAGCGGTACGGCGGGATGGTCTGGGCCGATGACCGGGTCGAGGGTAACCCCGAGGAGGGGGCGGCGGTGCGGTTCACCCTCAAGAAGGTCAGGGAGAAGGGAGAGGGGCGGCAGGCATAAGGGGAGGGACGGCGATCCCCTGCCGTGATGGTGGACCCGCTGGCCCAGGTCATCCTCATCCTCGTCGCCGCAAAGGCCGGAGGCGAACTCCTCGAACGGATGGGGTATCCGGCGCAGGTGGGAGAGATTGCGGCCGGGATCATTCTCGGCCCGTCGGTGCTCGGGCTCGTGACCTTCGACGAACCGCTCGTCTTTCTCTCAGAGATCGGGATCATCGCTCTTCTCTTTGTCAGCGGCGTCAGGTTGAGCCTGAAGTCGTTTGCCGCCTCGGAGAAGGCGGCGGTCTCGACGGCCCTCACCGGCGTCGTCCTTCCGTTCGCCCTCGGGTGGGCCTTCGGGATCCTGATGGGTTTCTCTTTTCTCGAGCGGTTCTTCATCGGGATCGCCCTCTCGATCACCTCGATCGGGATCTCGGTCAGGAGCCTCATCGACCTGCGCAAACTGGAGACGCCCTCCGGGGCGACGATCGTGGGGGCGGCGGTCATCGACGATGTGCTCGGGGTCGTCCTCCTTGCCGCCCTCACCGCCGTCGCCTCAGGGAGCGAGGGCTCGCTGCTGTACACCATCGGCGCGGGCAGTGTCTTCATCGCGGGAAGTGTCGTGGTCGGGCGGCGGGTGTTGCCGGCGGCACTTGCCAGGACGCGGGGCGCCCGCACCCACGAACTGACCTATACGGCGGCGATCGTCACCGCCCTGCTGATGGCCTGGCTTGCGGAGTTTGCGGGACTCCACTATTCCATCGGGGCGTTCCTGGCCGGGATGATCCTGGGCGAGGAGATCAGGAGTGACCGGTCGCTCTTCGACGGGATCGCGGATTTCGCCTTCGGGTTCTTTGTCACCATCTTCTTTGCGTCCATCGGGCTGCTGGTGGTGGTGACCACCGAGACGCTCCTCTCCCCCTTCGTCCTCCCGCTCATCCTCCTCGCCTTCGTGGGCAAGGTGGCGGGGGGTTTTCTCGGCGCCGCACCCTTCATGGCAACCCGCGCCGAGGCGCTGGTGGTGGGGATCGGGCTTTTCCCGCGGGGCGAGATCGCCCTGGTCGTCTCTCAAATTGCCCTCGCAGCCGGGATCATCGATCAGGCCCTCTTCTCGGCCTTCACGGTGATGGTGGTCGTCTCGATCCTCCTCACTCCCATCCTGATGGCCTGGGGATACCGGCGGGTGCCGCTCAGAGATGGCCGGCCACCCGAAGGTGCGAGATGACCATGCAGGCTTCGAGCCGGCCGACGGCGACGCCGCGTTCGTCGACGACGACGAGCACCGGGTACCGGTAGCGTTCCATCGCCTCGATCGCGTGGCGGAGGGTGGCAGTGGTCGGGACCGAGATGTGGCTGCGGGTCATGATGTCGGCGGCCACCGCCGTCTCCCGTCTAAGAAGACACTCGATGCAGCGCTCCCGCTCCCTGCTCCGCACGCCCACCACCGGGCCGACCGAGGCGAGGAGGTCGAGGGCGGTGATGAACCCGAGGAAGTGGTCCTCGGGCCCGGCGACGACGAGGTCGGTGCAGCCGAGTCTGGAGAAGGTCTCGAAGACCTCGGGGAGGGGAGTGTCGGGGAGGACGGAGACGACCTCTTCGTCCATGACGGTGGTGACCGGGATATCTGCGGGTTCCATGCTCGTCACCGCACCGTCGCATAGAGGACGCTCTCGTCCGGGCCGGGGGTGTAGTGGCGGAGGTACATCCGGTACTCAGGCACCAGGGAGGCGAGAAAGATTGGGACTTCGGTGAGGTCGTCTGCCCGGTGGTAGACCGAGATGGCGAGGTCTGGCCGGAACTCCCTGATGCTCTTCTCCGCGCCGGCGAGGGCGGGGAGTTCGGCGCCCTCGATGTCCATCTTGATGAAGTCGACGCGGTCAAGCCCGGTCTCCTCGACATAGCGGTCCAGCGTGGTCACCGGCACCTCGGCCCCGCCCCCACCCCCGCTGCCGCTCTGCCGAAACATCCGCCCGGTCCCTGAGAAGGTGAGGGTCGTCTCTCTATCCCAGAGCCCGAGGGGGACGGTGACGACCGAGGAGGAAAGATTGTTCTTCTCGACCACCCGCTCGATCACCCGCCGGTTGGCCCCGGCCGGTTCGAAGGCATGGACCCGGCCCGAGGGGCCGACGAACCTGGAGAACCAGACCGCGGTCTCCCCCCAGCACGCCCCGGCGTCGACGACGATGTCGCCTGGCCGCGGTTCGCAGAGTCCTTCGACGCGGTATTGCTCCTGGAGCCAGATGGTGTTGAAGACGTAGGCGTCCGAGTGGACGGTGCTCCCGTCGTAGCGGTAGTAGTGCCCCGAGCGGTAGCGTTCGGTCTCCCGCTGCAGTCGCCAGAACTCGTCGCGTGCGATCGGCGGCGGGCGGAGTTCGAGCGCCCCGTTGCCGATGAGGGCGTAGGCGACGCGGTAGCCGACGAGCCAGTCGAAGATCTCCTGCGACCGAACGTCGGAGAGGAGTGCCCGCACGCGGTCGTATTTCGCCGGGTCGCCGACCGCCCCGGCGAGCACCCCGACCGATTCCTTGAAAACTTCCGGGTGGCGTTCCCTGAACCCGAGTTCGAGCGGCGTCCCGGCCCAGAGGAAGAGGCCGTTGATCTTCTCGACCGCCGCACGGGCCAGGCGGTTGCCCTTCCCGTTCTCGGCCCGCTTTCGCTCCCAGACCTCGTCGAGGGTCCGGCGTACCAGTGCCTCGGTGCGGCCCTGCTGAATGGTTTGTACCGGGATTTCGATCCCCCCGCGTGGGAGAGAGACGTGGGAGAGGATATAGATTGTGGCGAGAGGGGACTGATCTTCGTCTTCACATTCTGGGGGCACACTCTTCATGTTCACCGATTTTGCCTTCCCGACTCTATCTCCATCCCGGGGATCTCGGGGGCAGCACCTCCGGTGGGAGCATGAGGGAAGGCGGAAAAACCACACTCACACCAGGAAAAGTGGGGGTTTCTACACAGCCAAAAAAATAAATAAAGTTCCTTAATGTAACGCCTTAGCGTATAATCCGCCTACCACAGCAATCACGCCGAGAATAGAGAGTGCGGATCCAACAGCCATCACATTTCCAATACCTGGTGCCCCACTAAAAGCGGAGCATATTGCGGCGAGAAATATCAACCCCGCAATACTTTCAATTATTTCTTTCATCTGAACTTTCCTTTTCATGATGGTATATTCGACACACATATGCCGATGAATAAATAGAGGGAGCAGTAAGGATTGTGATTGCAGCAGTTACTGCGATTACTTTACTACTGCCATGTAGGTGGTTGTTAAGAGGCTGGATATGGTGGCACATATCCAGCCAGTTTTCAGTTTCAAAGACTTCTTTTGATATCACCCCATGATATTTTACTCTATTATTTATAGGGGTATATAACTCTGAGGTACCTATTAGCAATTCATTCTGTTTCAATACTTATTTCGTCTATTAGCGATTGTTCATATGGTCTATCATAAAGATAGAAGACTCAAATAAAAATTATTCAACATACATTCACCAATAATTATATTTGATTGTCATACTCTATTTCTACTTGATATTAATGCCCCCAAAAAGAAAACCAACTCGAAAAAAGAGAAACACACACAACTACACCCTTAAAGATGGTAAAAAAACCGTGTATCACGGCATTACAAACGACATTGATCGTCGTCTAGGTGAGCATGTTCGTTCTGGAAAAAAATTCACTTCAATAACTTACACTGCGAAAAGATCACGATCAAGAGCATTAAATGAAGAAAGTGAAGCGATTTCCACATATAAACGTAATCATAAAGGTCAGCGCCCGAAATATAATGATTCCAAATAATTAGTTGTGTACAATCCCTCAACTGAGAGAGTCTGTCACCCTTCGAAAATCATAGATTTTCTTATGCTCCCACAGGTTGCACCTCCCCACCTCCTCCCACAGAAGATACAAGAATCGCAATCCAACACCACGAATTGTTCCTATATCTGAAGATCCCATGAGAGTGCGAGAGGTCATTTCCCTGATAGAGGCAAACGGGTGGTACCTGGTCGCTACCAGAGGGAGCCACCGCCAGTATAAACACCCGATAAAACCGGGGCGGATCACCATCGCCGGCCATCCCTCAGAGAATCTTGCCCCAGGAACACTGAATAGTATTTTAAAACAGGCAGGACTAAAGAGGTGATGAAAATGTATCGATACCTCATCGTTATCGAAAAGACGGAAGGGAACTATTCGGCATATTCTCCCGACCTCCCCGGTTGCGTGGCGACCGGGAAGACGCGGGAGGAAGCAGAGGAGAACATGCAGGTCGCCATCGAGATGCATGTCAGGGGACTGATCGAAGACGGTCTCCCCGTGCCTGAGCCGCAGTCCTTCGCGTCCTATGTGACCGTGCAATAAACTGGACGCAAAGACCGAAATCATTTTACAAACTCTGTAGGTCACCCCCGGTTCACTACACAAAGAGTGGCGGGGGGCAGACAGGACGGCACACGACGCCCATCATGATCGCTATTCTCTTTGTGTAGGGGAATGGTTTCCTCTCACATCATGAAAGGGAGTTGAAGGCGAGAAGTATTTTCTGAACCCCGAGATGCCTTCCCGGCCCTATCTCCATCCCAGGGATTTCGGGGCAGCGCCCCCGGCACGAACATGAGGGAAGGCATGATGATCCAGACATGCCGCCCCCTGTTCGGAGAAATTGTTCTGCCGTCTCGCACCGGGGGTTCCGCCCCCGGACCCCCACGACGAAGATAGGGGCGGGGCGGCACGGTGCTCCATTCCTGTTCGTCACCCCGGCACGAGGGGAGCGATCAAGAGTTTACCATAAAAATTTTCCATGTGGTATGCCTGAGGCGTGCTCTCGCTCCATGAACGCAGCCCAAAAAATTTCCATCCTCCCCCTCTACAACCCAAAATACCTCACGACCCCGCCAAGAAGGATCTGAACCCCGAGCGTGGCAAGAACAAGACCGCCGATCCGCAACAACAACTCCATCGTCCGCTCGCTCACCTTCGAGATCAGGCCGCCGAGATAGTTCATGGAGACGAAGATGACGACGGCCACCACGCCGACGCCGATGAGCGTGGCGATGAGGGGATCGATCTGATTGCCCTGGTAGGCGAGGGTGATGGCCGTCGTGATCGCACCCGGGCCGGCGATGAGGGGTATCGAGAGCGGCATGATGAGGCTGCCCTCGTCCTCCGGCCCTTCCTCCTCGATCTCTTTCCCCTGCGTTTTGCTCGGCGCACCGTTATAGAGCATCTCAAAGCCCATGCCCGCCACCACCAGGCCCCCGACGATCCCGAAGGCCCCGAGATTGATGCCGAGCAGGCCGAGGAGTTGCCGTCCGACGAGCGCCGAACCGCCCAGGATGACGGCCACGATCAGCGCCACTTTCAGTGCCGCAGGCGCACGCCGCTCCTCGCGGTTGGCGACGATGGTGTTGAAGAAGAGGATCTTTACAGGATCAGGCGGCGTCGTGATCATCAAGAGCGCGATCGACGCCTGTGCAATCATCAGCAGGTCCATCTGTTACCCCCCCAGGATCTGGTGCTCATGTCCAGTCTCAGGGTGTCCTGGTGGTCCGGGAGGATAAGGTTTGCGGGGATCGGCGAAGTGCGGCGACCGGACCCCTCACCCCATGATAGGCCAGATCAAAATCTAAAACGGCAAAGACAGGACGATCAGAGCCCCCATGTCCGGCGTCCCTCCAGACCCCCACTCAGGGGATCGATCAAAACCGATCGATCACCTATGAACCATAGAGTTCATATCAACCCATTATGAATCCCAGAGTTCATAATCTTCGCCGCCGCCACTCCTGAAACTTGAAGATCATCCTGACAACGACAACCGAACCGGACGATTACGCACCCGCCCAATCCTCAACAAAAGAAAAGTCCTATACCCCCGGGCGGATTCGAACCGCCGTCGCCGGATCCAAAGTCCTGCATGATTGACCACTACACTACGGGGGTCTGCTCTCAAGCGCACCAGTCCCTGTCACCCAGAGAACCGGCCTTCTATTCATTGGACAGAATCCTATTTATTCGCGTTCATCCCGCCGCGGCGACGGCGTCGTACCCGGTCGGGAGCTATAAACCTCCTCACCCCCAGGTGGCGATCAGATGCAGGTCCTCTTCCTCGGCGCCGAGTCTCTCGGTGCCCGTTCGATGGCGACCGTCGTCCTGACCGCCGACCGGACGGTGCTCATCGACCCCGGCGTCGCCCTCGCCCCGAAACGCTCCGGCCTCCCGCCCCATCCTCTCGAGGCCGCGGCGGCCGAGCGGACGAGGGAGGCGGTGCTCGGGTGGCTCCCGCGGGCGACCGATATCGTCGTCACCCACTTCCACGGCGACCACATGCCCCTTGCCGACGCCGACGCCGACCCCTCCCAGATCCCCCTCGCCGCCTTCACCCCACCGGTGGAGTGCCGGATCCGAGTGCCGGGCGAGGGCGGCCAATCAGGGAGGTCGCGGGCGCGGCGGCGGGCGTTCGCCCAGGCCCTCGGCCGCGCCCTGCCTGCCGCCGGTGGTACGGACGACGGGGTCATCGCCTGCGCCGACCCCTTCGCCCACGGTGGAGGGAGCGGGCCGGTGATGATCGTCGCGGTGCGGGAGGGGAACGAGTGTTTTGTCCACGCCTCCGACACCCAGCTCCTCTCCGCGGAGGCGGTCGCGACGGTCCTGGCATGGCGGCCGACGCTCGTCTACACCTCGGGCCCGCCCCTGTACCTCTCCGCGACCACCTGGGAGGAGGCCGACCGCGCCCGTGCCCATGCCGCCCGCATCGCCAGCGTTGCAAGAACGCTCGTCATCGACCACCACATTCTCAGAGGTGTCGGGGGCCTGCGGTGGGTCGAAGACGCCGGCGGGGTTCCGGCCGCCGCCTTCATGGGTGTGCGACCCAGACTTCTCGAGGCACGGCGCCGGGAACTCTGGGGGTGACCGCCCGCAGATTTTTATCGATCGCCGCGGATATCCCGGCGGTGGTCTGATGACAGAGCGCGAAACACCTGCCTCGGTGCGGGCAATCATCACCGACAAAGAGGGGAGGGTCCTTCTTCTCCGGCGTGCAGAATACCTGAAAAAATATCCCGGCCTCTGGGAACTCCCGGGCGGGATGGTGAAGGAAGGAGAATCTCTTCCCGGCTGCCTGGTACGCACCGTCCTGGAGGAGACCGGGCTGAACCTCGAGATCTGCGGGTGCACCGGTTCCTGCGAATCAACCTGGGAGGGGAAGACCGAGGTCCACCAGATCTGGGTGGCGCACCCGCAGCAGCCGCAGCAGAAGAACCTCCGTCTTGCACCCGGCCACACGGCATCGGCCTGGGCAAGCTTCGATGAGATCGAGATGTTCCGGACGGTCCCCTGGCTGAAGGACGCGGTCAGGCAGATTGTGTGATCATCACCCCGACTTTTTTCAGCGACGCGTCGATGAAGGCCGGGAGGTCCGAGGGCCGCCTGCTGGTGACGAGGTTTCCGTCCACCACCACCTCGGCGTCGACAAACTCCGCGCCCGCGTTCTTGATGTCCTGCACGATCGACCGCCACCCGGTCACCCGCCGCCCCTTGATCACCCTGGCGGTGATGAGGAGTTGCGGCCCGTGGCAGATGGCGAAGACCGGTTTTCCACTCTCCATGAATGCACGGACAAACTCGACCGGGGCGTCGTAGGCCCTGAGGTGGTCGGGAGAATATCCTCCCGGGATGAGCAGGGCATCGTAGTCGTCGGGCACGGTGTCCCCGACCGCCCGCTCGATCCGCACCTTCGTTCCCTCCCTCTTCCCGGTGACCGTGCTCCCCACCTTCAGCCCGAGGTGAACGACCTCGTGACCCGCGGCACGGAAGGCCTTCACCGGTTCGGTATACTCGGAGTCTTCAAACCGCTCCCCGATCAGGACTGCAATCACTGCCAATTGGATCTCACCCGGAGACCGGTGGACCTCCGCTGGAATGAAGGTATCGGCGGGGGCGCATCCGTATAGCAACATAGAGTTTATGGACGTCGGGGAGGGGCAGACGGGACAAAAATTCGGATGACAACACGAGCAGGTCCAGAAGATTTTCCCTGAGAAAACGATTTTTTTGGCCTCGCAGGACAGGGCATGAGCCGGCGCACCCCTCAGCCCGACCATCGAATATCGGCGCCTTCAAAGAGCATCTGGCGCAAGCATGAGGGAAGACACGTCGATCAGACGTGCCGCCCCCAATCGCAGAATCTTCACCTCCGTCTCGCGCCGGAGGGCGTTGCCCCCCGGACCCCCCACGGACAGAAGATAGACGGGGGCGGCAGGCCGCACATTTTCTGACTGCCCCGCCCCGAGAAATCGCCCACCTACCGGCGACGGTCGCCGCCGTTGGAGAGGGGGAAATATTCCTGATAAACCCGTCTGCGCTCGTCGATGTCGGTGTGCAGATAGATCTCGGTCGTCTTGATGGAGGAGTGGCCGAGGTTCTCCTGGACGACACGGAGGTTGTGCGAGCGCCGGTAGAGTTCGGAGGCGTAGGAGTGCCGGATCTTGTGCGGCGTGATGCCTTCGGGGGCGTACCGCCGGAAGATCCGCTGGACCGTTCTCGGGGAGATGCCCTTGCCCTGCTGCCCTTCGAAAAGTGGCCCCATGATTGCGTTTCCGATATAGCCCTCGACCTCTGCCAGTGTCTCGTCGTCCACGAAGACCATCCTGATCTTGTCGCCCTTGCCCCGCACCCTGATGGTCCCCTCATCAAAGTCGATATCGCCGATATCGATGGTACAGAGTTCGGAAACCCGGACGCCGGTCGCGTAGATCAGCCGCACGATCAGGCGGTCGCGCTCGTCTTCGATCGACCGGAGAAGGCGCATCACCTGGTTGTGCTTCAGGTATTTCAGTTCCTGATTCTTGATCCGCGGGCGTTCCACCGCCGGCATCGGATCGGCGGCGACCGCACCCTGCGCATAGAGATATGAATAAAAGGACGAAAGCGACGAGATCATGCGGTGGAGGGTTTTTGGTTTGTAGGCATGCTGCTCTGCAAGCCAGGTGAAGTAGTCGGTCACCATCGCGGTGGGCACCTCGGCCGCGGTCTGCAGGGAGGAGGAGGTGAAGGCACCCGCATCGCACCCGGGTGACTCGCCCGGAGGAGCGTGCCGGCAGACCCAGACATAGTGGGCGAAGTGGCGGACCGTCTCGCCATAACTTCGGATGGTTCTGGGGGAGTAATTTCGCATTCGGAGGTAGTTTTCGAACCGTTCCAGCCACTCAGAAAAAGAAGCCTTCTCCATCAATTATTTTCTCTGTCTCGACCGTATTTAATTTTGTCGCAGAATATACATTCTGCGACAGTGCCCCATGGCCGGATCTTTCCCCAGCACCCACGGGACACCAGGCAGAGCGATGGGCGATGGCAAGACTCCCCGCCACAGGATGCGAGGGCCGGGAGCAGTACGCCCTCCGGGTACCGGAGCGATGAAAACCCGGAGGAGGGGGCCCCATATAAAGGACCGCCATAAAGCCACAGAGATCCTTTTTTTGCAGGGAGAGATGGTTTCTATCACACCCCCGACATTGAGCCCATTCCCGTGGCGATAAAATCGCAGGAAATCGATTGAAATCCAACCCCCCATCCGATGAAAAATGAGGTCCGGCCGACCATCTCTGGCGCGCGAAAACCTGCCGCACCCCCCGCACCAGAACACCCTGCGCGACCCGCACGCGAGAGGGACCCCGCCCCGCACGAAAATCATGCAGGACGATCAGGCCCTCGCCACCGGCGGCATAAAATCCGACCCTGTTGAATCGGACATGGGCCCCGGACCCAAGCATACGCGATGAACATTCCTGGTGGTCTCTGGCGAGTGGATCCTTGTTCCCTCTTCGGAGCAGGACACCACATAGAGCGACCACTTCATTGCCGCCCCCACCCACCTTCGTCGTGGGAGGTCCGGGGGGTGAAAAACCCCGGTACGGGATTCCAGGAACGATTCTACGATGAGGGCGGCACATCGGATCATCTCGCCTTCCGCCCCAATCTTCATCCGGGGGGGGCCGGGGGCGGGGCCCCCGGCGGGAGGGTGCGTGAAGGCGAGATGATCCTACGTGCCGCCCTCATCGCAGACTCGTTCCCGCAATCTCGCGCCGGAGGGTTGAACCTCTCGACCCCTCACGACGAAGATAGGGGCAGGGCGGCGATGGAACACGATCTCCACCGATTCTCCCGTCTTGAAAAGGAGAGATCAAGTGACGAAAAATTTTCATCCGGTATGCTTGAAGGGCGGGGAAGGGCACGCCGATCAGATCGGCAGCCATCTCGCAATTGTCCCGTTTGTCGAGCCGAAACCCCCGATCTTGTGGCAGGGGCAGATCCTTCACCTTCCCCCTCGCCCGCGCAGGAGATTTCATCGAGAGCCCGGCGCTTTCTCGAACTCGTTGGCATTGGTTTCCTCGAAAATCGACCGTATTGAATCTGGCATGAACCCCCACCCGGCTCAAGCATACGCGGTCGAGCATTGTTCGGAGAGCCCTTCTCATCGCGACAGCACGCCCGGAGAACAGTGCGCAGCCGCCCCCCGACCTCGCCGCGGAGGGTTCCGGGTGGCCCAGCCCTGAAAAAATTGTCAGGAACATTTCACGATCCGTTCTCGGCGGCAGAGACATTTTGAAGCGCGCCGGGTTGACCCTACGATCCCTGACAGAAGAAGAGAACGAGCCCGGGCACAGAACGTCATCCCACCGGCGCCGGCATGCTCCCCACACATCCAACCATTCAAAGAACGGCACTGAAGCAATCCATTGGACCAATGAATCTACCGGAGGGCCGGTCGATCCGCCCCCACGATTTTCTCTTCGCCCCCATCCAATCGCCGCCCCCGGAGCGAGGGGCGGCACCCCCCATCGAACCCCCAATCCATGCCCACATCGACAGAGTTCGCAAAACAGAACATCCGCACGACCAGAGAGAGCGGCGCCCCAGGCAGAGGGGACGGGAGGCAAGGCCCGCCCCGCATCTGCCCAAGAAGGAGTATTGAGCAAAGGTGCTCCACCACATTACGAAGGTTTAGAAGGGACACCCAGAGGCGGTTCCGGGCCCCATGAAAGAGAATAGGCCGGGGAGTATATAATATGAGGGGGCGCGGCAAGAAAGTGATCGCCGCCCCATAAACCATATGATGCTATATGTAAGATCGGCCCCTCGAGGACGACAACCAGTAATCTTGATACCCCCCACAAACCAATGCGGTACAGAAAATGGGAGACCCTGAAGACCGCACCGAAGATATCACCAAATATCACAAGTTCAAGAAGGTCGAAGGCTCGACCTACCGCCGGGTCAACCAGTTCCTCCGCAGACACACCTACTTCACCGCGCGCGAATGGTCCATCGCACGGCTCTGCGCGGACTTCCAGACCACGAGCGGGGCAGAGATGACCTTCATCGGTGCGAACCTCCCGGAACTCGTCCCATTCATGACCGAACCCTACACCCCGCAGGCCGTCAACCAGGCCAGAGACGCCTTCAAGAAGAAGGTGAAGATGGCCGGGGCGACATTCCTGTACGGTGCGATGTGCGGATTCTTCACCCCCGAAGAACTCGACGACCTCCTCTTCGAGTCCAGCGAAGTGGCGCGCTTCCTGATGGAAGTGGAAGGCACCACCCTCGACATCGACGACGAGATCGAACGGGAGGACAAAGTCTCCGAGGTGATGAAGAGCATCTCCAGAGAGTCGGCCAGACTCCTGCGCGAACGGAGCCGCCTCCAGGAAGACTCCGAAGAAGAACCAGAAGAAGAGGAAGAGTAAGATGAAAATTATTCAGATCGTTGGCAGTTCAAACTCCGGCAAGACCACCTTCATCGAAACCCTGGTCCCCGCCCTCAACGAACACGGCACCGTCGCAGCGGTCAAACATCTCGGCCACGACCGATACGCCGTCGAAGAAGGGAAAGACACCACCAAATATTTTGAGGCCGGCGCCGCCGTCTCGGTCGGGATCGACGACGAGAAGGCGGTGATCATCAGGGACACCCCCGACCTCACCAGGACCCTCGGCGAACTCTGCGACGCCGGGATAGAGTACTGTATTATCGAGGGGTTCAAGACCGTGCCCTTTCCGAGGATCGTCATCGGCGACCTCGAGAGCACGGACGTCGCCCTCAGGAACCCGACCACCGCCGTGGTGCTCGACCACCTCGACGCCTTCGAGGAATTCTATACGATGGAGGGGATCGTCAGAGAACTGAGGCGCTCGCACCCTCTCGAGCGGGCCGGGGCCGTCCTCACCTTCAACGGCATCGTCAGGGAACTGACCGGCGACGAACGGACCGAGTACATGGACTTCGGCCCGGAGATTGATGCCATCGTCGAGGCGATCAGAGTTGAAGCCGAAGAGACCCCGGGCGTCATCGGCGCACGCTTCTACCACCGGAAAGGCCGACTCTATGCCGGCGAAGACATCACCTACTTTGCGATCCTCGCCGAACACCGGCAGGAAGCCTTCGCCGCCATGAGCCGCGCGATCGATGAACTCAAGAGCAGGGCCCACGACAAGAACACCTGAGAGGAGAGAGAAGATGGGAAGCAAGACACGAGTGCAAAAACAGATCTTCGGGACAAACGGCGTGCGGGGCATCGTCGGCAAGGCGATGACGCCCGACCTCGTGATGCGGATCGGCATGGCCCTCGGCACCATGCGGAAAGGGACGATCGCCGTCGGGCGGGACACCAGGACCTCGGGCGAGGCGCTTGCCGCCGCCGTCTCGGCCGGGTTGATGGCGACCGGGTGTGAGGTGGTCGACTGCGGCGTCCTCCCCACCCCGGCCCTCCAGTACCTGGTCCGCGACCACTTCGACGGCGGGGCGATGATCACCGCCTCCCACAACCCCCCGGAGTACAACGGCGTCAAGATCATCGAACCGGACGGCACCGAGATGGGCGACGAAGAAACCCTGAGGCTCGAGGAGATCCTCTTCTCCGAGACCTTCGTCCATGCAGAATGGGACGGGGTCGGCTCCAAGCGGTACGAACCAGACCTGAAGGAAGAGTACATCGACGCCATCGTCTCCCACTTTCCCCCGGGCATCGGGGCGGGCCTGACGGTCGTCGCCGATCCCGGGTCGGGCCCGGCCGCCGCGACCACCCCGAAGATCCTCGCCCGTCTGGGGTGCACCGTGCACACCATCAACGCCCAGATGGACGGGAGGTTCCCGGGCCGGTTGCCTGAACCCAGTCTGGAAGGCCTCGCCCCCCTCGCCGAGATGGTCCGCGAGACCGGGGCCGCCTTCGGGGTGGCCCATGACGGCGACGCCGACCGTGCGGTTTTTGTCGACGATACCGGGAGGTACGTCGAGGAGAACCAGGAGTTCGCCCTCATCGAAGACTTCGTCTGCCAGAAAGGCCAGGGCCTGGTCGTCACCCCGGTCTCTTCCTCCCTCCTCTGCGAGGACATCGCCGGCAGGCACCACTGCTCGGTCGAGTACACCCCGGTGGGGAGCATCTACGTCGCCAGAGAGATGCGCAGCCTCATCCAGCGTGGAGAAAACGTGGTCTTCGGAGGAGAAGGAAACGGCGGGCTCATCTACCCGGACCACCAGTTCTGCCGGGACGGCGGGATGACCGCCGCCATGATGGTGGGCCTCCTCCATGCCGGGGACCAGCCCCTCTCGGCCCTCGTCGACGGCCTGCCCGAACGCCCGATCATCAAGGAGAAGGTGAAGACCCGCGAGGCGGAGGCGGTCGTCGCTGCCCTGAAAGAGCGGTATGCCGATGAACGGCCGGACTGCAGGGACGGGATCAGGATCAACCGGCCCGGGGCCTGGGCACTGGTCCGACCTTCAGGGACCGAACCGATGATGCGGGTGATCGTGGAGGCAGGAGACGAAGAAGAGTGTAAAAACCTCTTTTCTGAGATTATGGAGGTTGTCAGGGCCTCGGCCTCCGATCTCATGAATGAGTAAAATTATTCAAAAATAATTATTATCCTTTTGATCAGATAATTGCCCCGCATCATCCTATGGCTCATTCAACCCCGCTACCACACCCTGGCAATAGATGAAATAATGTTTGATTTGTTGTATCTAATATTATCTCTGAAGTCGCCAGAGGGTAACTTTTTTAAGTATTGTAGGATTATATTTCCTGGTAGGAAGCGCCTTGTCTGAAACAGATGTTGATCTTTTAAAGAGAATCGGCCGGGTTGTGGAGAGCGGAGATCAGACCGAGATCGAGGAGTTATTATCCCGGATCTCACAGATCCCAAGGCGAAAAGAGAAAAAAGAACTGCTGGATGCCACCTACTCAACCATCCTCGAATCGGCCTTCAGGGAAAGACGCCCTGAACTGACCAGGATGCCGCTTGAGCTCCCGCGAAAAAAAATCTTCAAGTATGTCAAAGACGCCGCCGAGATCTATACCGAGACCAAGGACCGGGCCTGGCTCCAGGCCGTCTTCGATCTCTCCAACTCGCTGGACCGAAAGAGTTCGCAGTCGGTGATCCTCTCCGAGGTGACCAAGAGCCTCATCGAAGCCGGGGTCGACCGAGCCGATCCCGAACTGATCGAGGCCGGGATGGAGGTCTTCCATCAGATCAGTTTCAGGAAATATCGCTCTGCGATCCTGATGGACATCGTCCCTCTGCACATCGTCTGGAGCATCACCATCAGAGACACCACCCTGCTCACCGAATCGCTCGGGCTTATCGAGGGTATCGGCGACATCTCCAAACGTTCGTTCCTTCAGAGCGAGGTCACAAAAGCGATCGGAAGGATCGGGGTCATCACAAGGGACTTCGACCTCATCATCACCGCCCTGCGCAGCGCCGCCGAGATCAGACAGAAGATCAGACGGACCAACTGCTTCACCTCCATCATCAACCAGACCTGGAAGTCGCCGCTCAGCACGCAGGTCTCAGACATCCTCTCGGTCCTCAAGACACTCTCCGACCTTCCGGACGAAGAATTCGCCGAGATCACCGCCGCTCTCACCGAGGAATTGATCGCCAGGGCCCACGACAAGGGCGCGGTCATCTCCACCCTTGAAGAGGTGGAGAGGATCTATCCCTTCACCCTCCAGGCGATCATCGGAGAATTGCTCGGCGCCGCCGAACGCCTCGGCGACCCGTATTACTTCGAGGCCGGGCTCAGGCTCAACGCCATGCTCGGGCCCGACGAGGAGGTCCAGATCAAAGAGATCGTCAAGGCCGGGATCGCCGTCGTCGAACGGACCGGCGAGGCGCGGTTCATCATCGAGATCGTCCCCATCGTCGAGGAAGCGGTCTCGGGCCACCGGGCCTTCACCATCTACCTCACCCTCGTCCACACCCTGCTGGAGCGGGGGGCCTTCTCCCATGCCATCGACATCTATGCCAGGATCCCTTCGTTCAGCGATATCGTCCAGATCGGCATGCAGTTCTGGGACACCTCGGTGATGCTGGTGAGCAACGGGGTGCTGCGCGACCGGGTCGATCAGGTTCAGATGCAGGTCTTCGAGCGGATGGACACCAGCACAAAGGAGAACCTGATCCAGCGGAGCATCACCCATATCTGCAAAGAGACCGATCTCAACGAGATCATCCATCACATCTCCTCCCTGGTGGCCCTCGCCGGCCTCCACCGCCACCGCGACGAGCAACTCCTCGGCGCGATCGACCTGCTCATCGAGCGGCGGTTCATCGATCACCTCGACCCCTCGTACCTCATCGAGATCGCCCGGCAGATCAAAAGCCCGACCATCGGCAGCATTGCGGTCGCCAGGATCGTCGCGGACATGGCCGACTTCGGGTACGTCCACCGGAACCGCGACGTCCTCCAGCGTGCGGTCGGACTCACCTGCGAGATCAGAGGGCAAAAATCCCGGTCCGAAGCGCTCTGCAGTGTCATCGACCGGGCCGCCGACCTCGCCGTCGCCCAGGGCGACCTTACTCTCCTCAAGAGGATGCGGGGCTGGACCGACCCGCTCCTCGAACGTGAATACGGGCTGTACACCACCGGCAATATCGTCAAGGGAATGGTGAAGTACGGGATCGACACGATGGCGCCCCACGCCCTGGAGAACGCCTACGAGATCGCGAGAGAGATCGAGGACCCCTCGCTTCGCCAGCAGCTCCTCGAGGGGATCACCGAGGGGTTCATCAGAGTCGGGTGCCGGATGATGGCAGAACCCCTTGCCGCCGGCGACCAGGCCCTCCTGGAGAACAGAATGGCGGTCTTCAGGCGGTCCACCGAGATCCTCAGGGAGACGGTCAGCGAGCGGCGGTACTCGATCCGGCTTGCCCGGGGGATCGACATCATCACCGAATATCTGGCCGGGAACAGGACTCCCTACTTTGCCATCCCGATGGTGATGCTCCTGCTCGAGATCAGGAGCGAGGCGGAACGGGACGCCATGGTGACCCGTGTCTCGGCCGAGTTCGAGGAGTATGTCGACGACCTGCCGTCCACCGATCCCTATGAGATGATGGCCTTCCTCCTCCAGCGTCTCGAATACGCAAAGGAGTCGCCCGAGGTGATGGAACTGACCCGCGCCCTCTTCGTCCATATCGAGAACCTTTACACGCGGTATTCAGGGATGTGTACGCTCTCCGAGGGGTACCTGCGGATCCATGACCTGGAACGGGCGGGCGCCCTTCTCAGGAGCGTCCACGAGGGGACGAGGGCGATGGACCACCCGTACGAGAAGGCCCTCATCCTCTCCGACCTTGCAGGCCTGATGGCGAAAGTGGAGACTGACGAGGCGTATGCCTGTTTCAACGAGGCGAAATCGCTTCTGCCTCTCATCGATTTCGAGATGGGCGGCATCGTACGCAAACACCTCGTCTTCTCGCTGGTCAGTCTCCATGCCATCCAGCCCCAGGAGAAGAACGTCGACGAGGTGATCGCCCTCATCAACGAGATCATCGACCCGACCGACTTCGTCAACTCGCTGGTCGCCGCCTTTGGAATGCTCACCGAGGGCGGGGAGACCCGGGAGGTCATGAAACAGGTCTATGCCGGCATCGAAGAGATCCCCCTCGCCTACGACCGGGCCTCGATGCTCCTCTCGGTCGTCCCGCTCGCCGAAAAATACGGGGAAAAAGGCGACGCCCTGACCCTTCTTCAGGAGGCCGATCATCTCTCCACCGAGATCAGGATCCCGGTCGTCGCCGCCATGGTGAAGAAGGGCGTCAGTCACATGTACTTCCTACTCGCCGCAGCAGAGAGGGACGAAGACCTCCGGCAAGAGGGAGTGGTCGTGATCAAGGAGATCGAGAACGAGGTGATCAGGCACCGGGTCTTCGAACAACTCGGGATCACACCGGAAGAGGGGATCGCCGATCCCGCCTACAACCGCCTCATCGACGCCAGCCGCGAGGTCATCGCCGCTCACGCCCCTCACCCGGACACCTCGTCCATAGAATATCTCATCGAAAATATCTCCGACCGCGCACAGAGGGCACGATACTGTTTCGAACTCTTTGTGCTCTTCCGCGACGCCGAGATGGAACGGACCGCCGAAAACCTCCTCCTCATCGGTCTCGACGAGGCGAGCATCATCAGGCCGCTCTCCAGGCGGGTCTATGTACTCTCCGACCTCGCCCTTTCCCTCCACGAGGCGGGCGAGCGCAAGAAGAGCAGAGACATCATCGGGATGGCGGTGAACGCCGCGACGAACATCAGGCAGGACGACCTGCGCGACGAGGTCTTCAACGAACTGGATGTGGTGATCCGGATCCTCCAGGAGGGGCGGGAGGTTTGAAGACCGTCCGGATGTTGGTCTCGGGAAAAGTTCAGCACGTCGGGTTTCGGGCATGTACCAGAAAGATCGCGGTGAACCTCGGGGTCTGCGGCGAAGTCGCAAACTGCAGCGACGGGACGGTCGAGATCACCGCCACCGGCGACGCTGCGGTTCTTGAAAAGTTTGTCGCGATGGTCTACGGGTGCCCGCGGGCGGTGATCAAAGAGGTCGAGATCGAGACGCTGGATAGACGTCCCTTTCCTGATTTCACGATCGTGCGCGAGGCCGGTCAGTAGACCGGGGAGAAGGTCTTCCCTGTCGCCAGCGAGTGGGCAAGGTCCCTGACAACAGCGGCTATCCGCTCCTCCCGGACGGTCCGGTGCAGTACCGGGAGCAGGCGGGAGGTCAGACATTCGGAGAGGATGCACCGTCCGTTCCCGGTTTCGTATTCTTCTTCCCGAAGCCCCGTACGTGCGAGGGCGAAAACCGGTTCGTCCACCATGGTCGGCTTGAACCCGTCGATGATGTCATAGACCAGGCCCCCCGGACCTTCTTTGAAGACGCCGTGGTCGGGATCCAGGCCGGCGGCGACGACCGCGACGTTTGCCGCACTGTACAACACCGCATAGCCGAAAGAGAGCATGGTATTGATAGGGTCGGTGTGCGGCCGCTTTTTTCGCCGTTGAAATCCGAGGCCTGCCGGAAGGGTGCGGCCCATCACCTCATAGTACATATCGGTGTTCATCTGGTGGAGCCGCCTGAGTTCGTCCATCTTGATGAGGAACTGATATTCTTCGCGCGAGCGGTGGAGAAACTCGAGTTCGCCCTCATAGAGGAGGTCCCATCCAGAAGCATGGCCATACCGTTCGATGGCAAGGAGACGTTCGTTCATCGCTTTTTCTGCAAAGGTCAGGGCATAGGTGTGACCGAAGGCCCGGTTCTGTGCGTTTCTCAGTTCCGCAGCGGGGTCACCCCTGCCCGGCGGGGTAAGCTGGCCCGCCGGTCGGCCGTCGGCATCGAAGACCGAGATCGAAGCACCGCCCCTGAGCAGCGCAATGACAGCCGAGGTGTGGATCGTATGACCTCCGACGACGATAAGGTGGCCGACGTCCCTGATCTCGTACCGCCTCTCCTCGTTCTTCTTCCTCACCGTCAGGGTTGTTCGGGTCGCCTTGATGTGCCCCCCGAAACCGGCGACCGTCACCCATGCACGAGCCTTTTCAGTCATATGACGTAAACACCATTTCCGCAGACTGCGGTCTTGATTGATCTGGAATCTCACCATAGATGAATGGATCGATTGTATTCGGGAACCAGAGCCACCTGTTGATTTTTACCGTTTACCAGACCATTTCAACCGGTAAAAGAGACATCTGATGATATGTCGTTCTCCCCCCCAAATGCCGCAAAGTATAAATAATGTAATAGGGGTCTGAGAGATCATGCGTGCCAGGGCCAAAGCCGAATGGCACAGATTGCATGATGTCCTCATGCATGAACCGGGGTTAGAAGTGTTCTTCGCACTTATATCTCCAAAAAAGCACTTATACGAACGTTTTTTCAACCTGGAAACCGCCCGCAGGGAACATCAGAGGCTCTGCGAGATACTGCAGGATGATTTCGGCGTACGAGTCCACCGCCTGACCGACGCGGTCCTTGAAGGCGTGCAGAACCCAAGGCACCGTGAGACTCTTCTGAAACTTGCCGAAGAACCGGCCGGAGGGACGGACCCCCCCCTTGCAGGGAGGGACAACCGACATCTCCTTGCCCTCGCTCTCTTCGGCGCCTGTCAGAACGGAGGTGACGTCACCCTGCGGGGCACGATGCACAATCTCTACTTCATGCGAGACCAGCAGGTCTGCACCGATCAGGGAATCGTGATGGGACGGATGGCAACGGCCGAACGGCACCGCGAGGGGGCGCTCACCGCGATCGGTCTCTCCGCCATCGGCGCAGGAGCGGTAGGGATGATCCGGCGCGGCCATCTTGAGGGAGGGGACTTCATCCCTGCCGGGAAGTTCGCCCTCCTCGGCTACGGCTCACGGACCGACCACGAGGGCGCCGACGCTCTCCTCTGGTCGGGTTCGGGCTTCGACGAGGTAGCGGTGGTTCGGGAACCGGTCCATCCCCTCATCGAGGGTACCGACCCGATGGTGAACATGCACCTGGATACCTACTGCAACCTGGCGGGAGACGGGGTTGCCGTCGGAAATCCCGGTCTCCTCGAGGAGGCCAGGGTAAAAGTGCTCGCCAACGAATCCGGGATATACCGCCCGACCGGGTGGGAGGGGAGTCTTGCCGGGTTCCTGAAGGAGAAGGACTTCTCCATCGTTCCGGTCACGACCCTCGAGCAACTCTGCTATGCCGCGAACTTCCTCTGTGTCCGCGAACGCGAGTGTATCGCCGTCGACACCGGGCAGGTCGCCCGGGCGGTGATCAGGAGGCTGCGGAAGCGGGCGGCGGCGAAACCCGGAATCTATAACCGTTTGCTCGCCCAGGCCGAGGCCGACTACCGGCAGCTCAGGCTGGATGCCGAATTTTTCCCGTACAAAAAGGAGGTCTATGCCGAGGGGGTGGAGATGACCCCCATCGATCTGCACAACGCCACCGGCGGGTACGGCGGGGCGCACTGCATGACCTGTCCGGTCAGGCGAGGGTGACCCGCGTCCCGGCCCGACCGGCAAGGGCCGCTTCGGCGGCGTCGAGGTGGGCGATGACCGCGGCCCGGCCGCCTCCTTCGACGAATCTGGCGGCGGCCTCGATCTTCGGGGCCATCGTCCCGGCCCCAAACTCACCGCGTGCGAGGAGTGCCCGCGCTTTTTGTGCGTCTATCTTCCGGATCATCTCTTCATCAGGTCCGCCGAAGTGGAGGTACACCCCGGCAACGTCGGTGAGCATGAGGAGGAGGTCGGCGCCGACGGCGGAGGCAAGTCGTTCCGCAGCGAGGTCTTTGTCGACGACGGCCTCGACGCCCCGGAGCCCGTCGGTCGCCCTGACGACCGGCACCCCGCCGCCCCCACCGGCGATGACGACGGCCCCGCTCTCGAAGAGCGCCCTGACCGCCCCGGCCTCGAGGATCTCAGACGGCACAGGGGAGGGGACGAGACGCCGCCACCCCCGCCCCACTTCCTCGCGCACGGTCCAGCCTTCGGCGTCGGCGAGGGACCGCGCCTCCGCTCGTGTGTAATAGGGCCCGATCGCCTTGGACGGAGCGGCGAAGGCCGGGTCGGCAGCGTCGACGAGAGTCCGCGTCAGCACGGCCGTGACCGGCGCCTGGACGCCGAGGGCTTCCAGGCGGTTCTGCATGCACTGCTGGATCATGTAGCCGATCATCCCCTGGCTCTCCGCCCCGCAGACGTCCAGGGGCATCCGGGGCACCTCCTCCTTCGCACACTCGTTCTGGAGAAGGATGTCCCCCACCTGCGGACCGTTGCCGTGGGTGACGTGGACGCGGTGGCCGGCGGCGACCATCCTGGCCAGGGGGGCGACCGCCGCATCGATGTGACCGAGTTGCTCTTCCGCCGTCCCCTTCTCACGATATCTGATGATGGCGTTCCCGCCGAGGGCCGCGACGATCTTCATCTCCCCTCCCCTCTGAGGGGGGATGGAATAGACCTTCCGGTCGGGGGGCGCGCCCGTCTGGATAGAAATACGCCCGGATTCGCCCTGGATCCGGGAATGGACGACCCGATCCCTGCCCGGATAGGGGAGATCGAGGGATGTCGGCAGAATGGGGTTTTTGTACAAAAGGAAGGGTAAATCAGAGAGCCTATCCGGCCCCTGCCGGCCCGTATGAGTGGGGGAGATATCAAACGTCGGGTGCCTCCGAAACAGTGGCCTGAGGGGCGTGTGGATCGGCCGGAAATCGGCGCGATTGATGGTAGTGGACAACCCGACGCACCGCCCAGAGAGAGAATACATGAGTGTTTCCTTGCTCTCGTCCGCCGGGGGGAGACCCCCCACGACGAAGATAGAGGCAGGGCGGCAACAAACTCTTGATCGACACCGTACTCTCTCTATCATCTTCGGAGGGTGGGGCGAGAGTTCTGGGATATGCTCATGCAGTACGTCTGCGGGATACTCTCGGCTCATGCCCGATTCGAGAAGGACCGGACCGGGTCAAAATGAAAAAAGAGATTTATTCCTGCTTCTCTTCCCCGGCAGGTTCGTCATCGTCATCGTCACCGTCGCCGTCCTGCGAGAGCCTCCGCATCGACGGGAAGAGGATGACCTCCTTGATGGAGTCGTTGCCGGTGATGAGCATGATCAGCCGGTCGATCCCGATCCCGACCCCGCCGGTCGGGGGCATGCCGTAGCCGAGGGCGTTGATGAAGTCGTAGTCGATCATCTGCGCCTCGAGGTCGCCGAGGCGGCGCTTCAGGTCCTGCGCCTCGAAACGTTCCTTCTGGTCGAGGGGATCGTTCAGCTCGGAGAACCCGTTTGCAAGCTCCATGCCGTTCACGAAGAGCTCGAAACGCTCGGTAAAGCCGGGCTTGGAACGGTGACGCTTGGCGAGCGGCGAGTTCTCGATCGGGAAGTCGTAGATGAAGGTCGGCTGGACGAGTTTCTCCTCGCAGAAGTGCTCGAAGAAGAGCGCAAGGTAGTCGCCGTGGGTCTGCGCCGCCTCGCGCTTCTCCATGTCTTCCTTCTCGGCGATGGCCGCGAGTTCCTCCACCGGCGTGGCGAAGACGTCGATCCCACCGTACTCCTTCACCGCGTCCTCCATCGTGAGCCGCCGCCAGGGTCGCTCAAAGGAGATCTCCTTCCCTTCGAAGGTGACCGTCGAGGTGCCGAGGGTGCCGATGACCAGGTGGGTGGCGATCTCCTCGGTGAGGTTCATCATGTCCTGGTAGTCGTGGTAGGCGGCGTAGATCTCGACCATCGAGAACTCGGGGTTGTGATGGGTGTCGATGTCCTCGTTCCGGAAGTTCTTCGCGATCTCGTAGACCTTCTCGAACCCGCCGACGACGAGCCGCTTGAGGTAGAGTTCGGGGGCGATCCGCAGGAAGAGTTTCTGCTCAAGGGCGTTGTGGTAGGTCATGAAGGGCCGGGCGTTGGCGCCGCCGTAGACCGGCTGGAGCGTGGGGGTCTCGAACTCCAGGAAGTCGCGGGAGTTGAGGAAATTGCGCAGTTCGGCGATGGCCCTGCTCCTCAGCCTGAACGTCTCCCTGGTCTCGGCGTTCATGATCAGGTCGAGGTAACGGTGACGGTAGCGCATCTCGGTGTTCTTGAGCCCGTGGAACTTCTCGGGCATGGCGCAGACCGATTTGGTCAGGAGCTGGTAGGTGCTGACCCAGATCGTGATCTCGCCCATCTTGGTCCTGAATACCCGGCCGGTGACCCCGATGATATCGCCGGCATCGACGAACTTCTTGAACGCATCGAAGGGTTCGTCGCCGATGTCGTTTTTCCTGACATAGAGCTGGAGCCTCGCGGACTCGTCGCCGATATCGATGAAGATGGTCTTCCCGTGACGGCGGACGCTGTAGATCCGCCCGGCAGTCGTGACCTCATCCTCGCTCGGGTCGTGGCCGATCTCGACGTACCGCTCCCTGACCTCCGCCAGGGTCACCTCTCGCTCGAATTGGGCCGGGTACATGGGGAGCCCGGCCTCCTGGAGCTCCTGGTATTTGGTGAGTTTTGCCTCATCAAAACTGATCTGTGAATCGCTCATGGTAACCTATCCCGGGTACAGGCACCCGGACACGTGGAAGCCGTCCGGGTGAAATCGCTATATCTGTTTTTTTCCGGGGAGTATTAAGGGTATCAGTCGGAGAAAAAGAGGCCACGAGACCGGGACCACAGAGCGGGGATCCATGAGATCGAAAAGAGACGACAGAGGGGGAGGGATATATCCGTCATACATATAAAACTACAAATAGTACCTCAAAAATTTATTAATCTATATGGGGAGTGCGGATGGTCCAGTCTATTGAATCACGGTTCGAGACTTTTTCATCGAACTGGCTTGAGAGATGCCGGGAATACAAAACAATAGCGATATCGGAGGATCTGGCCGCTCATATCCAGAAAGATCTCGAAACCGATCTCTATCTCTTCAAGATTCAGGCAGGGATCACCGGAGAAGAAACTGGAGACCTTGAAAAGGACATCAAGCAACTGCAGAGATATCTCAGCATCGCCCTTGCAAAAGGGAGGGCCAACCATGCGAGAGAGACGAGCAGAAAACGCAGATTTTCCCGTGTTCCGCTCAGAGAGATCATTGCAGACCATATTTCTTCACGGAGACAGGCCGAAGGACCGAGAGAGGAGCGACGATGATGAAGATCGGGTACCCCTGTGCCAACCTTACCATCGGACCCATAAAAGACCTGTTCTCAAAGGAGGAGGCGGAGGCGATTGCCGTCGAGAATCTTGCCTGCCTGGCGAGAACCCTCGAGTTCAATGAAAAGGCGGGCCTTTCCTTCTTCGCGATCAGTCCGCGGCTCATCCCGCACCAGACCTTACCCGACCTTGTCGTTGAATACTCGGAGTGCCTCGCGGCCATCGGGGCCTATGTGAAGGAGAAAGGCATGCGGATCGCGGCCTGCCCGGCCAGGGCCGCCCTCGCCGCGGAGCGGCGGGCCGCGGATCTGGCGCATCTCGCCTCCCTTCTCGACGCCATGGGTCTTGACACGACGGCAAAGATCCCGGTCAGGATCAACGGCAGAGGGGAGGCAGAGAGTGTTGCCGCATCGTTCTGCCGGGAATATGACGCCCTCCCCGAAGCGGTGACCCGGCGGCTTGTCATCAGGAACGACCGCATCCACACAGTCGGGGACTGCTGTGCCGTTGGCCAGGCCTGCGGGGTGCCGGTGGCCTACGACCACCACCAGGCCGGCGGAGACCCCGGCGAGGGCGTCCGGGAGTGTGCCCTCACCTGGAAGAGCGG
Organism: Methanofollis formosanus; assembly: GCF_019633745.1. Lineage (NCBI taxonomy): Archaea > Methanobacteriati > Methanobacteriota > Methanomicrobia > Methanomicrobiales > Methanomicrobiaceae > Methanofollis > Methanofollis formosanus. The sequence goes on along the minus strand of NZ_CP037968.1, from coordinate 2,518,429 downwards.
CGACGGCGCGCCGATCGTCTTCTACGGTTCCCTTGACCCGGGCGTCCCGCACCCCCAGTCGGTCGACCCTGCGGCGTTCAGATCTTTTCTTGCGGCCACCGCCCCGGCGGCGCGGGAGATCGACGTCATGCTCCTCTTCAAGGACAGGGAGCGGTCGGCCCTCACCGCACGCCGGGTAGCGCGGGACGACCTGCGGCTCAGGGGGGCGCCACTGATGACGGTCCGCCACTGACCGCGGGAAAGGGTTATGAGCGCACCTGCCCATCTGCCGTGATGCGGATCGGGTACCCGTGCATGAACACCGGCATCGGCTGCACCTCGGCCCGGACGTTCAGGCTGAAGTCCTGGAGCGAGGAGCGGTTCCTCTCCACAGTCGCAGAGAACCTTTCCTGTCTCTCCAGGATCCTCGCGTACAACGCGGCGCACGAACTCCTCTTCTTCAGGGTCACCTCAGACCTCGTTCCCTTCGCCTCCCACCCGGTGAACATCCTCGACTGGCCCGGTATCTTCGCGGAGGAGTTCGCCGGGATCGGGGCGGTGGTGCGGGAGAACGGGATGCGAGTCTCGATGCACCCGGACCAGTTCACGCTCATCAACTCTCCCGACGAGGGGGTCCGGGAGAGGAGCGTCGCCGAACTGGCGTACCACGCGGCGGCCCTCGACGCGATGGGGCTGGACACCACCGCAAAGGTCCAGGTCCATGTCGGCGGGGTCTACGGTGACCGGGAGGCGGCGATGGAGCGGTTTGTCGAGCGCTACCGCACGCTGCCCGGCGCGGTCGGGCGGCGGCTCGTCGTCGAGAACGACGACCGGCTGTACACCGTGAGAGACTGCCTCGCCCTCCACCGGGCCTGCGGGGTGCCGGTCGTCTTCGACGTCTTCCATCACGAGTGCAACTCTTCCGGGGAGGACGCGGCCGGGGCGCTCGCGGCCTGCGCAGCAACCTGGGACCCCCTTGACGACGGGCCCCTGATGGTCGACTACTCCTCCCAGGCACCCGGGGCGCGGCGCGGCCGGCACGCCGCCGCCCTCGACCCCACGCACTTCGCCGCCTTCCTCGCGGCCTCTCGTCCCCACGACTTCGACCTGATGCTCGAGGTGAAGGACAAGGAGCAGAGCGCCCTCCGCGCCCGTGCCCTCGCCCTTGCGGCCGGGGATCCCAGGGTGAGGAGAGGGCGTCCCTGAAATCGCTAACGAGAGGGGTGGCGCCCGTCGACACGATTGAGTGCGAAGGCGTGATGAACAGACGTGCCGCCCCTCTTGCAGAACCCTCACCGACGTCTCGCGCCGGGATCCCCCCTTTCTGGGCCAGGTTCTATCTTCGGGGTCGCGACGACAGGACAGGTGGGGTGATCGATGTGCCGTCCCACCTTCACCAGATCTGTTCTGCCATTTCGCGAAAAGATAGGGTGGGGGACGGCACGGCGCGTGATCCCTTCCAAAAAAGATAGGCCCTCCTCTTTACTGGTTCTATCTTCGGGGTTATGAAAACGGGACAGCGTGATGATCAGAATGTGCCGCCCCTGATCATCGAATCTGTTCTGCCATCTCGCGAGAGGATAGGGCGGGGGACGGCACGGAGCGGTGTGCTCCTCTGCGGAATAATGATCGGCTCTCTCCCGTTCGAGGTCAATCTTCGGGGTCATGATAACAAGACGGCATGCTGATCAGAACATGCCGCCCCCTCATCATCAGATCTTTCCCGCAATCTCGCGTGAAGATAGGGCGGGGAAAGGCGCGGCGCGTGATCCCTCCAAAAAAGATAGGCCCTCCTCTTTACTGGTTCTATCTTCGGGGTTATGAAAACGGGACAGCGTGATGATCAGAATGTGCCGCCCCTGATCATCGAATCTGTTCTGCCATCTCGCGAGAGGATAGGACGGGGGGCGGCACGAGCGCGTGATCCTGTTGAGAAGAGATTGGCCCGCTCCAGTTCTGGTTCTATCCTCGGGATCATGACGGCAGGGCGGTGTGACGATCCGAACGTGCCGTCCCCCTCATCATCAGATCTTTCCCGCAATCTCGCGAGAGGATAGGGTGGGGGACGGCACGGAGCGGCGTGCTCCTCTGCGGAATAATGATCGGCTCTCTCCCGTTCGAGGTCAATCTTCGGGGTCATGACAACGGGAAAGTGTGATGATCACCACATGCCGTCCCCCTCATCATCGATCTTTCCCGCAATCTCGCGTGAAGATAGGGCAGGGGACGGGACGGAGCGCGTGATCCCGCTGGAAAGGGATCGCCCCTTTCTGGGCCAGGTTCTATCTTCGGAGTCATGCCGACAGGAAAGGTACGATGATCAGAACGTGCCGTCCCCCTCATCTTCGGATCTGTTCCGCCATTTCGCGAAAAGATAGGGCGGGGAACGGCACGGCGCGTGATCCCTCCAAAAAAGATCGGCCCTCCTCTTTACTGGTTCTATCTTCGGGGTCATGACAACAGGACAGCGTGATGATCAGAATGTGCCGTCCCTGATCATCGAATTTTCCCTGTCGTCTCGCGCGAGGATGGGGCGGAGGCGGCATCACGCATGTTCCTGCTGAGAATCGATCGGTGCTCTCCCTGCCAGGGTCATGACAACGGGGAAAGATTCGACGATCAGACGTGCCGCCCACATCGTAGAATCTTTTCTGTCGTCTCGCATGAAGATAGGCGGGGGGGCGGCGATGGGTGGTGTGCTCCTCTGAAAAAAGATCGGCCCTCTCCCGTCCGGGGTCAATCTTCGGGGTCATGACAACATGAAAGCGTGATGATCAGAACAGGCCGCCACCCCTCGCACGATCTGTTCTGCCGTCTCGCGTGAGGATAGGCAGGGACGGCATCACGCGTTTTTACGATCACTTCCGGCAATTCCTACGACCGTGCAACCACCGGAGCGATTGAAGAGCATACCGGGTGACGACCCGACACCCGCACCCCGAGGCGGCATGCCACGTCACGCCATGGCAAGGTTATTGGGGCCCGACGACCAACATTTTTCATACCATCTCAGGGCGGAGCGGCCGCCTGGCAGAGGATAGGGTACACATGTTCTGGAACAAAGAAATGGAGACGATCTCCCAGACCGACCTCGAAGCGCTGCAGCTCTCCAGGCTGAAGTGGACGGTGAACCACGTCCAGAATGTCGAGTTCTATCAGAAGAAGTTCAGGGATGCCGGCGTCACCCCTGCCGACATTCAGCACCTCGACGACATCGAAAAGATCCCGTTCACCACCAAGAAAGAACTCAGGGACGGCTACCCCTTCGGCAACATCGCCGTCCCCATGAAACAGGTGGTGCGGATCCACACCACCTCCGGGACGACCGGGAAACCGACGGTCGTCGGGTATACCAGGCAGGACCTGGACAACTGGTCAGAGCTCATCGCCCGCAACCTCACCATGATCGGCCTCACCGACGAGGACGTCTTCCAGAACGCTGTGAACTACGGCCTCTTCACCGGCGGCCTCGGCTTCCACTACGGAGGGGAGAAGATCGGGGCCACGGTGATCCCGAGCGCCACCGGCAACACCAGGCGGCAGATCGAGATGATCGACGACTTCGGCGTCACGGCGATCCACTGCACCCCGAGTTATGGGATGCACCTCGCCGAGGTGGCCGAGGAGATGGGCGCGTCCCTGGACTCCCTGCGGATCGGGATCTTCGGCGCCGAGCCCTGGTCTGAGAACCTGAGAAAAGAACTCGAGACCAGGCTCGGGGTCGAGGCCTTCGACTCGTACGGCATGAGCGAGATGTACGGCCCCGGCGCCGCCTTCGAGTGCCCGGAGCACGACGGCCTCCACCTCTGGCACGACTTCTACTTCGCCGAGATCATCGACCCCGAGACCGGCGAACGTCTGCCCGATGGCGAGAAGGGCGAACTCGTCATCACCCCGCTCGTCAAAGAGGCGATGCCCCTCGTGCGGTACCGGACCGGCGACATCACCAGGATCATCCCGGACGCCTGCCCGTGCAGACGGGGCAAGCGCCTCGCGCGGATCTCCGGGCGGGCCGACGACATGCTGGTCATCAGGGGGATCAACGTCTTCCCCTCGCAGATCGAGCACACCCTCTTCTCCATCCCGGAGGTCGGCGATCAGTTCATGGTATATGTGGACAGGATCAATCATCTTGACGAGATGACGATCGAGGTGGAGATGAACCGCGAAAGTTTCAGCGGCGAACTCGCCGACCTTGCCGGCCTCCAGCGGAAGGTGGCCGGGGCGATCAAGGAGAGCCTCAACCTCAGGACAACGGTGAGACTCGTTGAGCCGGGTTCCCTCCCGCGCTTCGAGGGGAAGGCCCGTCATGTTGTGGACAGGAGGGGAGAGATCTGGTAAGAAGGATGTGGGATCCCAGGACAGAGGAGATGCCGGTCGAGGAGTTGAAGCGGCTCCAGTACCGCCTTCTCAAGACGCTGGTCTACCGGCTGTACAGTTTCAGCGATTTCTACCATGCACGGATGCGGGAGGCGAACGTACATCCTGACGATATCAGGACGCTCGACGACGTCACCAGGCTCCCGTTCATGTACAAGCACGACCTGCGCGACAACTATCCCGACCACCTCTTCACCGCCACGCAGGACGAACTCGTACGGTATCACGTCTCCTCGGGGACGACCGGCAAGCCCACCGTCGTCGGCTACACGGCAAACGACCTGGAGAACTGGACGGCGTCCCTGGCACGTTCGCTGACGGCGTGCGGCCTGGGGCGCGGCGACGTGATGCAGGTGAGTTACGGCTACGGGCTCTTCACCGGCGGCCTGGGGATGCATTATGGGGCCGAGCGGATCGGGGCGACGGTCCTCCCGTCGAGCACCGGCAACACCGAGCGGCAGATCGAGTTGATGCAGGACCTTCATGTGACGGCCATCGCCTGCACGCCGTCGTATCTGGTGCATATCGGCGAGACGGCCGAGAGGATGGGCGTCTCGATCAAGGACGACACCGACCTGCGGATCGGGGTGCTGGGCGCGGAGCCCTGGTCCGAGGCGATGCGGACGATGCTCCAGGACTCCCTCGGGATCAGGGTGTACGATATCTACGGCACCTCAGAACTCTCCGGGCCGATGTTCACCGAGTGTACCGAGCAGAACGGGATCCATATATGGGGCGACCTCGCATACCCTGAGATCATTGATCCCGAGACCGGCGAGTCGCTCCCGGCAGGCGAGAAGGGCGAACTGGTGATGACGGTCCTGAAAAAGGAGGCCCTCCCGATGATCCGGTACCGCGTCGGGGACGTGACCGTCCTGGACGACGAACCCTGTGCCTGTGGCCGGACCGCTCCGCGGATCATGCGCATCCAGGGGCGGGTCGACGATATGCTCATCGTGCGCGGGATCAATGTCTTCCCATCGCAGGTCGAGCACACCCTTATGGAGATCCCCGAGGTGGTCGGGAGCGCCTTCCAGATCGTGGTGGACCGGAAGGGTGCCCTTGACTCGATGCTCGTGCGGGTGGAGATGAGCCCGGAGGCCTTCTCAGACAAGATCACCGACCTGATGCAGATGAAGGCAAAGGTGGCCCACACCCTCAAGAGTTCCCTCAATGTCGCCGCGCAGGTCGAACTGATGGCGCCGGGCGCCCTCCCGCGCTTTGAAGGGAAGGCACAGAGAGTGATTGACCGGAGAGTGTACTGATTATGGCAGAGAAGAAGTATCTCATCAAGCAGGTCTCGATCTTTTCGGAGAACAAGCCGGGCCGCCTGGCGGCCATCGCCCACGCCCTCGAAGAGGCGGGCGTGAACATCCTGGCCTTCTCCATCGCGGAGGCAAACGGGTTCGGCGTCGTGCGGGCGCTCGTGAACAAACCCGACCTCGCCCACAAGACCCTCACCGACCTCGGGTTCATGGTCTCCTTCACCGACGTGATCGCCGTGGCGATGCGCGACGAACCGGGCGGCCTCTTCGAGATCGCCAGGATCCTGGGTGAGGCCGGGATCAATATCGAGTATTCGTATGCTTACTCGGGCAAGGACGGGGCGGTGCTCATCCTGCGGGTCGACCAGGTGGAGGAGGGGGTCGAGAAGATCCTCGCCGCCGGTGGGGCGCTCCTGGATGTGTCGCTGTTTCAGTGAATTTTCATCTCTTCTTTTTTCGGTTCTGGTGAAGTCCTCTTCGGGAGGGTTTGTGGTATTTTTCATGAGGGGAAAGCACGCCTCAAGCATACGGGATGAAAATCCCTGTGGCTCTCCGGTGTGTGCATGGACCCTTGCTCTGCCTTCTGAGCGGTATGCCCCCGGGATCACCCCTTCGTTGCCGCCCCTCCCTATCTTCTGTCCGTGGGGGGTCAGGGGGGTGAAACCCCCCGGCGCGAGATGGCGGGGAAGAGTCTGCGATTGGGGGCGGCCTGGAGCGTGATCCCACTGAAAAGTGATCGACCCCTTCTCGTCCGGGATCTATCTTCTGGGTCGGGATGAGGAGGAGGATAGAGTGATCAATGTGCCGTCCCTGATCACTGAATCTGTTCTGCCGTCTCGCGAGAAGATAGGGCAGGGGACGGTAAGGAGCGCGTGATCCCGCTGAGGGGAGAGCAGCACTCTTCCGTTCTGGATCAATCATAGGGGTCGGGACGGAGAGGCAGGTGTGGGGATCAATGTGCCGTCCCTGATCAATAAATCTGTTCTACCGTCTCGCGAGAAGATAGGGCGGGGGACGGCACCACGCGTGATCTCCCTAAAAAATGATCAGCGATTTCCCGTCCCGCTTCTATCTTTGGGTTCGGGACGGCGGGACGGGTGTGGGGATCAATGTGCCGTCCCCCCATCACCGAATCTTTTCTGCTGTCTCGCGAGAGGATAGCCAGCGGGCGGCGATGGAACGGTGTGCCTCTCGCTGTTCTGCTCTGAAAGAAGTGATCGGTTTTTTCTGACACGCCCTTCCCACCCCTATCTTCATGCCGGCGATCGGGGACAGCGTCCCCGACGCGGGGATGGGGGTGATGATGATCAATGTGCCGTTCCGGATCAATGAATCTGTTCTGCCTTCTCGCGAGAAGATAGGGCGGGGGACGGCACCATCATGAAAAATATTCTATCCACGAGATCGCCTGCTCCCCCGACCCGCACCTCACCGTCCTCTCTCTCTTCCGCCTACCGCTTCTCCCACTTATACAGTTCCTGCACCTGCGCCAGGGTGCTCCCGCGCTCGATCTCCTCGCGCACGCGGTCCTCCATCTTCTTCACCTCGAGGGCACGGCGGGCGATCTCGTAGGTCCGTTCCTTCGGGATGACGACGACGCCGCTCTCATCGGCGATGATCCAGTCGCCGGGCCGGACCTGCTGGCCACAGCAGGCGATCTCGGCATTGATCTCGCCGAAACCCTTCGCTTCGCCGGCGTTCGGGACGCAGGCGCGGGCAAAAAGGGGATACTGCATCGCCCTGATGTCGTCGACGTCCCGCACGGCACCGTCGATGACCACCCCGCTGATGCCCTGGTTCTTCGCCGAGTGGGTGGCGAGTTCCCCCCAGGGGGCGATCTCTGTCCTGCCGTCGTTGTTGATGACGAGGACGTCGCCGGGGCGGCAGAGATCGATCGCCTCCACCGGTTTGGCCCAGTCCCCGCCGAAGGTCTGGACCGTCACCGCAGGGCCGACGGCCTTCACCCCGCCGGTGAGCGGGACGAGACCGTTCATCGCTCCTTTCCGGTGCATCGCATCGGTGACGTTGGGTGCCGAGACCGTCATCAGGAGCGCCCTGATCTCCTCGTCCAGGCTCTTCTTCTCGGGTTGCACCAGAGTGGGGTCGTCGAGCGCCGCCCTGATCGTCCGGGCCGAGCCCTCGACGTCCCGCGCCTTGACGATCCATCCGCCGACGATGACGATATCGGCCCCGGCCGCCACGGCCTGGGCGGCGGTCGAGGCGTCGAGGCCGCCGGCGACCGCGAGCGGGATGGAGACCTCACCGACGATGGAGCGGAGGAGGTCGACCGAACTCTTCCCGATCATCTGCTGGTCGATCCCGACATGGGCGTTGACGATGTCCACCCCGAGGGCCTCAAGTTCCTGTGCCCGTCTCACTGGGTCGGCCACATTGATCAGGTCGGCCATGATCCGCACCCCATAGAGACGGGCCGCCCGCACCGACTCGGCGATGACGGTGTCGTCGGCGTCGGCCAGGACACAGACGATGCTTGCCCCGGCCTTGGCCGCCATCTCCACTTCCACTGTCCCGGTGTCGGCGATCTTCATGTCGGCCACGATCTCATGGTCAGGGAAGGCCTCACGGAGTTCACGCACCGCCGCCATCCCTTCGCTCTTGATGAGCGGCGTCCCCACCTCGATCCAGTCGGCACCGCCGGCGACCGCCTCGCGGGCGATCTGGGCCGCACGGTGGAACTCGAGGATATCGAGCGCCACCTGGAGCTTTGGGCGTGTCATGGGAGGAGATTGGGCCGGATACCTGTTAAGAGTTGCTCAGGCAGGGGGCGTCAGGCATAAGAGATATCCGGGCGAACGATTCTAGACAAGGAGATATCATGATCAAACTCGTCCTCTTACGCCATGGCGAGAGCCTCTGGAACAAGGAGAATAAGTTCACCGGGTGGACCGACGTCGACCTTTCCGAGAAAGGAGTCGCCGAGGCCCATGAGGCCGGGAAGGCCCTCAAAGATGCCGGGTTCACCTTCGACCTCGCCCACACCTCGGTCCTGAAGCGGGCCATCCGCACGCTCTGGATCACGCTCGACGAGATGGACCTGATGTGGATCCCGGTCCGCCGTTCCTGGCGGCTGAACGAGCGGCACTACGGGGCGCTCCAGGGACTGAACAAGGCGGAGACCGCAGAAAAGTACGGCGACGAGCAGGTCTTTGTCTGGCGCCGGAGTTACACTACCCCCCCGCCGCCCCTGGAGGCCGACGACCCGCGCTTCCCCGGACACGACCGTCGGTATGCCGACGTCCCTGCCGACGAACTCCCGGCGACCGAGTGCCTGGCCGACACGGTGAAGCGGTTCCTGCCGCTCTGGGAAGAGGAGATCGTCCCTGAACTGAAGGCCGGGACGCGGGTGCTCATCGCCGCCCACGGCAACAGCCTCCGCGCCCTGGTCAAGCACCTGGATGGGGTCTCGGACGACGAGATCGCCCAGGTCAACATTCCCACCGGCATCCCGCTCATCTACGAACTCAACGACGACCTCACGCCCATCCGCCACTACTACCTTGCCGACGAGGCGACGGTGAAGGCGGCGATCGATGGCGTGAAGAAGCAGGGCGCGGCGAAGAAATAATCTTTTTTTTTTTGCTTTGAGCATATCCCAAAAGTATCTGGACTGATCAGCCGTGCCGCCCACCGAGAGAAGAAAGCGTGTTTCCTTGCTCTCTCCCGCCGGGGGGAGATCCCCCGGACCCCCCACGACGAAGATAGCCAAGGGGCGGCAGCAATCTCTTGAACGAAGCCGTACTTCTGAAACGTCTTCTCGTCACATATCAAGGTCGAAAAGTTTTGGGATGACCTCTTTGTATAATCATCTTGATGATTCTCTTCGACGGGGGGCCTGCCGCCCTCATTCCAGGATCGTTCCTGCCATCTCGCGTCGGGGGGTTGCACCCCCCGGACCCCCACGACGAAGATAGGGGTGGGGCGGCGAAGGGCTCTGGACCCAAAAACTGCTCGGAACAATTTTCATGGAGTGGCGAAGATAGGCGGAGGGCGATTGAGTGGTGTTCCCGGTCGCTGCTCCGGCGTGACCTTCCCCCCCCAGAAAAACAGTCAATCGCTCTTTTCCACACCGTTCAAAAAAAGAGGAGGAACATTCCTCCGGACAACATCCTCAGCGTCTCTTCACGAAGATGAGGAAGCCAAGAGCCGCAACGGGCAACAACGCGGGGAGCGGGGTGGCCTGGGTCGTCGGCGCCGTGGTCGAGGCGGGGGTCGTTGTCGGCGTCGCAGGGGTCGTCCCGACCGTCTGGGTGGTGGTGGGAGCGGGTTCGGTCTCGCCCGGTTCGGTGCCGTCGTCGTCCCCGGCATCTCCAGAACCTGCTTCGGTCTCGATGATCTTTTCATCGCCCTTCTTGTTTACCGGGGCTGCTGAAGGGGTACCCCAGTCATCATCGTCTGAGCCGTCCGAATACGACGCTGACCGGTCCCGGGAGATCACCAGAATGGCGGCGGCCGCATCGAAGTAATCATCCTCTTCACTCCTGAAAAGAGCAACCGGGTTCCTGTCGAGGTATTCGGTCACGTCATGCTCAGCAATCCCAATGTGCGAACTCCCGGCATAGTTCCAGGCGTCGGTCCAGGTACCGTCACCGAAGAGGAGCGTGCCTTCCGCCTCGGCGCCCGGGACGACGGTGATCAGGCGGGCCGCGTCCAGCCTGGAACCTGTGGGCAGGGCAACGTCGAAGGGTGCATAGGCTGTTGCCTCTTCAGGCGTTGTTGCATACTTCTCCCTCGCGGAGAGGATGTCGTAGCCCGCGTTGAAGAGGATCTGTTTCTCACCGGCAGACGAGTCCGCGTAGACGACGATGAGCACCATGCCGTTGAAACAGGTCTGACTCTCGTAGACCTTGGTGAGCACGGCGGCATTGCCAGTCCGGTTAAAGTGATCGCTCACGTCATAGATGACTATCCCGGCGGGGTGGTCATAGGAGCCGTGCATCTTCTGGTCGCTGAAGTATGCTGTGGACTCGACCTTCTCACCGTTGAAGGTCAGGGAGACATTCTCAGGGATCACCCGCTCGACGTCCCAGGTATAGGCCACGCCGAGGAAGGCGGAGTCCACGCTCGTACCTTCAGGGAGAGGAAGGTCGGCGGCGGTCCAGTTGGCCGTATACTCGGTTCCGCCACCTTTCCCCTTCTTATACACCGAGTCGCCGGTCGAGTACAGAAGGTCGCCGGTGACCGTCACCTCTCCCATGGTCGTGAGGTCGTCGCCGTCGGTGTACCGCTTCCCTTTGTAACCGTTGTACACGACGGTCTTCTCGATCGTGAGCATGTTGTCCGTCTCGTCGGTCTCGTCGACCTCGCCGGTAGCGTCCACGCTCACCTTCACGGTCACCTCGTTGTCGAGGGCGCGGATGGTCTCGTCGGTGACGCTCAGGTCAAGCGTCTCGCCTGCCGCAAGGAAGGGGACGGTGACGTCCTGCACCTCGCCGTTGATGTCAAACCTGACGACGAAGGTACCGAGGTCGGCGGTGCCGTTGTTCTTCACCGTCGCGGTGATGGTGTTCGGTTCGTTCGCGAAGATCTGGCCGGCATTCGGTTTGACGGCAGCGACTTCGAGGTCGGGCGTGCCGTAGTCGAGGACAAGGATGGCGGCGGCCGCATCGAAGTAATCGTTCTCTCCGCTCCTGAACTGAGCAACCGGGCTTTCATTGAGATGCCCGGTAACGAACCGGTCGTCGAGCCCGATATACGAACTCCCGGCATAGTCCCAGACGTCGGTCCAGGTGCCGTCACCGAAGAGGAGCGTGCCCTCCGACGCAGCGCCCGGGGCGAGGGTGATCAGACGGACGGCGCCCACCGTGGCGCCTTCAGGGGAGGTGAATACGAAGGGAGCATACGCCGTCGCCTGCTCGGGCGTCGAGGAGTACTTTTCCTTGCCTGAGATGATGTCGTAGCCCGCATTGATGACGACCTGCTTCATGCCTGCGCCGGGATCGTCATAGACGACGATGAGCACCATGCCGTTGAAGCTGGCCTGACTCTCGGCGGGCCTGGTGAGCACGGCGGCATTGCCGGTCCGGTCGAAGTGATCTTTCACGTCATAGACGACCATCCCGGCAGGGTGGTCATAGGAGCCGTACATCTTCTGGTCGCTGAAGTGGACGGGAGCGCCGGCATCGGCACCGTTGAAGGCCAGGGAGACGGCGTCGGGGACCACCCGCTCAACGTCCCAGGTATAGGCCACGCCAAGGTAGGCGGAGTCCACGGTCGCGTTCTCAGGGAGAGCAAGATCGGCGACGGTCCAGTTGGCGGTGTACTCCGTCCAACCGCCTTTCCCGCTCTTATACGCCGAGTCGCCGAAGGAGTACGCCAGACCGCCGTTGAAGGTCTTTTTTGTCATGGTATCGAGGTCGTCCCCGTCGGTGTACCGCTTGCCCCTGTACCCGTTGTGCACCACCTTCTTCATAATGGTGAAGAGATTGTCGTCCTGGGCGGCGGGGTCGATCGCGCCCTCAGGATCGGCGGTGACCGTCACCGTCACCTCGTCGTCATAGTTCCTGAGCACAGGATCGGTGACCGTGAGCCTGGTCTCGTTTCCTGCACCAAGGCCCTGAACGTTCACCGTCTCTTCGGCACCGTTGATCTCGAAACGCACCGTGAAGGCGGGCGCGGCCGCGGTGCCGTTGTTCAGGATCGTCGCGGTGACGGTGTTTGGTCCGTGGGCGAAGAACTCATTCCCTTTCCCCATGTTCGGGGCCACAAACGAGACTTCAAGGTCTGGCTGCAGGGACTCTTCGGTGGTGACCTCCATCTCCTCCTCCGCACTCGCTGCCGGCACCAGGACAAGGGCCAGACAAAGCCAGACTGAGAGGAAAAGAAGAGGGATTCGCATACATCTGCCATCTCGGTTCATTTCATCATCTCATGTTCATTTTCAGCACTGGGTCAGAACAAAAGTGCTATCATTCACGATTTTTGTTACTGGATGTATAAATTTATCTACGAAATGCAACGCACAAAAAGATACGTCTCAAAAAAGGGCTTTGTAGAATCATCTTGATGGTTCTCTTCGACGGGGGGGCTTGCCGCCCCCGGACCCCCACGACGAGGATAACCGGGGGGCGGCGATGAAACCAGATCTTCCAAAGGTTCTGTCGCGAGGATTGGGGTCCCGCCCACACACCGTAGCGCAACTCAGAAAATTTTCATCCCGTATGCTTGAGCCCAGGGTTCATGCCCGATTCTACAGGGCCAAAAAAAGAACGATTAAGCCGGGGGCACCTCTCCCGCTCCGTCCACGAACGAGCAGAGTACGGTCCTGCCCGGCAGGACCGTCACCTCCTGCTCCTGGGTGGTGTCTCCGTCCTTCACCTTCACCTCATAGGTGCCGATCTTCAGGTGTTCGAAGGTGTACGGGGTCTTCTCACCGGTGTCCTTCCCATGCAGATAGATCCGCGCTCCGTCCTCCGGTGTGGCGACCTCAAGTGCGCCGCAGGGATACTCTTCAAGGTGGAACGAGACCGCAGCATCCGCGGGGGTGTTCCGCCGGTCGATGAGCGGGATCCTCTTTTCCTGGGGGAGGTAACCCGACCGTGAGACCCCGATCAGGTGCGAACCGCTCGAGAGGTTGGCGACAAGATAGGGTGTTGCATAACCGGTCACAAACCCGTCCACCAGGATGTCGGCCCCGGCGGGGTCAGACTCCACCATCACCCCGGCACCCGGTTGTTCCGGGGGTTCGATCCAGAAGTCGGCGCCGTCGTCAAGACATCCGGGGGCCTGGAAGGTGAAGGAGCCCTGGTCGCTGCGGAGAGAGAGATAGGGACTGGACCCCGGAACCTCCACCCTCCCCGGGATTTTTGCGTTGCACCGCCGGCCGTCGACCGAGACCTCGGCCCCGTCAAAGTGTTCCGACCTGACGTTCAGGGTGTGGAGGACCGGTTTCTCGGTGGTGAAGAGGAGGGCGGTCACCACCCCGGGTTCAACTGAACACTTCATTTTGTCGACCCCGAACTGGCCGCGCTTCCCCTTCACCTTCACGGTGTGGAGGCCGGGCTTCACCCCGCAGATCAGGTAGGGCGTCTTCACCGGCAAAGTCCGGCCGTCAAAGACGATCTCCACGCCGTCAGGCTTCGACTCCACCAGGATGCACCCGGTGCCGTCACGCTCGGTCTCGGCCAGTCCCCCGGTGAGGACCGGCGTCCCGGCCTCGAGATCGACGGCAAGCGTCTGCTCGCCGGCGAGGTCGAAGACCGACTCGAAGGCCGGGCATCCCTCGTGTTCGAGCCTGAGCGTGTGGCGGCCCGGCGTGAGGGGGCCAAGGGTGTACGGGGTGGTCCTGCCGAGGTACGCACCGTCCAGCGAGATGAGGGCGTACGAGGGCGTGGAGGTGAGGGCAAGCACGGCCTCCGACGGGGCCGGCTCGGTCACCCCCGCGGCCGGAACCGGCGCCTCTTCGTCCTCCGCGGCCCTGACCTCAGGGGCATGGGCCGGGTCGTCGGTCTGGATCCCGAACAGGCCCAGGAACGCCGACCACAACGAGGCGAACCAGGAGAAGATCGGATTTTCTCCCTCTGCTCCGGCCGCATCACCGCCGGCGTCCGCGGAGGTCTGCAGGCCACCCTGATCGGGGGCGGTCCCGACCGACGATGACGACGTCGCTCCGGGCGCCGGTGTCGCCGCCGACGAGGAGGCGCCCCGCGTCAGGACCAGGGCCACGACGCGGTTCTCCATATAGTCCCCCTTCTTCCCGGTGTCGACGCTCCGGATCGCAACCGACGATTCGCCCTCTTCGAGATAGGGCCTGACGTCAAAGGTGGCGGTGCTGACCGCCGACGAACCGCCCTGGAGAGGGTTCTCCCATTCGGCCCCATTGAAGACGACCACATGTTCCTCCCCCTCGACCCCGGTCGCCGCCGTACTCGCCACCGTCATTCTGGCGGCGGAGACCGTCTCTGGCGAGGGGATGCCGGTGAACCTGACCGTGGTGGAGGCCTCCTCAGACGTGATCCCGGCACCTTCGTCGGCGCGAAGGGCGTCCGCCCCTTCCGCCACCCAGTACTCCCGCACCGGCGCCCCGGGTTCTTCGGAGAGGGTCAGGAGGGCACACCCGTACAGGGCAAAGGTCGCCCCCTCCTTGCCGGTGTTGGTGACCGCGACCGCGAGGTCGTGGTCGCCGGAGCCAAGATGGGGCGTGACATTGTACGCCAGGGTCTCGACCGGATAGTCATAGGCCCCTTCGCCCTTCCGGTCGCTGTACCGCCGGTCTATCGGGACCAATGTCCCGCCCACGGTCACCGCGGCCTCTGCCTGCTGGCCGGCGCGCTGCTCCTCGTCGTGTCCCCAGGTGGTGAAGAGGTACAGGCGGCCCCAGGTGAGACGGGCGTCCGCCGGCGGGTCGAGGGGGACGGTGAAGGTCGTGCTGTCGCCGGGAGCGAGCAGACCGGTGTACATCCCGGCGGTGGTCAGAGTGAGATTGCCGGCGACCGCACCGCGGGCGATCACTTTGAACGCGCCGCCGGCGTACCCGGTGCCTTCCTCATCTGCCTCGTCGTCGCCGCCGTCAGAGCCTCCGCCGCCGCCTGATGAGGATGCAGTAAGAATGGCCGCGACCTCGGCCGTCTCGCCCTCGGCGACCTCCACCTCTTCGGTGTGGTCGTCATAGCCGTCAAGCCTGAGGATGAGGGTGTGCTCTCCGACCGGTACGTTCTCGAGGAGAGTGTCAGTCGTGGCCCCGGTCTCCTTGCCGTCGAGATAGACCGCCGCACCGGTGGGTTCGGATGAAACGCTGATCGAACCCGACGGCCGCTCCAGAACGAACGTCACCGTCGCTGTCGTGCCCTTCTCGACCTCGACCTCCCGCTCCTCAGGGGCCGGGTAGCCTTCCATCTTCACCCGGACAGTATGGGTGCCGATCTCCAGGCCGGAGACCGTGGTGTTGGTCTCCTCCTCCTGCTCCTCGTCGTCGATATAGACGACTGCGCCGGCGGGTACCGAGTTCACCGCGATGGACCCGGCATCGCGCTCGGCGTACCGCACCGTCAGGGCCGAGAGGAAGATCTTGTAGAAGGTCTCCGAGTCCTTCCGGTCATAGGTGAGGGCGGCGTCTCTGCCCGGTTGGAGGAGGTCGACGACGTCCCAGCGCTCTGACCCGAAATAATCACGCGGACGAGATTCGCCGTCCAGCGTCTCCCCGCCGAACCGATAGATCCCGTTCTCAGAGGCGAGGTACAGCACCGAGAGCGCGGCCTCGTCCCCTTCGGCCTCCAGCGCCCCGGTCCCGAACTCGGTCTCCCCGACATACGGTTTCCCGTTCTCGTCGGCCATGTACGAGTCGGTGTCATGCCCCTGGTTGATCCAGTAGTGCACCGTGTCGCCGTCGCCGTCGTCATAGGCGGCGACAAGGGCGACGCACTTGATCCGACCGTCGAACTTCGCGTCGGTCTTCTCGGTCGAGACTTTCACCTTCAGGTCGTCGCCCCGGATGCAGGACGCTACGTCGTACCATGCCAGGTAGTCGCTCGTCACCCTGGTGCAGTGGTCGTTGACCTGGACCGGGCCGGTACCCCCCTCGCCGGGGAAGGAGTACTCGACATTCAGGTCATCGGCATAAGTCTCGACCCCGCCGCCCCCGTCCGCGGAGACGGTCACCTTGCCGGCATAGTTCTCCTGCTGGTTGCCGCAGTAGACCGCGACATAGAGCCGGGCCCACTTCACCTCGGCCCCGGCGGGGAGGGTGAAGGTCTTCTCGGCCGAGGTTGCAAATCCGGGATAGGCGTCGATATACACCCCGCCGGAGACCGTCCCTTGCTCCTCGGTCGAGAGTGGGATCCCGCCGACATAGGAGTCGGCCGACGCCGCCGCCGGGAGCAGGAGGAGGGCAAGGAGGCAGAGCAGCACTCCGAATCGTTCTTCTTTTCTCATTTTATCTCTCATCATCTCATCTACCTCCTCGACCTGATCGCCTCGACCGGGTCCTGTCTGGCCGCAAGCAGGCCGGGGTACAGTCCCGAGAGCACCGAGAGCGCCACCGCCGCCCCGACCCCAAGGAGGAGGAGCGGCGGCGTGACCAGGGTGATCTGTGAGCCCGCAAGCCCGGCAAAGCCCTCGCCGAGGGCGGCGACGAGCAGGGGTTTGCCGACCGTCTCGATCACCCCGGCGAACGCTAGACCGAGCACGTCGCCGACGATCCCGCCGACCAGTCCGATTGTTGCACATTCCATGAGGACCAGGGCCAGCACCTCGCGCGGCGAGGCCCCGACCGCCATGGCGATCCCGATCTCGTGCCGGCGTTCATAGACCGAGGTGACCATCGTGGTCATGATCATCAGCGCCCCGACCACCAGGGAGACGGCGGCAAAGAACGCGAGGACGAGGATCACCAGGTCCATCAGACGGTTCACCGCATCGATCTCCTCAAAGGACCCCTCGACCCCGAGGCCCAGCGCCTTCACCTCCGCCACCACCGGGAAGACATCGGCGCTGGTGGCGGTCCTGACCAGGACGCCGTCGTAGGTGCCTGACCGGTCCCGCACTCCTTCCAGATACGAGAGGTCGCAGACGAGGGTGGTGTCCAGGGCGTCGCCTCTTTCAGCGAGGACGCCGACCGGGAGAAGCGTGACCCGCCGGTCCTCGGGCGACCCGGTATCGGCGTACTCGCGCACCAGCACGGTCATGGGATCGCCGACCCGCACGCCCTCGTACCGGCGCAGGCTCTCGGCGAGGTCGGCGCCGAGCACGACCTCGTTGGTGCCGGGCTGCGGGGCCCGGCCCTGGGCATAGGAGGGGGAGACCACCGCGTCGAAGGGTGCGGCGTCGACCCCCATGACCGCGAGATAGGTCTGCCGTTCAGAGGCGAAGGCGTCCCTCAGTATCGGGGCGGTGGCGACGACACCGGGGATGCCGGCGACGGCCTGTGCCCTGGAGGGCGTCACGAACTGGACGACCCCTCCCTGCTGGCCGGCCGTCACCTCAAGGAGGGTGAGGTCTGACTGCGCCTCGATCGCACTGACCGCCTGGGCCCTGATCCCCTCGCCGAGCGAGACCGTGCCGATGACCGCAGCGATCCCGACGGCGATCCCGATGATGGTCAGGCACGCCCGCATCCGTTTGCGCGAGACCTGCCTGGCGGCAAGGAGGAAAAAGTCGAGGACTTTCATGCGACCACCTGCCCGTCCTGCATCACGACGACGCGGTCGGCCTCGGCCCCGACGTCCGGGTCATGGGTGACGACGAGGAGCGTGGTCCCGTCCTCCCGGTTGATCTCTCTGAGGAGGGCGATGATCTCCGCACTGGTGGCGGTGTCGAGGTTTCCGGTCGGTTCGTCGGCGAGGATGATGGCGGGGCGGCCGACCAGTGCCCGCGCCACCGCCACCCGCTGCTGCTCGCCGCCGCTCATCTGGTGCGGGTAGTGGCCGCGCCGGTGCGCCAGGCCGACGCGCTCGAGGAGGGCGGCGGCCCGCGCCTCCCGCGTCTTTCGATCCTGATAGTTGAAGAGAAGCGGGTAGGCCACATTTTCCAGGGCCGTCATCGTCGGGATGAGCGAGAAGTCCTGGAAGACAAAACCGACGGTCTGCCGGCGGAGGGCGACCAGGGCGGTGCGGTCGGTATAGTCGACCCCTACTCCGGCGACCCTGACGTTCCCCCTATCGGGATGGTCCAGGCCGCCGAGGATGTTCAAGAGGGTGCTCTTGCCGCTCCCGCTCTTCCCGAGAAGTGCGACGAACTCACCGCTCTCGACCCGGAGGTCCACGTCCCGCAGGGCCTCGACGGCAGGGGAGTAGCGTTTGCCCAGGCCTGTCACCTCGATCGCCGCGGTCATCGCATCTCCACCTCCAGGACGGCGTTGGTGAACTGGAGGTAGTCTCCACGGTCCTGCACCTCGACGGTGTTCCCTGACGAACGGAGCCAGGGGGTGACGTCCCGCCGGTCGGTGCCCACCTGCCGTTCTTCGTCGGCATCGAAGGCGTCGATCCAGGTCTTGCCGTTGGCCGAGGGGAAGACGAGGTCGATGATGGACTGGATAAAGGACGGCAGACCGCTCTCGCCGCCGCGGTTCATGGCGATGCGGTTCTTCTCGGGGAGGTCGGCGGTGGTGTACCCCGCGGAGGGGGCCGCCAGGAAGAGGGTGGCCGACTTCACCCTGCCCATATCGATCTCGCCGTCGAAGGTCGTCTGCGCCGTGGCCATCTCGGGGGTGATGCCGTAGTTGCTGTACAGGAGGTCGGCGCCCTCCTGCACCCAGAGCATCTTCTCGGGGGCGGCGGGATCTTCGTAGACCAGCAGCACCGCCGCACCCTGCACGACAAAGGTGGCGTTTCCTTCGGCAGAGTTCGTCCCGGTCACCGTGAGCGGGCGGCCAGGGGCGAGGTCGGGGAGGGCGTAGACGTCGACGCCTGAGAAAAAGTCGTTCTTTGAGACAAAACCCTTGGAGTCGGTGTAACGGGCGACCCGCTCGAGGGAGGTGCCGTCGGCCGCGACGTCCACCGCCGGATAGACCGCGGCCTGCCCGTCTTTACTCCATGCCCAGTACAGGTACAGGCGGGCAAACCCAACCTCCGCACCCTCGGGGAGCAGGCCCTCGTACGCGACCGTATAGGTGGCGCCGGGTTCGAGGGTGCCCGAATAGGTGCTGTTGCCCAGGGTGTAGAGGTACCCGCCGTGGACGGTCTCGGCATACACCGGGGTCAGGGGGTGGTCGGCGGCATAGGTGGCCGAGGCCGGGACGACGACCACGGAGAGCAGGAAGAGGACCAGCGCCAGGTTATGGGAACGCATACCGGCCCTCCGCCGCGTTGTTGTTCGTGTCGCTCTCCTCGATCACCCCGTTCTCGTCGGCGACGACCCTGAGGGTATGGTCGCCGGGCGTGGTGGAGAGCGGGACCTTCAGGTGTTCGGTGCCGCCGGCCGCAAGCCCGGCCTCCAGAGAGAGCGCGGCGACCTTCTCGCCGTCCAGGTAGACCGTGACCTGGAAGGGCGCGGCGTCGCTCCCGCCGAGATTCTTCACCTCGACCGGCACTTCATACTGCTCATACGCTCCGGCGGCGCCGGCAGGCACCACCGTCACCGCGGCGACGAGGAGGAGCACGAGGAGACATGTCCCTCTCGACTTCCTGCCCGCCGCAAGCGCGGCGACCCCGAGCGCCCAGGCCGCGAGTGGGAAGGGGAGAGGAGAGGAGGTCGGGGCCGGGCCAGCGCCGTCCGCCCGGTACGGTTCGTCGATATCGACCGCCAGGTCGGGGAGCGCCCCAACCGTCACGCTCCGGGCGACACCGTTGTCGCCGGTGCCGCGGTCGCCCGCCGCCGAAACGACGGCAGCGATCTCGTGCCGGCCCTCGACGGCGTCCCAGGTGGCGTGCACCGTCTGGACGCCGCGTGCCGCCGGGACGACTGTCTCTTCCGCGATCACCGCACCGTCCACTGTCCACCGCACCGTCACCGGGGCCCCGGGCAGCGACCCGGCATTCCTGAGGACGGCCTGGAGGTCGGCGGTCCTCCCGGTGTACGCCCCCGAGACCGCGAGGTCGCCGAGAGAGAGGTCAGGGGCCGGGGAGGTGGCGGCCGGCTGTACCGCGAGGACGGCCAGGACCGGGTGGAGATAGTCCTCGCCCTCGGGCGTCGCCCCGGTGGACGAGATCGAACCGTCGCCGTCGAGGTCTCTGCCCCGCGCAATGGTGAGGGTGTTGGTCTCGCCCGCCAGGTCGGTCACGTCGAAGGTCTCGGCGTCGACGTACCTGGAGCGCGTCCCCTCGCCGCCGTCTGCATTGAAGGAACGCTCGTCACCGATGTCGCGAGCGCCAGGGAGGTACTCGCCCCCGGCCACGCTCCCCAGGTCATGGCCGTTGAAGGTGGCGTAGTCGGGCTGCCCCTTCTGGGTGGCAAGGAGGAGGAGGGTGAGGCGCGCCCCGGCGACCTGCTCCTTCACCCCGCCGAACGAGATAGAGGTCTCGTCTTTTCTGGTCTGGAGGTCGCCGGCCCATCCCTCCCCATGGAGGTTCTCGTTGCCCTCCGCGATCCAGTAGCGGGTGAGGGGCCGGGCGGGATCTTCCTCGACGGCGACGACCTGCAGGGCATAGACGCGGCCGTCCAGCCGGTTCCCGGTCTCGCCCCGACTGGTCGTGACGGTCACGGTGTTCTCGCCGGGCCTGAGCAGACCGGTGAGATCCCACCCCTCCCAGGCGACCCCGTGGCCCGAGATGAGGGCGGCGTCGCCGGCGTCGTCGACACCCCCGAGGGAGACGCGGACCGGCGGGTGGTCGTTCACCGTCATCTCCACCCACCCGGTGTACCGCTCATTGCCGCCCCAGACCCCGCAGTAGGCGCGGGCATATCGCGGGGTATGGTTGAGGGAGAAGGAGCATTCGACCGGCGGGATGGCAAGGCCGTAGGTCCCGAAGGTGCGGACATCCCCCTGCACCTCCCCCTGCGCCGTTACGTCGAAGGGAACCCCCTCAAAATCGTAGAGGGCCGACGAAGGTCCGATCAGAATGAGCGAGAGAAGGATACAGAGTACGATCTGGTGATGCCGTGCGTAATACATAGACAGTAGATTGTAATTCCAAATCATATCTAAATGATTCTTCATCTAACAGAATCAAGAGAGACAAAAGAAGAATCTGAATCGTCAACTGAACGCACGGGCTCTGGGGCAATTATCCGAAGTGGGTTTTGTGCGGGGAGTTGGCCGCTCCCTGATCTACCCGCATCAGGATAGGTGGAGATGACAATACCTCCTTTCGGTTCATCAATTATGTCTTCCCGGCTCTATCGCCACGGGAGTCCGGAGGCAGAGCCCCCGGCGGGAGGATGGAGGAAGGTGTGATGATCAGGCGTGCCGCCCTCATCGCAGAATCTGTCCCGGAATCTCGCGCCGGGGGGTTGCACCCCCCGGACCCCCCACGGACAGAAGATAGGTGGGGGCGGCGATGGAACACGATCCCCACCGGTTCTTTGGTCTTGAAAAAAAGCGATTGAACAACGATACATTTTCATCGCGTATGCTTGAACCCAGGGTTCATGCCCGATTCTACAGAGTTATCAAAAGAGGTCTTTCTTCAATTTTCCCGAAGACAAAAATGAGGCGAGGGGGCTTGCATACCCGTCCCTCCTGATGGACGTGCCTACCTATCACATCGTCTGGTACTGACGCCTGATAAGGTGCATCCCCCCGTCTTCCAGAAAGTTGTCAAGGAACACGTTCTGGACAAGTTCCCAACCTTCAAGTTCGGTGTCCCTCCGATCAGTCGGGAAATAGAGCCAGAGATGCTCCTTTCCAACCCTGAACAGACAAAATCTCCTGCCATCTTTGTAAAAGGCTACCAGACCTTTCCCGCGCCGTCCGAGCGGACTTGCGAGCGGGTCGAAGCCGATGGTGAAAGAAACATCCTCACCCAGGGCCAGGGTTCCGGTAAAGTGGTCAAGGGCGACCCGACGATAGACCGGGTTCTCGGGGAGGTCTGCTCCCTCAAACCCCTCCGGGTCGTTCGAGTGGACGCCGCCGTTGTAGGCCTCATAGAAATCGAGCAGACGCTCGATGACGTCACTGAACGACTCGCGCACGGTGCCCAGGGCACGCAACCGTTCATACTCACGGTCGCGCACCCTGACCGTCCGCGTCCCGGCCACCTTCCCCGGGATGAAGTGCTCCATCGTTGCTCCAGTCATACGATTCTCCCCCGCGCACCACCGGCCCTGCTTTCCGGTGATGCATACAGAGTCATTGTCTACAAATATTAAATATGTTGTGATTCGTGTGAACTAAAGTTACCAAATATTTCAGACGTGCCACCCATGCAGCAATTAAAAGACCAGAAGTATGATGAGGATCGTGACGACCTTGGCCGTCATGCTCGCCCCATAGGTCTTGAGGGTGACCTTCACCCCTTCCTGCCCGAAGAGGGAGAGGTACAGCGGCGCGGAGTACTTGAGATAGATGAGGGTGATCACCGCCATCGAACCGATGACCAGGGTGACGAGCGCCTCTTCGATATCGAGCGTCCCTTCTGCAAGAAGCGAACCGACGACCGCATAGCCCGCGGAAAAATGCGCGGCATGAGCGACGATCGCCGCGATGCTCTCGCCAGGCACCCCGACCAGCCCGAGGACCGGCCCGAAGATCGCCGCGACCGCCGTAACCGCACCGACGGCATAGAGGGCAAAAAAGACCAGGGTGGCGACGACGGCGACCGGGACGATGCGGCGCAGCGAGGGGAGGGCCTTCGCGACGCCCTCCCTGATCGTCGCCCGGTCGAGTCTGAGCGGGACCGCTTCTGGAGGCGGTGCCGGCGTGCCCCCGTCCCCCCGGCCCACAAAGAGCCGCATATAGATCATCGCGCCGGCGACCTGGATGAGGGTGGAGAGGAGATTGAGCAGCGTATAGGTCACGCCGACGACCGGGCCGAGGAGGACCACCGCCGTCGGGAGGTGGACCCTGAAGAGCGACTCTCCGAGGACCGTCGGGAAAGTGCCCATCAGGAGGGTCGGGACCACCTCCTCTTTGCGCACCTTCCCCTCCCTGAAGAATTGGGCGAGCATCGACTTGCCAGCGGTGGCATTCGCGACCATCGTGAGGAGGACAAAAGAGCAGGGTTCTGAGAGTGCAGAGACCCGCGAGATCGGCCGCGAGAGAAAGCCGAGACGGGAGAAGATCCCGGTCTCGATGATGATGCTTGCGATGAGGACGCCGATGGTGATGAGGACCGTCGCCCTGAAGAGGTAGGTTACGACCATACCGAACGAGAGGACGACCTCCGGCATCTCACCCGCTCCGCTGCCGCCGCTCCATGGCCCCGACAAATGCCGAGGCAAAGGTCTCGTTGAGGTAGGCGTGGCTGTAGCCCGCCATGACCATATGCTCGCAGAGGCCGTCCTGCCCGTCGGCGATCCCCTTCCCGCGCCTGAGCGCGAGGGCGAAGCGTGCGTCCGCCGCCGGGTCGACCGAGGAGTAATGGAACTCGTGCCCGCGGAAGCCCGCGCCCGCCGGGAGGAGGGGCGAGGCGCCGGTGGCCTCGGCCTCCACATAGCCGAGGGCCTGGAAACGCCCGTGCATCTGCGCCCTCGCCGGGAGGACGCCCGCCATCCGGTACTCCCGCCCATCGGCCTCCAGGCCCTCACAGAGATAGATCAGCCCGCCGCACTCGGCATAGACCAGCATCCCGTCCTCTGCGGCCGCGCGGATCTGAGCGGTGCAGGGGGAGGCCGCGAGTGCCGCGGCATGGAGTTCGGGGTAACCCCCGCCGAGGTAGAGCCCATCGACCTCGGGGAGGGGGTCGGTGATCGGAGAGAAAAAGACCAGGTCGGCCCCGCTCCGGCGGAGGAGGTCGAGGTTGTCCTGGTAGTAGAAGCAGAAGGCGGCGTCGCGTGCCACCCCGAGGCGGACGTGGGAGGGTGCGTCGGCATCGGCCGGGATCGGCATCGCCGCCTGGCCTGAGGACGCCGCGGCGATGAGGGCGTCGAGGTCGCAGTGCGCCTCGCAGACCTCGCCGAAGGTGGCCATGCTCGCCTCGCCGGCCATCGCCAGCCCGAGGTGCCGGCTGGATACGGCCTTCCCCTTCTCGGTCGGTACCCACCCGAGGGCCGGGACCGAGAGCTCTTCCTCGATCATCTGCCGGTGCCGCGGGCTCCCGACGCGGTTGAAGATCACCCCGGCGAAGCGCACCGCGGGGTCGTAGCCTGCGTAGCCGCGGACCAGGGCATGGGCGCTCCTGGACATCCCGCCGACATCGGCGACCAGCACCACCGGGGCGCCCAGGATGCGGGCGACATGGGCGGTGGAGCCGAGGTCGCCGCCTTCGAGTCCGTCGTACATGCCCATCACGCCCTCGATGACGGCGATGTCGGCACCGGCCGAGGCCGCCAGAAAGGTCCTGACCACCCCGTTCTCCCCCATCATGAAGGGGTCGAGGTTGCGCGAGGGACGGCCGCAGATGGCGGTGTGGTGCGAGGGGTCGATGAAGTCGGGGCCGACCTTGAAGGGCTGGACCTCCAGGCCTCTCGCCTGCAGGGCCGCCATGATGCCAGAGGCGAGGGTGGTCTTGCCGCAGCCCGAGTGGGTGCCCGCGATGACGATTGCCGGGATCATACTGGAAAGTCTTTGGGAGGAAACGAAATGAAGATATGGCCCGTGTCGATGACCGGCGTCACTCCTCCTTCTTCCAGCCCGGCAGATCCCGGAGAGCCATCGCATGAATCGCCCCTCCCTGCACCTCACCTTCGGTATCCATCGCATCCTCCATCCACCCCTCGGCCTCCAGGTAGGCCGCCTTCAGGCCCTCGAGGATCTCTTCGGACGGCGCCCAGAGCCCGCGGCCGTATGCCTCAAGCAGACGCCGCCCGATCTCCTCGAATGCCCAGGGGTTCTCCTTCTCGAAGAACTCCCTCATGTCGGGATCGAGCACGTACGTCCGGGCGATATCGTCGAAGATCCGGTCGTCGACCTCCTGCGTCGTCGCTTCCCACCCATAGACCGTCCCGATCCTCCGCGACATATCGCCCGCACCCTTGTAGCCGTGGCGGCGCATCCCCTCGATCCACTTCGGATTGAGCAGTTTGGTGCGCGTCACCCGCCTCACCTCGTCGGCGAGGGTCCTGACCGCCGGCCGGTTTTCGTCGCGGGTGTCGCCGTACAGTGCCGGGACGTCATGGCCGCTGATGCTCCGCGCCGCCGCGGTCAGACCGCCATGAGTGCCGAAGTAGCAGCAACAGCCGAGGAGATCGTACTCGTCGGTGACGGTCTTGTTGAAGGTGAGGGAGACCGAGCCCAACTGCGCCGAGAGACCCTCGTCAGAGAGAGCGCCGTAACTGCCCCGGCCGTAGGCATAGCCGTTCCACCTGAGAAAGACCTCCGCGATGTCGGCCTCGTCCTCCCATGCCGAGGCATAGACCGCGAGGGAGACGCCGTTCCCGTACGTCCCCGGCCGACTCCCGAAGATGCGGGCGGTGCTCCCGGATGCAAGTGTGTGCTTCCTGACATAGTTCATCTCGGGCGGTTCGTCCAGGGCGGCGACGGCGCGGACGGCGTCGTCGATCAACTCGATACACGCGTAGAAGTTGTCGCGCAGGATGCCGCTCACCCTGACGGTGACGTCGATCCGGGGGCGTCCGAGTTCTTCGAGGGCGAGCAGACGGAAGGAACGCACCTTCCCTTCCTTCCAGACCGGTTCGCAGCCGAGGAGGGCGAGCACCTGGGCGCACTGCTCGCCGTCGGCCCACATGATGTCCGAGGCCATCCAGTACATCGCCACGTTCTCGGGGTACGCCCCTTCGTCTTCGATGTACTTCGCAAGGAGAAGATCGGCGAGACGACTCCCGACCCGCCACGCCGCCTTCGTGGGTACGCGGTACGGGTCGAGGGAGTAGAAATTCCGCCCTGTCGGGAGCACCTCGGGTTTTCCCCGCGTGATCAGGCCTGAGGGGCCGGGCGGGACGAAACCCCCGTCAAACGCCCTGAGGAGCGCCCCGATCTCGTCGGTGGCATCGATCCGTCCCGAGAGGTCGGCGACCCCGGCTACGATCGGGTCAAGGGGGACGGCCGGGTCCTTCAGGCGCTCGCCAAGAGCCAGACGGGCCGCGTCCTCAGGCCCGGCGCCGCCGAGGAGGGCGGCGACGAGTGCTACGGCAGAGGCGTCCGCCTCCTCCAGGAGGGCGGGGCCGGCACACCCGGGATCCTCCCCCATCATCCGCAGGACTGCGTCTCTCAGATGGCCCTCATGGTGCATGATGGCGGCGATGTATGCCGCCTTCTCCTCTCCCACGGGCATCTCTCCGAAGATGTGCATCCCGTCGGGGATGCGGGCATCGTAGGTCGCGGTGAGGGCGTCTTCGGCCGCGGTGACGACCTCATCGAAGGGCGCGCCCGCCGCTTCCATGCCGGCAAGCCCGCACTCCCCGGCGAGTCCGCATTCGTCGATGAGGTCGCGGATCGTGTGCGTCAGTGCGTGGGCCCGCGCCCTGTCCGTCCCTTCGGCGCGGCGGTAGTCGTCGATCTGCCGTTCGAGTTCTTTGAGGGAGCCGTACAGCCCGCTCTCCACCATCGCCGCCTGGGCGTGGTCGACGAGGGTGGCGCATGCCCGCCGTTTTGCGGCCGTGCCCTCCGGAGGGTTGTCGGCATTGTAGAGGTAGAGATGCGGCATCCGCCCGATCACAAGGTCGGGATAGCACGAACCGGAGGTGGCGACGCTCTTGCCCGGGAGGAACTCAAGGTTCCCGTGGGTGCCGACATGGACGACGGCGTCGGCGCCGAACTCCTCCTCGAGCCAGCGGTAGGTGGCGAGGTATTGGTGGGTCGGGGGGATCTCGGGGTCGTGGAGGATCCGGCAGACCTCCCCGTCGCACCGGCTCCCGGCGCACCCGCGCTTTGGCTGGACGCAGACGACGGCGTTCCCGAAGAGCACGCCGGTGACGACGATCTTTCCATCGTGGACCATCGCCGGCGGAACCCCCTCCTTCCCGCCGGGAGGCGGACCCCACGCCTCGACGATCTCCCCCTGTACGTTCTCGGGGAAGGAGGAGAACCAGCGCATGTACCGATCGAATTCGATCATATCCAGGGCGCCGCCGCTCTCCACGATCCCGGCAACCGACGTCCACCTGAACTCTGACAACGCCTTTCTGGAGAGGATGGTGCGGATCAGTTCCTCGCCGTCCGCAGGGGCCTCCACCTGATACCCGGCACCGGCCATCGCCTGGAGGACGCGTGCCACGCTCTCCAGGGTGTCGAGGTGCGCGCCGGCACCGACGCTGCCTTCCAGCGAGGCGCAGGGTTTGTTGTGGAGGATGAACGCCACCTTCCTCTCTGCCGGCGGTTTATCTCTGAGGGTGATCCAAGCCCTGGCACGGTCGGCCATCTTCCGGATCCTCTCGGAAAGTGGAAGGTGAGAGGCGTCGTCCCCGCCGGTGGCGACACCTACCGGGAGCATCTCGATCATTCCCTGGAACTCGGGGAGGGCGACGCACCACCCCACCTCGCTGCTCCCCATCCCGTCGCGCGACGAGGCCCAGGCCTCCTCGGTGGTGTGATAGAGGACGAGAGGGTGGGTGACCGGGAGGTCGAGCGCGGTCAGCGACGCCTTATAGGCCCCGGCGTCCGCGGCATGGATGAAGGACCTCGCCTCCACGAGGGCGTCGACCTCTCCGGCGAGATAGGTCTCGATGACCGCGGCGGAAGAGAGGGCGCCGGTCTCCTGGTCACCGGTACCGAAGCAGAAGACCGGGATGACATCGCAGTCCCGCTCGAACTCCCTGATCATCTCGTCGACTACCGCCAGGTCCCTCGTGAGCCAGGCGGTCCGCGAGAAGAGAAGGCCGACCGTATGTCGGCGTCGTCTGGGACGCCATGCCCGGTAGTCCGCGACGGACGTAAAGGGTTCGGAGGCATCAGGGTGGTAGACCCCCTCCCAGAGGGTGGGCTCGGGCGGGGCGACGGAGATGTCGCATCCCAGCACTTCGTTTGTCGCAGACGCGAGCATATTCCTGATGTTTTCGGCCCCACCGTAGAGATAATACGCGTTCAGCGCGGCGACGATCCTCATCGGGACCGTCGATGCGCTCCAGAAGGTGTCGTTGTACCCGTAGGCGACGACCTGCGTCCCGGCACCCAGGCCCTCCATCACCTCGTCCCACCATGCCTCGGCGGACGGATGGAGAAGAACAAGCGTCGCCTCGCCGAGGGCCGCCCTGCACGCGGCCCGAAGGGCGGGGTCTGCCTTCAGGTCGTTCACGGCCCATCCTCTGAGAGGAAGGCCAAGGGCCTCGCCCGCCTCCCTGAAGAGGGGGAGTTCGTTCCCCCACCCCACCACCACGATCCCGGTATCTATACTCATGATCTGTCCTGACCGATGGGGCCGCAGCCCCGGTCGTACCAGATTGAGATTTTTATGTTAAAGGTATTACGAATCGAAAAAAAGTATTACAAAGGAGGGGCCGCCGTCACACTCGGGAGAAGAAGGATTCAGCATCCGACGACGACCACAAAGAGCCCTGACACCGGCGCCGGAGGTTCGGCCGCGGTCCCGGCGGCGATCCGTTCGTTGGGATAGCCGAGATCCTCGCAGATAGCGATCCGCACCTCACCGGGCAGCGCCGCCGCGAGGGCGGGAACCGAGAACTCCGGGTCGGCGATGAGGAAGACGATCCGACCACGCCCGACCTCCTCTGCCGCTTCCCTCACCGCCGCCGCATGGTCCTTGCCGTGGGCGGTGACGACCGCCGCCTTCACCAGGGAGAGGCCCAGGCGGGCGAAGGCGACCTGCATCGAGGAGATGCCGGGCACCACCTCGCCGCCCAGGTAACCCAGGCCAGCAAGCATCGGATCGCCGGTCGAGAGGACGACGGCGTCGGCCGGGAGAGCACGGAGAGCTTTGTAGTCGGTGATCTCGTGCACCTCGCATCCGTCCCTGATCGCCGGTCGTGCGAGGTCGATCGCCCGCGCCGAACCATAGATGAGGGCGGCGCTCCCGATCGTCCGCACCGCCTCCCCGGTGAGCATCCCGGGACCGCAGCCCACGCCGACGACCTTCATCCCGAGTCCCCCAGCACCGTGCCGTCCCTGGCCACGACCACCACCCGCACCGTCGGGTGAGCAGCCCTGAACGATGCAAACGTCCGCTCCATCACGCCCTGCCACGCCGGCGTCCCGGTCAATTCCTCCACCGTCGCACACCCGGTCCCGGCAAGCACCTCAGCGTCCATGAACTTCATGACCAGTCCAGGCAGCCCGCAGACCGTCACCTCGCCCTTCGCCGCCGCGAGGGCCCGGCCGAGGTGCACGCCGACGAGCACGACCTCACGGTCGGGAAAGAGGAGGCGGGCATAGCGCAGACCGAGCCTGCCGGTGGTGAGCACCACCTGTTCGGCGCCTTCCACCCGTTCCAGCGCCGACTCTGAGAGGTGGTCGTCCCAGGGTTCCACGAGGCCCGTGGACCCGAGGACCGAGATCCCGCCCTCCACCCCGATGCGCGGGTTGAGGGTCTGCGCCGCGACCGCGGCGCCATCCGGGACCGAGAGGCGGACCCACACACCCGGGAGCCCGACCGATGCGGCGGCCGACCCGACCGCCCCCTCGATCGTCGCACGGGCCGTCGGACTCACCGCCGGTGACCCCAGCGGATACCGCGGGGTCTCGCGGACAAACCGACCGACCCCCCCGCCGTACTCGACCTCCACCCCGGCCGGGACCTGCTCTGCCACGGCCACGAACGCGAGGCCCGCGGTGACATCCGCATGATAATCCCCCGAGTCCTTCCTTGCCTCGCCGCGGCCGCCGGCACCCCTGGCCGGGACGACGACCTCCAGGCCGCACGGGAGGAGGAGCGAGACCGCGTCCACCGGTTTGGCCAGGGAGAGGACCGCCGCCCGGCATGCCGCCGCGGCCGTCGTGCCGGTCGTGAACCCCCGCCGCAGCACTGATCCGTCGGCGGTGAGGACGCCGAGACCCGACGCCGCGAGGGTAAGGGCCGCGGGATCGGTGCAGCGCCCGACCCACTCCGCCGGGTAGACAAAGCCGGTCACCGGGTCGACGATCGCCTCATCTCTCACGCGTCCGCTCCACATACATCGTGACGATCTCGTTCATCGCCGCGACCGCCGGCGGCGTCCCGCCCCGCGTTCCCTGCGTCGAGATCGAGGGGATGTCGAGAGTGCGCAACTCCTCCTTGGACTCCGCGGCATTCACAAACCCGACCGCCATCCCGATGACCAGCGCGGGCCGCACGCCCTCCCTGACCATTGCGCAGAGGGCGAGGAGCGACGAAGGAGCGTTCCCGATCACCACGACCGCGCCTTCCAGCCGATCGCGGAGGGCGAGGAAGCCCGCGGACGAGCGGGTGATCCCGCGCGCCGCGGCGATCTCCTGCCCATAGTCGAGGGCGCAGAGCACCTCGGAGTGGTGCTCCTTCTTCCTGATCCCCATCTGCACCATATGGATGTCGGTGATGATGGGCGCGCCCCGCTCCAGGGCCGCAAGCCCGGCCTCGATCGCCTCGCCCCGGAACCGCACCAGGTCGGCCATCACGAAGTCGCCGACCGAGATCGCACACCGCTGCCTGATCCGGTCCTCGGGCGTCCGGTCGCCGATCACCTGGCGGGCCAGGGACCTGCTCGTCCGCGAGATCGCATACCCCTCGGGCGTGTCGGCGCCCGGGTCAATATACATACTTCCTCCCATAGCCTCTCGGCGTGAGCATCCCGCCGTCCTGCATCCTGAAGGTCTCGGTCCCGCCGACGATGACGAGCGTGCGCATATCGACGGCCGAGTCGTCCTCGGCAAGCGCACCGAGGGTCGTCACCTCTGTCTCCTGACCGACGCGGTAGGCGTTTCGCACCAGCCCCACCGGGGTCTCGGGGGAGTGGTGCCTGAGGGCGATCGCAAGCGCCCTGGATAGATTTTCCGGTCTGCCGTGACTCTTCGGGTTGTACAGGGCCACCGGCACACCCATCTGGAAGGCGAGACCGAGCCGTGTCTCGATCGTCTCCCAGGGAGTGAGGAGGTCTGAGAGCGAGAGGGTGACATGGTCGCCGGTGAGCGGGGAGCCGAGGAGCGAGGCCCCGGCGCACGAGGCCGTGACGCCTGGCACCACCTCGTACTCCACCGGCACACCGGCGCGGTCCATCACTTCGAGCACGATGCTCGCCATCCCGTACACCCCGGGGTCGCCCCCGCTGACCATGACCACCCGGTGAGTGCGGGCGAGGTCGACGCACTTCTGCGCCCGTTCGACCTCTTTCCCCATCGAACTCCTGATCACGTCCTGGCCCCCGAGGAGGGGGGCGATCTGTTCCAGATAGAATGCATTGCCGATGACATACTCGGCGGCGCGGATCGTGTCCGCCGCCTGCCCGGTCATCTGCGCAATCCCGCCTGGGCCGATGCCCACAATAGAGAGTTTCCCTCTTTTATCGTCCGATTGCAACTGTCACATCCCCATAGACTTTTTTCTTCAGTATCAACTCGCCGCGGCGTGCAAGGGCAAGCACCGCCGGTTCGGCCACGCCGACAAGCCCGATCAGCCCCGCCCGCGAGGGCGAGGGGGGCGTCCGGGCGTTGAGCGTCTCGGCGCTGAGGTACAGGAGGACGCCCCCCAGCGCGGCGACGCCGTCCCGCAGGCCGGGTTCATCGGATTTCTTCGCCGTCGTGGCATAGACGAGCACCTCCTCGGGCCCGATCCCGGCCGTCCTGAGGGCCGCCCTCACCGCCGCCACGACCGATTCAGTCGCAGTCCCGCGCCGGCACCCGATCCCGACGACATATTCTCCGCCCTCCACCAGGACCGAGACGGCAGAGGAGGCGACGACGATCGCCGGGCCGCCGACGGTATAGACCGGCACCTCGCCGTCGAGCATCGCTGCGTTCACCGGAAGAGTGGAGTCCGGGTTTGCGATCTCGGCCCCGACCGACGCCGCGACGCCCTCGACGCACGGCCGGCCCAGGGCCTCGGTGGCGGTCGAGATGACCGGGACCGCTCCGATCTTCTTCCCGATCTCGCGGGCGAGGTCGTTCGCCCCATGGTGCCCGCCGAGGACCGGGACCGCAAACCTGAGGTCCGGACTGACCACCACCACCGCCGGGTCCCGCCACTTGGTGGTGAGGAGGGGGGCGCACTTCCTGACCGCGATCCCTGCCGACATCACGGCGACGACCGCCTCGTAGGCGGCAAAGGCCTCCTCGAAGACCTCAGGGAAGTACGGGAGAAACTCGCCGCCGAGGACGTCGGCGACCCGCCGACCTTCCTCCTCGAAGCGCTTCAGCGCAATGACTGCCGTCTTCATCCGTAGAGGTCTGAGTTGGTGTAGTCAGACGCCGTGGCGTTCACCACGCCGCCGATGATGATCAGGGCCGAGCGCTCGATCCCGGCGGCCCGCGCCTTTGCGGCGAGGTCGGCGACCGTGCCCCGCACCACCTTCTGGTCAGGCCAGGTGGCATGGTAGACGACCGCCGCCGGGGTATCGGGCGGGCACTCGACCTTTCCGAGCACCTCCTCCATATGTGCGGTGCCGAGGAAGACGACCATCGTCGCCCCGGTCCGCGAGAGTTCGGCGATCTGGTCGGTCGCCAGCGTCGCCCCGGCGGGCCTGGTGACAACCACCGACTCTGAGACCCCCCGGAGGGTGTACTGGGTCTTGAGAGCCGCCGCCGCCCCGAACATCGATGAGACCCCTGGGACCACCTCGACCTCGACCCCAGCCCGTTCCAGTTCGGCGATCTGCTCGACGATCGCCCCGTACAGTGCCGGGTCGCCCGAGTGAAGACGGACCACCGTCTTCCCGGCCCTGGCCGCCTCGACCATCACCGCCACCATCTCGGGAAGTTTCATCCCCCAGGAGTCATACTTCTCAGGCGCCGGCGACCGCTCGACCAGCGCCGGGTTCACCAGCGACCCGGCATAGATGAGGACGTCGGCCCGCATCAGGAGGTCGTTTCCCTTCACCGTGATCAGGTCCGGGTTTCCCGGCCCGGCCCCGACAACATAGATCTTTTCCATCTTCACCGCCTCGCAAAGAGTACACTGAAATAACTGCTTTTCTCAGGGATTTCGTCGCCCCGATAGACCCGTTCGCCGTCCATATACATCCGCTCCACCAGGACGAAATCGGTGAAGCCCTCGGCCTGGAGACGTGCGGCCGTCTCCTTCGGGTGCGTCACCTTGAGGAGGAGACGACACGCTTCCTCGGAGCCGTCGCTCACGCCGATCCCGCCGGAGACCGGGACGCCCGCGACCGAGGCGAAGGCGGTGATCGCGCTGATGCCGGGGACGGTCGTGCACCTGACCGCGGGGTGGCGGTCGGCGAGGACGGCCGAGAGCCGGCCGAAGGTCCCGTAGAAGTTCGGGTCGCCGAGGATGCAGAAGACACAGAGCCCGTTCGCCGCCGGCGCCGCCACGGTATCGGCGTTCGTCTCCATGCACCGCGCGATCTCGGCCTCGTCCCCGGTCATCGGGAAGGAGAGGACCTCGACATCGGTGCGGTACGGGGCGATGATCCCCGCGGCCACCCGGCCCGGGACATAGACCACGTCGGCCTCTCGGATCAGGCGCACGGCC
Source organism: Methanofollis formosanus (assembly GCF_019633745.1). NCBI lineage: Archaea > Methanobacteriati > Methanobacteriota > Methanomicrobia > Methanomicrobiales > Methanomicrobiaceae > Methanofollis > Methanofollis formosanus. The sequence continues at coordinate 2,484,810 of NZ_CP037968.1, read as the reverse complement.
TTCACGGTCAGGAGTTCGGGGTCGCCGGGGCCGATCCCCACGCCGACCAGCATCTCAGGCCACCTCCCCGACAACGAGCCAGACCGGGTTGGCCGGGCGCATCATCATCCCGGGCCCGAGCGCGTGGGAGCGGGCCACCTGGAGGGAGACGACCTCCCTGAAGATCCCGAGGTCCTGCATCGTCCTCACCGCCCGATGGAGGGTTTCCAGCAGGACACAGTCGACGACCACCCGGCCGCGCACCGTCCCGGCGAGTACCCCGAGCACCTGCTCGAGGTCCCGCGAACCGCCGACGAAGGCGGCGTCAAGGGGTCCGGCACCCGCAAGGACATCGGTGGCCTCGCCACAGACTGTCTTGATGTTCTCGGCACCTGCCGCCTCTGCAGCAACCCTCGTGCAGGCCGCCGCCTCTGGCCGGCGGTCGATGGCAAGCACCCGGCCGGCGGTCCTGGCCGCGGCCACCGCGATCTTCCCGGTCCCGCACCCGACATCTGCAAAGGCGCACCCCGGCGCAAGCCTCAGGTGCCAGAGGGCGACCGCCGCCACTTCGTCCTGCGTCGGTCCGCCCCGAAGTCCCTCATCCATGTAAGTAAAGTTCACTTGCACGGACTAATTAACATTTGTTCAAATTCCCGCGGAATCATTTCGAAGCCCTTACTATGAGCGGGGAAGAGGGGAGAATATGCACGACCCCGGGCTTGAGATCCTCACCATGCTCGCCACCGCCCCCTGCCATGTCTACGGACTCAAGTTCAGGCTCGAGGAAGAGGGGATATCCAGGAGCCACAGCGACCTCTACAAGACCGTGAACTCGCTCAAGCGCCGGGGACTCGTGGACTATGAGCAGGCGCCGAGCACGAAGGGACCGGCGAAGAAGGTCTTTTTCATCACCGATAAGGGCAGGGAAGCATTGTTCCTGGCAAGAAAAAGCAGCGTCGGAGTTGTCCTCTCAGACTACTTCCGCCACCTTGCCCTGACCTTCCAGGACCTGATGGTGGCCGAGTTCGAGAGCGAGCGGCCCCTCAGACGGATCGCCGTGGTCCCCGACCCTCTCAGCGGTGGGATGGCCGACCTCTTCGTCGCCGCTGCGGCCGACCTCACCGGCCAGATCCCGGAACGCTGGCTGATTGCGAGGGACAAAACGATCATCGAGAAGTTTCAGAGCCTCATAGCAGACCCGGCCGCCATGCCGTGCTGTGACGGCGCCTTCGACCTCCTCATCGCCCCGGGACTCAGCGAAGCCGTTCCCGGCCCTCTCCTCCCGGAACTTGCCCGTATCCTCGCCCCACGCGGCCAGCTCGTCACCTTCCTCCCCTTTACCGAGGAGATGACAGAGTCTTCAATCGCCGGCGAATTCCTCATCCGCGAGGTGCGGCGGTTCTTCCCTGAACTGCAGGTCTGGAGGCAGACCGACTTTCTCAGTGCACTCTCCGCATCCTTCGACGTGACGAGTGTCAATCACCTGGGCTTCACCCTCATCTTCTGCAGGGCGCGCACGCGAGAGTGAGAACACAATTTGGCCGATCTAACGTTGAGTATGAGTTTCTGGCTCAAGCATATGCGATGATCGCGACAGCGCTGTCCGGGGGCGTTGTTCAATTGCCGTCCCTGCTGATACTCTCGCAAGACGATGGAACAGATGCTGTGATCGGGGACGGCATGGTCTGATCATCACGCCGTCCCGTTGTCGTGACCTCGAAGATAATATCTGGACGGGAAAGCGCCCATCTTTTTTCGGAGATATCGCGCGTGGTGCCGTCCCCCGCCCTATCTTCTCGCGAAATATCAGAAAAGATTCAGTGGCGGGGGGACGGCACGGTCTGATCATCACGCCGTCCTGTTGTCATGGCCCCGGAGATCAAACCTGGTCGGAAGAGCGTCGATCGCTTTTCGGAGAGATCAGACATCCATGCCGTCCTCTGATTCCAGGGATGAGGATAGTGCAGGGAAGGCACCATCGATGATCATAAAGAGGGGGTTGCCGTCCACCGCCAATCTTCGATCTTCGAGTACGAGCGGAACAAACATAAGAAATACCCCACAGGTGATCGATCACATCCCTGATATCCCAGGGAGAACTCAGAAAAAAACTGGGGCCGGAAAAACCGCCCTCACTCAGAAGAATACTGCCCCTCAAAGACGATATCGTCAAGAACCTTCTTCCCGGCGATCTTCACATCCATCGGGTACCCGGCCGGGAGAAGGGAGACCAGCGTGTAATCTTCTGGGACACCGAGGAGTTCGCGGACCGCCTCGGCATACTCCTTCTTCTCGCCTGCCACCCAGCACGATCCGACTCCATAGGCCCAGAGCCCGAGGATGAGCTGGGTCGTGGCCGCGGAGCAGTCCTCAAGATAGTACTTTGCGTCCCTCTTGCCAAAGACCGCAAAGCAGACCTGAGCGTCCTCGATAAACTTGCCGTGATCGGTGAGGTCGGCGATCTGCTTGAGAGTCTCCTTCTCCTTCACCACCCCAAAGAGCCAGGGCTGTTCGTTCCTGGCGCTCGGAGCAAGATGGGCACACTCGAGGGCTTCCTTGATGATCTTCTCCTCGATTGGATCTTCCTTGTACTTCCGGATAGAATGACGCGTCTTAAGGATGGTCAGCCCAAGATTCGGACCAAGATACATGCTCCTCACTAGGCAGTGAAAATGGATAATCTTTGCGAAGAAAAGGCCGTGTCGAAATCAGATTCGCGATTATGAATGGCGGAAGGACAGCGGCGCCCTCTTCAGGATCACCCTCGATCTCGAAGTCTTCGTCCCCTCTACAGACGAAGATAACCGGAGGGGCGGGTGTGGTGATTCTCAGATTCAGGATCAGCCCTCTCCTGTCCCAACTCCTATCTTCGGGGTCATGACGACAGGACGGCGTGATGATCCAAACGTGCCGTTCCCCCATCGCACGATCGGTCCTGCCATCTCGCGAGAGGATAGGCGTGGAGACGGCACGGGGCGGTGTGATCCTCTGAAAGAGAACAACCATCTCCTGTCCCACTCCTATCCCCGGGGTCGCGACGACGGGGCGGGTGTGGAGACCAGCATCCCGCTTCTTCATCACCGCCATGCCTTCTCGGCTCTATCTTCGGGGTCATGATAGCGGGACGGCGAGGTGATCAGAATCTTCCGTTCCTCCTCATAGGATCTGTTCTGCCGTCTCGCGAGAAGATAGGACGGGGAACGGCACGGAGCGCGTGATCCCGCTGATGGGAGAGTAGCACTCTTCCATTCCGGTTCTATCTTCGGGGTCGGGACAAAGGGAGAGGCGAGATGATCAGAACATGCCGTCCCCAATCACCAGGGCCTGTTCTGCCGTCTCGCGAGAGGAGAGGCGGGGGACGGGACGGGACGGCGTTCACGGTGGCTGTACCTCTATGACAGGAGCGCCCGGGATCCCCGACAGAACCTTCACGAGCGGCGTGACGCCCGGAATGGTTCAGGACGACCTCGATCTCCGGGCTTGAACCAACACAAAAAAAAAAGATCAGAAGGGGAGCAGCCCGCCCAGCCATCCCACGAAGTTCGCAAAGCCCTGCGGGATGATCACCGTGGGATCGATCCCCAGGATCGGGGCGATGAAGAGGAAGTAGGCGAACGTCCCGATGGTCGACCCGACATTTGCCAGGGCGGCGACGAGTACCACCCTGAAGATCGGCACCTTCCGCATCTCATCGAAGGTCTCGGCGTCCATGATCCGCTGGAAGTCGGCGGCCGAGGGTTTCCTGACCTTCGCCTCCACGATGGCGGCAAACCATCCGGCGGCCATCAGGGGATTGAGGGAGGTCATCCAGGCCACCCCGAAGGCGGTGAGGGCCGAGAGCGGGTGGCCTCCGGCGGCGATGGTGAACCCGGCGGCAAGCACGCCGTTGATCACCACCCAGTACAATATCGCCCAGGCAAGCACCTCCAGCCCGACGCCGGAGAAGGCGATCGAGATAAGGAGGATGGTAAAGAGGGCGACGACCAGGACGCCGATGATCTTCCCCCATGGATAGCGCTTTTTGGGGGCGGCGGTGAGCGCCGCCTCGGGCGGGAGGAGGTCGGGAGAGGAGAGGTAGCGCTCCACCCCTCGCACATGCCCGGCGCCGACCACGGCCAGCACCTTCTCGTAGCGACCCGAGAGGTCGAGGATCCGGCGGGCGATGTAGGCGTCCCGTTCGTCGATGAGGGCCTTCGCCCCGTTCGGCGAGAAGTTCCTAAACTCCTCCAGGGCCGCCGAGACGACGTCCTGTCTGGTCAAGGCGTCAATGTCGACTTTCTCGTCCACTCCTCCCGAGACCGAGACCGCGAGGGCGTAGAGCATCTTCACCTTCTCCCAGAGGCTCATGCCTTCCCAGAACCTGGAGAGGGTGATCCTGATGTCGCGGTCGATGAGGCCCAGGGGCAGGCCCCGGTTCTCCACCTCGTCGATGGCCGCCATCATCTCGGCACCGGGTTCGACGCCGACGTCCATGCCGATCTTACGCTGGAGATAGGCAAGGGTCCACTGGAAGAGGATCTGGGAGAAGTTCCCGCCTTTCAGCACCTCGTCGACCTTCGGGGGCGGCGCCCCGTTCCTGAGTGCCTGGTACCGCCCGGCGTCGAGTTCCACCCCGACGATATCAGGCTCGAACTCCTCGATCGCGGCGCGCACCTCAGCGATGCTCTTCTCGGAGACATGGGCCGTGCCGACCAGTCTGATCTCACCCATGGACCGGCCACACCCCCTCGCTGTCGACGACCGCCGTCTCCCCGGGCGGGGGAGAGGCGGTGGAGAGGACACGTCTGATCCCCTCTTCCTCGGCCGCCTCGGCCGCCTGCCGCTCGAGAAGGGCGCGGGCAACGGCACGCGCCTCTTCCATCGTCATCTCTGTCCCGATCCCCGGACACTCGGAGACGATGAGGCGGTCACCCTCGAGCATGAAGGGATAGGTCCGGCATATCCAGGGGCGGGCGGCGTACACCCGGCAGCGCTCTCCGTCCAGGAAGCGGCAGTGCCCCTCGTCCCGGCTGAGAGACCAATCGAAGGTGTAGCGCGATTTTTCCGGGCCGTCAAGAAACTCAGGATACGGCTCCGCTACCTCGCCGGGGGGAAGACCGGCGGCTTCTGCCACCCGCCGCACCTCGGCGGGGGAGAGAATGACCAGGTTCGAGCCCTCGGAGACCTCGCTGCAGCAGGCCCCGCAGCGCATGCAGCGGAAGCCCACGTCCCTGATCTCTTCGGCGAGTCCGTCTACTCCCCGCATATACGCTCAAAGTTTCTGAAGAGCAAGTCTCCGTCCTCGGTGTGACTCACCTCGGGGTGCCACTGGACCCCGAAGATCCGGTCTTCCGCCGATCCCATCGCCTCGACCGGACAGATGTCGGAGTGTGCATAGACCGTGAAGCCCGCGGGCACCTCCTTCACCTCGTCGGCATGGGAGGCCCAGACATGGATCTGTTCCGGATACCCTCCAAGGATCTCGCTCTCCTCTGTTATCTCGACACTGACGCCGCCATACCCCCCGTGGGCACCTGGGCCGACGGCCCCGCCCCGTGCGGTCGCGATGATATGGAGGCCAAGACAGATCCCCAGCACCGGCAGGCCGAGGTCAAGGTACCCGGCGCAGTTCCCGGCCCGCTCAAGCGACGGGCCGCCGCCCAGAATGATCCCCCGGCACCCCGCGGCGATCTCGTCGGGCGGGGTGGTGTTTTGGACCATCGCCACCTCGATATCCATGTCGCGGAGTTTGCGGTGGATAAGGTGGTTGAACTGCCCATGGTTGTTCACGACAAAAATGGGACGCATCAGAAAGGTATGGGTGGTTGAGGGTATAGCCTTTTTTATGGGGAATCAGGGCGACGGCGCTCCGGTCTTCGAGAGTACCTTATGGTCGGGAAACTCCGCCGAAAAAAGATCGGGATGAGAAGATTTTGGCCCCGGAAAAATCTCTTCGCCTTCCCTGCCCTATCCCCCTCCCTGGGGTCCGGGCGGCACTCCGCCCCCGGTGCGAGGGGGGGGAAGGCGTGATGATCCGACGTGCCGCCCTTCAATCGCTGAATCTGTTCTGCCGTCTCTCGCCGGGGGTTGCACCCCCGGACCCCGCCGGAAGGGAGATGGGCGGGGGCGGCAATGAGGTGGGGATCTCACCGGGGATTACCATGAAAATGATCCAGAATATCCTCTCTTCATGTTTGCATGAGAGTCTGAGCTCTTTATATCACGTTGAAGCCGATACGCAGAGGATAGAAAATTCTTCAGATGGATCGGCCGCCCCCATCGTCGAGATTTTCCTGCCATCTCGCACCGGGGGATTGCACCCCCCGGACCCCCCACGACGAAGATAGGTGAGGGCGGCGATGGAACACGATCCCCCCAGATTCTCCGGTCTTGAAAAGAGAGAGCAAGCGACGAGAAATTTTCATCCCGTATGCTTGAGCCAGGGGTTCATGCCCGATTCTATAGAACTTATCTGAACGATATGACGGTGGAGAGGATGGCCGACCTGATCTCCTCCGCCGAGTATCCCATCACCCGGGCGAGGAACATGGCGCCGCCGGCACCCATCCCCTCTTTCACCTCGCCCTCACAGTACCTGCCGATCCCCGCGTCGCCGATGGTGCCGAAGTCCGGATCCACATAATAGGCCTTCGCCCCCACCGCGGCCACGGCCTCCTCGAAGTTTGCCGAGGCGTCGGTGCGCACGTACTCGGTCGTGGCAAGCGGGACCATGGATCTCCCCAGGCCCTTGAGCACGGCGTCGACGGCAAGCATCTGGGTGCCCCCGGCAAAGACGAGCGTGCCTTCAAAGGTACTCGCGATCCCCGCGGCCACCGGCATCATGGGGTCGCCCCCAATCCGCACCACGTCGAGGGCGTCGGTCGCCCCTTCGCGCTCCACCTTCTCAAGCACGTATTCGCAGATCTCTTCTTTCAGGTGCACCGGGTTCTCGACAAAACTGCTCGAGACCCTGGCCTCGTACCCGAGGGCGCGCAGGACGCAGAGGGCGGTCGTCGTCCCGCCGGGCACGCACTCGCCCAGGACCAGGAAGTCGGCGCACCTGGAAAGAATGCGGCCGACGCGCTCGCCGGCGGTGAGAAGATCTCTGGCCGCCGGGACGGCGTCGCCCTCTCGCGGGTCGCCGCCCGGCGCCCCGTAGACGTCGATGCACGGTACGGTCGGTGGGTTGAAGAGCCCGGCGTTCACGAAGACCGGTTCGATCCCGGTGAGTGTCGCCATCGCCCTGGTGATCACCGCCGGCGTCGGGCACCCGGTCGGGGTGTTGGGCTTGAGGGGCATCGAGGTGATCGCCCCGGTGGTGATCATCTCGGCATCGAGGATCGGCGTGAAGACCGTCTTCTTCGGAGACGGCCCCGCACCCGATACCCCGGGCACCATCGAGAGGGCGGTATTTCCAAGGACGCTTGCAAAGAGCGGTCTTGAAAACTCAATGGACGGAAACTCGGAGAGAAATGCCATATCAATGTATATATTGAGCCTGACCAAAAATTCTCCTATGTTTGAGATCGAAGAGCGGCTCAGAGGAAAAGGGGTCACCACCGATGCCATCGTCGACGCCGGGATGGGGCTCTATGTCTCGCACGGGATGGGCCCTGAAGAGGCGAGGACGCGCCTTGAGAAGAAGATCCTGGCGTCATACCAGGACCCGAACGTCTCCTCCCTCCTCCTCGGCGCCATCCTTCTCGAAGAAGAACTCTACGAGAACCGGAACGACTCGGAGATCGCCGACGACCCGGTCTTCCTCCTCTCCGACGAGATCATCGGGATGGCCATCGCCGAGATCATCGGGGGCACCTATGCCCGTTTCGAGTTCACGCGCTACGACCAGAACAAACCCGGCATTCTCGGCGAACTCGGACCTTTCCTCGACGACGCCGTCGCCGGACTCATCGCCGGGAATACCTCGCGGCTGTACAGCGAGAGTTTCGCCGCCGGGAACGCAGAATAGATCAAAAAGACTGGATATACAAAAATAGAGGTTATTACCTCTTTTTCCTCACGACATATCCTCCTACCGCCAGTGCGCCGACGATCAGCAGGCCCCCGGCCGCTACCAGCGTCCATGGAGTCTCGCCGGCGGCCGACCGCTGACCTTCCAGCCCGATCGTGGTGGCGGCCGCGACGGGGCGGTCCGCCGATGCTGTCACTGGTTTCGGGGCAGCCCACGAGAGGGCGAAGAGGCTGAAATGCGAGACGCGGGCGGTCACCGTCCGGGTGGCCGCGTCGACGGTGGCGGGGACTTCCCGCCAGGCCCCGCTCTCGGGGTTGTACCACATCACCGTCAGGGTGGCAGGGTCGCCGATCCTCTCCCACTCTTCCACGGAGAGGGTGTAGGTGAGGGTGATGGGGGGGTCGAAGGTGGCGCCGGCCGGACCGCACCTGAGAGCGAAACCGATCGTTGTTCCCGGCGGGATCGGGGGGGTTCCACTCATGTCGGCCCTTTTGATCGTCACTTCCCTGAGCGGTTCGCCGTCGCGGTCGCGGGCGACCGTGCCTTCCCTGAGAGTCACCGCCCCCACGCCGTCACTGGTCCGCACCGTCACGGTCCCGGTCAATTCGCCGCTCTTCGATATCGGGAGAGTCACCCGCTCCACCGACGTCGTCTGAGTCGTGGTCGGTCCGGAGACCGGGGACGTCGTCCCTCCGCCACCGCCGCCGCTGTTCGACGGAGGCTTTGGCGTCGTACCGCTCCCGACACTGAGGTCAACGCGGCTCGTGCCCTTCGGGCTGAAGGTCGCCGTCTCTTTTGCTGCTTTTCCACCGACCAGGAAGGTGATTGTCTCCCCGGCGAGGTCGTCGGTACCGAGGACCAGCAGCCTCTCACCCGCATGCCGGCTGGAGCCGCCGTACGTCCCGTCAGCCGCGGTCGTCACAGGCCCGTACGTCTCGCCACCCAGCACCGCAGTGACTTCGGTCCCCGCGGGCGCGGGTTTGCCGTCGATCGTCACGCTCCCCTTGAACTCGTGGGGGAAAACGGGGACGCCCTCATCGGCCGCCGCACCGGCGACGAGGCCGAGGAGGAGGAGCACCGCGATGCCCTGCCATACCTTCATCTTCACGCTCCGATGGCGCAGAGCAGGTCCGCATCGCTCATGTACAGCCAGTAGCCGTCCATCGGTTCCATCGCACGCATCTCACCGTGCCGTCCATCGGCGCCGCGGATGATCGAGGTCTTGTACTCCTGTGCGCCGGCGTCGAACCCGATGAGGGTTGCCCAGCATTTCTCGACCGACCTGAGAGTGTTTGCCGCGGGTTCGGGAACAGTGTCGGTGAACCCGATGGCGTTCCAGCCCTCGTCGAGGGCCTTCTCCGGCGGGGCGGAGGCCCCGCCGGTGTCGAAGGCAAGCGGGATCTCGTAGGTGCCGTTGGCATAGATCCAGATCCCGTCGAGCGGCCTGAACGCTTCTTCGGAACTCATCGCCTCCCACTGTTTCGTCCCGTTGTACAACAATACCGAGTGGTCGGCGGTGTCCACCTCGTCGAAGATGGCGATGGTGTCGTGGCCGGGTGCGAGGGTCTTCGGGGTCGAGACAAAGTTCCAGCCGGGGAGGAGGGTGATCGAGGCCTGCGAGAGGTCGAAATGGACGGCGACGCTCTCGCCTTCGACGACCGTCACCGCCTTCTCCGCCTCAAGATACCCCTCAAGGCTCACCGCGACCTGATGTTCGCCGGGCGAGACCCGCGTGAGCGTGGTGTTCGTCTGCTCGCCGGTATCTTTTCCGTCCAGGAAGACTCTGGCACCGTCCGGGGAGGAGGTGACCACGATGTTTCCTGCGGGTTCGGCGAGGGTGAATTCTACTGATGCTGTCTCGGTGTCGATAACGGTCACCGTCGCCGAGGCCTCCATGTATCCGGATTTCTTCAGGGTGATGGTGTGCTCGCCGACCGCGATTCCTTCAAGGATCGCGTTCGTCGTCTCGCCGGTCTCCTCCCCGTCCAAGAAGATCGCTGCACCTTCGGGCGTCGAGGTGACGGCGATGCACCCGACCGCCTTCTCGAGGTCGAGGTGGAGGTCGGTGGTCTCGTCGTGCCGGATCGTCACCTCAGCGAACGCCTCGCGGTACCCTTCCTTCTTCAGGGCGAGGGTGTGGTCGCCGACGGCGATGCCGGTGAGGGTGGTGTCGGTCGTCTCGCCGGTGTCGGCACCGTCGATAAAGATCGAAGCGCCGTCAGGGGTAGAGGTGACGGCGAGGCTGCCGGTGAGGGTGGTCAGCGAGAGGTCGACGGTTGCGGTCTCCCCTTCGACGACGGTGACCGGCGTTGAGGCGTCGGCGTAGTTTTCGAGTTTCAGCGTGACCACATGCTCCCCGGCGGGGATGTCTTCAAGGACAGTGTTTGTCGCCTTGCTGGTATCCTCGCCATCAAGGAAGATCGCCGCTCCTTCCGGCGTCGAGGTGACTTCGATGCAGCCGTTCGGGACCGGATTGGTCACCACCAGGAAGGCGGCGGCCGCTTCCATCCAGTCCCCACTGCTCTGGAACGCTGCAACGTTGCCTTCGCCTGCGAGGAGCGAGGTCACGTCGCGTTCGGCCGCACCGATCTGGCTCTGCCCGGTGAAGTTCCAGGCGTCGGTCCACACGTTGTCGTTGAAGATCAGTTCGCCTTCGTTCGGCCCTGCGCCGGGTGCGAGGGCGACGAGGGTAGCGTTGACGGCGTTGGTGGTGTCGAGAGTGAAGGGTGCGTAGGCGGTCGCCTGTTCAGGGGTGGTCGCCTGGCCGCTGCCGCCGTACAGGAGGTCGAAGCCCTCGTTGATGACAATGGTGTGCGGGGCGGTGACGCCGTCGTCGTAGACCGCCGCAAGCACCATTCCGCGTACCGAGACGTTCCCGCCTCCGGGGTAGATGTTTGTCAGGACGGCGGCGTTGCCGTCGGTGCTGAACGGTTCGGTGACGTCGTAGACGGTCATGCCGTACGGATATGAACTCCCCCACATCTTTTCGTCGCTATAGAAGGCGGCTCTCTCGACCGGGATGTCGTTGAAGGTGAGGGTGACATTGCCAGGGAAGACCGGACCTTTGTCCCAGGTGTAAGGGACGTAGAGCCGTGCGGCGGTGACGGTGGCGTCGGCCGGGATGTCAAGGTCGTTGACGGTCCAGTTCGCGGTGTACGCCGTCCAGTGCGGGTTGTCCGCGGCACCGAGATAGAGACTGTCGCCAGAAGAGTACGCCAGGTCGCCGCGGACGTCATAGGTCACGGCAGTGGTGAGGTCCTCACCGCCGGTCCACCGCTTGCCGCGGTAACCGTTGTCCACGACGGTCTTCTCAAAAGATCTGACATTGTTCTCCTCGTTCGATTCGTCGATCATGCACCCCGGGTCGGCGGTGACGGTGAAGGTCGCCGGCTCGCCCGCGGCATGCACCGTCGAGTCGGTCCAGGTGAGGGTGGTGTTCGCACCCGCGGCGAGGCCGTCGGGCACGGCAACCGCACCGGTGACGCCGCTCACCTTGAATTCGACCGAAAACGCACCCGCATCGGCCGTCCCGATGTTCGTGATCTTCGCGGTGTAGGTATTTCCAGTCGCGGAGAAGATCTCGTTCTTGTTTGGCATGAGGGTGCTGACCGTGAGGTCCGGGGCGGCGGGATCGGCATACTCAATGACGAGGAAGGTCTGTGCTGCCACCATCAGTGGTTGGCTGGATTCGGAACTCTGGATCGTCGCTTCGTTCCCGGTCGCGTTGAGGTACGCCGTCACCTCGCGGTCGTCCACAGCCACCTGTGGGGAGTCTGAGCCACCCACAGTAAGGGGACCGTAGTTCCATACACCGCTCCCGATCCGGTTGCCGTTGAAGTACAGGTTGCCCTCCCCACTGTTGCCCCAAGGGACGAACGTCGTGAGGTTTGCGCGGCTGACGTTCGCTGTGTCGAGGGTCATGCCGCTGAACGGCGCATATGCCGTTGCCCGACTCTCGTTCGTGCCATAATTTACGGAGTCGGCACCAAGGGCGTCAAACTCTTCGTTGACGAAGATCTGCTTTCTGGTGACTGACGGGTCTTCGTAGACCACCGCAAGGGTGAACCCGGCCGGGCAGATGGTGGTGCCTGCCTTCTCCCGCTCGAAGAGTGCCGTGTTGTTGACGCCCACCTTATAGGAAGTGGTCACATTATAGGTCATCAGGCCGTAGACCATACCCCCATAAGTGCCGAAGTTCGCCTTGTCATGGTACCAGTTCACATAGGGCACCGGATCGCCGTTGAAAGTGATTGAGAGGTTGTTCGGTGCTACGTTTGTGCTGTCCCAGCAGTACGGCACATAGAGCCAGGCGTCGCGGACGGTCGCACCTTCCGGGAGCAGCAGGTCGTCGCCGGTCCAGTTCACGGTGTAGTTCGTCCATTTGCCTTTGCCGGAGATATAATGGCTGTCACCGAATGAATTGATGATGTCGCCGCGGAGGTCGTAGGTCCGCACCGTGGTGAGGTCATTGCCGCTATCCATGTACCGCTTACCCAGGTAGCCGTTATATCCGACCTGTTGGGGCGGAGTTGTTTTGGCATTGTTGGTCTCAGAGATCTCCACGACAGTGTTGTCGGGGTCGATGATAGTGGTGTAGGTCACCTTCCCGCCTTCAGACTCCCTGATGGTCGTGTCGATGAGAAAGACATACGGTGCTTTTTCTCCAGGTTGGACCGGAGGGAGTGTAGCCCTGCCGACGAAACCGTCGCTCGAACGGACCTCGACCTCCGTTTCAGGAGACATATTTGAACCGAGATTGGTAATCCTGCCGACCCGGATGGTGTTTTGCATGCGGGTGAATACAGCATTTGTAATAGGATATGCTCCGCCGCCCGCAAAGGTAAGGTCACAGGTGGGAACGCTTGCCGTCACCGTCGCCGCCCCACTCACATTCTCCGCTGACGCGGTGATCGTGGTCGTGCCAGCGGCGAGGGCAGTGAAGTACCCACTAGTGTTCACCGTGCCGACGGTCTCGTTGCTGCTCCTCCAGGTGAAGCAGACATTCGTCATCTCATCTCCGTTCTGGTCCTTTGCGGTGGCGTTGAACTGCTGCGTGGCGTTCACCGCCACGCTCGCCGTCGCGGGAGAAACCTCGATCGTGGTCAGAACAAGCGGGGGGATTGTGTAGGTTACGTTCAGGTAGGGGTGTTGTGTGGCGTCGGCATAGTTGCGGCTCCTCAGCGTGACTTTCTGATCCATAGATGGCGTCGATTCGTCTGTATTTTTAATCATCCACCCATAATTTGCAGTACCGTCCGCGTATGCCTGTACGTCCTGCGTGACGTTCCAGCAGATCCAGGTATTCACTGCCGAACCAGGATCGATCGAACTGGTCGGTTGTGTATCCACAGAAGGTTGCGTTTTCCAGGTGACGCCGGACTCGTTCCACGTATCGGTCACGCGGTAAGCACCAACCTCCCTGTCGCCTGCTCTGGCGGACATATACGCATAGAGTGTTGCCGACTCGATCTCCGCCCCTTTGGGGATCGACGAAAGATCGAAGTGGATAAGACTTCTCAGATGTACTCCCAGCGAAGTTTGCAGAGTACTAAGAGATGTAGCAGTACCATAATTTCTATTCTCAAACGATGTGCCAAACCGAACATATGAGTCGGCGTCTGCCGGGAATGTTTCGTTGGCGGCCATCACCGGCGCAACGAGAGCAACCATGCACAGTAGTGCAACGATACAGAGAAGCAGAAATGTTTTTCGCATCTTCCTATCAGCTCCGTTCATCATTCACGATTCTCCCGGTACGCCGGCACCCCAATGGAATGGCAGGAGGGGCCGGGAGACGAATCGAGATGTTTGAGATCAGCATTTGATCATATATATATTCATACTATTCACACCCAGTCTGACATAATATATTTTAAGTCATATCAACGACATAAGAAATGGAATTTTGGTTGCATGCGGCATACAATCCGTACATCACATTCGTCGTACCGTCGAAAATGAAGTCGTTTTCCACACACGGAAAAAGATGATGCCGTCGAGCCGCAGAACGGCATCAAAAAATGAACACAGGTGGAAGCTCCACGGCCCTTCCGCATTTTCAAAGATCTCAGAGGGGTGCGATTTTACACTTCCTGCTCCTCCTCCACAGTCAGGAGCGCAAGCGGGATCTTGAAGTACCCGCCGTACAGTGATGGATCGGTGGTGTTCCGGTCGAATGTCATGAAATTATCTCCGCTGGTAATGTAGTTGGTGACATTCCAACTCTGATAGCCGAAGTACGATCCCTGGCACGGGTTGCTCCAGGTGAGTGTGTTGCCGTTGAAGGTGTAATTACCGTTGTAACTCGCCAAGTAGATGGCCGTCAGGTCTGCATCGATAACCGAGGATGTTACTGTGCTGAATGTGGTGTTCCCGATGTAAGAGCAGCCATTCTGGTCAGCTTTTTTGGAATCGGTGTCGTGACCCTGGTTCACCCAGTAAGAGATCTCTTTCCCACTCGAGGGATCGTTATATGCGACCACAAGCGTGATCATCTTCACCCGGCCGTCATACGGCTGCGTGCCGTTAGGGCAGGCCGTGTGCACGCGCGCCGCGACGCTCGATGAGGTGATATCGTTGGTCACGTCGTACCACATCAGGCAGTCGCTCGTCACCCGGTTGCAGTGGTTGTTGATCCAGACCGTTCCATCAGCACTGCTGTTCTCCGGATAGGTGTAGGTGGTGTTCATGATCTCCGAACCCAGGGTCCCATAGCCCGATCCGCCGTCGAACTCCACCGTCGTGTTCAGGGGGTAGTTTTTGGTCATGCTCCCGATGTAGGTCGTGACATAGAGACGCGCCCATTCGACATTACCTGCAGTGCACGGAAGCGAGAAATTTTTCGTCACCGGCGTAGAATACGCATAGTCAAAGCCGGGATACGCGTCGAACCAGAGACCACCGGACACGTTCCCTGAGGTTCCGTTCGCGTTGACCAGTTTGTCTCCTCCAATCCACGGGTCGGCTGCCGCCGGCGCCGCCATCGCGAGCACCGCCAGCAGCACAAGCATGCCTGAAAACATACATTTGTTGCTTTTTTTCATGTATTTCCTCCGATACTGGTCTTGTTCTAGGTGGGGGGATTGAACCTCCCCTACAGGCATGGATGGCCCAAGTGTGATATATATTTTTATATCTCATAAATGATCATAAAATTAAAATAATTGATATTATTAATGAATCAAAAAATAAAAATTTGTAATATTCCTCCTGCCGAGGAACTAGAGAGGATAGAATTCTCTGAATAAGACGACCCTATAAAATCGCTGATAAAGAGCATACTCCAAAATTATCCTGGATATGGATCATTGCCCCGATCAAATCTCTTCATTCCAGGTATTCTGAATACATATCTCCTGCCTTGTGGCTGTGCCCTCCGGATCCTCACAAAGGAGATAGCATAGGACAGCGGCTGACTTCCGGGGGGAGAACATGAATCCATGCACCCCCATCCGATCTGCGGGGTGTACTCTCGACTCACGCGTGAGTCAACAAATCAAAAAAAGTACCAGACATCTAAGTGATAAGCAGGCACGCGTTGAGTCTCTAATTTCTTCGGATCAAATACAATAATTCATAACAAATAGAACAATATTAATATCTAGTGTGACCGTACCTCCTTTCGTATGAAATTTTCCCCCTCTCCCTTGATAAGATGTCTTTTCTGCGCGGCAATACTCCTCCTTGCCGCCCCGGTATCGGCAGTGTACGATTTTGAAGGCATCCCCCTCCATATGACGGCCCAGGGGGAAGTCAGGGGGGATGTGCTCACCTTCGGCACCTATGGGCTTGAGGCCCCGCCTATTGAGTGCACCTTCTCTCTCCCGGACAAGCCAATCTGGGCAAGAGTCTATACAGGTGTCTGGGGCGGAACCGAACGCTACACCGGATGGGAAGAACTCACCGTCAACAACGGTGTCCCGGTCAGACGCTCACTCTTCGGGAAAGATGATCAGAATGAAGAGACCTATGTCTCGGGCTATGGCGTCTACTGGATCGCGCACGACTGTACCGATCAACTCCATGGCGGCAAGAACACCGTCTCCCTGACGACCAGCAGGGGCCTGCCTGAGAGCAGGATCGATGGAAGGGCCTATGGTATCTTCGTCGTCGCCGTCGTCGAGGATAAAGACGGACCGACCACCAGATACTGGATCGCCGAAGGAAACGAGAACCTCCATGGAGAGGGGTGGGCCGGGACAAACCCCACGCGACATGACAAGAGCGAGATTTCGTTTGAGAAGGCAGGCCTGCTGGAAGGTGCCACCGCAGACCTCACCATACTGCTGCTGGCCTCGACGAAGGGACAGCCTGATTATGTCAGGTTCAATGGCGAAGACCTCGGTGTCGCCCCTGACGATCCCTCCCTTTACCCGGCAGGCGCGCGGGACATCGGCAACGAACGATGTTTCGACGCCACGGGCGGCCTCGGGACCGAGGCAAGATATGTCGATGTCGAGACCTTCGATGTCGGCGCTCTCCTCAAGGAGACGAACCACGTCCTCTTCGAACGCGGGAGGGACCTCGACGACGACGGTACGATCACCACCACCGGAGACAAACCTGAGGGTGAAGACTACATCCATCCCTGCTGTGCCATTCTTACCGTGAAGAGACCGGGTGCCGACCCGGCCCCCGACCTTTCCGTGGATATCCCGGAGGTGAGAGGGGCCTACGCCGGTGAAGAGGCGACGGTGCAGGCAACGGTGAGAAACCACGGAGCGCGGCCGGAAGGGATGATCACGGCCGTCTTCTCGGTCGACGGAGAGCCCGTAGAAACAATAACCGTCGAACCGGACGTCTCGGGAGTTCAGGAGGTTGCGGCAAATGTCACGCTGGACGAAGGCCGGCACACACTCTCGGTACGGGTCGACGCCGGGAACGACCTCGACCCTGCAGACAACGAGGCTTCGGACACCGTCAGGGTCGGGACGATCCCTGATCTTGCGGTGAAGATCGGCACCCCGACCCGTACCGGTGCCGGAGAGCCGGACACGCAACACTCCCCCTCTCCTTTCTGTGCTCTGGTTGCAGGGCTCTGTATCGCGGTTCTCCTCGCCAGGCGCCCGCCAGGCGGGAAACTTGCCGCCATGCTGATCGCAGGAGCGGTCATTGCGGCATCGTGCCCACTGGCCATATCACCGGCCGCCGCCGCCGGGTACGAAGACTACACCGTCCCGGTCACGATCACAAACCTCGGCGGGAGCGACACACCGCCCTTTGACCTCACCGTCTATCTGGACGGGGAGAAGGCGGCGGTGAAACCTGTGGATGGAGGACTGGAGGCCGGGGCAACAGTCGATATCGCTCTTTCTCATTTCACGACACCGGGAAAACATCGTTTGCGGGTGGTCGCCGACGAGGCCGGTACGATCAGAGATGCCGACCGGGGGAACAACGCGGCGGAGGGCGACTATGTCTTCCCATAGGCTGGCCATCAGCGTCGCTCTCCTCGGCGTGCTCCTCTTCCTCCCTGCGGTCTCTGCCACCTATGCCGGCGATAAACCACTTGAGACGGCATATCATGACGAATTCAACGGCGCCCACCTCTTCACCCTCGGCAACAGCACCTACAGCGGAGCACTGAACCCAGGGGACCGGTACGCCGTCGACTTCGAGGTCGAACTCCCTGAAGATGCAACAATACGATACCAGCGCCTCTATGTCTACTGGGCCTGGAGCAAACTCGACCAGAAGGCGATCTATCCCTCGGTATCAGTCACCCGCACCGACACGGGCGCACTCCTCAACAGCACGGGACGGTCTGTCGACTCCAAGGGGTTCGTGAGCAAGAACGATTTTTTCTCAGGGATGGACATCTTCGAGACGGCCGACCTCTCTCCAGGGAAGAACGCTTTCACCGCCGTCCTTGAGAATACCGCAGACGACAACCGCACCTTCGTGGTCCAGGGGATCGGTCTGCTCGTCATTTACGAGTGCCCGGAGTCGCCTGAAGTCGTCTGCTGGATCAAAGAAGGGGCCGATCTCCTGTACAACAGTTACGGGATCACTCCTCCCATGGCGACGAGCAGGATCAAGTTCGAAGGAAAAGTCGAGAAGTCAGATCTCTCATCTGCCGAACTCCTCCTCATCGCTCCCTCTGGTGGCTATACGAGGGAGAACATCCCCGAGATCAACCGGCTCTTTCTGAACCGCGAGGGAGAGACCAGCATGCCCTCGTTCTTTGAATCGATTCTCTCGGCTCTGTTCCCGGGATCAAATGGCCGGGAGTGGGTGAACATCTTCGACTCCGACGAGACGAGGCAGGTCGGGATCGACCGCCGGGATGTGCTGCCCTATCTCCGGTCTGAGAACAATTTTGCGGCTGTCAGGGACGAAAAAGACTATCTTGTCCTTACCAATGCCGTGTTGTGGGCTGAAAAGAGGTGAAAAAATGGACGTCATCATGCAGACACGAGACCTGAGCAAGGCGTACACCGAGCAGGTGACTGCACTCAGGAACGTAAACCTCGCCCTTGAGAGAGGAGAGTTCGTCACCCTTCTCGGGCGGAGCGGGAGCGGGAAGAGCACGCTCCTCAATATCCTCGGCGGACTCGACCGGCCGACCGGAGGAGACGTATATATCAACGGAACGAGAGTCGACTTCGAAGATAGGCAGGCGCTCATCACCCTCAGAAGAGAGGCGCTCGGTTTTGTCTTCCAGAACTTCAATCTCATCCCGACGCTGACGGCCAGGGAGAATGTGGAATATCCCCTCCTCTTCAACTATGCCAGGAGGGCGGTGAGAGAAGAGCGAGCGCTGGCCCTTCTCGAGATGGTGGGGCTCGCAGAGAGAGCCGATCACTATCCCCGCGAGATGAGCGGCGGCGAACAGCAACGGGTGGCGATCGCCCGCTCCCTTGTCGGGAACCCGTCGATCGTGCTTGCCGACGAACCGACCGGGAACCTGGACTCAAAGACAAGTGACGGGATCTTTGAGTTGATGCGCGAGGTGAACCAGGAGCGGGAGACGACGTTTCTGATCGTGACCCATGAACGGGAACTCGGGAAGCGTGCCGACCGTTCCATCGAACTCCTCGACGGGAAGGTGGTGTGAGATGGAGATCGCACGAGTCTTTGAGTCTCTGAAGATCGCGGCCAGGCAGGTCGCACGGAAACGGATGCGCGTCCTGCTCACCGCCCTCGGCATCGCCATCGGCGTGGCGGCGGTGGTCGGGACCATCTCGCTGGGGGAAGGGATCAGATATCAGGCGGTGGAAGCGATCAAGGAGCAGTCAGATCTGACCCTCATCGAGGCGACCGCGGATATCCGCGGCGGCACGCTCCACCTGATCACCCCCGCAAAGATCGACGAGATCGCGGCAATACCCCATATCAAGGCTTCATCGGCGGTTGTCAGAGAAGCCTACGCAACAAAACGACAGACCTACCTGGGTGTGATAGGCATCGACCCGACAGAGATCGGGGAGGTGATCAAACCCCGATACTTCAAGGGAGATCCGATCGATCCGGGTTCCAGGCAGGCGGTCCTCGGCCACGACCTCGCTGAGACGCTCCAGCGCTATGAAGGGATCCGCCTCGGTGACACGATCCCGATCCTGATCAGGCAGTACGACGAGGACGGGATGCCGGTGGACGTGCAGGTGGACTTCACGCTGGTCGGCGTGCTGCAGGAACGGGACGACCAATTTGATCAGATGATGCTGATCGACCGTGGGGTCGCACAGGATCTGCGCGGCGGCGAGGCGTCTTTGGACGGCGTCCTCATCAGGGTCGACCATCCCGAAGAGGTCTTCGGTGTGGTGGACGGCGTCAAGGCCCTGGGTCTCACTGCCACAGGGGCCTTCGAGCAGATCGAGTCAGTGAACCGTCTGATGGATGTGGTCGTCCTGCTCCTCGCGTTCTTTGCCGGGGTGTCACTCATCGTGGGCGCCCTGATGATCATGAACACGATGATCACCTCGATCTTCGAGCGGACAAGAGAGATCGGGATCACCATGGCTATCGGCGCATCTCCCGGCAACGTTCTCCAGCTCATCCTCTTCGAGTGCCTGTATATCGGGCTGATCGGCGGAGTGATCGGCGATCTCCTCGGGATCGCCTTCGCCGGCGTCATCAACATCTTCGGAAAACCCTTTATCATCGCTCAACTAGGCGACACCTTCGCCACCTTTGCAGACGCGGATATCACCCTGATCACGCCCGGCCTCCTGTTGCTCGGGATCGTCATTGCGGTGGTGCTCTCCCAGATATCAGGATTTTATCCGGCATTGAAAGCGGCACGCCTCAATCCGGTGACAGCGATCAGGACGGGGGTGTGAAGGGTGGCGACGGAGAGCAGATCTGCACGGGCGGCAGTGTTTCTCACCGTTCTCCTTCTCACCCTCCCGGCCTGCGTCGCTGCCGACCAGTATGTGGGAGGCATCCCTCTCACGACCGTCGACGAAGGCGTCGTCTCAGGCGGGGTCTACGTAAACTCCTTTGTCGGCACAGGAATGGACCGTGACGTCTCAAAGAAGTATACCCTGCCTGAATACACGGAGATCAAATGGGCACGCCTCTATGTGTCCGTCTACTGCGCCCATATGCAGAACAACTACGAACATCGTGCAACGGTAAAATTCGACGGCGGATCCGGGACACAGACCCTGGAGGTGGAGGAACTGCGGGTGCCGTACTCATTCCCGATCGACGGCGGTTCCGGACCGGTCTGGGTGAACGAACACTGCAACCGGGTGACGAGCGACTACCTGATGTGGTATGACGTCACCGACGCGATCAAAAAGAGGGAGGTCGTCGCCAAAGTCAAGGTCGATCAACCTGAGGGATATACAGGCACCTTTGACGGGAGGATCAAGATCGTCACCCTGGTCGTCGCCTATGACGACGGCGACAGCGACGAGGTGTATTACTGGGTGAACCAGGGACATGACGTCCACTCGTATTATGTCGAGGATTATCTGGGCGAGACCTATGAAGGAGAGACGACCTTTGCCACCGGCGATCTCCCTGAAGATGACGAGCGTGAGTACGTCGCCGAACTCTCGCTTGTCCATATGGCAAGCAAAGTAGGGGAATTCACGTTCAACTCAGAATCCATCGAGGCCCCGGAGCCGCAGGGGGCGTACTCCGGCTACCATACCGAAGATGTCACCGACCTGGTCCTCCCCTGGTCTGACAGTCTTTTCACCTACACCAGGGACCTCAGTGTCAGCGGGAGCGGCGGGGGCTATCTTGGGGCGTATTTCAAGATCCCGCTCGCTGTTCTCTCGGTCCGCTACCCGGGCAAAGAGGTCGGGAACCTCGAAGTGACCTCATCTCCGGCCGGTGCGGTGGTCTACCTTGACGACGAAGAGACCCAGTGGGTCACCAACACGACCATCAGCGGAGTCGAGGCCGGCGAACACGCAGTGCGGGTCGAACTGGACGAGCGGTACCACGCCTCCGAGGATCAGTGGATCGAGGTGAGGAAGGGGGAGAACACCACCGTCCACTTCGATCTCGAAGCGCGCACCGGGAGCATCGAGGTGACGAGCGAACCGTCAGGAGCCTGGATATACCTCGAAGGGGGCGACTACCAGGAAATGACAAACACATCTCTCCAGACCCCGGCAACTATCGACGGCCTCATTATCGGCAAATATACCGTTGAAGTGAGGAAGGAGGGATATGAACCCGCATACCAGATGGTGGTGGTACAGGAGGACGAGATCGTCGGAGTGGACCTGACATTCGGGTCTTCCGGAGGCGACTCTGGCGGTTCGGATGGAGAGATCGATCCAGAGTTCGGATACACCGGCAAGAGACTGGATCTCTTCACCACCGGCACACTCCACGGCAACCTCACGTATCATGAGTTCAGCGACTATACCGGACTGATCCATGCCGGGGAGAGCCGGGAGTTTGCGATCACGATCCCGGCACCTGAGAACGGTACGGTCAGGTATGCAAGACTCTACATCTACACCACCTGGGGACACGACGAGAAGCGCAAAGAGGGGACCAACAGCAGGATCACGCTGAAGGTCGACGGTGTCGAGATCAAGGCCGATAAGGTCTACCGTGACCGGAAAAACGAAGGCATCTACAACTATCTCCTCGAGACCCATGCCTATAACATCTCCGGGATCAAGGGCGGCGCGGCCGGCGACCATATGGTGACGGTAACCAACGATGGGCGAAAAGACGATGTCTTCGCGACCTATGGCCCGGGTGTGCTGGTCATGGTCGAAGACCCGGCAGCACCAGAGATCACCTACTGGATCGCAGAGGGCTCCGACACCCTCTATGCCAACCCCGACTTTGGCACCACGAGCGACGACTGCATCACGACGGCACTCTTCGACGGCGAGATCAACCTTGCGAATACGAAGGAAGCGCGGCTTATCCTGGTGACCACGGCCGGGTCGGGGGAGGACGATGACGAGCATCGGATCACCTTCAATGAAGGTGAGTGGTTCAATCTCCTCACCGGAGGATCGTCTGCGATCAGTGTGGCCGGGATAGATGTCAGGCCCTATCTGATGCCGTCGGAGAACGAGGCCGGAATCCAGAGTTATATCACCTCAATGAAAGGTGACTACATGGAGAACCGGGGGATTATCCTTGTTGTCAGGCATGGAACCCCGCCGGCCGGGGCGCCGGTGAATGTCACGTCCGCCGCGAATCTTTCCGGCACTCAGGGGATGACGTCGACCGGAAGCAGCGAGCGGTTCACGCTGAACGAATCGAATGAGAGGCTTGAGGCCACGCACCTCACCTTCGACGAGGGGGCGGTCGAACTCTTCATCTCCGAAGGGACGGTGATCACCGACGGTGCCGGGAAACCTCTCTCAGCGCTGAGACTGGAGGTGCTCAGACCCGGCGACGCCCTGCGGGCGTACGCAATCGGTGATGATGATATGGTGGCCGATATTCCTCTCCTGCTGGTCATCCATACCGACCGGCTCGGGCTTTCAGGGGTCCGTCTTGTCAGATACGACGATTCTCTGGACCAATGGCAACCGGTGGAGGCGGATGTTACAGATGGCAGCCTCTCCGCCAGGATCAGGCAGGGAGGGATATATGCGCTCATGGAAAGGGGTGAAGATTGCGATCATGGGATCTTTCAACCGCTCTTCGACCTGATCGGTGGCTTTGTGACCGCATTCTTCGGGATATTCGGGATCGATATCTCAGGAGAGGCGTCCGTCCCCTCACCTGACCCCGCGATGATGGCCGGCAATTTATCCGGGCAGATGATCGCGCCAACGGCTCCTGTTGAAACGCCGGCGGTCACCCCGGCACCCACTCAGGTTGATGTCGCGACGATGCAGTTTGCCCTCTCCATCCTCTCCACTCCGCCTGGGGCCCTCATCGATCTCGACGGAGAGTACACCGGCAGGACGACGCCCGCCACCCTTGAGTCGTTATCCGGGGGGACCCACACCATCAGGATGAGCATGGACAGGTTCGAACCGGTGGAGGAAACGGTCTATCTTGAGCGCGACGACGAGATCCATCTACAATTTGAATCGGGTTCTTCAGAGTTGAAGGAGCAGATGGTCGCCACCGGGCCGCTGCGCGGGTGGGAGGAGAACCGGCATGGCGGGGTGTATGTCGAGTCCTTCCCTGAGGGGGCAGAGATCTATGTGGACGGCAGGAAGAGCAACAAAAAGACACCCGCACTCGTCTACGGGCTGAAAGAAGGACTGCATACGATCAAGGTGAAGATGAAAAATGTCGAGTTCGCGAATGAGAAAGAACGAGTATGGATCGTGAAGAACTCAGTGTCGCTAGTGAAATTCAGCAGTGGCTCGAAAGGGCTTGAGCGGTCGCTCTCGATTGAGTCAGAGGGATATTCGGGCTCTCCCTTCTCGGTCAACGGCAGGTATCTGGGGTACAAGCTTCCAAAGAACGTCGATGTCGTTGGGATCGATGCGTATGTCACGGTCCATGACAATGGCAGTTTCTTCTCGCAGAAGATCCTGAATACCGTTCAATCGAACGAGACGGTGGTCATCGGGTCTTCGCTCACCGCACCCTGCGGACTCCTCGTCACTTCAGTGCCTTCAGGGGCTTTGATATTCATCGACGGCCTCTCTACCGGATATGCGACGCCATATCTCGTCGAGAACATCTCGGAGGGCAGGCACCTGGTCTCGCTCTCAAAGCCGGGATATATTCCTGAGGGGGAGGTGGTCCTGCTGACCGACAATCGCCATAAGGAGCAGGACGCGGAGGTCGGTCTGGACCTGGGACCCTATGCGTACGGGTCGCTTACGGTGGGGAGCACCCCCGAGGGTGCGAAGATCTATCTCTACGGCAAGGACACCGGAGAAAAAACGCCTCACACCTTCCATTACCTCGGCATCGGATCCTATGATGTGAAGGTCGTGGGGAAGGAAGGTTCAAAGACGCTTGAGGATGTGGTGGTGGTGCCGTATGAGATGAGGGAGTGCCATGTGGATCTTGCTGCGGGCTGATTCGTCTCGGCCCTGTATTAGGCATATACGCCATAACCATGTTCAGAGGGGATTGTCCGGAGCAGCGTTTCAACGCCAGGATGGATCCCTTTCCTCGTAAGAGGGCATCAGGAGGGAATCGCGCAGGTGCCGCCCCCGCGTGTCCTCACCATTGGGGGTAGGGGGAGCACGGCCCCCCCCGGCGCGCGAATCGTCAGGATCATTCTCATGATAGTCAGGGATGAACTCTGGGCTCAAGCATACGTGACGAAAATTGTTCAGAATCATGTTTTGAAGTGTGGAGGGATCCCTCCACGCCTCAGAGAACGGCGATATGAGATTTTCATCGCGTATGCTTGAGGTGTGCTCTCGACTCATGCTCGATTCAACAAACCTGTTCCCTGAGATTTATTCTTGGCCCGACATCTGGGCCGTTCCCCCCGAGGTTCCACCTGGAAAAGAGACCGATACCTCATCGACACAAAAATCACATCCCTTATTGTATAATACTTCTAAACCAGTACACCAGATGGCTCTCGACGCCCTCAGGGCACTCTTCCAGTTCTGCACCATCCTCCCCCTCGGACGGCCCGCAGACTTCGACGCCTTTGCCAGGCACACCTGGCTCTACCCCCTTGCGGGCTATGTGGTCGGCGGGATCGCGGCAGGCGTCGCCCTCCTCCTCGGCGGCCATCCCGGCCTTGCCGCGACCGCCGCCGTTGCTGTCGCAATCATCGTCTCGGGCGCCAACCACTTCGACGGCCTCCTCGACCTCGGCGACGGACTGATGGCCCACGGGAGCAGAGAGAAACGGGTCACCGCCCTCACCGACCGGCAGATCGGCGCAGGAGGCGTGGCATGCGGACTCCTCACCACCCTCATCGCGGTCGAGGGCCTCTCCGCGGCATGGTCGGTCCCCTTCGTCATCCTCACTGCGGAGGTCTGCGCAAAACTCGCGATGGCCTGGATCACTGCCCTCGGCGCCCCCTTCCATGACGGGATCCATGCCTACCTCCATGGGTTCGCAAAGAAGCGCTTTGTCATCTACGCCCTCGTCCCGGTCCTCCCGCTCTTCCTTCTCCCCCTCGGTCCGGCCCTTATCGGCAGGGCATTGCTGGTGACCGCTCTCGTCGTGGCCCTCCTCGTCGGCCTGGCCACCCGCCTCTTCGGCGGCGTGAACGGGGACGTCGCAGGCGCCTCAAACGAGATCACGCGGGCGGCCGTCGCCCTGGCCCTCGCACTCTAGAGGGCGCACACACCTTTTTATGCTCCACCTCTGACCTATTCAAGATGATGAGAGATCGGGCCATCTATAAAAGAGGCGGCGTGATCACCGAGCGCAACCCAGATTTCTGTGCGGTGCGGCTCAGGATCCCGGCAGGGGTTCTGACCGCCGAGAAGATGGCGGGCATCGGTGAGATCGCAAAGAAATATGCAGACGGCGAGGTCCACCTCACCACCCGCCAGACCATGGAGATCCCGCACGTCGACCCCGCCCGCCTGGAAGAGGTCGGCCGCGACCTGGAGAAGAACGGCACCCCCCTGGGATCCGAATATGACGAGGTCGTCAACGTCATCGCCTGCCCCGGCACCGCCGGGTGCAAGTACTCCAATATCGAGACCTACAGTCTGGCAAGAAGGATCGACGAGAAGGTCTTCGGCCGCGAGATGCCGATCAGGATGCGGATCTCTCTCTCCGGCTGCCCGAACGCCTGCACGAGCCCGGTCCTCAACGAGATCGGGATCGTCGGCCGCATCCGTCCCCTCAGGACCGAGGGTATGTGCACCGGCTGCGGGACCTGCGCCGAGTACTGCAAGGAGGCGGCGATCGTCATCAAGAACGGGATCTCCGAACTGATCCCTGAAAAGTGTGTCCAGTGCGGGATCTGTATCCAGTCCTGCCCCTTCGACCTCCTGAAGTCGGAGTACCGTCACTACCTCATCACCATCGGCGGGCGGCGCGGCCGGCACCCGAACCCGGGCCGGGAACTCATCACCGTCGAGAGCGAAGACGACGTCGTCGCGGTCGTCGAACGGGCGGTCACCTGGGTCTACCGGAAGGCGTGGAGCGGACGGCACCTGGCCGACCAACTCGACGAAATCGATTTTGAGTCCTTCCGCAAGGGATTACAGGACGAATTCAACGGCGGTACATCGAGGTAAAGCCGACACCCTCTTTATCATTGCAGGAGATCGCCTCTCCGTCACGGACCAGGGAGTTGAACATCATGGCGGCGTCGAGGAGTTCCTCGTCAAAGCCCATCCCCCTGGGCCCGCCGACCAATTTTTGCGGCGGCGAGGGGAGCACCCGTCTGCCCACATGGATGCCATTGCAGTGCTTGCAGTAGGCACAGTGACTGTACACCGAGACCTCCCCGGCAGCGCAGGCCACCGTGACACGGCCTTTCTCTTCATCGCGGCGGAATTCCAGAGTTTTCATAGGTCAGTGAGTGTTTGTTTAATCAGAGATTTGAGGGTGTCGATACCTGCGTATAAATCTGCAATCGTGGGGAGAACAGGCGAATCAAAATGGTTTATATAGATCAATGCCCAATATATGATACTCGCTTCAACCAGACTGTGTATGCAGTCCCATACATGAGTGGAGGATAATCTATGGCAACTGATAAACCACACATGAACCTTGCTGTCATCGGGCACATCGACCACGGTAAGTCCACCACCGTCGGCCGTCTTCTGTTCGAGACAGGAGCCGTACCCGCGCACATTATTGAGACCTTCAGAAAGGAAGCCGAAGCCAAGGGCAAGGGCTCCTTCGAGTTTGCATGGGTCATGGACAGCCTGAAAGAGGAGCGCGAGCGCGGTATCACCATCGATATCGCCCACAAGCGCTTCGACACCGACAAGTTCTACTTCACCGTGGTAGACTGTCCGGGCCACCGTGACTTCATCAAGAACATGATCACCGGTGCATCCCAGGCCGACGCAGCACTGCTCGTCGTCGCCGCACCCGACGGGGTCATGGAGCAGACCAAGGAGCACGTCTTCCTTTCCAGGACCCTCGGTATCAACCAGCTCATCGTCGGTGTCAACAAGATGGACGCCGCCAACTACGATGAGAAGCGGTACAACGAGGTCAAGGAACAGCTCTCGCAGCTCCTCAAGATGGTCGGTTTCAAGCCCGACGACGTTCCGTTCATCCCGATGTCCTCCTTCGAGGGAGCAAACATCGCCGCGAAGTCCGACAAGACCCCATGGTACAACGGCCCGACGGTCCTTGAAGCCCTCAACGCTCTTAAGGAACCCGAGAAGCCGACCAACCTCCCGCTCCGTCTCCCGATCCAGGACGTCTACACCATCTCCGGTGTCGGTACCGTGCCTGTCGGTCGTGTCGAGACCGGTATCATGAAGAAGGGCGACAAGGTCTCCTTCATGCCCGGCAACGTCAACGGTGAGGTCAAGTCCGTCGAGATGCACCACGAAGAGATCCCCGAGGCACTGCCTGGCGACAACGTCGGGTTCAACGTCCGTGGTGTCGGCAAGGGCGACATCCGCCGTGGCGATGTCTGTGGTCCGGTCGACGCTCCGCCGACGGTCGTCGAGGAGTTCACCGCTCAGATCGTCGTGCTTCAGCACCCGAGCGCACTCACCGTCGGGTACACCCCGGTCTTCCACTGCCACACCGCACAGGTCGCCTGCATGTTCACCGAACTGCTCAGCAAGCTTGACCCCCGCACCGGCCAGGTCAAGGAGCAGAACCCGACCTTCCTCAAGGCCGGCGATGCAGCGATCGTCAAGATCAAACCGACCCGCCCGATGGTCCTTGAGAACGTCAAGGAGATCCCGCAGCTCGGTCGTTTCGCGGTCCGTGATATGGGCTCCACCATCGCGGCTGGCATGTGCGTTGCTGTCCAGGCCAAGCAGATGAGATAATCTGTTAATGGGTGAGGATTATGCAGAAAGCCAGAATACGCCTTTCAGGGACCGACTACGATAAAGTTGAGATGGTCTGTGACAGGATCAAGGAAATTGCAGAGAGGACAGGCGTGAATCTGGCAGGGCCTATCCCCCTCCCCACCAAGAAGCTGGTCGTTCCGATCAGAAAGAGCCCTGACGGAGAGGGTACTGCAACCTGGGATCGCTGGCAGATGCGGGTACACAAGCGCCTCATCGACATCGACGCCGACGAGCGTGCTCTCAGACAGCTGATGCGCATCCAGGTGCCCAAGGACATCGGCATCGAGATCGTGCTGGAGAGCTGATGCGTGGTGAGCGGCGGTCCGGCTCTGGGATCTGCCAAGAAAATCCATCAATTTCTCTCTTTTGAGAGAATTTTTTTTCTTATTCTGATACTTGCGGCCGTCCTGCGGTTCGCGTTTCTCGACCTCAAACTCTTCCATCATGACGAGGCGATCCACGCCTGGTTCTCATATAAACTCCTGACCGAAGGGACCTATCTCTACGATCCCTCATATCATGGTCCACTCCTGTATTATGTGACCTCAGGGATGTTCGCCCTCTTCGGAGACTCCGATCTGGTCGGGAGGCTGGTGCCCGCCCTCCTCGGCACGCTGGTCGTCGCCCTGGTCTGGCCGCTGCACCGACTCGGCTACCTCGACCGGAGGCAGACGCTGGTTGCGGCGTTCTTTCTTGCGATCTCTCCCGAGATGGTCTACTTCTCCCGCTTCCTCAGGAACGACATTTTCATCCTCTTCCTCACCTTCGTACTCCTGCTTGCCCTTCTTCTCTATTTCGAGAGAGAACAACTCCGCTGGGCGGCCCTCGCCGGACTTGCGACCGGGCTCGGCCTGGCATGCAAGGAGAACATGCCGATCGTCCTCGGGATCTTCGGGGTGTACATCCTCTACCTCCTCTGGTCGAAGAAGGTTCCCCTGCCGGCGAGATGGAAGCGCGACCTCATCGTCGGCACGCTTGTCATGGCGGGCGTCATCGTCCTCTTCTACTCCTCGTTCGGCGCCCATCCCGAACGGGTGCTCACCTGGATCCCCGACGCCGTCTCCCACTGGTGGGCGATGCACGAGCAGGAGCGGATCGGCGGACCGTTCTTCTTCTATATCCTCCTCTTCATCCTGTACGAACTCCCGATCTTCATCCTTGCCGCCGTCGGGGTCGGCCAGTTCCTCCGTGCCGGGAAGACCCAGGGAGAGAAAGACTCGATGTACCATCTGGTCAGAACCTCCCTGCAGCAGGCCGGACTCTCGGTCCCGGAGATGCGGACCTTCGACAAAAAAGAAGAATTTTTCAGGTTCTGCATCGTCTGGATGGTCCTCTCCCTCGCGGCGTACGCCTACATCGGCGAGAAGGTGCCCTGGCTCATCCTCCACCAGCTCCTCCCGATGGTCTTTGTCGCAACCTATGCGATGACGAAGAGGAAGGCCCTCATCGCCCTGGCATCGGTGCTCTTCCTGGCACCGGTCCTCTGGCATGTGGCCTATGTCCCGGCCGACGTGAACGAACCGATCGTGCAGGTCCAGAACTCCGAGGACATGCGGGAAGTGATGGCCTTCATCGACGACGCAAATGCTACCGCCATCGCCTCGGACCGCTACTGGCCGTTGCCCTGGTACTACCGGGGCGATAAAGCCGAAAAGATCAGTTATTACGGCCGAAAGATCGATGAAAGCACCTTCAGGTCTGGAAAGTTCGACGTGGTCGTCACCTCCGACGAGGACACGTACGAATCCCTGCCTGGCTTCGAGAAACGGCCCTATAACCTCAACTACTGGTTCTCGTGGTACGACAACAAGGACCGGCTGCTGGATTACTACTTCAAGAGAGACGGGAAGATGGGGAACATGCGTCTCGAGGTCTTTGTCAGGAATACAAGTGCGGTCTGAAGGGATTCACTTTTTTTACTGTGTCGGATGGGGCATAAACCCCGGGCTCAAGCATACCGGATGAAAATTTTTTGTCGCTTGATCTCTCAATCCATCGCCGCACCCGCCCCATCTCCTCGCGAGACGACAGGAACGATCGTGCGAGAGGGGGCGGCATGTTCTGATCAGCATATTTTCCCGCCCCCATGACCCCAAGGATAGATCCAGGACTGCAGAGTGCCGATCGTTTCTCAGCGGGATCACACCAATCTTCGCCGCCCCCTGGCTATCTTCTCGCGAGATAGCGAAACAGACCCGATGATGGAGGGGCGGCACCGAGGTTTGGGAAGGCGTGATGATCGACGTGCCGCCCATAGTGTAGACTCTTCGCCACCGTCTCGCGCCGGGGGGAGACCCCCCGGACCCCCCACGGATGGAAGATGGCCGAGGGGCGGCGATGAAACGGGATACTCACTGTTGCCCTGTTGCAAGGAGAGGGATCAATCCACACCCTCGAGACGCTGCTCAGGTAAATTTTCATCGCGTATGCTTGAGCGGGGGGTTCATGCCTGATTCTACACAGCCCAAAAAAGAAAAACCCTGGTGGAAGAATGTAACGAAAAAAAGGATTGAGCGATTATCCCAGCTCGTCCCACTTTCTCCGCCCACGGAGATAGACGATCCCGCCGATGATCAGGACCACCAGCACCCCGGCCCCGATATACAGGGGCAGGGAGCCGAGTTCAAGGGAGAAACCCTGGCCGACCTCTTTCTTGAGGGTATTGGCGACATCAAGCGTGCTGGTCGCCTTCTGGGCAGCCTCTTCGCCCTTGATCCTGGCCGCAGCGTAGTTCTTATCATTCATCTTGTCGTTTGCTGCAGAGAGAGACTGGGCGGCGATGTCGCGCTGGGTCTTGAGACTGACCACCCGCTGGTCGGTCTTCATGCCCGCCTCGTTCTCGAAGTATGAGATCAGACCATCGATCTCATTGATCTTCGCCTGGGCGTCATCGATATCCTTGCGTGCCCATGCCATGGAGAGTTCGGACTCGGCCGCGTCCATCGCCCCTGTCGCGGTGGTCAGGTCAGCCTGGGCCGCCGCATAGTCGGTGGTGGCACCGGCCCGGTTGAGCGCAGCCTTCGCCTCATCGTACTTCTTCTGGGCGGCGGTAGTATCGACACCCAGCTTCAGTTTCTCCTCGATTGAACTCTTGAGATTGTTCAGACGATCATTTGCGCTCTTGAGGTTCGAATCCACGTTCTGCGGGCTGATGACCGTACGCGTAAGGATGTACTCGCTGTCATCCACCAGATCGTCGTCCTCGTCGTACTGCCGGATCCTGACGATGTTCTTCTTCTGGTTGCCGGTCACCGCCGGAGCCTTCCCCTCAAGGGTCATCTCGATTTCGGCACCTGCATCCTTTTGATAGGAAAGATCCCAACCTAAGAGGCGAACATACCTGGCTGAAGAAGTCTTGGGATCACTGAAGATCTCTCGGCCATCCACCTCGAGATTATAACTCCACTTCGGATTCTCCAGTTCAGAATAGAACTCAAGACTCTCATCAGCAGGGAAGGAGTATTCGCCACTGCCATCGAAGGTCACGGTCATCGTGACGATCACCTTCTGACCGGGTGTGAGGTCGCCGGACGCAGGGTCCACGTCCGGCGCCCTGTTAAGGTCATAGTTTCCTCCATCGACGAACGATGTCGCTGCCGCTGCCTGGATACAGCAGATGGCGACGAACAGTGCAATCATCAATCCGACAATCCGCTTCATCTTTTCCTCACTCGAACAACGGGTCTACCCCGGCTTCATCAAACATCGAAACACGTTTCTCTTTTGACCTGATGACTTCTTCTTTCGTCTGCTTTGCGATCTCGAAAAGGTCACGCACCCTCGGCGCTTCCCCGATCGTCGAGAGAACGACGACCGCCGCGACATAGTTGCTGTCCACCGGATAGTCCCCGCCACGGACTTCTACACCCGCAATGTTCTCTTCGACCCAGCTCTTCGCCTTCTCGACACCTTTGCGGTCCATCTCGGAAGAGTTCCCGGCCACCAGGACGAGGGCGCGCTCCGCCGTCGAATAATCGCAGGGAAGGGTGAGCCGGCCAAGCATCGCACGCCGCACCAGTGCGATCACCTTCGCCGACTTGTCCTCGCCGGTGAGGATCTCCTCGGATGCCTCTTCTTTCTTCCCGATAGACCCACGCAGACCGCCGAAGAACCCCTTCTTCTTCTTTGTCCGCTCGCTCACCACCTCAGTGACGGCGTACCCGACGCTGGAGATCCCGCCGCCCCTCAGGGTGTTGATGACCTCAGAGGAGTCGACGACCATCTCGCCGACGCCGGCCTTCCCGACCTCGCCGGCCCGGAAAAGGACACCGAACCGACGGACGATCTCCTCGTTCAGCCGTGAATAGGCATTCTTGACACTCTCGCCCTCATTCTTCCAGGCGGAATTGTCGAAGACAAAGACGTTGTCTGCCTCGTTGACGAGCGTCGAAAGACTCCGGGCCGCGTTGTAGGTGTACAGCCTTCCTTCCTCAGGGGCCGGAAGGAGACCGACGGCGTAGACCGGTTCGCGGTAGATCCGCTTCAGGTGACGGGCAAGTACCGGCGAACCGCCCGAACCCGTACCGCCCCCCAGACCGGCGATGATGACAAAGGCGTCGATGTCATGGGTGCCCCGCGTGTCGATCGCGTTGACGATCGAGTCGATCTCGTCGGCGGCGATCCTGGCGCCGGTGACATTGTCGGTACCCACTCCATGCCCTTTCACAACGGTCTGACCGATCAGAATCCGGTCCTTCATCTCGATGTTCTTCAGTCCCATCAGGTCAGTGCGGGCGGTGTTGACGACGATACCCCTGAAGTTATTCGAGCCGGATCTTCGATCCTGCTCGATAAACATATCAACGACCTTACCACCAGCCTGACCGAACCCTATGAAAAATACCCTCATTCAGTTACACCATCCAGTCGGCTACCACAGATGCAAGGACACGAGTAGCTGGTATATAGTTAATAGTAAAGTTCTCACCAGAGTTCAAAAACTTTCTTATGCGCTTTTGATGATACACAGTATTGCAGAATATGGATATTTGTATCATCGGGGGGGGGCTCACCGGACTCGTCGCCGCCCTCTCCCTCTCAGAGACCTCAGAGGTCACCGTCCTTGAAAAAAAACCGATCCTCGGGGGTTGCATGGCGTCGTACCAGCGGGACAGGTACTGGATCGAGCAGTACTATCACCACTGCTTTGCCGGCGACCGTCACCTCTTCTCCCTCCTCGACGATCTCGGCCTCGGAGATCGTCTCGAGTGGCTCAAGGGCTCGACCGGTTATTATGTGGACGGGACGGTCCACCCGCTGACGAGTCCTATAGAGATCCTCAGGTACCCGCACCTCTCCTTCATCGACAAGGCCCGCCTCGGAGTGCTTACCCTCAGGGCAAAGGGACTCGATCTCGGTTCCCTCGACGACGTCCCGGCCGGGGAGTATATCAGGGACCACCTTGGCGACCGCGTCTACGCCTCCTTCTTCGAACCGCTGCTTCGCAGCAAGTTCGGGGACCGGCGGGATGAGGTCTCGGCTGCATGGCTCATCTCCAGGATCGCCATCCGGTCCGACCGGGGGGTCGAAGGGGAGCGGCTCGGCTACCTGAACGGCGGTTGGCACCTGCTCATCGACGGCCTTGAAGAACGGCTCCTCAGCAAAGGGTGCACCATCGAGAAAGGAACTCCGGCCGTCTCCCTGGAACACACCGGTGGAAAATGGCTGGTGAACGACCGGGCATACGACGCCGTCCTTGCCACGATCCCCCCGCAGGAGATCGGGCGGATCAGCGGGGACAAGACCTTCGCCGCCCTCCCGTACCAGGGCGCGGCCTGCATGACCATCGGGCTGGACCGGGACGTAACCGACGGGATCTACTGGCTGAATATGAAGGACACGGCGCCGTACGGTGCTGTGGTCACCCATACCAACTTCGCACCGAGAGACCGCTACAGCGAGGAAGTCGTCTATCTTGCCTCGTATTTCGCCGGAAAACCAGCGCAGGGGTTGAAAGAGCGGATGCTCGTCGACTTCTGCCGCAGGTTCTCGGTACCCGAAGGGGCAATCCACTGGAGCGAACTCGCCGTCGAATCCTTCGCCGGCCCGGTCTACACCACCGGATTCGCCCGGATCATCCCGGCCTACGAGGAGCGGGGGCTGTACCTTGCCGGGATGTTCTCGCGTCCCAACTACCCGGAACGTTCGATGGAAGGTTCGATCATTGCCGGGCTCGAGGTGGCGGAACGGATCAGAGGGGGGCCCCATGACTGAAGAAGGCGTCTCGGTCATCCTGCCGGTCTTCAACGATAAAACCGCACTCGAAGAAGCCATCCCGAAATCGGTCGCAGCGCTCACCGAGATCACCGACGCCTTCGAGGTGATCGTCGCCGAGGACGGGAGCACCGACGGGAGCGCCGAGTTCGTAGAGGCCTGCCACCGGGAAGACTCACGGGTCCGTCTCCTCCATGCCGACGAGAGACTGGGGCGCGGCAAGGCCCTGAACCGGGCGATCGCCTCGGCACGCTACAGCACGGTCTGCTACTATGACGTCGACCTCGCGACCGACCTCGCCCATCTCAAAGAACTCGTCGGGGCGATCCAGGGCGGCGCCGCCATCGCGACCGGTTCGAGGCTGCTCCCTGACTCAGAGATCGTCAGGAGCGGCGACCGCGAGATCGCAAGCCGCGGCTACAACTTCCTGGTCAGGACCGTCCTCCAGAGCCGCCTCCACGACCACCAGTGCGGCTTCAAGGCCTTCAACCGCGACCAGGCCCTCCCGCTCCTCGACAGCGTGGACGCTCCCCACTGGTTCTGGGACACCGAGGTGCTGGTCCGCGGGCAGCACGCGGGCCTCACGATCACGGAGTTCCCGGTGGTCTGGCGGCAGGGGCCAGGGACGACGGTACGGTTCAAGGACGTCTTCTCGATGGGGTCACAGATCCTCGGGCTCTGGTGGCATCTCCATGTGGCGAAGGACTAGTGCGATTGTCGTCCCGACGGTCATCGCCGTCGGGATCCTGGCGTACATGCTCTGGAGGGTCTGGGACGACCTGCTCATGACGCTCTCGCATGCCGATCCCATCTACCTGATCGTAGCCACCGGCGTCTGCGTCCTCGCATGGGTGATGCGCGGCTGGCGGTACCAGGCCATCCTCGACGGGATGGCGATCAGGACGTCGCTCTCGTTTTCCACGGCCTGCATCTTTCTCTCCCAGACCGCAAACCTCATCATCCCGGCCAGACTCGGCGACCTGGTCAGGATCTTCATCCTCAAACACGAAAGGCTGGCGACCTATTCCCAGGGCATCTCCTCGCTGGTGGTGGAGCGGGTCTTCGACGTGGTGACCATCGCCATCCTCGGCGTGGCGGCCCTCCCCTTCGTCGTGGGAACGCCGGAATGGTACCTCCCCCTCATCCTGGTCCCGATCGCGGGCGGAGTCGCCTTCGCCCTCTTCCTCTGGGTGATGGGCGAGCGGACCTCAGAGAACCGGATCCTGAGCATCGTCTTCAGGATGATCTCAGAGATCAGGGAGGCGTCCCTCCATCCCAGGGCCCTGCTCCTCCTCGGAGCTTCCTCGATCGGGATCTGGGTCGTGGACATCCTTGTCTGCGCCGTCGTCGTGCTGATGTTCGGCGAGCAGATCCCCTTCGCGGTGGTGGTGCTCGCGATCGTCGTCGGCAACCTCGTCAAGGCCGTCCCGATCACGCCCGGTGGGGTCGGGACCTACGAGTTCGCTCTTGCGACCACCTTCGAACTTGCCGGGACGGCGCCGGCCACCGCCACGGTCATCGCGGTCGTCGACCATCTCATCAAGAATGGGGTCACCCTCATCGGCGGGGTGGCGGCGCTGTACTTCTTCGGCGACTGGTCGGTCGCCCTGATGAGGCGTTCTTTCAAGGAAGGCCTTTCCAAGGAGGAACTGCGTGAGCCCTGAGGCGCAGGCCCTCATGCTCATCTCCTGGCTCCTCCTCATCAAGGCGCTGCAGCTCGCACTCTGGCCTGCCCTCAGACCGGCCTTCAAGGACTATGCCTATCCGGCGGCATACCCGGCTTCGATCCTTCTTTTCGGTCTTCTGACCTGGTATGTCGCTCTCATCGGCCTCCCGGTCCAGACCGCCCTCATCCCCTTCGCGGCCCTGGGCGGGTACGCCCTACACAGTGGCGCATACCGGCGCGACGAACTCAAGCGTGCCCTCGTCTGGGACGCCGTCTTCCTCACCTTCTTCGCCGTGCTGCTCGCGGTCAGATTCATCAGCCCGGCCATCATCTTTGCCGAGAAACCGATGGACCATGCCTTCCTCGCGTCGGCGATGCGTTTCATGGCCGTCCCCCCGCCCGACCCCTGGTTTGCCGGCGGGGCCCTCGACGTCTACTATTATCTCGGATACTGGATGATGGGGATGCTCGGGGTGACCGCCGGTGTCCCTTCGGCGGTCGCCTACAACCTGGCCCTCCCGACGGTCCTCGGTGCGGCCGCGGTCTCGGTCTATGCGATCGGTCGTCTCCTCGTCCCAAAGTTCGCGTGGCTCTCCCTCGGGATCTTTTTCATCGTCAACCCGGCCTTTTTCAGGGATCTTTTCCTTGGAGAGGCAGGCCAGCACCTTCTCTGGAACAGCAGCAGGGTCATCGATGGGACAATCAACGAGTATACCTTCTTCTCCTTCCTCTGGGGCGACCTCCACCCGCATGTGATGGACCTCTTCAACCAGGCCTTCTTCATCTTCCTGGTCGTCTTTGCCCTCACGCGCTGGGACGATATCGCACCGAAGGCCCGCTGGCTTTTCATCGGGTGCGCCGCGCTCTCCCTGGGTTCGATGCCGGGGATCAACTCCTGGGACGTCCTGCTGTATGCCCCCATCACCCTCGCCGTCGGCCTCCTCATCTGGCGGCGGGGCCGTGATCCCCGGTTTCTCCTGGCCGTCCCGCCCCTGGCGGTCGCCGTTTATGCCCCCTACTATCTCCAGCTCAACGGCGCCGGGTTCGGGGGGTTCGGCATGGTCGCGGCGCCCTCGGACCCGGTCCAGTTCCTCCTCTTCCACGGCTTCTTCCTCGCCCTCATCTATGCCTTCACCCTGGGAGACCTCAGGGAGCGGCCGTACCTCCTGGCGGTCCCGGCCGTCATCGCCCTCGCAGGCTACCCGGCGGCGGCGATCGCCGCGCTGCCCCTTGCCGTCCTTGTCGCCCGCCGGCGCCTCGCACCCGCCGACCTGCTCGTCGCCGTGGGGCTCGTCATCGTCCTCCTCTGCGAGTTCGTCTATCTCAAGGACAACATGGGCACGGACAACTACCGGATGAACACGGTCTTCAAGTGCTACTCGGTCGCCTGGCTTCTCGTCGGCACCGGCACTCTGGTCTGGACCGGGCAGTGGCTCGGCGGACGGGGATACGCCGATCGGTTCACCTCCCGGCAATGGTGGAGGCTTGGTGCCATCACGGCCGTCGCTCTGATCATCGTCCCCTTCGCCGCCCCGATCACCGGCACCGGACCGGCCTCCCTCGACGGGACCGCCTGGCTCTGGGAACAGCATTACGACGATGCCGCGGCGATCGCATGGCTCGGCCAGCAGGAGGACACCATCACCCTCGTCGAGGGGGTGGGGGAGGACTATACCTACACCGCCCGTGTCTCGGCCTACACCGGGATCCCTGCCGTGCTCGGGATGCCGTTTCACGAGCAGATGTGGCGGAGCAACTGGAGCCTCATCTCGGGACGGCAGAACGACGTCCGCACCATCTATGAGCGGCCCGGCCGGACGCTCGACCTGATGGACCGGTATGGCGCGACCCACCTCTATGTGGGCGGGCTCGAACGCGAAACCTACGCCGTCGACCTGCCGGCCGACGGACTGGTGCCGGTCTTTGCGTCTGGAGATGTCGTCATCTATCGGCGGGCGTGAAGGAAGATTTATCCGTTTCCCTGTTGAACTAGTATGGCTGTTCAATCACACCTGATGATTGATGAAGGAGAGACTACGCTCCTGAATGAGGTGAATCATGGCTAAGACATACGTAAAATTTGAAGTTCCGGAAGAAATCCAGAACAAGGCACTTGAATCGCTCGAGATCGCGCGTGACACCGGCAAGATCAAGAAGGGCTCCAACGAGGCTACCAAGTGCATCGAGCGTGGCACCGCCCAGCTCGTGCTCATCGGCGGAGACGTCGAGCCCGAGGAGATCGTCATGCACCTCGCACCGCTCTGCGAGGAGAAGCAGGTTCCGTACATCTTCATCAGCAAGCAGAACGAGATCGGCGCGGCCAGTGGCCTGAACGTCGGCTCGGCCGCCGCTGCCATCGTCAAACCTGGCAAGGCAAAGGATCTTGTGGAAGAGGTTGCGAAGCAGGTCACTGAACTGAAGGCCTGAAGGAGGGTGCTCAATGGCAGATGGAACACCCGCAGAGGTCATTGAAGTGATCGGCAGCACCGGGATGCATGGCGAGGCCATGCAGGTGAAGTGCCGGATCCTTGAGGGCAACAACAAGGGCCGGATCATCACCCGCAACACCGTCGGCCCCATCCGCGAGGGCGACGTCCTGATGCTCCTCGAGACTGAGCGCGAAGCGAAGAAACTCTCGAGGCGGTGAGAAGAATGGTCGACACCTACAAGTGCAGTTTCTGTGGCAAGGCAATGGAGCCGGGCACCGGGAAGCTCTTCGTCCGCAAGGACGGGGCGCTTTTCTACTTCTGCTCCACGAAGTGCCAGAAGAACTACAAGCTCGGGCGTGTCCCCCGTCGGGTCGCCTGGACTGAGGCCGGCCGCAAGGCCCTCGGGAAGGAGTGAACCGCGTGGAGCGGACCTTCGTGATGATCAAGCCGGACGGTGTCCAGCGGGGCATCGTCGGGGCGGTCATCTCCCGCCTTGAGGCCAAGGGCCTCAAGATGGTCGCGGCACAGTTCACCGTCCTCTCCGAGGAGAAGGTGATGGAGCACTATGCCGAGCATGTGGAGAAGCCTTTCTTCCCGTCGCTGAAGGCGTATGTCATGTCTGGCCCGGTCCTCACCATGGTCTGGGAAGGCAAGGATGCGATCGCGATCGTCAGGAGGCTCGTCGGGGCGACCAACCCGGCCGAGGCCGCACCCGGGACGATCAGGGGCGACATGGGGATGGAGACCGGCAAGAACGTCATCCATGCCTCCGACGCTCCCGAGAGCGCCGCCCGCGAGATCGGCATCCACTTCACCAAGGACGAACTCGTCGCCTACACCAGGATCGACGAGGCTGTCCTGTACGAATAAATTTCCTGAGGGCCATCTCAGGCCCATTCCATTTTTGGTCCATTGTTCGCGGACGTTTCAGTCAGGTACACCGACTGAAGGCAAGGGCCATTCCAGGGACCAAATGCTTCCCAAATTTTCGGCTTTGTAAAATTGGGTATGAGACGATATCACGCCTCAAGCATACAGGATGAAAATATCTCGTCGCTTGATCTCTCTTTTTCAAGACTGAAGAACCATGGGGGTCCTCGTTCAACCGCCGCCCCCTGGCTATCTTCGTCCGTGGGGTGCAACCCCCCGGCGCGAGATGGTGGTGAAGATTCAACGATTGAGGGCGGCCGATCAGATCGACGTGCCTTCCCACACCACCATGCCGGCGGCCCTGCCCCCGGACCCCGGGGATGAAGATAGAGCCGGGAAGGCCCAATCAATGACTATGATGAGCGTATTGCTGTCCGTCACCTATCTTCGCGCGGGGGGACGGGGGGGCGGCTAGCCCCCCGCAGAAAGAGCAATCCAGATGATTTACCATGAAAATGATCCAGAAGATCCTCTCTTCATGTTTGCATGAGAGTTTGAACTCTTCATATCACGTTGAAGCCGATACGCAGAGGATAGAAAATTTTTCTGATGGATCGGCCGCCCCCATCGACGAGATTTCCCTGCCATCTCGCGCCGGGGGATTGCACCCCCGGACCCCCCACGACGAAGATAGCCAAGGGGCGGCGATGGAACGAAGTCTCCACCAGTTCTCCTGTCTTGAAAAGAGAGAGAGCAAGTGACGAGAAATTTTCATCCCGTATGCTTGAGCCCGAGGCTCATGCCCGATTCAAAAAAGCCTTCCAGGCTTCTTTTGAAGGGGGTGCCCTCGTCAGGATTTCCTCCTCCGCTTTCCCCCAATCGCAATTCCAGATCGCCACAGAGATATTTCATGAAACAAACCAACGACCTTCGAAAGGCATTAACCCACAAAAATCCAATTGATTCCCCATGAACGGCGACCTGCTGAGTTTTGCTCTTCTGGCAATCTCGTCGGTGATCATCGTCGTCAACCCCCTTGCGGCGACGCTCCTCTACGTCTCCCTCACCGAAGGGATGGAGAGCGCAGAGCAGTGGAGCGTGGCCAGGACGGCCTGCCGGTATGCCCTGGCGGTCCTGCTCGTCTTCGGTCTGGCCGGGGGGTTGATCCTCCAGATCTTCGGGATCACCCTGGAGGCCTTCAGGATCGCCGGCGGACTGCTCCTCTTCGGGATCGGGATGGACATGGTCTATGCCAGGTCCTCGCGGGCGAAGATCTCGCCGACCGAACGGGAAGAGGGTCTGGACGCCGACGACGTCGGGGTGATGCCCCTCGCGATCCCGATGATCGCAGGGCCCGGGGCGATCACGACGGTCATCGTCCTCACCCAGGAAGCGACGTCCTACCACCCGGCAGGCGTGCTCATCACCGTCGTCGCCGTCGCCGTCACGATCGGGATCACGTACCTGATGTTCTCCAGGTCGGAGACGATCGTACGCCGGATCGGGCAGCGGGAGTACAGGGCGGTGAACCGGTTGATGGGTATGATGCTCATCGCCATCGCCGTGCAGTTCATCATCACCGGGATCAGGTCGGCATTCCCGGTCCTGACAGGGGTGGTGCCGTGAAGGTCTGCTGCGCCGGGGTCGAGACCGGGGCGACGGTGGCGGAGAGCCTCGAGCGTGCCGACCGGTGTGTTGCCGCCGCGGCCCGCGCCGGTGCCGGCCTCGTCCTCTTCCCTGAGCAGTTTGCGACCGGATGGTCGCCGGTACACCCGGTCGCCGCGCCCGCCGTCCTCCCGGCCCTCGCAAAGAGTGCGGCCGAACACGAGGTCTGGGTCGTCGGCTCCTCGATGGAAGGGGGGGAGATGCCGCAGAACACCGCCTGGGCCGTCGGGCCGGACGGCGAGGTACACGCCCGCTACGCGAAGGTCCACCTCTTCACCCCGCTGGGAGAGGAGCAGACCTGCTCGGCAGGCGACCACCCGACGATCTTCGACGCCGCTGGCGTCCGTTTCGGGCTTGCGATCTGCTATGACCTCAGGTTCCCCGAACTCTTCCTTCATTATGCGCGGTGCGGCGTCGAGTGCGTCCTTGTCCCGGCGGCCTGGCCCCCCGAGAGGCTCGCCCAGTGGGAACTCCTGGCCAGGGCACGGGCCCTCGATGCAGGATGTTATCTGGCGGGCGCGAACGCCTTCGGAGGGTCATGCATCGCCGCCCCTGACGGTACTCTGGCCAGCGAACAGAACGGAAAGATGATCTTTGGCAAAATCGACCCGGACCGGGTCGCCGGGATGCGTGCCTCGATACCGGTCGGAAAAGACCGCAGGCCCGACCTCTATGCCCGGTGGGAGGAGATGCCGTGAAAGGCGACGAACACATCAGCATCAGTCTCGCAACAGCCGCAACAGTGCTGGCCCCCCTCCTCTTCACCATCCCACCGGAATGGGCGGTCGCCGCCCTCTTTGGGGTCTTCATCGGAGCCCTCGCCCCCGACGCCGACGCCAACGACTCGGCGATCTTCCACACCCGGATGCCAGGGAAGCACCGCAGACGGGTCTACTTCCTCCCGTTCTTCGGGTACGGGATCAAGTACCTCGTCTACTACCCGATCTCGCTTCCTTTCATCCTCCTCCTCGGCGAACGCGGGATGCCCCGTCACCGCGGCGCCCTCCACTCCGGGATCGGGGTCTTCCTGATGACCCTGGTCGTGGGGTTCTATGCCTGGCTCATCGGGACGGCGGTGCTGGGGTTCCCCTGGAATGAGACTGTCCAGGCTTTCCTCTTCGGCCTCTTTGGCGGGGCGGTCTGCCACCTCCTCGAGGACTCGTGCACGAAGAGCGGGGTCGCCTGGCTCTTCCCCTTCTCTGAGCACCGGACAAGGGGACGGATCGTCACCGGCAACGACGACCGCAGACCCACGGCCTATGTCCTGGTGATGGGTGTGGGGGCGGCCGGCATCTTTGCAGCCTGCGCCATGGGCATGGTCCCGGCAGAGTTCGTTCCGTGGAGCGGGGCGGCGCTGGCCGTGGCACTCTGGGGAGTCTTTCTGATCGTCAGCCGGTTCGGGTGGTAGGGCGCCGGACAGATCGGCACCCTCGTCGGCTCCTACGATTGTGCCCTCCCGACCTGATCGCAGGGGGAGGGGCGCTGGCGGTGTCCCCAGCACGAGGACGTGAGAAGGTGTGATGATCAGACATGCCGCCCCCATCGCAGAACCTTTCCTGTCATCTCGCGCCGGGGGGCGAGTGACCCCCGGACCCCCCACGGACGAAGATAGCCGAGGGGCGGCGATGATAGGTGTTCCCGCCCGCTTCCATGTCATGAAGAACAGACCAGGATCCCTTCACACCCCCCACAGAAGAGAGAGGCCCCTTCTTCATGAGTCGTTCTGCAGCCCAGAGTTTCCGGCACCGATACCAATTCCGACCGATCCCGATGACCACCCCAGAGCCGAATTTTCATCTACCCGGACGACCAACATTCTCCCATGTATCGTCTCTCGTGCATCCACTGTGGTGCCGAATACGCGCCCGGCGAGATCATCTATACATGCCCGAAGTGTGGGCACCTGCTCACCGTCGAATATGATCTGAATACCATCTCCGTGACCAGAGACGAGTGGGACCGCCGCCCCCTCTCGGTCTGGCGCTACCGGGAACTCCTCCCGGTCACCATCAAGCCGGTCAGCCTTCAGGAAGGGGGCACGCCCCTCTACCACCTGGAGCGGCTCGGCGAAGAACTCGGCCTCCCGCACCTCTATGCCAAGCACGAAGGGATGAACCCGACCGGCTCCTTCAAGGACCGCGGGATGACCGTCGGGGTCTCGATGGCCCTGCAGCTCGGGATGAAGAGCGTGGCCTGCGCAAGCACCGGCAACACCTCGGCCAGTCTGGCGGCATATGCGGCGAAGGGCGGCGTCCCGGCAGTCGTACTCCTGCCGGCGGGCAAAGTCGCCCTCGGCAAGGTCGCCCAGGCCCTGATGCACGGGGCCAAAGTGATCGCGA
Organism: Methanofollis formosanus; assembly: GCF_019633745.1. Lineage (NCBI taxonomy): Archaea > Methanobacteriati > Methanobacteriota > Methanomicrobia > Methanomicrobiales > Methanomicrobiaceae > Methanofollis > Methanofollis formosanus. Next base: position 2,441,377 of record NZ_CP037968.1, on the reverse strand, counting down.
TCCGGGACAACTTCGACCGCGCCCTCGAACTGGTCCGCGAACTATGCATCAAGCACGGGATCTATCTGTTGAACTCGGTCAACCCGTACCGGCTTGAGGGGCAGAAGACCATCGCGTTCGAGGCCGTCGACCAGCTCGGCGACGTCCCGGACCGTTTCGTTCTCCCGGTCGGGAACGCGGGCAACATCTCTGCGGCCTACAAGGGGCTGCGCGAGCTCGAAGGCCTCGGGTTCATCGACCGCCTCCCGATGATGACCGGGATCCAGGCGGCCGGTTCGCAGCCGGTGGTGCAGGCCGTGCGGGGCAGCCTCCCCGAGGTCGTGCCCCAGACGAACCCCGAGACCGTGGCCACCGCGATCAGGATCGGCGCACCGGTCAATGCCGAGAAGGCCCTGACGGCGATCCGGGCGACCGGCGGCACGGCCGCGGCGGTGACCGACGAAGAGATCCTCAGCATGCAGCGCGACCTCGCCCGGAAAGAGGGGATCGGGGTCGAACCCGCCTCTGCGGCCTCGGTGGCGGGGATCAAGAAACTCGTCGAGGAGGGGGCGATCGACCGGGACGAGCGGATCGTCTGTGTCGTGACCGGGCACCTCCTCAAAGACCCGGAGACGGTGATCAAACAATGTCCATCCCCGATCGAGATCGAGGCCACCGAGCAGGCCTTGCTCTCTGTCTTGCACTTATAATCGCCCTTGCGGGGCCGGTCTCGGCCCTGAACGCAACCGTCGAGGTGCTCCCTGGTGGCGACGCCTACCAGGGGGCGGTCACCCTCGTCAACGAGAGTGAATACTCCTTCTGGATGGCAGGTCCCCTTGGTGAGACCCTCCCCCTCGAAGTAAAAAATGTCACGATCTCAGGGGAGTGCGGGACAAACTGCACCTATTCGTGGAAGGATAAAAATACCGTCTCCTTCCAGCAGGGCAATGCGACCATACGCTACGAGGCCGACATCAAGAACCGGGACCTTCAGGTCCTCATGACCGACCCCTCCAATCTCACCGTCACCCTGCCCGAGGGCCTCTCGGTCTCCAACCCCCTCCTTGGGTGGACGAGCAGCGGTGCGACGGTGAACGAGGAAAAGAACGGCACGACCACAGTGCAGTGGGAGAATACCCGGTTTGCCGAGGTCCGCTACTACGACCCCGGACAGGAGCGGCTCCTCTATATCTTCGGGTCGATCTGGGTGACGGTCGCGGTGGTGCTCCTCTTCCCGTACCTCCTCCTCCGCCGGCAGAAACCCCCCGAGATCCCGCCGCCTGAGGACCCCTAAGATCTTTGTGACCAGGGTTGGTCGAGGCACGGGAGAGCGGCGGATCTGGTGAGGATGATTGTCTTTCTCATCATCCTCTCAGGTGGCCCTCTTCCATCTTCTAAGGTCATCCCAAAACTTTCCTGCCCCCATCCTCCACCAAAGATAGAGACAGAGGACGGTGTATAATTCGGCATGAACCCCGGGTCAAGCTACACGATGAAAATTGCTCTGAGCAGCGCTACAGAGTTTTGGCGACAGCAGGACCGATCCTGTGATTGCGGGCGGCCGTTCTGATCGACGTGCCTTCCCCAATCATACGCGCCGGGGGCCGGCCCTGCCCCCGGACTCCCAGGATGAAGATAGGGCGGGAAGAAAAAGGGCCGATCATTCAGAAGTGGTTTTCCCGGCATGAACCAGACACCATGACGGGTGCCTTCATCGCCGTGTCCGGGAGAGCACCAGAACAACACCGATGCCACCGAGAGCAAGACAAGATGCAAAACCCGGCGATTCTGTGGTCGGATGTGGGGTGCTCGTCGTCTTCTCCACCGGGATAAGAGCATACTCCATCATCGGCCCGTTGAGAATGGCAATTTCCCAGTATATATCATCATCATGGATCGTGAGCAGCGCGCTCTCGATCCTGGCATCTTCAGGTTGACGACCGAGAGCCTGTTCAATCGCCTCCGACCTGTTGACCGTAAGTTGGTCCTCAGAGAGATACCTGCCTGAAACGATATTCCCGTCCTCGAGGTCAACGATATATTCCGAAAACGTCCCCTCCTCATCAATGAAGTACACCCTGGACCGTGACGTTCCGGTCGGCTCTTCCTTATACCGTTCAGGGGAGTGAGCTGCGATATAGGTCTGGACGTCCTCATCCTCTTTGAGCACCGGGTACTTCTGATAGAGTCCCCTGAAAGGATCGCGATCAGGTGTCGGGATGGGTAGTGGCTCGTCGCGATCTATGATTCTGACAAACACAATCGAAGGTTCCTGATTATGTTCCGCAGTCTGGTTGTTGAGATAGAAGAGTTTCTTCTCGCTCGCATTGACCGGGATGATACACACATACCGGTGCGTCCGATTCCTGCCGTATTCTCCCCATTCAATCTTGCCATGTTCTTCGATAAATGTCCTGATGGTCTCGTTCTTCTGGGCGTTGGGATGAATGCCGTACAGGATCAAGGTCTGGTTTCCTTGACCTGGAAGAGGTGTCTGCACTGCGGCAGATACCGGAACGATAAAGAAGAATACTGCAACCAGAAGCCCGATGATCAGAAGAGCGGTGAATTTTGACATAAAAAATGTTTAATTATACCTCGGAACCTCTCCGAGGTAAGTCTGTGTTCTGAAATCTTCGTACCTGAGGATGCCGTCACCTGTAGGATCTTCCGGGTCTTCTGTATTCCATGAATCATCGGCATCATCATAGTGGGTCATATCAATGTGGATATTCCCTGCCCTTATATACGCTTGTGGATCGTCAAATGAATTCCAGGTAGGATCTGAATGGATCCAGGCGTTTCCATCCCATGATTCTGCAATACCATGCCCCCATACTTCCTCGGTCGTGGCATTTTCCATGGTGAAAGCCAAGAAACGTGTTGGGATGCCAAGTGATCGGGTGAAAGCGGTATACAAAGTTGCAAATTCATCACAGACTCCATCGTATTCTCCATCATCATTGGGATGATTCTGCATGTACACGTCGGACGTAATATAATACAAATAAGGTGACTTGTTGGTATAATTCATTTTATCATTTACGTATTGCATTGTCCTGTACGCAGTATCATAGGGATTATTTGTGTTGTCACCAGCGTATGCTGCTTCAGATATTACCCAGTATCCCTCGTAGAATGGGAAATGATAGAGATCACTTGTTTCTAGATTATCTCCATTGTTTGGATCTGGAAAATGAGAATCATCGTTGTTGTATATCTCTGTCCCATTAATTGGCAATATTGCTGAATATGTTTGTTCATAATAAGGCCCTGCCTGTATTATAACACCCATCGGTTTTACTCCAACCGAATCCGGCCTAACTTTAAATGGAACTAACACCGACCTCGTTTCACCAGGTAAAAGGTCAGAATATGTTTGGTAATAGGCATATCCATCCTCAATCGAACAGACAAGTACTCTTCCACTTGCCAGAGTCGGGCCGAAATTTGTGATATTGACTACATGGGGTATCACAGTATCCTGGATCCAGTACCATGTGAATGTTCCATTCTTCATTACAACATCAAAGTTACTTTTCGCTGATTTTACTACCCTTGTTGAATCATCCGTTACATTTACATGAGCTGTGTGGCCAGGTAAAAATTCTACTTCCATTTCTGGCTCAAGAAAGTTGACATCTTCATTGATAACCATCAGCCCAGGTGTTCTTTCAACCTCTTCAGGACTAATGGTGCAATCTGGCTCTTCGATGATGATCTCTTTGGTGTACATCGACATATCTCGTGGTTCAACCCACTGATCAAAAGAATCGATCCAGTTTTCCCCAGTTTTTTCGGCACTGACCAGCGGAACAAAGATCGTTCCGACGAGTACCAACACCAGAAGCACACTCCAAAGCTGCGCTCCAATTTTTCTTCTCATTTCTCTTCCTCCAATTTCTCCCGGAGGAAAGAGAAAACCATAAGTACTGGTAAGCCTATGTTCTCTTGCCTCCGGGCAATGTGGGGTCCCGTCAGCGTCTGGACAATGTAGCGGGGCTCCACCAGAAGACCACTTCGGTCTCCACGACCTTAGATATATTAAAATTATTATATATCGTTTGTGGACATATCCTCTAATTGTCACAGGGTTCTCATCGCCCCCATGAGCACCACCAAAATAAAGACTTTGTAGAATCACTCGTGAAGCGAAAGCACGCCTCAGGCATACCACATGAAAAGTTTCTCATAGAGCACTCAAAAGTATCTTGGCTCGATCAATCATCCAAATCAAGACTCATCTCGGCCATTTCTCAGCCTCCCCCGCTTCAATCGCAATCCCGGGGCTCCTAAAGCAGTGCCACCGGTGTGATTGGCAGAGGAAGACGGACCGATCAGATGTGCCACCCACAGAGAGAATAAAGCGTATTCCCTTGTCCTTTCTCGCCGGGGGGAGGCCCTCCCGGACAGCGAAAGCCTCTGGCTTTCTCGACTGCTCAAAGATTTTCAATCTTCTCTACTCCTTCCAGCCATCCCCCGCATCACGATAGGACAAAATAGCGCAACCCCCTCTCCATGTCCATTGGTCTAACCTTCCCAGTTCAATCTTCCTCCTGGAAGAACAAGCGAGAGCGAGTTCGAGAACATAGGAAATGCAGAGCATTTCCTTGACAGGAAGATCTTCGATCTTCCGTGGACCTCTGTTTTCGCTGACGACCGGAGGCAGTCGAGAAGACGAAGACTTTGTTGTCCGGGGGCAGTGCCCCTCGTCCAAGCATGGGGGAAAGTGGGAGAATCACGCTCGTACCCCTTATTTCCACACCCAATCTTCAGTTCAAGAAATACGTAGCTGTAAGTTTTTGTTTACCAGAATGCAAAACCCTGGCGCGCGAGTGATGAGGATCGGTGAACGTATAGGACTTCCTGGTTCTTGCTGACGTGAGGTACTCTCGCTCCATGCCTATGACGAGAGGGATCACCTCAATATCTTTTACCCTAATGCAGCAGACACTCAGACGACCGTGACCTCGATCCAGCGTGACGCGACACCGGCGTCCAGCATCAGGACATATGCCCCCGGACTGCACTCAGGACATGCCGAGAGGTTCATCTCGGCCTGATAAGCGGTGTCCGGTTCTGCATGGAAGACCATGGGATCGATCCCGACCGAGAACCCGTCAGGCATCGGGCATTGCTCCTTCTCCTCCGCAGCGGTCACCCGGCAGAGGGTGTACCTCACCTCGCCGACCGTCCCGGCCCCGGTCTCAAGGGTGACCGGCACCGTCGCCGCCCCGCCCCGCACCACCTCGACATGCTCCTGGACCTGGAGACTGGCAGCCCCCGCCGCAGCCCCGGTTTCCTCCTCCCCCCCGACCCCGGTGTAGGCCACGATCGAGATCGCCGCAATGAGGAGACAGATAACGGCAAATTCAATAAAAAAGGACTTCTGGCCCATATTTCATCTCCTGCCGACCCTCGAAGCCGGCTTTGACGCACTCCTGTTGCTTCAGAGAGCAATATATTTTCTGATACGATACAGAGCATCCGATCAGAATCCTGAAGCATCAATCCCGGGATCAGACAAAGAGAGGGGAGGGGAGACGCACCCTCTGGTCGGCTCAGCTTTTCTGTGACAGAAGAGCCTTCCAGCAAAAAATATTAGTTCCGGTCGACCGCGAACGCCCCGGCGTTGTGGTCGGCGATCGCCTGGATCTTGGCGATCTCTTCCTCGTTCTTCTTCGGCCTGAAGAGGTGGCGGAACCGCTTCTGGACCTCGAGGTACTCCTCGACCGGCTTGCGGTTTGCGACCTTCCTCACATGCTCCACCTCGCCGTCGATCATCTCGAAGTTCACCCAGAGTCCGGTCTCGACGGCGAGACGACCGATCTTCATCGTCTGCGAACCGTCGAAGCCCCAGCCCGTGCAGCACGGCGCATGGACCTGGATGTAGTTGGGGCCGGGAGTGTTCACCGCACGCTGCACCTTCCTGATCAGGTCGTTGGGGTAGGCCATCGAGGCCGTCGCCACATAACTCGCCCCATGAGCGGCCAGGATGGCGGGCATATCCTTCTTGGGCCGCTTGTTCCCGGTGGAGCACTTGCCGGCTGGGCTCGTGGTGGTGTTGGCGTCGTACGGCGTCGCACCCGAGCGCTGGATGCCGGTGTTCATGTAGGCCTCGTTGTCGTAGCAGATGTAGGTGATGTCGTGCCCCCGCTCGAAGGCACCCGAGATGCAGAGCACCCCGATATCGAAGGTGGCGCCGTCGCCGCAGATGCAGACGACATGCTCGTCGCGTCCCTGCTTCTTGAGGGAGGACTCGATCCCCGAGGCCACCGCCGCGGCGTTCTCGAAGAGCGAGTGGATCCACGGCACGCCCCAGGCCGTCTCCGGATACGGGGTCGAGAAGACCTCCATGCACCCGGTCGAGGCCACCACGATCGTGTTCGGACCCGTGCCCTTCAGAATGAGTTTTGCGGCCAGGGCAGGCCCACAGCCGCCGCAGGCGCGGTGGCCGCACTGGAAGAGTTCAGATTCCCGGTCCATTTAGAGCACCTCCGTCCTCAGCCCATAGAACTGGTCGCCGATCCCCTTCTCCGCAAGGTCGGCGACCGCCCGGATATCGCGTTTTCTGATGTCGCGCCCGCCCAGGGCAACGATGTAGTCGAGCACCTCGGTCCCGGTGCCGTAGAGGGCGTCCTTCACCTCGAGGGCGACCGCACCCTTCTGCCCGAGCGAGATGTTCTTGTCCAGCACCGCCACCTTCGAGACACCAGCGAGAGCTGCCTTTATTTCTTCAGACGGGAACGGCCTGAAACTCCGGATCTTCAGGAGACCGACCTTCTTCCCTTCCTCACGCATCTCGTCGATCGCGTCCTTGACCGTCCCGCAGATCGAGCCCATCGCCACCAATGCGATCTCCGCGTCCTCAAGACGGTAGCCCTCGACCAGCCCGGAGTAGTCGCGCCCGAAGGTCTCGCCAAACTCGGCGCCGACATCGGCAAAGACTTTCCGCGCCCGCTTCATCGCTTCTTCGACCTCGTACCTGAACTCCATGTAGTAGTCAGGGGTCGCATACATCCCCAGCGACATCGGGTTCTTCGCGTCCAGGATGTTCACCGGCTTGTAGGGCGGGAGGAAAGCGTCGACCTCCTCCAGGGTGGGGATGTCCACCGGTTCGTAGGTGTGGGTCAGGATGAACCCGTCGAAACAGACCATCGCAGGCAGGAGGACGTCGTGGTCTTCGGCCACCTTGTAGGCAATATAGTGGAGGTCGTTCGCCTCCTGGTTGTCCTCGGCATAGAACTGCATCCAGCCTGCGTCGCGCAGGGAGATCGAGTCCTGCTGGTCGTTCCAGATGTTGAGGGGTGCACCCATCGCACGGTTGGCGATGGTCATCACGACCGGCTGGCGCATCCCGGCAACATTGAAGCAGACCTCGAACATCAGGGCCAGCCCCTGGGAGGTGGTCGCGGAGTAGACCCTGGAACCCGCGGCACTCGCACCAAGACAGGCGGAGAGGGCGGAGAACTCGCTCTCAACACAGATATAGTCGGCGTCGAGTTCACAGTCTGCGACCATGCTCGCGAGCGCCTCGACGATATGGGTCTGGGGGGTGATCGGATAGGCAGCGATCACTTCGGGGCGGCAGCGCTTCACGGCCTCGGCGACCGCGTGGGAGCCTTCAAGAATTTCCATCATTGTTTACTTCTCCTCCTGGACCATCTCGATGTCATCCACCGGACACTCCTCGACGCAGAGGCCGCAGCCCTTGCAGTAGTCGTAGTCAGCGACATAGAAGCCGTCCTCGCGTTCATACACGCACCCTTCGGGGCACACGACCTCACAGAGTCCGCACTTCACGCATTTTTCATATTTGAAGACAGGCTTGAAGACGCGCCAGGACCCGGTCTTGTTGTCATGGGCGCGGCCCGGGGGGGCGGCGCACCCGACTCTCAGTGCCATCAGGCCTCACCCTTGATGAGGTTATAAGCATATTCTGCGGCGGCGACGTTCTTGTCGGCGAGTTTCCCGGGGAAACGAGCGCGCAGGGCCTTCTCAAGCGCCGGGAGGGCAATCTCGCCGGAGGCGGCGGCAAAGGCGCCGATCAGCGTGGTGTTGGTAATCGGCACTCCAAGGTGCTGGAGGGCGATCGCGGTTGCGTCGATCACGATCACCTTCACCCCTTCGGGGACTTCAACCGAGAGCTCCTTTTCTGTGTTGATCAGGGCGATACCGCCCTCTTTCATCCCGCCAAAGACGTTCACGTCGCCGACCAGCGTGCTGTCCTGCACGATAACATAGTCGGGCTCGTAGACCTCGCTGCGCAGGCGGATCTTCCTGTCGCTGAAGCGGACAAATGCCTGCACCGGCGCCCCCCGCCGTTCGACGCCAAAAGACGGGAAGGCCTGGGAGTAGATTCCGCCTTCAAACGCAGCGACGGCGATCAGTTCGGCAGCAGTGACAGAACCCTGTCCACCCCTGCCATGGATGCGTAACTCTCTCACTCAGAATACCCCACATAATTTATCATGATTAATAAATAAGAATATTTTGCCAGCAAGCAGCCAACTGGACAGAAGGCACCATCCGTGTACATAAGTGCCAGTAAAAATCATCATCATCTTCTATCAACTTTACGAAATAAACCGCCAACACTCAAAATCGTGTAAAATACGATTATATAAGGGATTTTTTTCGAGGCAGATCCGATCCTCGCGTAGAGGCATAATTCCGTCCTTCCTGGGGAATCCCGGATCAATTTTACCTGAAGGGAGAGGAAATTGACCCAAAAAGCCAACATCTGACGACCAATCCCAAAATACAGCAACCATACGAGCCAGAATTCCTATAATTCCAGAGGGAGGCCAAGAACCGGCGCGCTCCCGGTGAATACGTCGTGAGCGATCCTGGCAAGGCCGCGGGCCGCGCACCATTCGTCATAGACGGCGACCTCCCGGCAGAGGAGGGCGCGTACCTCGTCCGCCACCACCGGGGCCTTCGAGCCTGCAAGCGCCACCTGTGCCCGGGGGTTGAGGAGGAGCATCGAGGCGCACTCCATCGCCGCAAACATCGCGATGGTGCGGTCCTGCTCTTCGGGGGGGAGGGTGTGGGTGACGCCCGCATGGAGGAAGGCCTCGTTCGCCGTCTCGATCCCGGCGTCGATCCGCCGGATGGCGTCGACGTCCAGCGCCCCGTGCTGGGTGCCCGGCGCAAAGACGCAGGCATCGAAGGCCCCCACGATTTCGCCGCCTGAGACCAGGAGCGTGACGGTGTTTGAGGAGATGTCGGAGACCACCACGTCCCCACCCAGGTCATGACAGACCTCATAGGCGATCCCCAGTTTTTCCGGGCTGGTCTGGTGCGAATAGGCCTTGAAACGCGGGTCGGTCGGGGAGCCGCGGTGGATGCCGGGGACCACGACCGCGGGGATCCCGCTCGCGGCCACCTCGTCGTAGACGCGCGTCCCGCCACCGATGTGCTTGCCAGCCCCTTCCCGGGAGACGACCCCGCGGTGCTTCACCTTTCTGATGTCGGTGACGGCCGAGATCCCGTCACCCATCGAGTAACAGACCGCGATCCCCTCAATCTCATCCAGGGGGCATAGTCGTTCGAGGTCATGGACCGAGAACTCGCGTGCCGCCTCGCGTGAGATCTTGAAATGCCCCTCCTCGGAGGCAAAGCGCATGGCCGTCGTGCCATGATCGATCCCGATAAACATACCACTATTCCTATAGCATTGGAAGGATATTCAATGGTGATGTTCAGCATAGTCACAGGCGGTGCCGGATTCATCGGCTCGCACACCGTGGACGCCCTCGTCGCACGCGGCGACGACGTCGTGGTCATCGACAACCTCAGCGCCGGTTCGACCGAGCAGATCGCCGGCCACCTCCAGGCGGGAGATGTCAGGTTTGTCAGGGCCGACCTCCTCGACGACGGGTGGCAGTCGGTCTTCGAAGGGGCCGACCGCATCTACCACATCGCCGCCGACCCCGACGTCCGGCAGAGTGCCCAGAGTCCTGGCGTCCAGGTGGACAACAACATCCTTGCCACGCAGCGGGTGCTCGACGCCATGCACGAGCACGGGGTACCTGAACTGGTCTTCACCTCCACCTCCACCGTCTACGGCGAGGCCTCGGTCATCCCGACCCCTGAGCACTATACCCCGATGCTCCCGATCTCGGTCTACGGCGGGACCAAACTTGCCTGCGAGGCGCTGATCTCGGCCTACGCTCATTCTTTCGAGATGCAGGCCTGGGTCTTCAGGTTCGCCAACATCATCGGCGAGCGGAGCGGGCACGGGGTGATCACCGACTTTATCAGGAAACTGCGGGAGAACCCGCGGGAACTCGAGATCCTGGGAGACGGACGGCAGACCAAATCGTACCTGGACGTCCGCGAGTGCGTCGGGGGCTTTGAGTATGCGGTCGCCCACGCAAACGAGACCGTCAACACCTTCAACATCGGTTCAGAGGACTGGATCGACGTCGTCTCCATCGCGGACATCATCGTCGACGAGATGGGGCTCTCGGACGTGGAGTACCGTTTCACCGGCGGGGCGCGGGGCTGGGTCGGAGACGTCCCGAAGATGCAACTCTCCATCGAGAAGATGAAGGCCCTCGGATGGCGGCCGGACCTCGGGTCTGAGGAGAGCGTCAGAAAGACCGTGCGCGCCATCCTCCGGTGATGCCATGGACCTGATCGCCACGGTCCTCATCGCCGTGCAGAGCGCCCTCCCCTTCTGGGAGTCGCGCTACGCGATCCCGCTCGCGATCCAGGGAGGCTACCCGCCGGTCGCCGCCGCCGCGATCGGGATCGCCAGCAACCTTGCCGTGGTCGTGGTGCTCCTCCTCCTTCTCGAACCGGTCTCCGACTTCCTGATCGCCAGATCGAAACTTTTCGAGAAATTCTTCGACTGGCTTTTCACCCGGACGCGCCGACACTCGGAACGCTTCGAACGCTGGGGCGCCCTCGCCCTCATCCCCTTCGTCGCCGTGCCCATCCCGGTCACCGGTTCATGGACGGCCTGCGCCGCAGCATTCGTATTCGGAATCAGGTTCCGCTATGCCCTCCCCGCCATCGCTGCCGGGATGTTGATCGCCGTTGCCGTCACCACCATTACTATGCTTGGAATCACATCTGTACACGGAATGCTCGGATGATACCCATGAAATACATCGTCGTGCTGGGGGACGGGATGGCCGACGAACCCCTCGAAGAACTCGGCGGACAGACCCCCCTCGAATATGCTAACACCCCCAACATGGATCTCGTCGCGAGAGAGGGCCGGTGCGGACTCCTGAAGACCGTGCCCGACGGTTTCGAGCCAGGAAGCGACGTCGCAAACCTTTCGGTCCTGGGCTACGACCCGCGGACCTGCTATACCGGACGGGGGCCACTGGAGGCGGCGAGCATGGGGGTCGACCTGGCCCCGTCGGACTATGCCTACCGCTTCAACCTGGTCACGCTCAGGGACGGGGTGATGGAGGACTTCAATGCCGGACATATCTCCAGTGAGGAGGGCGCCGCGCTCATCAGGTCTCTTGCCGTGCCTGGCGCCGACCTCCACCCCGGCGTCTCGTACCGTAACCTGATGGTCGTCCATGAAGCCGAAGGGTCGGAGACCTCCCCGCCTCACGACATCGTCGGGCAGGCGGTCGCCCCGTACCTCCCGAGAGGCGGGGACGCTCCTCTTCTCGCTCGGTGCATGGAGGCCGCAGAGGCTGCATTTGCCGACCACCCGGTGAACCGCGCCCGCACAGCCGCAGGAAAACTCCCGGCCACGACGATCTGGCCGTGGAGCGGGGGGAAGCGCCCGGCGATCCCGGACTTCACGGAGCGCTGGGGGCTTGCAGGCGGGATGATCTCCGCGGTCGACCTCCTCAACGGGATCGCGACGTACGCCGGGATGGAGGTGATCCATGTCCCGGGCGCCACCGGGTTCATCGACACCGACTACCAGGCCAAGGCCCGGCATGCCCTGGAGGCCATCGAGCACCTCGACTTCATCTACATCCATGTGGAGGCGCCGGACGAAGCCGGACATATGGGCAGCGTCGAGGAGAAGGTGAAGGCGATCGAGGGGGTCGACGGACTGCTCGGCACTGTCCTCGACCACTTCGACGGGGCAGTCGCCCTCCTCCCCGACCACCCGACGCCGATCAGGCTCAAGACCCACACCAGCAACCCGGTCCCCTTCGCGGTCCTGGGGCATGGCGCGGACTCCACCAGGGTGTACTCGGAGCGCGAGGCGGCGAAGGGTGCGTACGGTCTGCGCAACTCGGCCGACCTCCTGCCTCTTCTTTTCGGGCGGAAGAGCGCGTAGGACTTTATTTTGCTTTGTAGAGATGCTCAAGATGGGCATCTCTGCGGGGGACTGCCCGCCCCCCGATCCGCCCCACATCAGGATAGGATCAGGGACGGCGATCCCATTTACAGGCCATCGATTGTGCCTTCCCGCTCCTATCTTCATCCCGGAGGTCCGGGCACTCTCCCCCGGCGTGAGCATGAGGGAAGGCGATGGATGAAGGTCACAGAGGGGTTGAGGTGATGAAAAGAGGATGTTCTACAGAGCCAAAAATGCCAGAAACTTATTTTCAAAGAAGAACGTGCGGCATCAGAACCCTGCATTCATCATGGATCAGAGGGGGTAACTCTCATCATCTGCCGCACCCCGCGGCCCGGATGGTCCCGGGCGCTCGGGGGAGTTACTCGTATCTGGCCATATATCTCTTTTCCCTGCATAAATATCGATCCAGACCGGCACCAGAGAGACGGGGTTCCAGTCGCCGAGGAGAGGGTGCCGGGTCTGGCGGCGCGGAAGAGGTAAGGGTCCGGGTTGACCGGCATCTTCAATCTATCCCCAAATATAACACAGATATAGATACCGCACCTATAGATCAGGTGAGTAATCATGCCTGGAAAGAAGACACTCACACTCGGGATCACCGTCAACCTTGACAACTACGAGAACCTCCGCCTCGAGGTGGCCGGAGAGGTGGAGTCGCAGGAGGACGCCGACGAACTCGCCGGGTTCCTCGACGGGATGCTGGCCAGACTCGGGCGAGGCGACGAAGCAACCGCCGAACGGGTGGACGCCTACCGTCGCCGGGTCTTCTCTACGGAGAAGGCAACAGAACCTGAACCTCCGGCCCCGGTAAAGGAACAGACCGTGCTCGTGCCCATCGAGGTCGAGGAAGAGGAGCCAGAAGAGGTCGCACCTGAACCGGCGCCTGCACCCATCACACCCCCCACACCGGCAGTGGCGGAGCCCATGGTCCCTGAACCGGCACCGGCACCTGAAACCATAACTCCTCCCGCACCGGCGGTGGCAGAACCCCGGGCTTCTGAACCGGTACCGGAAAAACCAGCAGCACCGGCACCAGAACCCACACCGGAAAAACCGACAAAGCCCGCGGCTGCACCCACACCAAAACCCGCCCCGGCCGCCGGAGAAGCGGTCTGCGAGGAGTGCGGTGCACCGGTCACCAAGACCCAGAAACAGATGAGCCAGCTCTTCCTGAGCAAAACCCTTTGCAAGGGCTGCATGGACAAACTGACTCACCCGCAGTGAGCGCCGGGCGAAAAGAAAGATCTACAGCCTATAAATAGAGACGGGACGAGGGATTGATAATGAAAAAGGACCTCCTCATGTGGGACGAGACCCTCTTCCGGGACCCAGAAGTCTTCGAGATCGATTATGTCCCGGAGCAGTTCAACCACAGGGAGACCCAGATGCGGGAACTCGCGTTCCAGATCACGCCGGGGCTCAGGGGAGGCAGGCCGCTCAACACCATCTGCAGGGGCCTGCCCGGTACCGGCAAGACGACAAGCGTGCGCAAACTCCTCGGTCAGGTGGAAGAGCACGAGAGCAAACTGGTCCCGGTCTACATCAACTGCCAGATCGACAACACCAAGTTCGCCGTCTTTGCCCAGATCTACCAGAAACTCTCCGGCCGCCACCCTCCCGCCTCAGGCACCTCGTTCAAACAGATCTTCGACTTCGTCGCCAGACGCCTCCAGAAAGAGGAAAAGGTTCTGCTCGTCGCCCTCGACGATGCAAACTATCTCCTGTACGAGAACGAGATCAACAAGATCCTCTATCCCCTCCTCCGCTCGCACGAGGCCTATCCTGGCACCAGGATCGGGGTGATCACCATCATCTCCGACATGAACGTCGACCTCTCCCGCGAGGTCGATCCCAGGGTCGCCTCGGTCTTCCGACCGACCGAGATCTACTTCCCCCCGTACGGCACCGACGAGGTGCGCCACATCCTCTCCGAGCGGGTGATGACCGGGCTGTACCCCGGGGCACTCTCCGATGCGATGCTCGACCTTGTCGTCGAGCAGACGATGAAGAGTGGCGACCTGCGGGTCGGGCTCGACCTCCTCAAGCGTGCCACCCTCAACGCGGAGACGGCCGCCAGGCGGCAGGTCGAGGAGGACGACATCTGCCGGGCCTACGAGGTCTCGAAATATCTCCACCTCACCTTCACGCTCAGGACCCTGAAAGATGAAGAGAAAGACCTGATGCGGATCATCGCCACGCTGAGTCGGGAGAAGGACGAGAAGGAGGAGATGAATGCAGGAGGCGTGTATGAAAAGGCAAAAGAGCACATGAAACTCGGATACACAAGATATTATGAGATCGTGAAAAAGCTCGATGCCATGCGCCTCATCAATCTCAATTATCGCCAGGGACGGGGCCGGACGCGGGTCATATCCCTCAGATACGACCCCAATCGGATCCTCAAACTCCTGGTCTGAGGGATCGATTGACAAGTCTTATCTATTCTCTCCGCGTTCTTTATGTGAACGGTGAGATTTCCATGCTGAGCGTGAATGAACAGGCCCTTGACATTTTCAACGATATTTTCGAGTACCCTGAAGACTACAACGTCGCGGCACACGAGCTGGACAATGGTGCCAGGATCGTCGATGCCGGCGTCTCGGTAGCCGGCGGTTACCAGGCGGGACGGGTCTTCACCGAGATCTGTCTCGGCGGTCTGGCCGACGTGAACTTCACGATGGGCCAGATCAAGGGGATCCCGATGCCCTTCATCGAGGTCTCGACCGACTACCCGTCGATCGCGTGCCTCGGCGCACAGAAGGCTGGGTGGACCGTCAAAGTCGGGAACTACTTCGCGATGGGTTCAGGCCCTGCACGGGCACTCTCCCTCAAGCCCAAGCACACCTATGAGGTGATCGACTATCAGGACGAGTGCGAGTCTGCGGTGATCTGCCTGGAGAGCGACCACCTCCCGAACGGCGAGGTCATGCAGTCCGTCGCCGACGCCTGCAAGGTGGACGTCGCCAACACCTGTGCGATCGTCGCCCCGACCTCCTCGATCACCGGGTCCATCCAGGTCGCCGGCCGGTGTGTCGAAACCGCGGTCTACAAACTCAACGAACTCGGGTTCGACACCAGGAAGATCATCGCCGGTATGGGCACGGCCCCGATCCCGCCGGTCCGCGGTCCGAAGCTGGCCATGGGTGTCACCAACGACGCCACCATCTATCACGGCCAGATCACCCTGACGATGGACGCCCCTGAGATCACCGAGTACCTCGAGAAGATCCCGTCCAACAAATCACAGGGCTACGGCAAGCCTTTCAACGAGATCTTCAAGGAGGCAGGATATGATTTCTACAAGATCGATACCTCGCTCTTCTCTCCGGCCGAGGTCATCATCAACGAGCTCTCCAAGGGTGTGGTCTACCATGTCGGCGAAGTGAACCCCGACGTGACCCTGCAGTCCTTCGGGCTCCAGTAATACTTTTTTTGAACACGGTTGTGTAGAATTGGACATGAGGCGAGAGCATGCCTCAAGCATACGGGATGAAAATATCATCCCGGAACTGGATTGATTCTTGATCCTCATCCTTGCGTTCGAGGAGTGAATCGATGCCGAGCATCATGCCGCCCCTCGGCTATCTTCGTCGTGGAGGGTCCGGGGGGGTGAAAAAACCGGTGCGAGATCCCAGGAAAGATTCTACGATGAGGGCGGCACGCCTGATCACCACGCCTTCCCGCACCCTTGCGCCGGGGGCGCTGCCCCCGGACCCCCGGGATGAAGATAGGACGAGGAAGGCAGGGTGCCTGAACGTTCAGAGGATAGTTTTGTTCTCCGTATATCAGTTATAGGGGGAATCTGTGTGTTCAAATTCCTATCCTCAACTCCAGAATTGAATGTCAGGATCATTTTCAGGGTAATTTTTTTGTAGTGATCTTTGTGCGGGAGGGTTGTCGCCTCTCAAACTCTCGGCCCGGGGGACGACCCGCCGCAAGGAGGATTGGGTGGGGGCGGCGATGATGGAATGCTCACACTACCTGTCATGGAGCGATAAGAAGGATCAAAGATCCTTCCACACCCCAGAGATCTGTGATGAGAAATTTTCATCGTGAGCATATCCCAAAAGTATCTGGACTGATCAGCCGTGCCGCCCACCGAGAGAAGAAAGCGTGTTTCCTTGCTCTCTCCCGCCGGGGGAAACCCCCGGAACCCCCCACGACGAAGATAGGGACGGGGCGGCGGCACGCTCTTGAACGACACCATACTTCAGAAACGTCTTCCCATCACATAGCAAGGCCGGAGAGTTTTGGGATGACCTCCGTGTATGCCTGAGCCCCGAGGATCACGCCCGATTCTACAGGGCCGCATTTTCCGTATTCTCAAACTCGTCACCGTTCGTTCCCCCACGAACTGAGGATAAGAGGGGGTGGCACGCAGATCGTTTTCTGGCCGTCCCCTTTTCGCAGGGAGACGGATCAGGATCAAGAAACCTTCCACACCCCGGCGATCTGCGACGAGACATTTTCATGCGGCACGTCTGAGGCATGCTTTTGCCTCATATCCTATTTCACAAAGTCAAATTTTTAGCCACTCCCTCAGACCCAGGTGATCCTCGGCTCGGCCCGCGCCGGCATCCCCGGATGCTCTCCAGGATAGCCGAAGATCAGCGGGGCGATGATCTCATAGCCTGCCGGCACCTCCAGCATCTTCATCAGTTCATGACTCCCGGCGACCGGTCCGGCCGCACCGATCCAGCAGCTCCCGATCCCCATCGCATGGGCGGCGAGCATCATGGTCCCGGCACAGAGGGTGCAGTCATAGGTACTGTACGGGTTCTTCCTGTCACCAAGGACAAGGACGAGCACCGGGGCACCGTAGAAGATCTCGAAGTTCTCCCTGGAGAGAAGTTCTCGAAATACGGTGGCTGTCTCGTCGGTGGCCCCCTCCAGCATCGTGCGGAGGACCGGTTTGCAGTAGTCGGAGATCTGCTTCATCAGCCCGCGGTCCCTGACGACGATAAAACGCCAGGGCTGGAGCCCCATGGCCGTCGGGGCGTGGATCCCCGCGTCGATGATCGTGGTGACGGTCTCTTCGTCGAGGGGCCGCTCCTCGTACGCCCTGATGCTCCGCCGTCCCCTGATGGCCGCAAGGACCATCTCAACCTCAGTCGGCATGGGTCGCCCTGCCGCACCGCGATTTATAAGGGTTTGTCAGGTCCAGGTCCGCCCCGTGATCGGGATCCGGAATATGGCAACCTCTGGAGAAACACGGGGCCGGGCATATCTTTATCCTTCCACACCGAGGAGTATGGCTGAGAGGTATCGTCCATGACATACTTGATCAGAATAGGGGAAGACTTCAAGCCCGCCCCCCAGTTCAAGAGATATTATTTCCTTTCCCTCGTCATCCTGGCCGTTCTCGGAGCCTTCTTCATCGTGCTCCCGGTATCCCTCACCGGAGAGGGGCTGCTCATCCTGCTCTTCGGAGGGGGCATGCTCGCCCTCCTCATCTTCGTCGCCGTCTGGATCCCGTTGTACTACCGGAGCATCGTCTACCATCTCACTGAGACCGAGATGACCTGGAAACGAGGGGTCTGGTTCAGGAGCACCGGGATCGTCCCGTACAACCGGATCACCAATGTCGATATCATCCAGGGCCCGGTGATGCGTCTCTTCGGCATCTCCAACCTCCGCATCCAGACGGCCGGCTACTCGGCGCAGGCCCAGGCCGAGATCAGGATCCTGGGGATCGAGGATCCTGAACCCCTCAGAGAACTGATCATGGCGCAGGTGCGCGGCCGCCCGCCGGTGGCGGCGGTGACCGGCGGCGAGGAGGAAGAGACCGCACCGGCCCCTGTCGGGGCGGGGCAGGATGCGGTCGTCGCCGAACTGCGGGCGATCCGGGAACTGCTCGAGAAGATGGCCGGCAGGTGACCGGCACGATCTTTTTTCCCACCGCCTGAAGGGAGGATCACGACGAAGAGGAAGAGCGGGCGCATGGAGGCCGGTCCGTCCCTCCCAACCAGACCTGTCTCTCCAGCATGGCCCGTCGCGGCCGGAGAGCAGCAACACGTTTAATACCGACCAATGAGAAACATTTATGAACACCGGGCCTGTGGTCTAGTCGGTTATGACGTCGCCCTTACACGGCGAAGATCTCCGGTTCGAATCCGGACAGGCCCATCCATTTTCAAAAGATAATCCCCGATACAACGCAAAGATGTTCCTTTAGAAGATTTCTTCTCAACGTCTGTTCCAAGGAGTATCGAGAGACCTATCTCTCCAGAGAACTGCACCCGGATTTTAGATCCAATCCTCCCGGAAAACCCACACCACCATTGCATAGACCATCTCATTCAAAACGGCAGATATATCCCTCCGAATATATCACCTCCTCTCCCTGAGAGGCGCAGTATGGAATCATGGATCCTCGTTTTCATAATTATCGGAATTCTCGTCGTGTTACCGTGGATTCTAAACATCTCCATGCATTATCTGATGAAAAGAAAGATCCTCAAAAACCTACGTCTGGAGGATCTTCCCGAAGATGAACGGATCACAGTAGTGCAGGAACTCCTGTCTCAGCCCCCGTCACGGAAGGGGCTGTCAAGATATTCGATGATGCTTGCGGTTGTTTTAATCGTCGGAGCGGCAGTGCTCTATCTTGCTGAGAAAGACATATGCTCCGATCTCTTAAAGAACACCCTGGGAGTCCTGACAGGAGCCCTTGCAACAATCGTTGGATTCTACTTCGGAGGACGCGCCGAGGAGATAAAAGCCGAAGAGGTGGAAAAACTGGCGAAAGAAATCCATCCTGAGAAGAAAGACGGCGGGCATTCGCCACCGCCGGAGTGATCGGGATCCTTTCCGCCCGGACGAGACAGGGGTGGGGAATTCTCCCCAAAAATCAGGACCGGGATCACCTATATATAAGAAGCCCGAGTATCCGCCCCCGGTGATGGCCATGCCGTCGTTTAAGTGCAAAGACATCGGGATGAAATGTGAATTCGAGACCACGGCCGAGAACGAGTTCGACCTCGAGCAGAAGATCGCCGACCACGCCCGCGAGGTGCACGGCAAAGAAAATCTCTCTGCAGAGGAGTGGATGCAGATCAAGAAGGCCATCCACTGAACCACTACCAGAAACTCTTTTTTCGGCTCTCAGAGGTATTCTCAGATGCCCTCTTCGCACCGATAGGTTCCCCAGGGAAGAGCAACCTCAAACCTGGCCCCCTCTCCCTCGGCTCCCGTCTCGCGGACCGTCATCCCGGTGATCTCCAGGATCTCGCTGACCAGGAAGAGCCCGAGGCCAGAGTGCTGCCCGTAGCCGCGCTTGAAGATATACGATTTTTTGGCCTCAGGGACACCTACACCGTCGTCCTCGACGATGAGAACTCCTCGACCCTCTTCAGTTTTGAACGAGACGGTGACTCTGGTGATCCCCTCACCGTGCCTGACGGCGTTCTCAAAGAGGTTGTAGAAGACCTTGCTGAGCATGGAGTCGGCATAGACCTCCAGTTCCCCGGTCTTCACTTCCAGGCGGACTCCCCGGGGGAGAGCGGCCAGGGCCGCTCCTTCCGCGACCTTCCTGACCCGTTGCCACTCAGGGGCCTTCACCCCCATCTCCTCATAGTCGCGGGTGAACGAGATCTGGTACTGGATCAGTTCGGCGATGCGCCCGATCCGCTGCGCCGCCTCGCACAGGCCGGGATATTTTCCGGTCTGCCCCTCGATCTCGGACGCAAACCAGAGCAGACCCTGCACCTGGTTGAGGATGTCGTGACGCGTGACACTCGAGAGGATTGTCAGTTTCTTGTTCGCCTCCTTCAACGCCTCCTGACTCCGCTTGAAGCCGGTGATGTCCTGATGGATCCCGGCCATCCTGAGCGCCCGCCCCCCGGCGTCCCTGGCCGCCACCTCGCCGACCGAGAGCACCCAGACCCAGTGTCCATCCTTTGCCTGCATCCGATACTCCGCATGGTACTGGGGGAGATCCCCGGCAAGATAGGAGGCAAGGGCCGAGAGAACCTTCGGCCGGTCATCAGGGTGGATCATCGCTTTCCATGCAGCAAAACTCGCTTCCACCTCAGATAGCGAGTACCCGAGCATCCCGGCCCATCGTTCGTTCAGGACAAAATGCCCGGACTCCATATCCCAGTCCCAGATCCCGAGGTCCGCACCGGTCACGACGAGTTGGAGACGCTCTTCCCGCTCTTTGAGCGCCAGTTCCACCTCGTTCTGCTCGGTGACATCGATCACCGAAGCGATGCTCTGCTTTGTCCCCGGGATCACCGAGACCGTCAGGAGGAGACAGAGACGGCGGCCGCCCCGGGCGATCGCGGTGCATTCATAACTCCCGGGAACCGATGCCTGGGTGTCTCGCCTCCCGGCATGGTACTCCAGCATCTGCTCCAGGTCTTCCTCCGCGACCAGATCGGTCCACCGCATCCGGCCCTCCACCTCTTCCCGCCGGTAACCGAAGAGTTGTTCCAGCTCCGAGTTGACCAGGAGAA
The DNA here is from genome assembly GCF_019633745.1 of Methanofollis formosanus. Taxonomy (NCBI): domain Archaea; kingdom Methanobacteriati; phylum Methanobacteriota; class Methanomicrobia; order Methanomicrobiales; family Methanomicrobiaceae; genus Methanofollis; species Methanofollis formosanus. The sequence continues at coordinate 2,420,650 of NZ_CP037968.1, read as the reverse complement.
GGGTGGCGTCCTCATCGATCAGGACCATCCCTGTTCCGGTGTTCTCGAAGATCGTCCGGTAGACCTCCACCGATCGCCTGAGCTCTTCCTCCAGACTCTTGCGCTCGGTGATATCACGCGCGATCGAGAGGACAGCCTGCCTGCCTTCGTACTCGATGAGATGCCCATTCACCTCGGTCGGGATCACCCGGCCGTCCCGGGTAATATGATCGGTCTCGTAGATGACCTGCCCGCGCTCAAAGAGCATCCTGATCCGCTCGGACACCTCGTCCCGCAGGACCGGACTGCTGATCTCAGCCCGGGTCATGGCGAGCAGTTCGTCCCTCCGGTACCCCAGCCGCTCACATGCAACCCGGTTCACCTCGAGAAACCGTCCTTCCCGGTCGAAGATGAAGATCGCGTCGCTTGCCGCCTCAAAGAGCATCCGATATTTTGCTTCCGAATGACGGAGCGCCTCCTCAGCCCTTTTCTGTTCGGTGATATCGCGGCTGACCCCGACAAAGTACCTGACCTCTCCGTCCTCGTCGAGGACCGGCACCTTCGTCGTATCAAAACAAAAGATACTCCCATCTTCACCCTCCACCGACTCCAGCGAGTGGATGGGGGTCCGTTCCTCAAGGATACGGAAGTCGGTCAGGTCACACTGAACAGCAAATGCAGGAGGGAAAACGTCGTCATTCTTCTTTCCGACAATCTCCTCCTTTTGCATCCCTGCAAGCTCAGCAAGGGTATTGTTCACGATGAGACACCGCCTCTCCCGGTCCTTGAAGTACACCGACTCCGGGAGAGCGTCGATGAGGAGGTTGAGACGCTGGTTCGCCTCCCTGATCTTCTTCTCACTCTCCACCCGCTCGCTGATATCACGCATGACCAAAAGGACGATCTCTGACCCATTCTGCTCATAAAGATGGGCACTGATCTCGACGGGCACCTCTCTCCCGTCCTGTCTGACAAGAGGGATCTCGGCGGTGATCTGTCCCTCGTCCCTGAGAGCACAGACCAGTGAGGCGACTCTTTCCCATTCCAAGAGTGGGATAAAGTCCCTGAAAAGACGACCTAGCAGATCCTCCCACGAATACTCAAACAAGGAGCAGGCACCCCTGTTGAGATCGAGGATCCGACCTGGGAGACCGTCTCCCCCGACCTCATGGAGCACAACGGCGTCATTGACCCGGTCGAGGAAGGCATGGAAACGGCTCTGACCAGTGGTGCGGACGACCAGAAGTCGGTGCGGCAGACCCCAGAGTTTCAGATCCTTCGCCGAAACAACGCATTCCAGAGGGGCACCATCGCTGCGCAGGAGGCGCACCCCGATCTCCCGGGACGCACCCGACCCATCCATACCGCAGACGAGACGGTCATAATCGCCAGGATCGGTCCAGACCCCGGACCCGGCCGGAGTCTTCCCGAGAAGTGCCGCCGGGTGACAACCGAGGAGCGTGCAGAAGGCCGCGTTGATCATGACGCACCGGTCGTCCTCTCCACTGGTGACCGCCATGGCTGCCGGACTGGCATAAAAAACTTCTCTGAAGACGCCGTCATCGAACTGATCACCCTTGACCGGGGAGAACAATCCCCCGACAACCTCCTCTCCCCCGCCGCAGCAGCAAAGGAGTCTGCCGGCGATCGGAATCTTCTTTCCTCCCGTGTCTATGAAAGATACCCTGATCTCACCGGGCTCTTCACCCGCTGCCGCCTGGATCAGGAGCCTGGAGAAGCGGCCGCGGTCAGGGGTGGCGACAAGGGAGTCGACGGTTCGAGGGGCTGTCCTATCTGTGTACCCGAGCGTCTCCCTTGCAGCATGGTTGAAATGAAGGATCTGGCCGTCTGGAGAGAAACAAAAGAAGAGGTCGTTCCCATATTCATGCAGCCTGACCCAGGCGGTGTTGGGCCCGGACAGGAGGGGGAACGTGCTCTCATGGCCAGGGGGATCAGAGAGGTTCACGTCCAAGAAAAGTCGCTTTCGTACCTATATAATATGTCGTCAGAATCAGAGCTAGATTTATTCGTTTTATCAAAATCAAAGAGATAATATTTGAGAAATTCCCATTCACTCAGAAAAAGATTGAAGCAACCCCATCCGAGAAATCCAGACCTCAGGGATCCCCTCCCGACGCGAGGCGTCTGGTATGGGCAAGCATCAGATCGGTCCTGGTGATGAAGCCGACCAGCCGTCCGGGGGTTTCCTCTGCGACCACCGGGAGGTGGTGAATATCCCGCTCCATCATGAGCTGCAATGCCTCCTCCAGGCTCCGGTGCTCGGCGACGGTCACCACCGGTGCGGTCATCACCTCGCGCACCGGAGAGGAGAGGTCGCCGGCGGCAAGGAGGGCGCGGACGTCTCTGGTCGTGATGATCCCGACGATCTCGTCTCCTTCAAGGACCGGATAGCCGGTATGTTCGGTCGACCTGACGAGGTCGAGGACCGTCCCGCACCCGTCCTCCGGGGCGAGGGCGATGACCGAGGAGCGCGGGACCATCACCTCCTTCACCCTGATCCCTTCCAGGATATCCACCTCATACTCGCCGCGGTGGGCGCGGGACTGGGCCCTGGTGCGGACCTGCTCGACGAAGATCGTCGATTCCCCGGTGAGGACATAGGCGACCGCCACCGCACCCATCGCCGGGACGAAGAGCGAGAAGTTCCCGGTCATCTCCACCACCATGATCATCACGGCGATGGGGGCGTTGGAGATGGCGCCGAAGAACGCGATCATCCCGACCACCACGAACCCGGGCAGCAACCCTGCGGGCACATATGCAGGGGCCAGCAGATGGAGCGCCGTCCCGACCGCACCGCCGGTTGCGGCGCCGATGACCAGTCCCGGCGCAAAGACCCCTCCGCTCCCCCCCGAGCCGATGGTCAGCGAGGTGGTGAGGATCTTGACGAGCGGGATGAAGAGGAGGACCGAGAGGGGGAGCATTGAGTACAGGGCAAGTTGAATGAAGCCATACCCGGTGCCCAGTCCGGCAAGCCCGACGATCGCCGTCTCGGGGGAGAGATAGATGAGGGCGACGACGAGCAGGCCGGTGAGGAAGGCGCCGGCAACGGGTTTGATATGCTTTGGAAGGTGGTGACGCTCGAAAAAGGTTGCAAAGACCTGTTTTGTCCCATAAAATGTCCTGATGTACAGCAGGCCCATCCCGGCACAGACCACGCCGAGGAGCAGAAAGAGCGGGATCTGGGTGACCGTCCACTCGACGGCGACCGGAGAAAAGACCGGTTCAAAACCCTCGACACTCCCGAAGATCGCATACCCGATGACCGAGGCCAGGAAACCGGGGATGATCGCCTCCGCCTCGAAGTCACGGGTGTACAGCACCTCGGCCGCAAGGATCGCCCCGCCGAGCGGTGCCTTGAAGATCGTTCCGATCCCGGCGCCGATGCCGGTGGCAAGGGCGATCCGCCGCTCGCGCTCTGACAGCCCCAGGAAGTCGGCGACCATCGAGCCGAACCCCGCCGACATCTGGGCGGTCGGCCCCTCCCGCCCGGCACTCCCGCCGGTGGAGATGGTGATGACGGCAGTGAGTGCCTTGAGAAGAGGGATGCGGCGCCGGATCCGCCCTTCCCCATGAAAGGCCTTGATCGCGGCATCGGTCCCATGCCCTTCGGCCTCAGGGGCATAGGTATAGACCAGAAGACCGGAGAGAAGACCGCCCAGACAGATCACCGGGAGGATCATCCAGGGGTTGGGGGGCGCGGACCAGAGGGCGATCTCGGCCATGCTCTGCCCCTCCTCGGGGAGATGAAACCCAACAAGGGTTCCCATACAAAAGCGGGTTCCGATTTTAAGGGCCTCGAAGAAGACGAGAGCCCCTATACCTGATATAACTCCGACGATCACGGCGATCAGAAAGATCCGTTGTGAGGGGGTGGCGCCTTCCGACATAATGCAGATAGTATTTGCCGGAGAAAGAAGAAAAAGGATATCCCGATATCCAAGGAAATCACCGGGATCAGACCGTACGACCTGCATGCGCCAGAGGAGGCGATCTGCGCGCCACGGTGAGAGGAAGATGGAAGGGCCGGAAAAATTCTCCACAACAGGCACGATTTTCCAGGATCAGAGGGAAGATCTCGTTTACTCCCACTTAATATCAACCAATAGAATTTAACCAAAGAAAAGGCCCCATGGGGGCTAGAAAACGTGAGATGCACCCGTTCACAGGATTATTTAGAAAGTCTTTAATAATATCTCAAGAGAGTGTAGAATGACCTATACAGAAAGACTTTATAGTGCGGTATAGGTTGGACGTTTAAGAGGTGTAAAGTAATGGTGTTCCATCCTCCAGTAGCGATTGTCGCAAAGGCAGGCGACACGGGGAAATACAAAGTTTCCCTCCCCGCCTGGAACATGCTCGTGAGGGGGTTCATGTCTGGTGCCTACATTGCCATGGGTGCCGGGCTTGCAACCGTCTGTAGCACAGGCGTCGCACCTTTCCTGGGTGCTGGTTTCGCAAAGTTGATCCTGGGGTCCGTCTTCCCCGTCGGGCTTATCATCACCGTTTTGACCGGTGCCGAGCTCTTCACCGGCGACGCGATGCTCGCCCCCATGGCCGCGTTCATCCACAAGATCTCATGGGCCAGTGTGCTTAATCTCTGGGTCTGGGTCTACATTGGCAACCTCATCGGCTCTGTGGTCTACGCCTACCTCATGGCATACGGCCCCCTGACCTCCTGGACGGCCGCCGGTGCCGGCACGGCAACCGCCTTCGGTGTCACCGCGGTGAACATTGCCGCAGGTAAGACTGCTTATGTCGGTGGAGCAGCGATGTGGTCGCTTCTCCTCAAGGCTATCGGCTGTAACTGGCTCGTCAACCTGGCCATCCTCCTCGGGATCTGCGCCGACGACGCCGTAGGCAAGTTCTTCGGGATCTGGTTCCCGATCATGGCTTTCGTCTCCACCGGGTTCGAGCACTGTGTCGCAAACATGTACTTCATCCCGGCAGGCATCCTGACCGCCCCGTACCTCACCGCTGAACAGGCGGCAGTTGTGGGCGCAAAGCTCCAGGGTCTGAGCTGGGTGACGATGTGGACGAACAACATCATCCTCGTCACCATCGGCAACATCATCGGTGGTCTGCTCTTCGTGGGCGTCATCTACTGGGTCGCCTTCAAGAAGGAGATCGCAGCACTCAAGTGAGTGCAGCGCGTAAGAGTACCGTACAATGGATATCGGTAGAGTAAATGTGCGAATCTCGGCCCTTCCATTGGCCGCATTCGCCTTTTTTTCCCTTGTGGTCATCGCAAGTGTTGTGGTTACCGGAGACACTTCGATCCTTCTCTGGGGTATCCCGACGCTGGTCCTCCTCCTCATCATCCCTGGTGCACTCAACTACATGAGCCAGAGCCAGTACATCGACCTCATCCCGGTCTATGAGCGTGAGGCAAAGGAGTATCGGGTCAGGATGATCAACGAGACCCTGCTCAACAAACCGGTCAGGATCAAGGGAGTCGTGGAACGGGCCTCATTCAAGTACCTCAACAGGCCTCAGTTCTCGGTTGCCGACCGGACCGGTGAGATCTCGGTGAAGATGTTCACTTCTCCCCAGGAGGACATCAACAAGGACGACGTCGTCGAGGTGCTCGGCATGGTGATCCGCCGCTTTGTGGTGGCCGGAGAACCGGTGATCAACTGCGTCTCGATCAGAAAGATCGAAGCAGAAAAGAAGAAGTGACCCTGTCCCCTCTGGAATTGGGTCTCACTTCTTCAGGTTCTGGAAAAAATTTCACTCTTTTGTCGGAACGACTTCCTTGATCCCGTGAGATGGGGGTGGGTCCATTGCTTTCCCGGGAGAATTCAGAGGTTAATCCCCTGGATGTGGGAAAGTTGTGTAGAATTCAACATGATTCTGCGGCTCAAGCATACGCGATGAAAATAATCGTGGATCTCTGGAGGGAGCAGGGATCCTTGCTCTGTCTTCTGAGCGGGAGGCCCCCGGGACCACCCCTTTGTTGCCGCCCCCCGGTTATCTTCGTCTTGGGGGGTCCGGGGGGTGCAACCCCCCGGCGCAAGATTGGGATGAAGATTCTGCGATGGGGGGCGGCACGTTCAGATCATCACGCCTCCCCGCACCCTCATGCCGGGGGCACTGCCCCCGGACCCCCTTCCGAAGAAGATAGGACCAGGGCGGCAGCAATCTCTCGAACTACACCGTACTTCAAAAAATTCTTCCGGTCACATATCAAGGCTGGAGAGTTTTGGGATGACCTCATGATAAGACATGGAAGGCACCATCAAAGATTCCGAAGAACTTGTTGCCACCCTCAACAAAGCGCGAGAGCATGGGCAACTGATCCACGCCCTCCCCGGGATTCAGAGACTTCACACTGACAGTAACTTCTTCAGAAAAAACCCCGTTTCAGTCCGTCGTCGATCGGGCGCCTGGCCTCCCGGTTCAACGTCCCGATATATCCGTCGAAGGCGTGGATCTTCGTGCTCACCGGGAAGGGAATCTTCAGGGTGGAGATGACCGCTTCGCCGGTATCCAGGGTCTGGATCTCGGTGTCCATCTGGGAGAGGTCCTGCTTCGCGCTGCTCGCGATGATGTCGCGGTCGCCCCGGTCGCCGAGCCCCATCACCACGAAGGTGTTGAGCTGGGCGAGGACCCGCGGGTCGATGTTTTTGGGCTGCTGGGTGACCACGCAGAGCCCGACCCCGAACTTCCTCCCCTCCATCGCCGCCTCGCGAAAGATCTGGGTCTGCCTGCCTCCGGTGCCGAGGACCCGCTGCGCTTCCTCGATCGCGATGAGCACCTGGGGCGGCCTCTCCTCCTTGTCGACCCCCCATTCGCGGTGGCGCCCCATGATCTGGCGGGTGATCACCGAAAGAACGAAAAGTTCGCTTCTCTCTCCCATCGTCGGGATGTCGATGAGGACGACCTTGTTCTCATCGAGGGCCCTGACGATCTCGGGGATGGACGACCCTTCCTTCCTGAAGAAGGGGGCGTTGCTCCGGGTCAGGATCTCGAAGTGGCGCTTGAGGACGTTGAGCGGTCCCGGATGGGAGGTGCGCAGTTGCTCTGCGATCCATTTGAAACGGCCCTCGTACGTCCCGGCGTCGAAGTTCGCAAAGTCGGTCTCTTCGAAGAACGCGATCAGGTCGGATCCCCGCACGTCGCCGAGGAGTTCGAGGACGTCGTGCTGCGGCCCGGAATGGTCGAAGAGGATGTTCAGGTCGGAGGCCCTGATGTCGTCGTACTCGAGCCACAGATGGTTGAGGTGGTACTTTTCCAGTTTCTTCCGGTCGATGGTGAAGACCGCAAGCCCGTCGCGGCCCGCCGTGTAGTGGAGAAGCCCCTTCGTGGGGTCGCCGGTGGACGAACGTCCGCCGGTGGCGTACTCGCCGTGGGGATCGACGATGAGCATCCCGAACTCCCGCGCCTTCATGCAGGAGGCGGAGAAGACCTTCATGAAGTTGCTCTTGCCCATGCCGGTGGTCGCAAAGACGCCCATGTGCTGGGCCATCACCTTCGCATGGAGGGCGACCGGAACGCCCTCGACGACGCCGAGACCGTTTTTGAGAAGCCCGACCTCGATCTCGCCCATCTCCTTCCTGAGGAAGGCGAAGTCCGCGGCATCGGGGTCGGCGACCACCCGGGAGAACTTGGAAGGGAGAGTGTTCGGCTTCCTGAACTTCCCGCCCTCGTCGAGGTAGCCGAGCGGCGCCGCCTTCACCCCCAGGAAGACGTCCTCGCCCATCACATAGAACCGGCCAGCATAGGCCCGGGTGTCCCACCGGGGATCGGCGAAGTTGCAGGCATGGCAGATCTCGCTCACCTTGGCATAGAAGGTGAGGCCCTTGGTCTCGTCGGCGATCTTGAGCAGGTCGCCGAGATAGATCCTGGCGTCGTGCGGGACGATGAATTGATACGAGAGGACACTCTCGCCGATGAGCCGGTACTTCGCCGAGTCGTCGTTATCGATAGGATGCAAATCTGTCATGGATATCACCAAAATAGGCCTGGAATTCGTTCCCGGTCATCCCCTGCCGGCTCATCGCCCCGATGAGGGTCTGCCTGACCTGCTCCACCTGGTCGAGGCCGATGGTCACGAGGCGGTGGGCGTCGAAGAGGGGGAAGGGGTAGCCGGTGACCCTGCCGTCGTCGGCATAGGCGGCGAGGGCGGCAAAGGTGGCCTCGACCGATCGAGACGACGCACCCTCCGGGACCTCCACCTTGAAGGCCAGGGGCGCCTTCTGGTGGAGGGAGGCGACATAGGTGTCGCCAAAGTGCCATTCCTGGTAACGCTCGGCGTCCATGACCTCCGGGGGCACCTCCAGGTACCACGGCCCCCGCACCCCCAGGTCGCGGGCAAGGGCCGCGGCGGCCGGGACGAGGGGGACGCCGCCGCCCCAGGTGGACGCCGCCATCTTGGTCACCGCGGCGACGAGGACGCCCCGCCGTCTGGCTTCTCTCAGGATCCTGAGGAGGACCGGGCGGAGACTCTCGTGGTCGACCCTGAGTGCACCGTCCAGGAGAAGGACGTCGCCGGCATCGAGGTTCGAGGCCAGACGGAGGGCGGTGGCGTACTCGAGGGTGTCCCTGAAGACCGCCGCGGCGCGGGAGCGGTCCTCGTTCTCGAGGGACTTGAGTGGTGCGTCCTCAAAACATTCGGCATAGAGATCGCCATAGGCCGGGTTCTCGGCCTCCGGGCCGATCCTGAAGGCCCGCAGGGACGTCTCCCCGGCATGGACCCGCCGCCCGCCCGAGAAGGTCGTCTCGACGGCCCGGGCCAGCGCGACCGAGAAACTGCCGCTCTCAAGCACCATGGCGTTGCTCCCGTCCACCGCCGAGAGGTAGCCGTCCCATTCCTCACCGCAGGGGGTGAAGGACGAGACGTCATATCCCCCGGCCCGCGCAAACCTGGAGGAGAGGTCGGCGGGACGAATGTGCCCGAGATACCCGAGCACCCCAGCGAGGTCGCGCTCGTCGAGGGGGATCACCGGGACGCCTCCTCGATATGGCTCTCCGGGCCAGGACCGGGTTCGACCCGGAGGGTCGTCTCGAACTCCTCATGGACCTCGGCGATATGCGAGATCAAAAAGATCTGGGGGAAGTGGGCCTCCTGGGTTCTGAGGGCCCGGACCAGGTTGGTCCGCCGCTCCTCGTCCTGGCTCCCGAAGATCTCGTCGAAGATCAGGACCGCCGGGTCGCCCATCCCGCGCATGGCCGCCAGGTACCTGGAGAGGGCGATGCGCAGGGCGATAGCGATGTCGTCCTGCTCGCCGCCTGAGAAGCGTGCGGCCGGGTAGTCGGCGCCCATGTCGTTGACCATGAGGGTGAAGTCGTCGTCGAAGGTGACGGTGTCGTAGCGGCCGTCGGTGATCTCGCCGAGCACCTCGCCGACGACGCCTTCCAGGTGCCCGCGCACGACCCCGAGGAGATAGGTGGTGTACTCGGAGAGGAGGGTGCGGGTCAGTTTCAGGTTCTCCTGTTCTTCTTCGAAGCCGGTGATCGCGGCCCTGATCGCACGGGCCTGCTGCACTTTTGTCTTCAGCTCTTCCTCGCGCTCCTTCAGATGCCTGACCTCAGCCTGGAGTCTGCTCACCTCTTCCCGCTGTGCCTGGGCCGCTTCGGCGATGGTGCGGGCCCGGGCACGCACGCCGGCGAGACGGTCGGGGTCGAAGCCCAGAGTTTCCTGGGCCGCCAGCACCCCGGCGAGATGCGTTTCGGCCGCACCGGTCTCCGACGCAAGCGTCGAGAGCCGGTTCTTCAGGTCAGGGAGGCGGGCCGCCTCCCTGGCCAGGGAAAGATAACTGCGGTGCCGCTCTTCGGCCGCCCGCCGTTCCTCACCGAGCCGGGCATAGGTCTCAGGATCGAAGTCCAGGACCTTCATCTCCGCAGTGCATCCTGCCAGTGCCCCGTCCAGACGGTCGAGGCCCGTCTTCACCGCGGCGTACTCTTCCTCCACCTTCTGCCGGCCCTCCCCCCTGGCCCTCGCCGCGACGTACTCCTGCCAGAGCGCCTCCAGGCGCCCGGCCTCCTCCTCGAGCCCGGCCTTCCTGGTCGGGTCATAGGGGTGTGCCGCACAGTCGGCCCGCGCCACCTCGACGGCAAGGAGGGCCGTGCTCCCCTCGGCGTCAAGGGCGTCAAGGGCCTCGAATTTCCCGGGCAGGGCCGCGGCTTCTCCTGACAGCCGGTCATACCGGGCCCTGAGTTCTGATAGGGACGCGAGGTCCCTGACGACCTCTTCATGACGCTCGGGATCGTAGGCACCGATGCCGAGGGCGGCGACCGCCTGGTCCTCGGCCTCGCACCGGGCCATAAGGAGGTCGCACCGGCGGGCCCGTTCGGCGAGGGCTTCTTCTCGAGCAGCGATCTCGACCTGAAGCCCCTGGAGAGTGCGGCACCGCCCGGCGATGTCGGCGATCTCCTCCTCAACCGCTACTCGCTCACGTTCGGTCCCGGCGATCTCGACGTCCAGGGCGACGACCTCCTGTTCGGCCGCGGCGGCCTCCTCCTCCAGGCCGGCGACCAGGTCGGGATAGTGCGTCCTGAGGGGCTGGTGGCAGGTGGGACAGCACGACTCCGGGCCGAGCGCCTCGATCTCCTGCAGGTGCGCCCGTGCCGATGCATCCCGGTCGGCTGCGGCCTCGCGGCCGGCCCTGGCGGTGGCGAGGGCCGAGGCGAGCGTCGCACGCCGCTGTTCTGCCTCTTCAAGGGCCATGGCCGGGTCGCCGAGTGCCGCTGCATCGCGGCGGAGGTTCCGGATGAGGTCTTCCAGCGTGGCATGCTCAGCCCTCACCGACCGGGCCTCCTCACGGAGGCGGGAGGCCTCGCGGTGGTGGACCGCCGCCGCATCAAGCACCTCCTTGAGACGGCGACGCTCGTCGTACCTCGCGACCTCGGGTTCGAGGGCGGCGCGCTCGGTGTCCTTCTGCCTGAGCGTCGACACCTCCCGACCAAGCCCGGCCGCCCTCCTCTCGACCCCGGAAAAATGTTGTTCTGCCAGACGAAGAGCCTCACAGAGGCGACGGTGCCGCTCCTCGTCGGCCTTCAGCGTCTCCAGTTCTCCTCGCACCTCTTCACGCCGCGTGACCGAGGGCTCGAGTTCCCGGCACCGGGCGGCGTCGGCGTCGAGTCGCCCGAGGGCGGCCGAGAGCGCGTCGAGCCGTTCAACCTCCCGCACCTTCTCGGCCTGGAGAGCGTTCTGGCGTTCCACAAGGAGGTCGTGGTCGTGCTTGCGCCCTCTCCACTCCTCGTAGGTGGAGACGATCGCCTCATACTCCGTCTCCGCGGCGGCGAGGGCTTCGTAATCGCCGAGGTTCTTCGAGACCGCTTCCACCTCGCGTTCCAGCGCCGCCGATTTCGACCTCAGGCGGTCGATCTCGCTCCTGCCGGCACCCTCCGTCTCTGCAAGCCTGATCGCCTCCCGCTCGGCCGCCTCGAGGGTCTCGACTTCGGCACCCGCCTCTTTGGCCTCAGCACGAAGGGCCGAGAGGGCCTCATGACAGGCCTTCACCTGCTCTCCGGCCCCGGCCACCGCGGCCCGACATGCCTCAAGGCCCTCCTGAACGCTCTCCTCGTCGATGACCGAGAGGGCGCCGCCGGCCTTCACGATCTCGGCCTCGACACTGTCCAGTTCGGCCTTCAGGACCGCCTGCCCCTCCTCCTTGAGGTAGTCGATCCCGAGCATCTTCATGAACCATTCCTTCCGCGCCGCCGGGCGCTCGTCCAGGAGAGCGAGCAGGTCCTTCTGCGCCGCGAAGACCGTGCTCCTGAAGTCTGCAGGCCCCATCCCGAGGACTCGCTGCACCTCGGCGGCGACGGCGCTCACCCCCTCGGCCAACTGCTTCTCGCCGCCGAGCATGAAGAGCGAGGCCTTATGCTGCGTCGACCCGGCCGTCTTCCTGAAGGTACGCTGGACGACGTACTCCTCGCCGCCGGCCGCAAACTCAAGCCGCACCTCGCAACGGTCCTTGGGACCGGCAAAGGACGAGACGACGTACTCGGCGTCCACCCCGCCCTGGACCCCATACAGCGCAAAGAGGACCGCGTCAGTGATGGAACTTTTTCCTGCCCCATTGTTCCCCACGATCCCGGTGATCCCGTCGCGGAACCCGATCTCCTCCTCGCGGTACCGCTTGAAGTTGCGGAGGACCAGTCTATGCAGAAGCATCGTCGCCCTCCGCGTGCTCCCTGATCACCCGCTTCAACACTTCTTCTCCCTTTTTGAGGGCGTAGTCGTGTTTTGGTCCGGGAAGATGTTTCTCTGCAAGAAACCGCCCGAACTCGGCGACATAGTCGACGCCCGCGAGGTCCTCGGAGCCCAGGCGGGGCCGGTCCTCCTCGGCACATTCGGCCCTGACCTTCAGGTCGAGGAGGTGCCCGGCACAGTCGCCGGTGCCGATCCTGCCGACCGCACGGAGGGTCTCCCGGTCCACCCCGGCGATCGTGACCTGGCACATCGCGTGAGGTTCGCCGACCTGTTCCACCTTCCCGGCCACGGCATCGACGATCTCGCGGGCCGAGAGCCCCGCGCCCTCCACGGTGCCGAGGTCGTACATGGGAGTTTTCGGGAGGTCGAGATGCGTCACCTCGCCGCTCTGCGTGTCGACCACCAGACCCCCTTTCCGGTCTCTGAGTTCTCCATAGGTACAGTGCTCGATGGAGCCGCTGTACCATGCATTCGCCCCGACCGAGATCTGCCCGTGGTAGTGGCCGAGGGCGATGTACTCGAAGGCGTCCGAGATCATGGTGCTGTCGATCTCGTGCTCGGCGATGGTGTGGAGTTTCTTCTCGGCGACCATGCTCGCCAGTCCATGGGTGACCATGAGGTTGGGGCCTGACGGGGAGAGGGCGATCTCGTCGAAGGCCCGCCGGTAGTCGCCCGCCTCGAGCATGTTCGGGATGAGGTGAAAGAGGGTGTCGCCCAGTTCCACCGCCTCGTACCGATATTTGTAGGCGGCATGCACCTCGGCGCCATGATACTCCAGGACGGCGAAGGGGGACTGGGTATACCGCGTCTTCGCCATCGAGTGGTTGCCGGCGATGACGAGGAGCGGGATCCCGGCCGCGGCCAGACGCTCAAGCCCCTCCAGGGCGGTGGTGTAGGCCCGGGTCTTGGGCCTGACCTGGTGAAAGAGGTCGCCGGCATGGACGACGGCGTCGGGGCGAACGCGGATGATCGCGTCGACGGCCGCCAGAAAATTCTCGTAGACCAACCGCTCCCGCAGGTTCATCCCGGTATCAGGGTCGATCGTATGGAAGGCCGCAAGGCCCAGGTGTGTATCGGCGATATGAACGCATTTCATGCCCACTGATCCCTCGTTCTGCCGTCATATATAGGAGTGATCTCCGCACCCCGAAAGTAAAGGGGAGAGCGTCACCACTATTTATGGCGGGGGCACAATATGAGGGTGGTGATTCTATGACGCAGCGGGCCGTGGACGCAATCTTTCAGGCCATGTTCCTCCTCACCGACCTGCGGGCGCTGATGCGGGAGACCGCGCCGACGCACGACCTCGACGAGGAGCAGCAGGCATCTGTCGCCAAAAAGGTGGAAAAACTGCAGAAGCAGGTGAAGATCATCGAGCAGGAGCTGGTCAGGTGAAGTGCACCGCCGCGATCGACCTGCGCGATGTGGAGGAGATGTACATCAACATCGATCCCATCCAGGCCGGGGGACGCCTGACCGCCGACGCAATGAAGGCGGTCATCGCCTATGGCGACGGCTATTCGGTCTGCGACAACTGCAGAAAACCATTCAGGCTCGACTATATCCAGAAACCACCGATCGCCGACTTCCACCAGGACCTCGCAAAGTTTGTCGGGATGGACGAGGCGCGGGTGGTGCCCGGGGCCCGCCGCGGTTTCCAGGCGGTCGCAGGGACATATGTGCAGAAGGGCGATCCCGTGATGCTCACCGGGCTCTCCCACTACACCGAGTTCATCGCGGTGGAGAATGCCGGGGGGGTGCCGCTGGAGATCCCGAAGAACGATCAGAACATCATCACCGCCGAGGCCGCAGCGGCCAGGATCGAGGAGGCGGAACAGACCTTCGGCCGCTCGCCGGTCCTCCTCTTCATCGACCAGGTCGACTACCAGTACGGCAACCTCCATGAGGTGAAGGAGATCGCCCGCGTCGCCCATAGCCACGACATCCCGGTGCTGGTCAACGGGGCCTACACGGTCGGGATCATGCCGGTGGACGGCAAGGTCCTGGGCGCCGACTTCGTGGTCGGGTCGGGCCACAAGAGCATGGCCGCACCCGCGCCGTCCGGCGTCCTGGCGACCACCTCAGAGCGGGCCGAGGAGGTCTTCAGGACCACGCAGATCAAGGGCGACCTCACCGGCCGGACCTTCGGGATCAAGGAGGTGGAGATGATGGGCTGCACCCTGATGGGCGTCACCCTCATGGGGATGATGGCCTCGTTCCCGCATGTGCAGGAGCGGGTGCAGCACTGGGACGAGCACCTCGAAAACAGCCGTCTCGTCGTCGATGCCCTCAGGTCCATCGAGGGTACCGAGATCAGGTCGGAGATGCCGCGCCGGCACACCCTCACCAGGGTCGACACCTCCGGCTCCTTCGACAAGGTCGCGGAGACCCACAAAAAGCGGGGGTTCTTCCTCTCCTCCGCCCTGAAGAAGAAGGGGATCATGGGCGTGATTCCGGGGGCGACGAAGGTCTGGAAGTTCAATACCTACGGGATCTCCCGCGCCCAGGCCGAGTATGTGGCAGAGGCCTATACGGAGATCGCCGAGGAGAACGGTCTCTCGATCGTCTCGCCGTAAGCGCACCATATGTGCCGGCCCTGATGGGAACGGTGCAGATTCTCTTTTTTTCTGGAAAAGATTCGCAGACCCTATAGAATCGCGCATGAGACGAAAGCACGCCTCAAGAATACCGGATGATAATTTATCGTCGCTTGCTCTCTCGTTTCAAGACAGGAGAACTGGTGGAGACCTTGTTCAATCGCCGCCCCCACCTATCCTCGTCGTGGGGGGTCCGGGGGGTGCAACCCCCCGGTGCGAGACTGCGGAGAAGAGTCTGCGATGCGGGCGGCCTGTCTGATCGACGTGCCTTCCGGCAAGCTCGTGCCGGGGGGTTGCACCCCGCGGTGAGGATAGGCGGGGGCGGCAATGACGTGATGGTCCCATGTGGCGTCCTGCTCCAGAGAGGGAGCAAGGATCCACACGCCAGATACCAACGAGAATATTCAACCGCGTATGCTTGAAACGCAGGTTCACGTTGAACTCTACACCCCCCCACCTCCTTGAAATCCCATCCCAATCCTGCCTCCTCTTCCACCCCTTCCAGGGGCGTACCAACTGGCCCTGAGGGTCAACATTACTGCCAATCATAGGGACCATTCTGGGACCTTGAGAGACCCGGTTCCCTCCCAGCGTTGCACGAGAAAGCGTCTCTATGGCAAGATCGAAAAAGAAGCCCGATCCGGCCCGGAATTTGAGGGGCGATCCTGAAAAGAGGACCAATCTGGCCGTATTTGAGGGTGAATGCCCCTCCTCTCCATGCGGCCCATCACCCCCCAAGGAGCCGGGGCCCCACCCCCCCGGAGAACGATCCAGATCTGGATCAGGCCCGCTTGTCTTCCCTGACGATCACCCCGTTCTTCGCCCTGACCCTTCTCACCCCGGCGACGGCCTCCTCCACCAGCCCGTCGAGATCGAACTTCGCCTCCTCTTTCTCGATCATCGCGAGCTTCGCCTGGGTCGCCGGCCGCTTCGGCACGGCCGCACAGGAGAGGTCGCCGGCGTCCTCGTCGAAAGTACCGATCCGGCGCGCGAGGGCGACCGCCTCGTTCTTCTCGTAGGTGAGAAGCGGGCGGAGGACCGGGAGGTCGGCCGCCGCCTCGATCACGCCCAGGTTGGCGAGGGTCTGGGAGGCGACCTGGCCGAGGTTGTCGCCGGTGACCAGCGCGAGGGCGCCCTCGCGCCCGGCGACGCCGCTTGCCACCCTGAACATGAAACGTTTGCAGAGGAGGCAGCGGTAGTGGGGGTCGGCGGCGGCGGTCATCGCCTCGAAGAAGGGCTCCATGTCGGCGACCAGGAGGTCGAGGGGATGGCCCATGCACCAGGTCGAGAGGGCGGCATGGTGGCGGCGGACGGCGTCGCGGACGTCCGCTCCCTGCCACCGCCCGCCGTCGAAGGTGAGGTGGGTGACCAGGCACCCGCGCCGCATCACCTGCCAGGTCGCCACCGGCGAGTCGATCCCCGCGGAGAGGAGGGAGAGCACCCGTTCCTGCGTCCCGAAGGGAAGACCCCCGGGCGCCGGAACCCGCTCGTCGTACACCAGGCCCCCGTACGGTCGCGCCTCGACAAAGACCTCATAGTCAGGATAGGAAAGATCGACTCTCAGCCCGGGGATCGCATCATAGATCACCGACCCGACCTCGGCCCCGATCTGCTGGCTCGTCATCCCCTCCACATCCTGGCGCCTGGCCCGCACCGCAAAACTCATCCCGGCCCGCAGATGTCTTCTCGCCAGGGCAAAGGCCGCCGCGCCCATCTGGGGAATGGTGGGCCCAGTCTGGGTGCAGACCGCGACGTCGACGAGCCCGAAGGTCCGCGCCGCCACCCGCGCGATCGCCGCGGCGTCCGGACCATGGACCAGGAGACGGTCCCGGTGCACCTCGAACTCGTGCTCGACCCCAGAGGCGGTGAGGGCCAGGTCCATATTATGCTGGAGTTTTCGCAGATACAGCCGGCGCACATTCTCGCTTTTCAGAAAAAGTTCGCCAAAACGTACAAGCACCGTTCCCATCTCAGACCACCTCTACTTCATCGAATCCGACGGCCCGCACCCCGGCAACAAGGGTCCGCGCCTGCTCCTCGTAGCCGGCGGGCACCTCGACCTTCGCCGACCGCCCGGCGACCCGCACCCGGATCCGGCCCGGGATCCCGGCGCGCCGCAGGAACTCCTCGGCCTCATGCGCCCGGCGCATCGCCTCGACAGTGACGACGGTCCCGGTCGGGATGCGCGTGGCCATGCACGAGGAGGAAGGCCGCACCTCGACCCCCCATGCGTCGGCGAGCGCAAGGAGCTCCTCGCGGCCGATGTCGCAGGCCGCAAACGGGCTGAGCACCCCGAGTTCGGCAAGGGCCCGCACCCCGGGACGGCCGGCCGGGTCGTCGCCGGCATGGGTGCCGTCGACGACGTACCGGTAGCCATGCGCCTCTGCCCACGCGATGACCCGCTCCATCATCACCCTCTTGCAGACATAGCAGCGCTCAGGAGTGTTCTCGCGCACGGCCTCCCGCGCGAGCATCTCGACAGCGAGCGTCTCGTGCCTCACCCTGAGCGTCCGGGCGACCCTGGCCGCCACCGCCACCTCCTCGGGCGGGACAAGCCCGGTGTCCACGGTCACCGCCGCCACCTCCACACCGGCCCTCACCGCCGCGGCCAGAAGGACGGCGCTGTCGGTCCCGCCCGAGAGCGCGACGACGAGCGGGGCGTGCGTCCTCAGATACGTCAGGAGACAGTCGGGAAGCATGCCCTGAGGGTGGGCGTTTTGAGGTGATGAAGATTGGGGAGATCACTCCTCTTCCAGGCGGGTCAGGATGCGCTCGACCGCCTCGCGCACCGTCACCTTCGGGACGAGGGCGATCACGATCCCGGCCTCGCCGAGGATCTCCTCGGCATGGGGGCCGAAGTGACCGGCGGCCGCCACGTCGACGCCCTCGTCGGCCACCTGCTCGGCCGCGACGATCCCGGCGCCCTGCGCCGCCCGGCGCCCGGTGTTCTCGACGACCCTGACCGCGCCGATCGCATGATTTTCGGTCGAGACGATGGTGAAGGTCTCGCCCCGCCCGAAGTCGGTGGCAGCGATCGCATCAAGCCCCCCTGCCCCGTCAGTTGCGACAACAATTTCCATGCAGGCCTCTATCCTCCACATCAGATAAAGCACTTTTCCACCGACCGAAGGGAAAGAACCCCGGACCGCTCTTCACTTATAGAAAGTTCTTTAATTCGGGGTATTCTACCTCTATTGCAATGGCCAAGAAGAGGGGACAGAATCAGGAGCCAATGAAGTTATTCTACATTTTCTACAGCGAAGAGCGCTGGAATAACTGGCTCGCAACGCTCAGGGAATCCGACTTCGAGGGAGACACAGAGGGCGAGGAGATGCCCGAGGGTTTCCAGGTGCTCAAGAGTTTCGTCGAGGACATCACGATCTCGGTGCTCAAGATCGTCAAACTGTATCAGAACGGCCGGTTCACGAAGGAAGAGACGCTCGAAAAACTGGAAGGCGTCGAGGTCATCGTGATGCAGCCGCTCCCCGAGGATGACGAGATCGCCGAGATCGTCGACGGCGTGCAGCTCTCCCTGATCGCCCTCTTCGCCTCGTGCAAGACCTTCCTTGAGGGCGCGTTCGAAGGCGAGACGAAAGCCCTGGTGAAAGAAGGGCGGGAGGTCGCCGCAGAGGACCCCGAGGCCGCGCTCGAGATCACTGGCCGGATCGGTGCCCAGATCATCGACGGCGGCAAGTGGAGCGCGACCTTCCTGAAGAGCAAGACCGAACCGACGATCTTCGACGAGTGGCTTGCCGAGATCGAGACGATGGTCGATGCAGTGAAGTCGCTCAAGAAGTTCGACGAAGAGCCCGGAGACGCGTCGTGATCGCTGAGAAGGCGAGGTTCCGCTCGGCCAGAAAGATCGAGCGGGCGATCGGGGTCCGCATCCCCGACCGTGTCTTCAACTCGGCGTTTCTTGAGGTGGTCCCGCCGGCGATGACCAACCGCTCCCTCCCTCAGCGTATCAGGGAGCAACTCCTCAATATCCACCACGACTTCCTCGCCTGTAAGTGCAAAGACAACCCCAACTGTGGCTGTCCTGAGCGAAAATTCGCGAAGACGATCCTCGAATACCGGGAGACCGGGCTCGATCACCGCCAGATCAGCGAGGCGCTTCTGGAGGAGTACGGGATCGAGGTCTTCCCGGCGGATATTCTTGGTTTCCTGGAGGAGACGGTCCACGCCCTCGAGGTGGTGCGCGAGGTCGCACGGATCGAGGGGAAGACAGACCTGGTCAAGAAGACCGACGACCATATCAGGGCTGTTGAGCGGTAAGGCGCTCACAATCTCTTTTTAGAAACTCTTTGAATTAACCATGAACTGAGGCCTCAGGCCCACAACACGAACATTATCCAGAGCAACGCTTCTTTCACAGGGTGGGGGGGCATCTGGTTGACGTGCCTTTCCATACCATACGCCCCAGGGCATTCGCCCCTATCTTCTGAGATTGCGATTGGGACAGGAAGGCAGAGAGGAGATCATGAAGAGGGGTTGCCGTCCCCAGTCCTATCCTGATGCGGGGGACGGGGGGGTGGCTTGCATCCCAGTGGAGGATAGAGTTCAGAATTCTTAGAAGGAAACGCTTCGGTTCGAGGGGGTGTTCAGACCTTAGGGAGTTTTGGGATATGCTCCAATAATATGCCCACACATCATAATATGATGTCCATGGTTGTGATATCCAAAAATATTTGAGAAATACAAACCTAAAAAATGATACAATAAATACAATAATCATATTTTGACAGAGATTTATTCAGATCAGCAGGTCTTGGAGTAAGAAGATTGAATATAGAAAATAGCCCGGAAAAGGGGTTTGCGGCCCAACTCCCTAAAAACCTCGCGGCAAACATCGCCTACTTCCTGGCAAACGTCGTCATCGGGGTGCTGCTGGTCCCGTACTTCATCAATACCCTCGGGGTCGCAGCCTACGGGCTCATCCCCCTCGCGACCTCGGTCACCGGGTACGTGGCGATCGTCGTCCAGTCTCTGAACACCGCGGTCTCCCGGTTTCTTACTGTCGACCTCCAGCGTGAAGACTATGCGGCTGCGAACCGCACCTTCAACACCGCCCTCTTCGGGCTCACCGCGGTCATCCT
The DNA here is from genome assembly GCF_019633745.1 of Methanofollis formosanus. Classification (NCBI taxonomy): domain Archaea; kingdom Methanobacteriati; phylum Methanobacteriota; class Methanomicrobia; order Methanomicrobiales; family Methanomicrobiaceae; genus Methanofollis; species Methanofollis formosanus. The sequence goes on along the minus strand of NZ_CP037968.1, from coordinate 2,400,797 downwards.
CCTGATGGTCCCAGTCGCCCTTGCGGTTGCGTACTTTGCCCCAGCAATCTTCCATGTCCCGGCAGGGGAGGAGACCGGTGCGATCCTCCTCTTCCTCGGGGTCTCCACCGCCTTCCTGATCCGCTCCTGGAGCGGGAACTTCACGGTCCAGCTCTTCGCCTACAACCGCCTCGACCTCCAGAACCTCGTCAACCTCACCAACCTCATCGTCCAGACCGGACTGATCGTCCTCCTCTTTGCCCTCATCGGCCCAGACCTCGCCCTCATCGGCGGAGCATACCTCGCCGGGGCGGTCGTGGCCTCGGTGGTGTCTATTATTCTCGCTCGTCAGGTCTGCCCACACCTCCATCTCTCGCTCCGTGCATTCGATCGCACGAGAGTGAAGGACCTCGGAGAGATGGGGTGGTGGGTAGTCATTAACCAGATCGGATCCCTCCTCTTCCTCCAGATCGATCTCATCGTCGTGAACATGCTTTTCGGGGCGACGTCTGCAGGAGAATACGCGATCGCTTTGCAGTGGGTCATTCTTCTCCGTGCAGTCGCCGGGGTGCTCTCTGGGGTGCTCACCCCGACCATCCTCTCCTGCTATGCCAGGAACCAGACCGAGACCCTGATCAAGGTCTCAAAAAGCGCCGTCAAATTGATGGGGCTTGCCATGGCACTCCCGATCGGTCTCGTCTGCGGGCTTGGCTCCCAACTCCTCACCGTCTGGGTGGGGGAAGAGTTCGCTTCTCTTGGGCCGTTAATGATCCTCCTGACCATACACCTCGCAGTCAACCTCGCGGTACTGCCCCTCTTCTCGATCAATGTTGCCTATAACCAGGTGCGGGTGCCGGGGATCGTGACCTTTGTCATGGGAATTGGGAACTTCAGCCTTGCGATCGCCCTGGCCCTCCTCACAGGTTGGGGATATTACGGAGTCGCAGCCGCGGGGGCGATCGTCCTCACCCTGAAGAACACCTTCTTCACCCCCTGGTACGCGACCCGGATCCTTGGGGTGGACATACACACCTTCACCCGGTCACTGATCCCTGGGATCGCGGCGGCTGTCCTCATTGGGGTCGCGGCAGGAACCATGGGCGTTGTCCTCCAACTTCCCACCATGGTGACGCTTGTCGTCGCCGGCGCGGCCATCACCCTCATCTATCTTGTGGGAACCTGGGCATTCGCTCTCAACGGATTTGAACGCGGGCTCTTTGTGTCCTACCTCCCCCCGGCGTTCAGGAGAATGATTGTATGAAGCCATCTGTTATTACCAATGTCGTCGAGCACGACCTCTGCATAGGCTGCGGCCTCTGCGCCGCCCTCTGTCCTGCAGGAACACTGGCGATGCAATGGAATCGGTACGGCGAGTACAGCCCCATCGAAGTCTCGCCCTGCACCACCGAGTGTGGCCTCTGCCTGAAGACCTGTCCCTTCGCCGACCACGAAGAGAACGAGGACACGATCGGGAGAGAACTCTATGGCGGTGTACCAGGCATCCAGCACCGCTCAGAGACCGGCTACTACCTTGCCACCTACGTTGGCTACTCGGAGAGACACCGCCCGACTTCAGCATCAGGCGGTATGGCCACCTGGCTCCTAGAGACGTTGCTCACCCAGGGTGTCGTCGAACACGTCGTCTGCGTCGCCCCCACCGGCGGTCCCGACAAACTCTTCGCCTTCTGCGTCTTCGACACCGCGGAGGACGTGCGCACCGGGGCCGGTTCCGCCTACTACCCGGTGGAGATGTCTGGGGTGATCAGGCATATCCTCGACGTGCCGGGGCGCTACGCCATCACCGGCCTGCCGTGCTTCCTCAAGGCGATCCGACTTGCCCAACAGCGGAACAAAAAACTTCGGGAGCGGATCGTCGTCACCGTCGGCCTCACCTGCGGGCAGTTGAAGAGCAGGCACTTCACCGACTACATCGCCGCCCTCGCCGGGGTGCAGGGAGAGGTGACAGCGGTGCGATACCGTGGGAAGAGCCCCGATCAACCGGCGAGTAATTTCTACTTTTCTTTCACAAGTACAGACGGCGAAGAGCGGAGGATCTTCTGGAATGAGGGGATCGCCGAGGCTTGGACGAACCGGTGGTTCACGCCGAACGCCTGCAACTACTGCGACGATGTCTTTGCCGAGTGTGCGGACGTCACCTGCATGGATGCCTGGTTGCCTGAATTCTCGAAGGATAGTCGGGGGACGAGTCTTGTACTGGTGCGATCGCCGCTGATACAGGAGGTGATCAAGCGGGGGGAGGGGATCTGCCTCGATCCTATCGCTGTTGAGGAGGTAGTGCAGAGCCAAGCAGGTGTTGTGGCTATTAAGAGGCGTCATTTGGCGTACCAGCTGGATCTTGATCGGATGAAGGAAAAAAAGGTACCGGAAAAACGAGTAAAGCCGGAGAGGGCGAAGAACCCCTTCCTAAGACAGGAAGTCGTCGTAAAGGAGAGGATGCGGGTTGCAAGCCGTGACCTCTGGATCAATGGAGAACAGGACAGGGCACACCTCCGAGATGTAATGCAACCAGATCTGAGATGGCTGGCAACTGGGAGACAGATATCAAAGATTATTGCGTTCCCGGTTGGAATTCTACGGTATATTCAGAGGAAGGTACAGAGCAATTAGCATGGATGAAAAGAGACCGCTATTTATTATGGCTGGGAATGGCCCGTATGAGAACCGGGGTTGTGAAGCGATCGTGCGGGGGACGACAAAGATTCTCAGAGAGTACTTCAGGGATCCCCGTTTCCTCTGCCTCAGCCATTTTCAGAACGAGAACCAATACCAACAACAATGTCTAAAAGAAACAGATGAAGCGATCATTCATTTGCATTCATTTCGCTTGAATAAAAGAAAATTTGCTCAAAACTTCTGGAAACCGTTCTATCTGGGCTATGCCTACGACTACCTCTGTCACCCCAAAGCTTTAAAGTACAGGATCTACAGGCAGATGCTCCCCTACCTCGATGATGCGGTTGCAGTCCTCTCCGTCGGCGGGGACAACTACTCCCTCGATTATGGGGTGCCAACACTCTTCACTGATCTTGATGACATCGCTATACAAAAGGGAAAGCCCATTATCCTCTGGGGTGCTTCGGTTGGCCCTTTCAGTGCGATGCCCGACTATGAACAGTATACGAGCCACCACCTCAAGAAAGTCACCGGGATCTTCGCCAGGGAATCTGTCACGATCGACTACCTCAAAGGCATTGGGGTAACCGAGAACATCTACCCTGTGGCGGACCCCGCTTTCCTCATGGACCCGGTCAAACCAAAGGGGATCGAGGATGTGTTCCCCATCGACGAGGACGCGATTGGCCTGAACCTCAGTCCTCTGATGGCGGGGTATGTCACAGGTAGCGATCTCGAAGCGTGGATCGGCATTGCGGCATCGATCATTGAAGGTGTGGCGAAAAAGACCGGGAGACAGGTCTACCTGATCCCCCATGTGACCACCCCAACCTCAAATGACCATGCGTTTATGCAAAAAGCCCTCTCCCTCATCAAGAACCAAAACGGAGATATAACCCTGGTTTCGCCGGGGTACAACGCTGCTGAGACAAAGTGGATCATCAGTCAGATGGCCTTCTTTGCCGGGGCCCGGACACACTCGACCATTGCCGCCCTCTCGTCCTGTATCCCGACCTTGAGTTTTGCTTACAGCATCAAGGCTCAGGGGATCAACCGTGACATCTTTGAGCATACTAACTATTGTATGGAGCCAAGGGATCTGAATGCTGAAGCGGTTGCCGATCGGATCACCTCCATGTTCGATGAGAGCGCCACGATCAGGAAATATCTAGCTGAGCGGATCCCAAGCGTCCAGAAGTCTGCATTGAATGCAGGAATAGAACTGAAACGCCTTCTCGGAGAGCATTGATATGGCAGATACACCAGCAGTCTCAGTCGTTATCCCCCTTTACAACAAAGGCTCCTATATCGCCCGTGCCCTGAACTCGGTCTTCGTTCAGACCTTCCAAAACTTTGAGGTGATCGTGGTGGACGATGGATCTACTGACAACGGGGCGGAGATTGTTAGGGGATTTGATGATCCAAGGATAAGTTTGATCCAGCAGAAGAATGCAGGAGTCTCGTCGGCGAGGAACAGGGGGATTGAGGCGACCCGCGCGGAGCTGATCGCATTTTTGGATGCAGATGATGAGTGGATGCCAAACCACCTCAGGACGCTGTTGAAGTTACAAGACAAGTATCCTGAAGCTGGGGCATATGGGACAACATATTTTATAAAAGAAAAGGATTCAAAAGCCCATGTCGCATCATTAAGTGAGGTACCTCGGGAACCATGGGAAGGTCTGCTCCCTAGTTATTTTAAGGCCGCTACCTTCGGTGATCCACCGCTATCAGCATCAACAGTTGCCATCCCAAGATGTATCCTAAAAGAGATGGACGGGTTCAACACTGAGGAGTGGATGGGGGAAGACATTGATCTTTGGGGGCGAATAGCTCTGAAATATCCCATCGCTTTCAGCTGGGACAGCAAAGGAATCTATCATACCGAGGCTTCAAACAGAGCATGCAATAGAGTTGAACCTCTCGGAGAGGCTGTTTTCATTCGCACTGCCAAGGAGGCGATAGATGCAGGAAAAGTACCTCCTGCGATGCAAGAAGACCTAGGAGAGTACATCGCTCAGATACAGATAAAGAGAGCCTGGGGCAATATCCGCGCAAAGAGGCCAGAACTTGCACGAGATCATTTAAATAATTGTGTTACGAGTAAATTAATTAGAGAGAAATATTGGGCCCTTTTTTGGGCATATGTACCGCCCAGTGTCTATGAAATGTCAAGTGCTACAAGGCGGATCTTCACAGACACCATGTATAAAGCACGAGAGAATTGCTTGAATATATTCAAGAATTGGAGAACACACAACAAAATTGAATGAGGTAATCTCAATAGCCCCCTTGCGATCTCATGCCTCTGTCAACCTCTGTAATTCTGGCTCTGTAAAAAACATCCTCTATTCATCACCACAACCCCCTGTGAACTTGAATCCATCGCCTTCCCTCATGCTCACGCCGGGGGCGCTGCCCCCGGACCCCGGGATGAAGATATGGTCGGGGGGCAGCCAGCCCCCCCTCATTGGGTGATAGGATCCATAATTCCTGGAAGGAAGCGTTTCGGTTCGAGGGGATGTTCAAGCCTCAGGGAGTTTTGGGATATGCTCATTATAAAATAACTTTTATCCGGCATGCCAGAGACATGCTCTCGGTTCATAATTGATTCTACAGGGCCCATTATTAGAATTCACTCAGTACTTTTTTGTATACACCAATTGTTTGATTTATCATATTTTTATGTGTGTAATGGAGTACTGATTTCCCTGCATTTTTTCCGATAATTTCTTGTTTCTCTGGTTGATCTATGAGGTCTAATACCGCACTAACTAGTTTATCAGCATTTTTTGGTGGAATCAATATTCCATTGTAATCATTTACTATCAGGTCTCTTGATATTGCTCCTACTGATGTTGAGATGACTGGTTTTTTAAGTGCCATTGCTTCTATTATTGCAGAGGGTAACGATTCGATATAGCTTGGGTGAATAAAGATGTCACACTGAGAGACTTGTTTTATGTTTTCCTCTTGTGATATTCTCCCTCCAAAATGTACAGAGTTCAAATTGTTTTTTTTGCAATATGTAATCATTTCATTCATCATGGGTCCATCTCCAAAAATCCATAATTCGCATCTTTTACATAATCTGGAGATGCTCCTGTATGCTGTTAATAGTTCATTCATGCCTTTATAATATGACAATCTCCCCGAATACATTAATGTTATCTTTTCTTTATCTTTTATTCTGCTCATTTGGGATTTTTCTACATGATTTTCATTAATGCCTGTCGGAGCAATTGTAACTTTGCTTTCTGGGATACCATAGGTATGTATTAGTCGATCCTTTTGGATTGTATTTTCAATAATAAAGTGGTCTACTGAATTTATATAACAATGTTCCACAATGTTATTCAACAAAAATAATGAGGAATATCTGAATTGCCTTAGTTTTAATAATTCTATCGTATAATCAATACCGCTTACGCTTGTATAGACAATTGGGATTGGATTTTCTTTTTTTATTCCTATTTGGGGATAATATGTGTCGATTATATCAACACCCATTTTATCCATCGAGCACATAATATTATCTCTATTTATCGAAGAAAATAGTCTGATTCTCATAAGCGGATTTGTACTTGCAGTCTTAGGTAAAATTATGTGGTCAAATGAGTGCAGTGCATTATCATAAAATTTTTTTGAGTTTATATACGCATCTTTAGGTTGAACTATGACAACTTCTATGCCCTTCGACACTAAAGCAGATGATAATACTTTTATTCGTGTTTGCATCCCCCCCAAGTTATCTAATGGTTGTAAACATACTAATGCGACTTTCATTTGATTACCCTACTTTTTAGTTTCGCTTTTTTTGATATTTGATAATTATTATCAATCGTAGGGTGAAATACATAAAATTAGCCTATAGGTGTTTCCTGATATTGGACCCTGTAGAAACGCACATGAAAGGGGCTTTCAAGCCGACACCATGAAAAACGTATTATGTTTTGTTCCAAATAGGTGCCCCAAGGAGCAAAGGTTGAAGCATTTTTGGGCTTCGAGCCCGTTGTAGAAATGAACCAAGTGTCTCTTGAAGGCAGACATGCGTCTTAGAACGCTTATAGGAAATGAATTGTAAAATTCAGACCCGTTCCCCAACCCAATGGCGGGGTGGCAGATTTACAGAGCGAAGCTTTTCTATCCCTTCATTTTAGTTTTTCATAGGAAACCCTCCCGTAGGGTGATCACTCCTGAAGGGAAAGATCGATAAAATGGTTGCCTTGTGTAAGTGACGAAACCAACCGCAAGGAGCAGTAATCAGTGTCAACGAACGGCTATATCAACCTTCTTGAGACTACGCTCACCGTCATCAGAACTGCTCATATCCCTCTCTATTCCGGTAAATTCTCCAGGAAAACCTATACTCAACCTCAGTTGATGTCTCTTACCATCTTCCGTGAGATCATCGGAGAGGACTACCGGGATACGGTTCAACTCGTCGATCTGATGGACAGAATCAAAGAGATTCTCCAGCTAGATCAGGTTCCACACTACACGACCCTCCATAAATTTAGCCACAGAGTACCCTCAATAATCTTCACCAAGACCCTCAAGAAAACTTTGGATATCTTTTATTCTAGGAGAGACATAATCCCCATGACCGCGATCGACTCATAAGGGTTCACCAGTTCGTACGCAAGTCATTATTATTCCTGGAGGACGGGAAAAACGCGGAAAAACTTCCTGAAGACCTCGATTGCAGTCGATATAGCAAAACAGATCATTATCTTCTGTAAAATCTCACAAAAACAAGTACATTAGCCCCCTCCAAAATCTCCCCTCTCTTTATGTCTCTACGATGCGCCAATGTCTCATCTCATTGTTGAAATATTCTCCCCCTGCAAAAGTACATCCAAAGGCTCTGTAGAAACCCTCCCGTCTAGTGATGACTCCTGAAGGGAAAGATCAATAAAATCGTTGCTCCTTGTGTAAGTGACAAAACCAACCGCAAGGAGCAGTAATCAGTGTCAACGAACAGCTATATCAACCTTCTTGAGACCACTCTCAGCGTGATCAGACATGCTCATATCCCTCTCTATTCCTGTAAATACTCCCGGAAAACGGTAGTGCCCTCCTCTACAACTGAATATGGAATGTTAAAAACTCCCTCCATGTCCAGACATGATCCGTAATACCCTCTTTCATCGCTGGCGTTCTGCCTTTTTTTTTGCATCAATGAAGTTGTTCATAAACTGAAAAAGATTCAGTGCTCCTATATACGAAACAATCTTCTTTGAAAATGATGCTGTTTTCCTCCCAAACTTGCTGATTCGCGGTCTAATCTTATTGTTATAGCCTTCTACCACTGACGTAGAAATTTTTGATATTTCGGGATCTCCAAAGATTTTTTTTGGGTTGATCGCGACGATTTTGTTCTTCTCCCTGTGTTTGAGCAGTTGACCATACTCAATGCAGGTTTCACAGTACAACTCTGCCAATGCATCGATGTATTGGGGATTTCCGTCGGTTGTGATGGTAATCTTCATTGAAGGGAATGGTAATCTGATTCTCTCAAAAACCAGGTTGAGGAAGTTCTCGCAGGTTGTATCTGTTCGTTTTCCTCCATAATGAGCGATCATCAGTCCAGAATCACGTGCGATAGCGGTATAGGTCCAATAATCCCCACAATTAGAGTCATCCGGTTCTCTGCAATTTTTGTTTTTTTTGAATGAAAGTCCAGATTTCATCTGCTTCAATCCGATCAGGGGTAAGATCCTGGAGAAAGAACTCATTCAAGACCTCAGCATGCTCACCGAACAACTTGTAATACCGAGAAATGGTATCTTGATGATGGCCGGTGATCCGACTCACCCCTCGGATTGAAATCTTCTCTGCACCATGTCGGCAGATCGTCTCAATCTGACAATATTCTAGATGAGAGCGATAAAATGGAGTGTTTTTTGTCTCAACGAAGTATGTTCGGCAGTGTTTGCAGAAATACTGCTGGTGTCCACAAGAGGTTGTTCCATTCTTGACGATATCCTTACCTTCCTCGACCAGATAAAAGCGACACGCCGAGTTCTGGCAGGTGATCGGAATGTGACTGCGAGGACGGGGCATAAACCCCACTGAACAGAATGCCTAATAAAAGTAATTTAACACGAAATTTGAAGAGATTTAGAAGAAGTATTATCGGCACAGGGATGGAGCACTACCAAAAATCACACAGATATTCGGAGATTTCAGTCACAAAGTTCGTTGCATTGAATGTACTTTTGCTGGGGGCGGCATTTACAGCGGGCGTTAACCAGAAAAACCAATTACAGAGGTTGGCAGAGGCATGAGATCTGGAGGGGGCTACCAGTACATGACATAAAACATGCAGAAAAACTCTTGAATCAATGTACCAGAACGAGGAGAACTAAATGTTACTGCATGGATCGGGGATATGATTCCGAAACACTTCATCAAAAGATCAGAGGAGAAATCGGAGCGGATTCTCTGATCCAGGTCAGAAAATGGAAGGGAAAGATATATTCGGACACTATCGACAGGAGATGTTCGACAGGTTTGATCGAGAGAAATATCATCAGAGAAATAAGGTCGAAACAGCGTTTTTAGTTCTCAAAAGAAGATTTGGAGAGAGTCTGAAGGCGAGAAAGTTATACTCACAGATCAAAGAGATCAAGATCAAAATCATACTCAACAACATCATCAAGGCGATACAAAACGGATCTAGCGGCGTTGTCAGAAAGGGATTCTAAAGAGCCGTTCGTTGTACAAACTATGCTCCTGAGATTTTGTTTAGTCACATACGCAAGGAACAACGATTTATATAGACTTTTGCCGTGCAGAGAGTATTGGGATGACCTCCCTCAAAATATTCAGATAAACAAACTGCCTCTCACAAATAGAGATCCAGATATGATATGTCCAACTGTTACAATCTATTCGGGATATTTTTCCCACAATGGTAAAATAATTCTATCGACAACAATACTATGCGTGATCTGATGTTCATCTTGATTACCCCCGTAAAAAATGAAGAAAAATTTATTAAAAAAACTGCATCTACAGTCATCGCTCAGACAAAAAAACCACTCCTCTGGCTTATTGTCGACGATGGGAGTACTGACCAGAGTCCAAATATCATCAAGGAGTTAGAAAAGGAATACACATGGATCAAAAGTATCCGCTTACCTGAGCACCCAAGAGATCTTACCTTTCATTATTCATACGTTTGCAAATCCGGGATCGACTTTGCTATTGACTATTGTACCCAGAATTCTATCACGTACGAATATATAGGGCTCCTCGATGCAGACACGCTTCTGCAAAGAGATTATTATGAAAACCTGATCTCTGAATTTGAAAAAGAACCAGCTCTGGGTATTGCAAGTGGGTGCCTCATAGATTGGACAGAAGAATGCGATCAAATACGTGAAGAATACTGGGGATCATTAGAAGTAAATAGTCCAAATAGGAATACACCGCGGGGTTCTGGGAGGTTATGGCGAAAAAAATGTTATTATGAAACCGGGGGTTGTCCTCTTGAGCCAGCATGTGATACCCTATCCAACATCAAGGCAGTGAACAGGGGTTGGAAAATTGCACAGTTTGATCAGATCCGGGCCCTCCAATTAAGAGCAACTAGCGGAGCAGAGGGAGTTTGGAAAGGATATTTAAGTAAAGGTCGAACAGCGCATTATCTAAGCAGACCATTTCTTTTAGTATTGGGGGGAGGAGTGTATTTTTCTATGAATAAACCATATTTTCAGGGTATCCCCTATTTAATTGGCTATTTATCATCGATGATAAAAAGAGAACCCCAAATCCAGGATGAAGAGATCACACAATACTGGAAACAACAACTTAAAGATTATTTAATAATAAAAAATAAAAACTAAAATAAAATCTGATCCTACGGGCGTTGGAGTTGACATAGGATAGGAGGGAGGACAGTGTATTGCCTCCATGAAGGTGATTGACATGTTTACCTGGTGTTTTTTCTTAAATGCATGATGTGCTTTGAGGAGTGGGGATGATCTGTGTCCCCCATCTGTTGTCCTGTTCCGGGAAGCGAGAGCAAGGATCCTTTGTACCCCAAAGATCTACTCTGAACAATTATCATACACTATGCTTGAAGCATGTTCTCGACTCAAGCCTGACTCTACAGAGGTAGAAATAAAGGTAAATATTTGGGTGCCAAAAGATTAAATTACCGTGATAAAACCAATTAGAGAAATTCTGGAGTAACTGTCATGAGCATGACGATCGGAACAGACATAGTCAGCATCCATAGATTTCATGAATTTGCTCAAGATACCAATCATCCAGTACTTAAGAAAATATTCACACAAAATGAGTTAGACTATTGTTTTGCAAAAGATGCAGTTGAGCCTCATCTTGCCGCACGATTCGCCGGGAAAGAGGCAACGATAAAAGCACTCTATTCTCGAGGTATCTCCGATGTATGGTATACAGATATTGAAATTTTAAATAGACATGATGGAGTTCCTTTTGTAAAACTAAAAAAAGAAATGTATAAAGACCTGAAATTAGAGATAAGTCTTGCTCATTGTGAAGATAAAGCGCTTGCGTTTGTAGTAATTCTTGGAGACGATTAAGATGTCAGACGACCAGAATGCAGTAATAAAAAGGATCTTTTGTGAAGTACTTGGTGTAGACGAATCTGAAGTTGATGATTCAACGTCGTACAATTCTTTCCGGCCCTGGGACTCATTAAAACACCTCCAACTCATTTCGAACTTTGAAGATGAATTTGACATTGAGTTTGAGGTGGACGATATCATTGCGATGGAAAATTTCGCCCTAGTAAAGGAAATTGTCACGAGATATATCCGTGAAAGGTAACATCATGAACTTTGTTGATTACTTATTTGAGAATTCTGGGTTCTCCGACAACCCCTTTCTTGTAGGATCAGATGGAGTAATCACCTATGCATCATTGTACAATGATGTGAATCGTGTCGCCTCGGCTCTGTTTGAACGCTATGGGTCTGGAAAACGGATGCTCCTGGTGTCAGAGAACAATTATTTCTTTATCGTCAGCTACCTTTCAATCATCAAGAGCGGAAACACCGCCGTACTTATAGAAACAAGTATTGGGGAGAGAGATTTAGCACAGGTATTGAAGAACTGCTCCTTGACGGCATATTTTGTTCAAAAACAGTTCCTTGATCTTTTTGATGATACCGCTGCGGACATTTATATCGAAGATGATCTCGGAGTCCTCTCACAGGAACAGTCTGAATTTACCTCCTCAGACCACCCGGAGGATGTTGCGGTCATCATCTTCACCTCCGGGAGCACGGGGACAAAAAAAGGCGTGATGCTCACTCATAAGAACCTTATCGCCAATACAGACTCAATACTTGGATATCTTCACCTGACCGGATCAGATCGGATCTGTATTGCCCTTCCTTTCTTCTACTGCTATGGTGCATCATTGCTCCACACCCATATCCGCGTCGGTGGAAGTCTCGTACTGAATAACAAGATCTTTCTTGGATCTGTCATTCTAGACATCAACCGGTACCAGTGCACGGGATTTTCAGGCGTGCCCAGCACCTTCCAGATCCTCATTCATCGGACGCACTTCCTCAGAGAAGAACTCCCAAGCCTCCGGTACTTCACGCAGGCAGGGGGTCATCTGCCGAACAAGTATATCCGGATGCTTATCGATGCATTCCCGGAAAAAGCATTTTTTGTGATGTACGGCGCTACGGAAGCGACGGCGCGACTCTCGTACCTCCCACCCCATCTTGTCAGAGAGAAGATGGGATCGATCGGCAAGGGCATCCCCGGCGTTACGCTTGAAGTGGTGGACTCCCATGGCAACCCGGTTCACCCCGGTGAGATCGGTGAGATCACCGCCATTGGAGAGAACATTATGAAGGGCTATTATAATGATCCCGAGGGAACGGCCGTAGCGATACGGGACGGCAGGTATTTTACCGGGGATCTCGCGACCATTGACGACGAGGGGTACATCTATGTTGTCGGCCGCTCGAAAAATATTATTAAGTCAGGTGGATACCGGATTTCACCAAACGAAATTGAAGATCTTATTCTCTCACTCGAAGAGGTTTCAGGATGTGTCGTCGTCGGGATACCTGATGACATGATGGGAGAGGCGGTCACTGCAGTGGTGCAGGCCGGGTGTGCTGAGACAGAAGAGGTATCGACGAAAATCCTCTCCCTCTGCAACACCTCTCTTCCCTCGTACAAAGTCCCGATGAGCGTCGAGTTTGTCGATGAGTACCCCCTGAATTCCTCGAATAAAGTCGACAGAAATCGGCTGAAAGCGAGGATTATGGAAGAAAGGGGGTTACAAGAATGACGGCGGGTCCAGCATATGATCTCAACGATCTGCTCCTGAACCCTCCGTACTCTATTCCGAATGATGAGAAGAACCAGCTCCTGCTACCGATTGTGAGGACTCAACTGACCGGGGCGATAAAAAATAATCATCATCTCGCCAACCTCTTCTCAAAATTGGATCTCTCTCCAGATGATATCCGGCGTCTGGAAGATGTCCCGGCCATTCCGGTTCAGATGTTCAAATACTTCGACTTGAAGACATGCTCGGAAGACAGGATTGAAAAGGTACTGCGGTCGAGCGGGACAACGACCGGTGTTACCAGCAGAGTTCCACTCAGCAAGAATACCATCATTAACCAGATCAAAGCGCTGAAGAGTATTTTGAAAGATCACCTGGGCGGGAGACGGAGAATATTTCTCGTCATCGACCATGAAGGCATCAACGACCCGACGCTTGAGTTCTCTGCACGAACGGCAGGGGTTCGTGGCCTGAGCATCTATGCGAAGAAGATCTTCTACCTGATGCGAGAGGAAAATGGTGAACTGGTGCTCAACCTGCCGATAATCGAAGAAGTGCTCTCGCAGTACCAGGACGAAGAAGTCTATGTATTCGGTTTTACGTACATCGTCTGGTCGACATTTTATAAACAAATACAGGAGAAAAACATCCGGTTCACCTTCAAGGACGTCAAGGTCTTCCACAGCGGCGGCTGGAAAAAATTGAAGGCCGAACAGGTATCGAAGGAATATTTCTCCGACGAAATTGCCGGGGTATTTGGCACCGAGAGAGAAAACATTCTTGATTTTTACGGTATGGCCGAGCAGACCGGTATCATCTTCGTCGACTGTGAATGCGGGAATAAACATGTCCCGAACTTCGCCCAGGTGATCATCAGGGATCCCTATACCCTCAAGCCCTGTTCCCATAATGAAGTGGGTATGATCGAAGTGTTGAGCGTTCTCTCGGACAGTTATTACAGTCAGGCCATCCTGACCGAAGACCTGGGGTATACCATCGGCATCGATGACTGCCCGTGCGGTCGCAAAGGAGTCTACTTCAGGTTCCAGTCGAGAATCGAGAAGGTCGAGGTCCGGGGCTGCGGAGATACCTTCAGGGAGTAAAGTTATGATCACCTGTCATCTGTTAAACGGAGAATTTAGCAAAGAGGAGTTCGATGATTTTACCCCCATTGTCGATGTCATCAACCAGAACAGGCGAGCCCTCCAGGAGATGCCGTTTGATGCCGTCATCGATCTCCTCGTAAAACTTGGGAGGAAGATCATCCAGAACCCGGAGATCAATACCCTGCAGGGAGTCAGTTATATCTCCCTCTGGTTACGCCGCAAAAACCTTGAGCAGATCGGTAAAACAAATTATGGAGACTGCAGGTACCTCGATACTTTCGTTCCAGTCGACAACCATGTTGCCCTGTCGGCCCAGCCACGCGGGGTAGTCTGCCAGTGGGTCGCCACCAATGTCCCGACCCTTGCATTTTTTTCGCTTGCCCAGGCGATCCTCTCAAAAAACGGGAGTATTGCTAAGGTTCCTGAAGAAAACAGTGCATTTATTCTTGCACTCCTGAAAGAATTGAGTACTATCTCCACTTCCTCCAATGGGGTCACCTACCATGGGAGAGATATTGTCAGGGCCATCTCTCTGGTATCATTTGAGGGGAGAAACCCTGAGATCAGCAGAATGTTCTCCCTCATCGCAGACTGTAAGGTGATCTACGGGGGATCGGAGGCGATACGTTCGATTCTTGCTCTCCCTCAAAAGGATCACTGCGAAACGATCGTCTTTGGCCCGAAGTATTCGTTCAGCGTTTTTGACAGGGCATACATCGAGAGCGAACGTTTTGAGAAGGCGCTGGAAAACTCCGTCAAAGATATTGCAGTCTTCAATCAGATGGCCTGTTCGTCGCCGCAGGTGCTCTTCTTCGAGAAGAGCAGATACTCGCTGGAGGAGATCGGATCGAAGATGAAAGGTTACTTTGAGCAACTCCCTCCTCTCCTTCGGCACCAGGATACCGATTCGGCGATCCTGGCCAATACCATCAATATGAGATCCAGATTCTTGCTCTCGGATCATCAGAACATCATCGTACCTGATGACCTGGGCTGGACGATCCTGATGGACACGACCACCAGACTGGAAGATCCCATTCATGGAAAATGTATCTTCATCAAAGAGATTGAGTCGGTGAACAATGTTTTCGATTTAATCACCAGAAAGATCCAGGCAGTCACGGTGTGCATTGGCGACGAAGAAAAACGATGTTCCTTCGCCCGAGAGGCGACGTACCGGGGTGTCGACCGCATCGTCGTTCCAGGGGCGACACATGACTATGATCAACCATGGGACGGCATTCTTCCTTTGAGCCGTCTTGTTCGATGGGTCATTCTCAAGAGTGAATCATGAGGTGGAGAACGTATGTTACAGGGTAAGGTTATGCTCATTACCGGAGCAGGCAGGGGTATCGGCAGAGCAACGGCGCTTCTCGCCGCAGAAAATCATGCACAGGTCATTGTAAACTACAATAACAGCGAGGACGCTGCCGATGAACTGCTTGCCCTCATCGCAGAGAAAGGATATAATGCCGCCGTTAAGATCAGGGCCGATGTATCAAAGGAAGACGAAGTAAAGAGAATGTTCAAGGAGATAAAATCACAATTTGGTCGTCTCGACATTCTTGTGAACAATGCAGGGATAATGCGCAACAATCTTCTGATGATGACCAGGGTTGATGAACTCAACAGTATGTACGACATCAACTGCAAAGGCACGTTCTTATGCTCGCAAAGTGCCGCAAAGATGATGATGAAACAGAACTCCGGGAAGATCGTAAATGTTTCATCCATTGTCGGAACCCATGGAAACAATGGTCAGAGTGCGTATTCAGCCAGCAAGTCGTTTATCGTCGGGTTTACCACATCGACTGCAAAAGAACTCGGTCGCTATAACATCACCGTGAATGCGATCGCTCCTGGCCTGATAGCCACCGACATGACGAAAGACTTGAAGGAAGAAGTCAGGGCAGAGTTGATCGACAATGTGGCACTCGCGCGTATCGGCACCCCGGAAGATGTTGCAAAGGTCGTCCTGTTCCTGGCGTCCCCCCTTGCGGATTATGTGAGTGGGCAGGTTATTGGTGTGGATGGTTGTCAGGTGATGTAAATCAGGCTGTGTAAAATAACTGATGAAGCGAACGCACACTTCAGGCATGTATCGGGAGCTGTGAGTGATAGCGAACTTAAGAAGATCGTTGATCTTTGAGAGCACCCCGGCGCGGGAATAGAGAAGACGACGTATAGTGATTCACGTTCCAAAATGATAAGGGTCTCTCCAACGCCCTCTATTTCTACCTTCTGCTGAGGGTGGGGCAGGAGAGTTTTCGGATGAACTCAAGATCTAAAATATTACCCCAAAATCTGTCAGATAATGTAAAGAAGAAATCAATGTTCAGCCATTATAAATGAAAAGAATTTTCTGCGATCAATGGCACAATCGCCGATCATTACCTTCCCCTCTTTAACTTTTTTTGTAATGACAGAACCCAGCGTAATGTATGCCTGATCACCGACTGTTACATTATTTGATATGACCGTACCGGGGCCGACCCACACATCATCACCAATCTTCGTCCCGCCTCCGATCATAGAAGATGCAACAATCAAGGATCTCTTCCCTATGACAACATCCGCCCCAATATGAACAAGGTTGTCGATCTTTGAATATTCCCCTATTTCTGTAAATTTTCCTGTTGTTGATCTATCAATATGGGTATTGGCCTGTATATCCACATAATTATGGATCACAACCCCTCCTGATGGACAGGACGATATATTCTCATCACCCTGAGGACAGAGTCGACAACAGCCTCCTCCTACAACAGATCCAGGGCCGATTTTTACACCTCTACCAAGGACGGATCCCTCGAGAATAGAGACATTGGGTCCGATCACACACTTATCCCCTATTCGGACACTGGTATCAGCAACATATGCCGTAGGATGAATGATCGAACTCTCTGATACCTCTGTTTTCATATTAGCATATCGAAGGGTTTCATTTCTTTCTGGATGCTCACCAAGAACACAGAAGATTTTTATAAATCTATTGTGAGTTTTTCCAGGTTCTATCCGGTAACCGTCCGGCACATCTTTAGTCACGACTGCCCCCGGAGCGATCCATGCATGGCTGCCTATTGTAAGCGCATTTGAGATAGCAGCACCGGAGCCAACAAAAACACCGTCTCCAACATGTGTATGACCTGAGATCAATGATGGATTGATCTGACAATTCTCCCCGATGACAACATCATGTGCAACATGGGTTTCAGCACCTACAGATGAATAATCGCCGATCTCGGTAAAACCTCCAAAAGTCGCCTTATCTATACAACTTCGGGGTCCGATATGTACCCCATTGAGAATACGAACCCCTCCAGCATGAACAATAGGTGTAATCTCATCATGAAAACGGCGGAATTGAAAACCTTCCGACCCTATCACAGAACCGGCTTCGATAGTAACGTTATCTCCAATAACAGAATTTTCCAGTATAACCGTAGCATCTTCAATTCTGCAGTTATTTCCAATTATCACTCCACGTTCTGCAATATATGCCCCTGGATCGATAACACAGTCTGTTCCCGTAACACTCGCGGGAAGACGCTTATAGGAAAAAATCGCAGCAATATTGTGGAGTCGGTAATAATTCCTTGCAAGCGTCCGTATAAGTGGATTTTGATTTAATCTGTCATTTTTTTTAATCGTCTTAACGATAGATGGGAATATGCCTGATGATTTCATTGGAGATACACCGACATCTTATCATTTTCGCCGGTTATTTTCACTATGGTATTTCCTAGTTGATATTCAGTACCGATATTCTGGATGGATGAACCATGTAGAGGGACAAATATCTTGAGGTTCGCCATATCGCTGCCCTCTTCCGCTCCATTCAACTGGATCACAAACCCATTTTCACGAATGTCAAAATAAAGTGTAATCTTTCGTCTTCTCTCAAACCATCGCGTAACATCCTCAACCGACGCCACCCACACCTCATCAGCGATTGCCCTCTCCACCAGCACCCGATAAAACTCCCCCCACTTCTTCGGCGCCGCCATGCTCACCTGGTGCCACAGAAGAGTGACGACCCCACCATACTGCTTCGCATACGCCAGCACCTCATCGCACCGCTCCATCGCCTCCTCTTCAGAGAGGCGGAGGCATGCACCCCGTCCTCCATCGTCAGAGGAGTTCCAGGTCTTCCCCCCAAACAGACCGCCATCCTGGATGATCAAGGGCACCTCCAGCAAACGCTCGCACCCCCGCGGCCGATAGGGCTGCATCGTCCCGGCCCTGAAACCCACATCGTCGTTGTACCCAAAGGTCGAGTCATAGGCATACCCTGCCTCATCGAGTTTCTTCCAGGAGCCCGCATCAAAGAGCAACCAGTGAACACGCGTCCCCACCTCCGCACCGGTGAGGTCTGACACGCGCCGCAACTCATCCTGCGCCGCACCAGCGTCCCACCAGTTGTCGAGTCCATGCACCCCGACCTCCCAGCCGCCGTCGGTCAACGTCTTGATCAACGCAGGATCGAGGTCATAGTACCCAGCCCGGATCGCGGGTGCACCCTCCCCGGCCATTCCCTTCTCAGGCAGGAAGAACCAGGTCGAGCGCACCCCAAAGTCCTCCTCAAGCCGCATCCACTCCTCAAAGCAACGCCAGGGATCCTCCCCGATCCCGCACTTCGCACCGAGGATACACGTGGCGTCCTTCACCATGCCCTTCCGCAGGCACTGATACACTGCATACCCGACCGAGACCCAGCGCCGCTCCCGCACCGAGGTGATGTCCACGTCATGCGTAAGTGCGACGATGTACGAGTAGCCCCAGGGCACCGGTGGGATCTCCACGAGGAGGGTGTGCTCCTTTAGTACCTGGCGCAGTTCGTCGATGAGGATCTCGACCACCGGTTCGTGGCAGTGGGGGAGACCTTCGTTCAAAATCCGTGCGATCTCGGCAAAATAGTCCTTCTCCAAGAGGTCGACAAGGAAGGCACCGGCTGTTTCGACCTCCCCTCTGCGGGCGATGACCACGTCATAGGCGTGCGACGGATCGTACCATTCCCACGGGATCTTGAAAAGCTGGAAGGTCTCCTCAACCGCGTATGGGTCGTCATACTTCACCCCGATCAGCGCCCGCTGCTCGGCCAAGGCCCTACAGCACCCCCATCTCACTCAACCGCGCCGGCAAATACTCCCGCGTCACAAAATCCAACCCCTGACTTGCAAACGCCTGCTGCTCCGCCTTCAACCCCATCTCCAGCTGCAGCCCGATCTGCTCCCGCCAGTAGTCACTCGCAAACCTGGGATCGGTCAGCTCCGCCTTCAGCGCCGCCACGTCCTGGTCGGAGAGATGATCGGCAGGCAGGTCATAGTCCCGGATATCAGAGGGCTGCACCCCAACGAACTGCGCCTGCGGGGTGGCGAGCAGTTCTGACATATGCGCCGCCTTGATCGAGCCGTACGCCACCGAGGCATAGATCCGGTACGACCAGGGGTCGCCGTCGGTGAAGACGATCACCGGGAGCTTGAACTCCTCGTGGATGCGTTTGAGGAGCCGGCGGGTGGAACGGGCGGGCTGGCCCTTCAGGTGGACGAGGGCGGCGCCGTACTCTTCGTCAAACCCGTTCTCGATGAGCCTCGCATACATACCGCCGGTCTCCAGGGCGATGACGAAGTTGGCGTCATGGTCCACGAACTCCAGGGCGTCGACGTTGTTGGGGATCTGGTATCCGGTCTCGCCGACGTCGTCCTGGCAGTGGATCTCGCGCATCCCCCGTCGGGTCTGCTCGCGCACCCGGATCGGCCCGAAGAGCGAGGCGCCGTCCTCCTCGGGGCGGAGGTGGTAGACCTCGCGCTGGATGTCGGTGAGGATCTCCAGATCCTCGACGAGTCTGTTGGACTCATCCTGCGCCGCGAACTTCGCCTGCTTCCAGCCCTCCGAGATGTAGTACATCTCCCTCAACGTGGAGGAACGGTTCTCTGCGAGCTGCTGCTTCAGGAAACCGACCACATATGCCATCTTCAGGAGGTGGACCGCCCCTTTCGCCGTCTGGGCCGACCGCACACTCTCGCGGTCGCCGTACTTCCAGACCCCGCTCCCCTCGTCGTACTCGATATTCTGCTTGGTCCTGGTCGGGAGGGCGATGGAGGGGATCTGCCCCTCGCTGAGTTGCCCGTACCACCGCTCCGCGATCGCATAGAGCCGTTCTGCAGCCTTCTGTTCTGTCTCCACCTGACCTCTCATCGCCACGTCACCGGCCTCTTCTACCCTCAGTGTTTGCGCCCCGGTACGGATTAATCCATTCATTTCTCCATCAATCGAGCATGGAGGAGGGCATGACCGTCGACCACCTCCCACTCAACGACATAGTGCGACCTGATGGATCCAAGCAGCACCTCAGGGTCCACGCCGCTCTGCTTCTGTGGATGATAGGCCAGTTCGATCCGGCGGATCCCGTCCAGTTCTTCGGGCCTGATGGACCACTCCGCCCCTTCACAGTGGCACTTCAGGACGTCGCACCCGCCGCAGACCTCCTTGAGCTGATCAAGCGTCATCGTCGGCACCCTTCGGACCTCATCCCCCCAGGCGATCTCCTTTTCGCTCCTGTCGCCGAGGGCCGCCTCGATCACCGTGACTTCGGCACCGTTGAGAGCGATGTTCCGGCGCAATTCATCGGCGGTCATCGGTTCGACGGCATAGACATGCGCCGAGCGCCGGGCGGCCGGGATGCAGAAGCCCCCCACATTGGCCCCGATGTCGATGACGATATCGTCTTTCTTGATCTCAGCGAGACGGTACCGCGCCGCCGCATCGCCGACCGTCCGGACCTCTGGGGAGAGCATGTACACCATGCCGTCATGGGTCGAGACCGTCCTGAATACGCGGTGGTCCACCGGGACGCGGTGCTCGTCCTTGAACCGCCGGTTCACCCAGGTCTGGAGGTCTCTGGTCCGGATCAGGTCCTTGATCAGGAAGGGGATGTCCATTGTCTTGTGGGGGGAGCGTGGAAGGTATAAAAATATGGGTCTGGGGAAAACCTTGATCACTCTCCTCCCAACAGGGGAGCGAACCAAAATCGAGCAATCTGCCGCCCCCGCCCATCCTCTTTCCGTGGGGGGTTCGGGGGGAACGAGTGACAGCGAGTTCGAGAAGACCGAAGGTCTTCGAGTCGGCCCCCCGGCGCGAGGCGGCGGTGAAGAGTCTGCGATGAGGGCGGCACGTCGGATCATCACGCCTTCCCCAACCCTTGCGCCGGGGATGTGGGAAGGCACGTCGATCAGAATCCCGGGGCGCACGCTCGACTCATCTCTGAACCGACGCCGTCAAAAAAAGAAAGACGGCCCCTACACAAACGGAAGGACCACTTTTTTCCTGTCGTCCACGCCCTTGAGGTCGACGAACCCGCCGCCCGTCCCCGCGTACGCCGCCTGCCACCGCTCGCCGGCCGGCAGGCTGCAGTTCCAGACGCGGGTGTACTCCCCGTCGGTCCCGCTCGCAAACGACGGCGCCGGGACGGCGTCCTCGCCGGCGTCGGGGGAGAGGTCGTAGATTGTGAGGTCGACCACCTGGTCGGTGTGGTTTCTCACCTCGATGACGACCCGGCCGTCATGGGCCCGTTTCCGTGCGACGACCTTGCGCATGATCCGCCCTTCCAGGGCCGAGATGTCGGGGACCGGTTTGTCCACGATCTCCGCGACTTTCTCGGCGATCGCGGGCATCACCGCACAGACCGCCCGCGCCCGGTCCTGGCGCTGCTTGTTCCTCTCGCGGCGGGCAATCCAGGCCTTCAGTTCACGTCCCAGCTCCTGGAGGACCAGGGTGACCTCCCGCTCGATCTCGGGGATCGAGGCGACGGCGTCCTTGCTCTCCGAGGTGAAGGGGACGTTGGTGGAGGCCACGTGCACGAGGATGAGCACCGGACCGGTCGGGAGGCCGGACTGGGAGAGGTTGTAGTTCTTCCAGTTCACCCCGGCCACCGCCCCGGTGATCGCGCACGCCCCCTGCTGGTAGATGAGCGGGACGCGGTTTGCAAACCGCATCAACTGCGCCGAACCCTCGGCCTCAAGGCGGCCCCCGTATCCGATCGCCGCCTCGACCACGAAGGGGTGGCCTGAGAAGACCGCGGCCGGTCTGGTGCGGGCCTTGACAAAGTCGAGCTGGAACTCCTTTTCAAGCCCGCGTGCGATGAGTTCCTCGCCGATGGGGGAGAGACAGACGCTCGTCGGCGGCGGCGGGACATGGACCTCCTGCATCGCGGTATGGAGGGCCTTCAGCTCCGCGGCGCCGAGGGTGCCCATCCGGGTCTCGGGCGCGAGTCCGGCCGCCTCCGCGATGGCGACCGCCGTCTTCTGCCCGACTTTTGAGAAGGAGTCGACCAGGAACTCGACCAGCGGCCGGTCGGGATCGGCCGCCGCCATCCGCTTGAGGGTACCGAGTTCGGTGCCGTGCGGGTGGGGCTTGATCGACTGCGGCGGCCGGATCGCTTCGGCCGAGACCCGCTCGAAAGTCTCGGCCTCGCCGTCGATCTCCACCCGGATCCGCGCGTGCGGGTTGACGACCGAGGTATATTTGAGATATTCGAGGAGGCGTTTTCTGGCCGCGAGGCTGGAGGTGAACTCGAGTTCGATCCTGGTCCCATGGGTCCGGTCCCAGACGACCTCCTCGTGGGCGAGCACCTGGGGCTCGTTCGTCTCGGTCCTGATCATCAGGGAAAAGCGGTGCGCCGGGACCTTCGCCGAGGTCCGTGAGGTCACGACCGCCGGCGTCCCGGTGGTGAGCTGCGCATACAGCACCGCGGCCGAGATCCCGATCCCCTGCTGACCGCGGCTCTGCCGGATCTGGTGGAAGCGCGAGCCGTACAGGAGTTTGCCAAAGACGTTCGGGACATTCTCCGGGACGATCCCCGGCCCGTTGTCCTCGACCGCCACGCGGTACGCACCCTGCCCGCCCTTCCTGATGCTCACATAGATGTCGGGGAGGACCTCGGCCTCCTCGCAGGCGTCCAGGGCATTGTCCACCGCCTCCTTGATGGTGGTGATGATCCCGCGGGTCGGGGAGTCGAAGCCAAGCAGATGCTTGTTCTTCTCGAAGAACTCGGCAACCGAGATGCTGCGCTGCTGTTTGGCCAGGTCTTCAGCGATCCCCAACGCCCTTCACCCCGGCAACAACCTCAGAGAGACCCATCTCCCGCTGCTCGCCGGTGTGCAGGTCCTTGAGGGTGACGGTCCCGGCCTCGGCCTCGCGCTGGCCGATGATACAGGCGAAGTCGGCAGTCTTCGCCGCATGGGAGAGTTGCGCCCCGATCCCGCGGTCGAGCAGGTTCAGTTCGGCGGTGACCCCAGCCGCCCGCAGGGCGCGGGCGGTCCTGAAGGCCGCGGCCTGGAGCCCTGGCTGGGAGAGGACGGCGACCAGGGGCGGGCGAGGCATCGGGGTCTCGCCGAGGGCGACCATCACCCGGTCGAACCCGATGGCAAACCCGCAGCTGGCGGCGTCGTCCCCGCCAAAAAGTTTGGCCAGACGGTAGTTGCCGCCGCCGACGACCTGGCTCTCGGCGCCGAGGTTGGGGGCAAAGCCCTCGAAGACCATCCCGGTGTAATAGTCCAGGCCCCTGACGATCCCGAAGTTGAGGGTGTACTCGGTCTCCGAGCCGTCGAGGATGGAGAAGATCTCCTGGATCCGCTCCTTCTCCGGGATATCACCGCAGATCTCGAAGGCCTCATCGGGAGTCCGGCAGGAGACCAGGCCGGTGAGGGCGTCTTCGAGTTCGTCCTGGCCGCAGGTCTGGAGACAGTTTGCAAGCCCCTCGAAGTCGCGCTTGTCCAGGAGCCCCATCACCTGCCGCTGGAGGCCGGGCTCGATCCCTGCGAGGAGATGCTTCATCGGGGCAAGGAACCCGACCTTGAGGTCGTACTCAAGGCCCACCGACCTGAGAAGGTCGTCGGCAACCATCACCACCTCGGCGTCGGCCGCGGCCGAGTCAGCCCCGATCAGTTCCACGCCGAACTGCCAGAACTGGCGGTACCGTCCCTTCTGCGGCCGCTCGTACCGGAAACAGTCGGCCACATAGAACCACCTGAGGGGCTTGGGGATGGAGCGTCCCTCGTTGACGTACATCCGCGCCACCGAGGCGGTCACCTCGGGGCGGAGGGTCATCTGCCGGCCGCCCTTGTCCTCGAAGGTGTACATCTCTTTCTTGATATTCTCGCCCGAGCGTATGGTGAAGAGTTCCACCTCCTCGAAGGTCGGGGTGCAGACCTCGCCGTACCCCCATCTGGCGACGGCCTCGCGCATCTTCGCTTCCGCGGCCCGCCGGCGCGCCATCTCGCCGGGCAGAAAGTCCCTGGTTCCACGTGGTTTCTGAAGCATCACTACGTCTCCTCTCTATCTATTTCGGTCATGGCCTTATCTTACCTGCGTCCGGCGCTGCCGAGGAACCGATCCACGGCGCTCTCGCCGCCCTTCCAGACCTTTTCCCGCTTCTGTCGGCCCTGCAGATAGAGGGCGAGCAGGACCGCACCGAGGGCGAGGAACTCGAGGTCTTCGGAGGTATAGGCCATCAGAAATCCGAAGAGCGAGAGGGCCGAGTACAGGACGCCCCGGTACGCCGCCTCCCGGTACCCGGGGAGGGCGGTGCGCCAGAAGATCCGGGCGTCCCGAAGCCAGAGGAAGAAGGTGGCGGCCATCCCGAAGCCGGCCACATAGAGGAGATAGGTCATTGCCGAGAGGTGGTCTGCGCACCGGTTTATGTCTGTCGACAGAGGGAGCATGATATAGGGCGGGATCCCATCTAATGTACGAGGGGAATATGTCGTCTGACCGAGACCTGAGGGAGGTGCTCGACGCCTATGCCGCCGGGAAACTCTCCCTCGACGATACGATAGAGAGAATATCAGGGCTCAGGATCGCGAAGATCGGCGAGCTCGCACGGATCGATCTGGGCCGCGAGATGCGGTGCGGGATCCCGGAGGTCGTCCTTGCCGAGGGGAAGGAGACCGACGACCTCGTCGCGATCATGCTCCGCCACACCGAAGTGGCCGGGCGCTGTCTGGCGACGCGGGTGAGTCCGGCACAGGCTGCGGCGGTGGAAGCGGCCGCAGGGAAGGCAGGGCTCTTGTCCCGCCACGAGGAGCGGGCGAAGATCATTGTCCTCTCAAAGGGTGGTGCACCCGAGAAGCACGAGGGGGTCGTCGCCGTGCTCACCGCAGGGACGGCCGACATCAGGGTCGCCGAGGAAGCGCGGGTCATCGCCGAGGAGATGGGCTGCACGGTGAAGACGGCCTACGACGTCGGGGCGGCGGGCGTCCACCGTCTCTTCCCGGCCCTCCAGGACCTGGCCGGGGCGCACGTCTATGTGGTGGCCGCCGGACGGGAGGGGACGCTCCCCGCGGTCGTCGCGGGGCTCGTGGACAAACCGGTGATCGGGGTGCCGGTCTCGACCGGATACGGCTACATGGGCGGGGGCGAGGCGGCGCTTGCCAGCATGCTCCAGTCCTGCTCGGTGCTGACGGTCGTGAATATCGATGCCGGGTTTGTGGCCGGGGCGCATGCCGCACAGATCGCGGCCCTGGCGAGGCGTGCATGACCCGCGGGTTTTACATCGGGCGGTTCCAGCCCTACCACCTCGGCCACCACACGGTGATCGAGCAGATCTCCCATGAGGTGGACGAACTCGTGATCGGGGTCGGGAGCGCCCAGTTCTCCCACGAGCTCGAGAACCCGTTCACCGCGGGCGAGCGGGTGATGATGATCTCGGCGGCCATGGAGGAGATCGGGATCCCCTTCTATGCCATCCCGATCGAGGACCTGCGCAGAAACGCCCTCTGGGTCTCGCATGTCTACTCGATGACCCCGTACTTCGACGTGGTCTACTCCAACAACCCGCTGGTCATCCGCCTTTTCTCGGAGATGGGAATGAAGGTGCGGACGATGCCGATGGTGATGAGAAAGACCCTCTCGGGAACCGAGATCCGCCGCCGGATGGTCACCGGCGAGGACTGGCGGGAACTGGTGCCCGGGGCGGTCGCCGGGGTGATCGACCAGATCCAGGGGGTCGATCGGATGAAGCAGATCGCCTCGTCCGATGTGGTCTGAGCCCCTCAAACCCTATATACCCCGCCACCGATAGATCGGTGATGTTCAGGTTTCTCAAGGGTCTTTTCGGGAAGAACGAGGAAGAAACTCTTACTCTTGCCGTCGAAGACGTCGACGGGTGGCTGGAGGCGCGCGAGGGGGAACTGGAGGAGCGACTGAAGGCCCAGACCGGGGAGACCCGGGAAACGGTCGTCGCCTCGCTCCAGGACCTCAGGGGCGTCCTCGCGGTGCTGGGCGATGCGGAGGGGCGGGAGGACATCCCGTCGCGGCTGAAGACCGTCACCGACCGTTCACTCCCCTCTTTTCTCGCGGCGATGGAACAGCAGATCGCCCGGCCCCTCCCTGAGGACCCGGACGGGTTCTACGCCGCCGCGGCCGACCTGATCACCGGGATCCTCAAGGTGCAGCGCGGGCAGGGGCGGTACCTCGCCGGGGCCTTCCCTGAGGAGATGAAGGAGTTCAGGCAGGTCACCAGCGCCATCGGCAACGCCGTCAACGACCTCACGGCCGTGGTCAAGGAGGCGCAGGCGGCCCAGAAGCAGATCGACGCCGCCCGCGATGCCCTCCGCACCTTCCAGGCGGCACAGATCGATATCGTCAGGGCCGGCGAACGTGCGGTAGACCTGAAGACCGAGATCACGGCGGCCGAACAGGATCTGCAGGAGAAGACCGCGGCTCTTCAAAACCTCAAAAATGGGGATGCCTACCGGGAGGCCGCCCGGTCCGAGGAAGAGGCGAAAACGTGTCTTGACCGGAGAGAGGAGGCCGAACGCGCGGTGCAGAACCTGGGGGCCCAGGCCGCCCGGATCATCAGGAAGGCCGAACGGGTCGCGGCCAGGGCCGGCGGAAAGGAGGAGGCAAAGATGTTGCAGGCATGCATCCGCGTCCTCGATCAGCCGGTGAGCGCGGGGGCCGGTGAGGTCGAGGCCGCCCTCGCCCCGGTTATCAGGACTGTCAGGGGCCAGATCGAACGCGGCGACCTGCCCCTGAAGAGCAAGGAGGACCGGACCCTCTTCTCTGAGGGAGGAAAGATCGAGGGCGCCTTCACCGACGCCTTCGCCCACCTCGCCGCGATGCGACGCGAGGAGGAAGAGGCCCTGGCACGGGCGCGTTCGTACACGGCCCTCCGCGAGGCGGCGGACCTTGAACAGGAGATCGAAGATCTGAAGGCCGGGACGGAGGCCGACCGGGCGGCCCAAGCAGAGGCAACAGAGCAGGTGGCCGCAGAGACGGAACGCATCCCCGAACGGGCTCGCCGACTCAGAGACGCCCTTGCACCAATTGCAGGGGTCCCGGTGACCCTGGAGGGAGAGGGGTTCACCATCGCTGCAGAAACCAGAACCTGACAAAATCGGTGACCGCAAACTCCGGGTGCACCCCACGGCAGGCCCCCACCCTGAGGATGGACGGGGCGTCCAGGTCGACCGCGGTGCCCCTGAGTGGGAGGCCGGGGACAGGCTCGAATGTCAGCGGCCGGGGTACGATCGCTCCCCCTCTTTTCTGATAACAGAGCGGCGTGTGCTGGTGTCCACAACAGAGATGGGAGAGCCCACGGCGTTCGAGTTCGGCAAAGGCCATCTCCGGAGTGTAGTGATACCCGGCAAAGGAAGGGCCGGGCCGCGCAGCGAGGCGCTGCCAGAAAGATCTGTCAGTGAGGGCGTCGCCGAGACGGAGGGGGCCTCCGTGCACAAAGAGCATGGCTTCGAGCACCGCCTCCTCAGGGAGGTCGCGGATCACCTCCAGGAGGGGTGAACCCTCAAGGGCGCGGTGGGCGGCCATACTCGCGGCGTCGCTCCCGCTCACCGGGATCCCGTGGAGAAAGGCGTGGTCGTGGTTGCCGATGAGCGAGACGAGCGGCACTTCCTGCCCGAACTGTTCCACGGCCTCGAGGGTCTCCGCCGGGGTGTACCCCCGGCCCAGGAGATCGCCGAGGTTGACCGCCCGGTCGATCTCCCCGAAATATGCATGGAATGCCGGGTTCTTCAGGAGAGCGAGCACGCTCAGGAGGGTCGGGGCGTCGGCATGGACGTCGGAGAAGATGAGCGTCGCCACACCATGATCTCACCACAACCTCCAATAAATGTGCACCCCCATCTCTCTCTCAGAACTATGGAACTGCAGGATATGAACAGGAGGCTGTGGGCAGCCGTCCCGGCGGTGGCGTTTGGCGGGATACTCGTCTCGGCGGTGGCGCTTCTCGTCTCAGGCGAATCGATCATGAATGTCTACCACCCGTACTGGGCGATAGGCAAATGGGCGTGCGTGGCGGCTTCCGTCATCCTCGCCTACGTCGCCTACCAGAAGAAGAGAAAAGACCTCGTCTCTCTTCTCGCCCCGCTGTACGCGGTGCTCATCCTCCTCACCGGCGACTTCTCGGGCGGGCCGATCATGCAGACGGTCTATGCCGCGACGATCACGATCCTCGCCGTGCGGCTTGAAAAAAGATTTGAGTGAGGGCAGAGAGGTAGAGGGTATGGGACGCGCAGACACCTATCTCGAGGCATATATCGAACGGGTCAGGCCCGCGTTCGAGAACCTGGACGAGGAGACGGCGCACGCCGTCACCTCGGCACTCCTCAGGTTCAAGTTCGGGCTCTATGGGAACGCGGCCGCAAAGGCGGAAGCGGCCCTCGCGCGCCTGGAGAAGGAGGAGGCGCCAGCGGCCCTGAAAACCGCCCTGCAGATCCTGCAGCGGAGGGCAAACGACCTCAAGGCCTCGGTCCTGGTCTCCACCGACCTCCCCCGCTTCTCCGAGGAAGACCGCCCATTGCTGGCGATGGACCTCCCGGCCGGCGAGGTGGAGGACGAGGCCACCTACACCCTGGACAACGCCCTCCTCCTCCTGTATGCAGTGGGCGCGATCGCCTCCCCCGACGACGAGCAGGCGCTCGACGAACACCGGGGCCTTCCTATCCAGATCCTCACCTCATACCGGAAACAGTTGCGGTTTTAGGTACGAGTCGAGAACACGCCTCAGAGATACGCAAGGCCATCCCTGAACTCTCCAGCACGAGCGTGCGGGAAGGCATGAAAGCAGGAGGGATGGGTGGACGGCATATCTCTCTTCAAGTCCTCCGATTATGCCTTCCCGGCCTTATCGCCATCCCGGGGGTCCGGGGGCAGAGCCCCCGGCCGATGGTGTGGGAAGGCGTGATGATCAGCATGCCGCCCCCAATCGTAGAATCTTTCCTGAAATCTCGCGCCGGGGGGTTGCACCCCCCGGACCCCCCACGGACCGAAGATAGCCGAGGGGCGGCGATTGAGTGATCCCCCTGTCGCCAGGATAGAGATCCGTCCACACGCTGAAGCGCTGCTCAGAATATTTTCATCACTATGCTTGAGCCTGGGGTTCATGCCGAATCACTCTGAAAATGATCCAGAAGATCATCTCTTCTGGTTTACACGAGGATTTGAACTCACCAAATGCCATTGAAACCGATACACAGAGGATAAAAGTTCCTCCGTAATGATCAGTCCTCTGCCTTCCTGCCCCTATCGCCATCCCGGGGGTCCGGGGGCAGAGCCCCCGCGCGAAGATGTGGGAAGGCATGCTGATCGGATGTGCTGCCCCCAATCACAGATTCTTCCCCAACGTCTCGTGCCGGGGGGTTGCACCCCACCGATTCTCCTATCTTGAAAATGAGTGATCAAGGAACGAGAAATTTTCACCCTGTATGTTGAACTCTCCAGAGCGCGAAAAACAACCCTATTCTGCCACCCAATCGCGCCGCATTCCGGGCAGACTCCCCGCTCATAGACCGGCGTCCCTGGAGTTCAGGGCCCCTGATATCCCTCCGGCTCATACGGGGCATTCAGGGCCGGGGAGAAACCTTGCTTTTTTCCGCATTTCGCGAACTGAGCGTATTCTGGGAAGGTCTCAAAAAAAGGCCGATCTGGCCCGGGATCAGAGGCCCAAAACCCAAAACCGGTGCCAGAACAGCGCCGGATCAGAACGAGTCGATCGAGATCCCCTCAAACGTCTCGGCGATCTCCCTGACGTCCTTGACCCCGAAGGCCGTTTGGACCGGGACCAGGTCGAGTTCGCTCGCGCACGAGCACATATAGTCCAGAATATCGATGGAGAGCTCGCGGTGCTGGCGGCTCTTGCGGAGTTGATCGGTGAGGTGCGCCACCGTCTCGGGCGGTTCCATCCTGAGCTTCGCGAGGGAGAGGACGCACATGAAGATCCTGGAGAGGTTCCGGTCAGGTCCGGTGATCGTCTCAAAAAAGTTCTTGAGCACCTGCGCCTGGTAGACCTCGCCACCCATGGGTGAAGATCATCCCTGGAGGGTAAAAAAGATAGCGGTTTGGTGCCGGGGCCCCGCTCACTTCTTGGCGCTTACGATCTTGATGATGTCGCCGTGCTTCAGTTCGGTGCTCTCCTTGATCCGCATATCGGTCCTGGCGTCGACGGCGTACAGGAAGCCTTCGCCGATATCGGTGTGGACGCGGAAGGCAAGGTCTTTGGGGGTGGAGCCCTTCGGCATCAGGAAGGCGTCGGGGAGGACGCGGCCCTGCTTGTCGGTGAAGTGGCGCTCATCCTCCACGGGGTAGACAACGATCTGGTCCAGGAGTTC
This sequence comes from Methanofollis formosanus, assembly GCF_019633745.1. NCBI lineage: Archaea > Methanobacteriati > Methanobacteriota > Methanomicrobia > Methanomicrobiales > Methanomicrobiaceae > Methanofollis > Methanofollis formosanus. The sequence continues at coordinate 2,370,147 of NZ_CP037968.1, read as the reverse complement.
GAAGACCGTGCGGTCGATCGCCTGCTGGACGCCGGTCCCGCCGTGTTCGGCCATCAGGGCCGCGAGGTGTTCGAGCCCGGCACGCTGCTGGGCGGAGAGGTTGGCGTCTTCGTTGATCGTAAACGAGGGGTCGCCCGGGATATAGTGGATGAACCCGCCATCCGCGGCCATCCGCAGGGCGAGTTCGGCGGCGGCGCTGCTGACCACGCCGTCCATCTCGGCAAGTTCGGCGAGCAGAGCCTTATCTGCGGTGTCCATCTTGTTTGCGACAAAGAGGACCGGTTTGTTCTTTGCAAGCAGCAGTTCGCAGAAGGGAACGAGGTCCTTGATCTCCGAGCGCTGCAGGTCGATCCCGAGTTCGGTCGCCGCGTGTAGCGAGTCCTCGTAGGTGATCCCGAGGCCCGCGAGCACGTCGGCCACGCCGTCGTGGATGTCGTAGTTCTTCGACTGGGCCTGCCGCTGGATACGGGGCCAGTGCTTGGCAAGGATACCGTGAACCCACATCGTCATCTCGACGCCCAGGAACTTGATGTCCTCCCTGGGGTCGTGGCTCCCCGGATCGACCGGGTTGCCCTCCTCGTCGGTGGCGCCGCTGGCGTCCACCACATGGAGGATGGCGTCGGCCTGCCTGAGGTTGTCGAGGAACTGGTTGCCAAGTCCCCGCCCCTTGTGCGCGTCGGGCACCAGACCCGCCACGTCGATGAAGGCGATCGGGACAAAGCGCACGCCGTCCTGGCACTGGGTGCAGCCCTCGATGCCGAGTTCTTTGCACGGGCACGTCGTCCGCACATAGGCGACGCCGTGGTTGGCGTCGATGGTGGTGAACGGATAATTGGCGATCTCAACCTGCGCCATGGTGGCGGCCTTGAAAAATGTCGATTTGCCGCAGTTCGGTTTTCCGGCCAGTGCAAGCGTAATCATAACAATTCACTTTTACCTTTGTACTCTTATTAATCTGGTACCATGGGCTACATTACACGGAAGACCTATTATTTCGACGAACCCGGTGAGGCGAACACCGAGGACGCCGCCAGGTTCGCCGTCGAGCGCGCACAGGAAGCAGGGATCACCACCATCGTCGTGGCCTCCTCCACCGGGAAGACCGCCCTCGCCTTCCTCAGAGCGATGGAAGGGACCGGCCTGCGTTTGGTGGCCGTCACCCATGTCGTCGGCTTCTCAGCGCCCGGAGTCTGGGACTTCGACGCCGATGCGGCCGCAACGCTGCGGGCGGACGGCGCCGAGATCGTCACCGGCACCCATGCCCTCTCCGGCCTGGAACGGGCGATCTCCAGGTCGCCGAAACTCGGCGGGTCTTCGAGGACCGAGGCGATCGCCGAGGCGCTCAGGCGGACGGTGGCCGTCGGCCTGAAGGTGGCCGTCGAGTGCTCGCTCATCGCCGCCGACCATGGAGCGGTGAGGGTGGACGAGGAGGTCGTCGCCGTCGGCGGGACCGCCACCGGTGCCGACACGGTCTGCGTCATCAGGCCGTCGCACACCGCCTCCTACTTCGACCTCCAGGTGCGCGAGATCGTCGCCATGCCGCGGAACCGGTGACCAGGATATGGTACTCGCATCCCTCCAGGACGCTTTCGGCCTCCTCAGGAAATACCCGGCATTCTGGGCGGCCGGGATCGTCGCCGGCGCGGCCTTCGGCCTCGACCTCCTCCTCGAGTTCTCGGGAGAGGTCTTCTTCGCCAGCAAGGTCCTGCTGCTCGGAATGCTCCTGGTCCCCTTCTTTGCGGCCGGGGCGTACGGCACTGCGCACCGCGAGGACCGGAGCATGGCAGTCTTCCTCGAAGAAGGAAAGAAGGGCTACTTCAGAGTCCTCCTCCCGGGGATCGTCCTCTTCTTTGTGGCAATGGTGACCCTCTTCCTCCTTGCGATCCCGATCACCCTCATCCTCGGCGAGAGCGCCCTTGCCGTCGCCGGGTCGACCGCACTTGGAGTCATACTCTCCCTCGCCTTCTTCGCCTACTTCTACGACGTGGCGGCGGTCACCGAAGAACTCGGGGTCTTCGCCTCCCTCCAGCGGAGCGGCGCCGTGGTGATCACCAGGCTCTGGCAGGTGCTCGGCTTCTATCTCGTCAACCTCTTTGCTCTCTTCGCCCTGGGCTTCGGGGTGCTCATCGTCTGGAGCATGCTCGTGTACGAGAAACTTGCCCCACTCGCGGAGAGCGGGGAAGCCTTCGCCTTCGACGCCGCGAACGCCACCGCGACGCAAGCCCAGTTCATCGCCCTCCTCGGGCCAGACGGCGCCATGATCACCGCCGTCACCTATGCGGTCTTCATCGTGCTCGCCGTCCCCTTCGCCCTCGCCTTCAAGGCCGCCTTCTATGCCCGGCAGGCCGACGGCGCTGTCGAAGCACCGATTGAGGGAGAGTACGACGAGAAGGGCCGGTGGTACAGGTACTGAGGTCGTCCCGGACGATCGATCGGGAGGGGGGCGAAACCCTCCCGGCTGCCGCTGGAGATTGAACGGATCTTTTCTCGCCGGGATCTTTGTTGTGGCTTTCCCGGCCCGATCTTGAGGGAACGAGCGTCAGGGAGTTTGAGACAACCGGCTCCGTAGAAATCTTCACTTTTTTTGGTTCGAGTATGATTCAACCGCCTTCTCCCATCTTCTCACGCGGGGGCTCTGCCCCCGGCACGATGTTTGGGAAGGCGTGCTAATCGGATGTGCCGCCCATATGGTAGAATCTTCACTGCCGTCTCGCGCCGGGGGGTTACACCCCCCGGACCCCTCACGGACCGAGGATGGGCGGGGGCGGCGATTGAACACGGTCTCTACTAATTCTCCTGTCTTGAAAAAGAGCAATCAAGCGACGAGAAATTTTCATCCCGTATGCTTGAGGCATGCTTTCGCCTCATGAGCAATTCCATAAAATTGAAGGTTTCAACACGTCGGCAAACTTTTTTTTCAGAGCAGGAACGCCATTCCCGCGGCGCAGATCCCGCCGCCCAGCGTGGCGATGAGGTTGGTGCCCGCGTTCCCAAAGACCCCGCGGTTCTCCAGGGTCGCCCCGACGACGCTGTCCACATTGGTCCCGACAAACCCGGCAACCGTCCCGATGACCGCGATCCAGGGGTCGGCCACCCCGAGGGTCCAGGCGGTGAGGGAGACAAACGCCGCCGCACCCAGCCCCACCGCCTCGCCGAGGAGGGTCACCCCGCCGTTGGTGCCGGGCGGGACGCGCTCGAGGGTGGTGATCAGGTACGGCCGCCCACCCATCACCCCGATCTCCGAGGCCACCGTGTCGGCCGCGGCCGAGGCCACACTCCCGAGGAAGAGTGCGATACAGGCCGGGTGGCCGGTGATCCCGTACAGCACCGCGCCGACCGTGGCGACGAGACCGTTGGCAAAGACGTTCAGGTAGCCCCGCACCCCGCCGTGGGACTGCGCCACCCCGAGGTCGTTCTTCTCCCGATACTTGAACTTCGTCGCCCCTGAACCCAGGATGAAGAAGACGAGCATGATGAAGAACCAGCGGACGTCGGCGAAGACGATGAGGAGAAGCCCGATGATCGCCCCGGAGAAGAGGCCCGAGAGGTCGGCGGCCTTGAAGCGGTATGAGAGGTAGCCAAAGACCAGGGCGATGACCAGGGCCAGGAGGAGCGACTGGAGATCGACCGAGTACCCGATCTCGAAGAAGAGCTGCTGGGCCATGGCCACGCCGAGGGCCTCGATCATCAGGGCGTCCTCGCGGCCGACGAGGGCGGCCCTCAGGAAGACGGCGACCAGCGCCCCGATGAGGACGGTGAGCGGCGAGAAGACCCCGAGATAGGCCATGGCCGCCAGCGCCCCCATACCTCCGGTGAGGATATAGGCGATATAGGACCTGGGCTTTCCCCCGGTCACCCTGAAGGCGAACTCGCCGAGGACGACGATCGCCAGGGTCGAGGCAAAGACCGCCAGTGATAGCAGGCCGAGGCCGTACAGCAGGGCGGTGACGATGATCGAAACCGAGACATACCGCGTCCCCTCAATGAGGAGGAGGACGCCGGAGAAGAGGATCACCAGCAGGGAGAGGAGCCATGCAGGCTGGACCAGCGGGGCTACGAGGATCCCAAAGACCGCAAGGACAGCAGCCAGCGCAGGCCCGATCTCCCGAGTCATCCGGATGATCATTGGGAGTACACCAAAAAGAACTTTGTAGTAGGGAGGGGCGAGGGCACGGCATCTCCTGCGCCATATAATTCTTTTAAAAACTTGAAAATACAATAGGAAAGGAGATGTCATCCTCGCATACGATCCCTAAAAACTACGACTTTCGGGAAGTGGAGGAGCGGTGGCAGCGCACATGGCGCGACGAGGACAATTACTTTGACCCCGACTCGACAAAGCCGCGGTTCATCATCGATACCCCGCCGCCCTACCCCACCGGCAACTTCCATATCGGGAACGCTCTGAACTGGTGCTATATCGACTTCATCGCCCGCTACAAGCGGATGCGCGGGTACAACGTCATGTTCCCGCAGGGCTGGGACTGCCACGGCCTCCCCACCGAGGTCAAGGTCGAAGAGATCCATGGCATCACCAAAAACGACGTTCCTCGCGAGGAATTTCGGCGGCTCTGCCGGGAACTCACCCACGAGAACATCGCGAAGATGCGCACCACCCTGCGGCGGTGCGGGTTCTCGACCGACTGGAGCCACGAGTACATCACGATGCTCCCGCAGTACTTCGGCAAGACGCAACTCTCCTTCCTGCGGATGCTCAAGGCGGGCTACATCTACCAGAGCGAGCACCCGGTGAACTTCTGCACCCGGTGCGAGACGGCGATCGCCTTCGCCGAGGTGAGCCACGAGGGCCGGGAGACGAAGCTCAACTTCTTCGACTTCGACGGGCTGGAGATCGCGACGACCAGGCCCGAACTCCTTGCGGCCTGTGTGGCGGTCGCCGTCCACCCCGAAGACGAGCGCTACACCGACCTCGTCGGCAAGCACCTGACCGTCCCGCTCTTCGGCCATGAGGTCGCCGTGATCAAGGACGAGGACGTCGACCCCTCCTTCGGGTCCGGCGCCGTGATGATCTGTACCTTCGGCGACAAGCAGGACGTTCACTGGTGGAAGAAATACGACCTTCCCCTCAGAAAGGCGATCGACCGCAAGGGCAGGATGACGGCACTCTGCGGCCGGTACGAGGGCATGAAAGCAGAAGAGTGCCGCACGGCGATCCTCGGCGACATGGAAGCGGCCGGCATCCTCAAGAGGCAGGAGAAACTCGAGCAGCGGGTCGGGACCTGCTGGCGGTGCAAGACGCCGATCGAGATCCTTTCCGAGCGGCAGTGGTTCGTGCGGATCAAACCCGAGGAGATCCTGAAGGCCGCCCGGCAGGTCAAGTGGTACCCCGAGCACATGCAGATGCGCCTGGAGAACTGGGTCGAGCAGATGGAGTGGGACTGGTGCATCTCGCGCCAGCGGATCTTCGCCACGCCGATCCCGGTCTGGTTCTGCGCGAAGTGCGGCGAGATGGTCCTACCCGACGAGGCCGACCTGCCCATCGACCCGACGGTCACAAAGCCCAATCACCCCTGCCCGACGTGCGGGTCAGAGGAGTTTGTGGGCGAGGACGACGTCCTGGACACCTGGATGGACTCCTCGATCTCGGTCCTGAATATCACCGGGTGGGACGGGAGCGAGACGCCCGAGATCTTCCCGGCGCAGCTGCGGCCCCAGGGGCACGACATCATCAGGACCTGGGCCTTCTACACCATCCTCCGCTCGGTGGCCCTCACCGGCGAGCGGCCGTGGGACGGGATCCTGGTCAACGGGATGGTGCTCGGCGAGGACGGATACAAGATGTCCAAGAGCCGCAACAACATCATCCCGCCCGAGGACATCCTCAGCGAGTACGGCGCCGACGCCTTCCGGCAGTGGGGGGCGATGGGTTCGGCCACCGGGCAGGACATCATGTTCAACTGGAACGACGTCGTCGCGGCGTCCAGGTTCCAGACCAAGATGTGGAACATCATCCGCTTTGTGCTGACCCAGCTCGAACGCGAGCCGGTGGACGAGGCGGCCGAAGTGACCGAACTCCTGGACCGCTGGCTCCTCGTGAAACTCTCAAAGACCGCGGCCGAGGTGACGAACGCCCTCGAGACCTACCAGTTCGACCAGGGGCTCAAGGCGATCCGGGACTTCACCAGGAACATCCTTGCCGACGACTACATCGAACTGGTGAAGGGCCGGCTGTACTCCGACGCCCCTGAACGTGCGAGCGCCTGCCGCGCCCTGACCATCACCGTCGACGCCCTCTGCCGGATGATCGCACCCTATACCCCGCACTTCGCCGAGGAGTGCTGGGCCCAGTTCAGGGAGGACTCGGTGCTGAAGCAGCCGTGGGTGGAGATCGCCGTCGACGACCCGGAGGCCGAGCGGATCGGCGACCATGTGGTCGGCCTCACGGCAGAGCTCCGCCGGTACAAGCACGACGCGGGGCTTGCCCTGAACGCTCCCTTCGGGACGATGAACATCTACGCCCCCGACCAGATCGACGACTCCGGCGATGTGGCGCGGGCGCTGAACGCCACCGTCGCCTGGAAGACCGGCGAGCCGAAGCTCGAGAAGTCGGTGGCCGGCGTTACGTTCAATATGGCGGTGATCGGGCCGAAGTTGCGCAAGCAGGCGAAGGCCTTCATGCAGGCGGTCGAGGCCCTGCCGGCCGAGGCCATCGTCACCCCGCCGGCAACGGTGAGCGTCGACGGCGAGGAGATCGCCGTGCCTGAGGACGCCTTTGCCCCGAAGTTCGCCTTCTCCGTGGAAGGCGAAGAGGTCGAGGTGCTCGACTTCGATGAGGTGACGGTTACGCTGCGGCGTGACTGAGCCTTCCAACTTTTTTTTGGTACTGTCGATTCGTGATGGACACAGAACTCTTCGGCTGTGTCGAACTCATCTGAACAATCCGATCTTTTCCTTTTATCGAACTCACCCCCGGGGGAGAGAACCAGGCCCTATTATCACCGCTCTCCATGATTGATCATACCATGCCAATCGATCAGATCCCGATCGGGAAGTTCTCCCACCTGACCAGGCTCTCGAAGAAAGCGCTGCACTGCTACGACCAGAAGGGCCTGCTGGTGCCGGTGGCAAAGGACCTCTGTTCCGGGTACCGGTATTATGCGATCGCCCAGATCGACCGGGCCGTCAGGATCCGCGCCCTTGCCGGCCTCGGGTTCTCCCTGGACGAAGTAGGAACCGTCCTCGACGCCCTGGACCGGGGGGAGTCCGCGGTCGTTGCCGGACTCATGCAGATGCGGCGCCGTGCCGTCAGGCAGGAGATCGATCGGTTGCATGGGGTGGAACGGGTGCTGTCGTCGGCAGACCCGTTGAAGGAGTTGTTCAAGATGTCATTAACCGAATGGACAATCAAGGAGATCGCGCCCCTGCGCGTCGTCTCGACCCGTGAAAAAGGAGCATATGCAGAGGTCACCGGCCCGATGATCGAGAAACTCTGCCGGGAGGTCGCCCTCCCTGAGAACAGGAACGCCATGGTGAAGGTCACCGGGACCGTCATCTCGGTCTGTCATGACGGAGACGAGATCGGAAACGACTGCGACGTCGAGGTGGCCCTCCCGGTCGCGGGAGCGGTGACGGTCAGCGACCCGGCCGTCGAGGTGCGGGTGCTGCCGGGGTGCTGCGTCCTCTCGGTGCTGCACCGGGGACCGCATGAGAACCTCCCCCTGGCCCACCGACAGGTGAGGAAATATCTCGACGCCCATGGCCTGCACCAGACCGGTCCTGAGCGGGAGGTCTATCTCAACGACCCGGCAGAGACCGCGGCCGCAGACCTCATGACCGAGATCCAGTACCCGGTCGGGGAATGAGCACGGCGAAAGGTCATCATTTTCTGGCCCTGAGAATCAAGTATGAACCGAGAGCACGCCTCAGGCATACCGCGGGAACATTGTTCTAAGTGGCATTTTGAGGTGTGGAAGGATTCTTGATCCCTCTCAACCGCCGCCCCTCGACTATCTTCATCGTGGGGGGTCCTGGGGGTCTCCCCCCGGCTAAAGAAAGCAGGAGAACATTCTTTACTCTATAGGTGGGGCGGCACGTCGATCGGCCTGCCTTCCCGCATGCTCGTGCCGGGGGCTCTGCCCCCGGACCCCCGGGATTGCGATAGGGGCGGGAAGGCGCATGAGATGATGCTTAAGAGGGGATTACCGTCCTCCTCCCTATCTTCTGCGGGGGGAACGGCAGGCAACCAGCCACCCGGCGGAAGATCTGCGATCAGAATTTCTGGAATGAAGGGTTTTGATACGGACGAAGATTCATGTTCGGGATACTTTAGGGATATGCTCAGAGTATCCTCAGGGCCAAATCATTATTGAGATTCCCCCCATAGTACCAAATCGTGGTCTTGCAACCTCGTCCCATCTCCCGCCTTATGGGCATGGACCCGGTCCGCCGGCAGAGTCTGATCAGTCTCGCCTCCACGGTCGGCCTCACTGCTGCCGGTTTTGTTGCCACGATGTACTTTACCCATGTGCTGGGGAAGGCCGCATATGGACCGTACGCCCTCTTCCTCGCGTACTACGGGATCTTCAATCTCATCGGCGACGGGGGGTTCGGCGGCGCGGCGGTCAAACGGATCTCAGAGGAGAGCGAACAGAACGAATACTTCACGGCCTTTCTCGTACTCAGGGTGCTTCTCCTCGCGCTCTCGGTGACCGCACTCCTCGCCATCCGCCCGTTCATCGACGATCTCCAGGGCGAAGGGACCCTTTTCTGGCTGGTGCTTGCACTGGTCATCGGGGTCTTCACCGGCGTCACGGGAAATGGAGTCTATGGAGAAGGGAAGGTCGGCGTGAACCAGAGCGGGGGTCTCCTGAACAGTCTGGTAAAAATTCTTCTCCAGGTGGTCGCCGTCTTCTTCGGGTACGGTGCCGCCGGACTTATCGGCGGGTTCGTCGCCGGTCTCTTCGTCGGCGGCCTCTTTACCCTCAGGTTTCTCACGCTCAGACCGGCACGGTTCACCGGGCGCCACCTCAGAAACCTCAGCACCTTCTCCTTCTGGATCTTTCTCGCATCGAGCGGCGTGATCATCTTCTCCCATGCCGACACGATCCTCGTCGGCTACTTCATGACCGACGCCGACGTCAGTGTCTACCAGATCGCCTTCCAGTTCACCACGGCCGCGGCCTTCACCACCACGGCGCTTCGCACCACGCTCTACCCAAAGATCAGCCGCTGGCACGCCGACCGCAACCCTACCTGGATCGCCAACGCCCTCTCCCGCGCCTTCACCTACTCCCTCCTCCTCGCCGTCCCGGTGGCGGTCGGGGGATGGGTCCTCGGTGAGCGCCTCCTGTACTTCTTCTACGGCGCGGGGTTCGCCGAAGGTGCAGCAGCCCTCGGCATCCTCCTCCTCGTGCAGGTGGTCAACGTCTTCATGTACCTCCAGACGATGACCCTCAACGCCATCGACCGCCCGCGCGAATCCTTCTACGCCACCGGCACCGCAGCGGCCGTGAACGTCGCCCTCGACCTTGCTCTCATCCCCCTCATCGGGATCGAAGGAGCGGCGATCGCCACGCTCGTAACGATGCTCGTCAACGCCGCGATCGCCCGCCATTATCTCTCAAAGCAGATCTCGGTGCGCCTCGAACGCGGCCCCACCCTCCACATCCTCATCGCCGCCGGGCTGATGGCTCTCGTGCTCCTGTCGTACCGGGCCGTCATCCCCCTCTCGAACGTCTTCGTCGTCCTCGCCGCCGTCGCCCTCGGCGCGATCGTCTACGGTCTGGTGCTCCTGAAGGCCGACCGCGGCATCCGTGACGAACTCCGCGACCTCGTCGTGCAACTCGGGGTGCCCTGGCCGCGGTGGTTGTGAATGCTTGAAAAAAATGGCTCTGGAGATACTCTCTCGTCTTCTGAATGCGAACGTGACTCAACCGCCTTCCCCTCTCCTCGCGCCGGGGGCGCTGCCCCCGGACCCCCGGCATGGCGATAGGGCCGGGAAGGCTGAAAAAAAGATCCTGAATGTCGGGATGCCGTTCTCCACCCATCGCTCGCGCGGGGGGTTCGGAGGGCGGCCAGCCCCCCGCAGAGTGATCGATCCGGATCTGAAGAGATTACCTCGCCGCGCCCGCGCGCCGCCTGATCTCGTCGGCGACGAACGAAAGCATCTCGTCGACCGGGAGGAGGGCGTCGACCAGGACGAACCGTTCGGGATCGGCTTCCGCCAGGGCCAGGAAGTTCTGCTGGACCTCTCCGAGGACCGACGCCTCCTCGAAGTGCTCCCGCTTCTCTTTGAGTCTCGTCACCGCCGCATCGACCGGGAGGACGCAGAGGAAGGTGAGGCCGGGGACGACGGTGAAGGGGGCGTGGACGGCCTGCAGCCAGCCGGCGGGGTCAGGGAGAAGATTTTTGAGCGTCACCGCCTGGTAGGCGTAACGGCTGTCGGCGTAGCGGTCGGAGACGACGATCCGCCCGGCGGCCAGGGCCGGCCTGACGACATGCCTGAGATGCGCGGCATGGTCGGCGATGAAGAGAAGACACTCGGTCATGGGGTCGTCGTTCTCGGCGATAGACCGGCGGACGGCCTCGCCGACCCAGGTGGCCCCGGGCTCGCGGGTGATGACGGGATCGAGGTCGGCGAGGGCGCCGGCAAGCCCCTTCACCAGGGTGCTCTTCCCGCTCCCGTCGATCCCTTCGACGGTCACGAGCATGTCCGCCCCTCCTGCAGCCATTCGAGCGGGATCGCACCTTTGTGGACGCCGGTCGCCACGATCGCCCCGTCGAACCCCGCGCCCTCGAGCATATCGAGGTGGCGCACCCCGGCCACGCCGCCGCCCCAGAGGAGGCGGCCCGAGTACGCGGCGCGGAGGTCTTCCAGGTCGTCGGGGAGGCCGCACCCGGTCCCGACACCGCCGATATTGAGGAGGATGCACCCGGCGAAGGGGAGGGACTCGGCCCGCTTCAGCACCTCGATCGGCCGTTCTCCCTTCGGGATCACGAGGCCGTCCTTGATGTCCACCGAGAGAAAAGAGCCCGCATACCCGGAAAGGTCGTCCCCAGCCGTCTCGGTCCCGACGACGTTCGTCACCCCGGCCATCAGGTCGGCCGGCGTGCGGCAGCCGCGGTCGAGATAACAGCGCTTCACCATCCCGGCGAGGCGGCGGACAACCTCGTCATGGTCTCCCACCCCCTCGATCCGGTCGAGGTCGGCGATATAGAGATATTGGGGCGCAAGATCCCGGAGGTACGCCTCAGGCTCGGCCGTGGAGGAAAGCCCCCAGGTGAGCGGGGCATACGTCTCCCGTCGTCCCTTTGCGCCGTGGACAACACAACCCCCCTTCAGGTCCATTGCAAGAATACATTCCATGTGCTCAACGTAATCACTATTAGGATAAAAGATCATTAATTTCTATGCGATTATTGGTCAGCCCAAGCAGTATCGAAGAGGCTCGATCCGCCCTCGCCGCAGACATCATCGACGTGAAAAAACCGTCGGAGGGCTCGCTCGGTGCCAACTTCCCCTGGGTGATCCGCGCCATCAAGGAGATGGCGGAGAAGCCAGTCAGTGCTGCCATTGGCGATTTTGATTACAAACCTGGCGGCGCCGCTCTCGCAGCATATGGGGCCGCGTGCGCTGGTGCTGACTATGTCAAGGTGGGGCTCATGTTCGACGGCAAGGAGAAGGCCTACGAACTGAGCAAGGCAGTCGTGCAGGCAGTCAAAGACGAGTTCCCTGAGAAGATCGTCGTCATCGCCGCATACTCCGACTACCAGCGCCTCGGCACCATCTCGCCCTTCGTCGCCGCTGAAGCCGCGGCCGACGCCGGCGCCGACGTCGCCATGATCGACACCGGAAAGAAAGACGGGAAGAGCACCTTCGCCTTCATGGACGCGGATATGCTCGCCGCCTACACCGCGCAGAACCGGGATCTGGGAGTCGAGACCGCCCTGGCGGGTTCGTTGAAGTTCGAGGACCTCACCGCTCTCAAGACCATCGACCCCGAGATCATCGGCGTGCGCGGAATGGTCTGCGGCGGCGACCGAACCGACGCCATCAGGCCCGAACTGGTGGAAAAGGCCCTGGCAATGCTCAGGTGAGGACGATGTTCACCGAGAAATTCGAGATCCCGACCGCCCTCACCTTCGACGACGTCCTGCTCAAACCCGCGGCGTCGTACGTCGAGCCGTACAACGCCGACGTGCACGCGGCCTTCTCAAAGAACATCCCGCTGAATATCCCGATCGTCTCCTCGGCGATGGACACGGTGACCGAGTCGGAGATGGCCATCGCCCTCGCGCGTCTCGGCGGGATCGGGGTCATCCACCGGAACATGAAGCCCGACCACCAGGTCGAAGAGGTGACCAGGGTCAAGCACGCCGAGGACCTCATCGAGCGCGAGGTGCTCTCGGTCGGGCCCGACGCCACCCTCAACGAGGTGGAGGCGCTGATGAACCGGCACGGGATCAGCGGGGTGCCGGTGATCAAGGAGAAGCAGCTCGTCGGGATCGTCTCCCGACGTGACATCAGGGCCATCCTCCATGTGCGCGGCGACGAACCGATCGCCTCGATCATGACAAGAGAACCGATCACCGCGCGCGAGGACGTCACCGCCAGCGAGGCACTGGAGACGATGTACACCAACAAGGTCGAGCGCCTGCCGGTGACCAACGGGAACGGGAAACTCCTCGGGATCATCACGATGCAGGACATCCTGGAGAAGCGTTCCTTCCCGCAGGCAAACCGCGACGCCTCGGGCAGCCTCCGGGTGGCCGCGGGGGTCGGGCCCTTCGACGCGGAGCGGGCCATCATGCTCGACGAGGCGGGGGTCGACGCCGTGGTCGTGGACTGTGCCCACGGGCACAACATGAACGTGGTCGAAGCGGTCAGGAACATCAAGGGCAGCGTGAAGGCCGACGTCATCGCGGGCAACATCGCGACCTCTGAAGCCGCCGAGGCCCTGGCCGACACGGTCGACGCGCTCAAGGTCGGGATCGGACCGGGCTCCATCTGCACCACCAGGATCGTCGCCGGGGTCGGTGTCCCGCAGGTGACGGCGATCGCGAGCGTCGCCGAGGTGGCGTCGCCGCTCGGCATCCCGGTCATCGCCGACGGCGGGGTGCGCTACTCGGGCGACATCGCCAAGGCCATCGCCGCAGGTGCCAACTCGGTGATGATGGGCAGCCTCCTCGCCGGGACCGACGAGGCGCCGGGACGGCTCATCGCAATGCAGGGCAGGAAGTACAAGCAGTACCGCGGTATGGGTTCCCTGGGCGTGATGAGCGGCGGCGAGTCGTCTGACCGCTACTTCCAGAAGAAGGGGATCGGCCGGACCAAGTACGTCCCCGAGGGCGTCGAAGGGGCGATCCCCTATGTCGGGAAGGTCTCTGAGGTCGTCTACCAGCTCATCGGCGGACTGAAGTCGGCGATGGGCTATACGGGCTCGGCGACGATCGAGGACCTGAGGACGAAGGCGCAGTTTGTCAGGATCACCCCGGCCGGGATGGGCGAGTCCCACCCGCACAATATCCTCATCACCGACGAGGCCCCGAACTACCGGCAGATGGGATAATCCCTATTTTTTTAATAGGATGAACACTAACATCAGGTAAAGATGCTTGAGAGCACTGAGACCTCCCGCATCCTCGACATCCTGGGGAACCGCAACCGGCGGCGGATCCTGGACCTCCTCAGACAGAAGCCCTGCTTTGTCACGGAGATCTCGGACCGACTGATGATCTCGCCGAAAGCGGTGATCGAGCACCTCCAGCTGATGGAACAGGAACGGATCCTCTCCTCCTTCCACGACGACCGGCGGCGGAAATATTATTGCCTGACCCGAGAGATCAGGATCGACGTCCAGTTCAGCAACGGCGATCCGGTCCCCCTCGTCAGGCCGGCCGAGAGTCTGGAGGGAAAGTACCTGGCCTCCCTGTACACCCTTGCCCGGATGATCCGGGCGCGTGACCGCCTGATCGCCGACCTGGAGACGATCGAGCGGGAGATCGATGTCAAGATGAACGACATCGTGCGGTACAGCCGGAATCTTCTCGCCAGCGAGGTCGAGATGGACCTGGTGCTGGCCCTGGCGCACTGCACCCTCACCCTCCGCGACCTCGAGGAGTATACCGGATTGGAGGCCGGGCCGGTGGAGAGGATGCTCAACGACCTGATCGTGAAGGGTATCGTCGAACAGAACGGGAACGAGTACATGTTGCGTGGTCCTTATGTCAAACAATCCCTATGAAGAAATTTTCAAGCACCTGGCAGAGATCCTCAAGGAGGCCATGAGCGAGAGCAGCGACCGGCCGCGGGTCATCGGGTGCGCCATCATCGCCGGCGGGGGGGGGCCCGGGCCCGAACCCGAGGCCCATGACGACGACGGGATCGACTACGAGATCACCGAGTGCGACCGTTGCGTCTATATCACCGCCCCGATCCCGCCGGAATGCGAGGACAATGTCTCGGCGGCGATCGAGGGGAAGGCGGTCACCCTGACGATCGGCGACGCGCAGGAGACGATCGACCTGGAGAGCGAGGTCGACGAGGAGCAGAGTTCGGTCTCCTGCAACCACGGCGTCCTCGATATCGTCTGTGTGAAAACCGAGTGAAGCGTTTCTGGGTGCTGGAGAAAGCTCCTCTTATTTTTGAAAGCAGAGATTTTCCAGGCGTAAGGCCGTGGAAAGGCACGTCGATCAGACGTGCCGCCCCGGTCGTAGAATCAGTCAATAAGAGGAATGATCAGGATCGACGTCGTGGCCTTCCCGGTCCTATCTTCATCCCGGGGGTCCGGGGGCAGCGCCCCCGGCGCGTATGGTAAGGAAGGCGTGATGATCTGACGTGCCGCCCTTCATCGGAGAATTTTCACCGACGTCTCGCGCCGGGGGCTGTGCCCCCCGGGCCCCCCACGAAGTGAGGATTGGTGGGGGCGGCAATGGAGTGAAGTCTCCTCCGATTCTCCTGTCTTGAAAAGAGAGAGCAAGCAACGAAACATTTTCATCTCGTATGCTTGAGGGGTGATCTCGACTCACGCCCGATTCCACCGGGTCATGAAACCATTCCACGCAGCAGCCCTGAAGGGTGCTCCCGGTTCATCCCTGATGCACCAGAACCAGATGAATCTGCATCCCTTTCTTCCGACGGCCTGGTGAGAGACCCGCCACCATTATATATTATCACACAATTATAGTCCCTCGAGAATTTCTTATTCCACCACGGGGGGACAGATGAAGACCTTGATCCTTGCAGGCGGGAGAGGTACCCGGCTCTTTCCCTTGAGCCGTTCCCATTTCCCGAAACAGTTTCTCCAGTACTTCGAGGGGGAGTCACTCTTCCAGAAAACGCTCAAGCGGGCCCTCCTCTTCTCGGCGCCCGACGAGGTGACCGTGGTCACGAGTGCGGACCACCGGTTCCTGGTCGTGGACCAGATGAAGGGGATCGGCGCCGAGGGCCGGGTGCTCGTCGAGCCAGAAGGCAAAAACACCCTGCCGGCGGTGCTGTACGGGCTGAAAGATCTCGCCGACACGGACGAACCCGTCGCCGTCTTCCCCTCCGACCACCTCGTCGAGACCGACGAGGCCTATGGAGCGGCGATGAAGGTGGCAGAGTGCCTGGCAGACGATTACCTCATCACCTTCGGGGTCACGCCGCGCTCGCCGCAGACCGGATATGGTTATATCAGGCCGGGCGCCCCGCTCGATGGAGGGTACCGGGTCGACGCCTTCGTCGAGAAACCCGACCTCCGGACGGCTGAGCGGTATATCGCCGAGGGGTTTCTCTGGAACTCGGGGATGTTCCTCTTCAACCCACGCCTCTTCCTGGAAGAGTGCCGGCACTGCATGCCCGAAGCCCTCTCCGCCTTTGAAAAACCGACCGAAGAGGCATTCCGCCTCACCCCGGCGATCTCGGTCGACTACGGGGTGATGGAGCGGACGAAGCGGGCGGCAGTCGTCCCGCTCACCTCGGCATGGAGCGACGTGGGGAGTTTCGACGCATTTTATGCCCTTGCCGAGAAAGATCAGAAAGGAAACGTCGTCCACGGCGAACACCTCGGGATCGACGGCGGGGACAACCTCATCGTCTCCGACCGCCTGGTCGCCACCATCGGGGTCTCTGAGATGGCGATCGTCGATACCAGGGACGTCCTGCTGGTCTGCCCGAAGGCCGAGGCACAACGGGTCGGCGAGGTCGTCGGAACCCTGCAGAGGCGGGGGGACGCCCGGTGCGAGAGTCACACCACGGTCTTCAGGCCCTGGGGGTCGTACACGACCCTCGAACGCGGCCCCTCCTTCTCCATCAAGCGGATCACCGTCCTCCCAGGCCGGCGGCTCTCGCTCCAGCTCCACCACCACCGCAGCGAGCACTGGGTGGTGGTGCGGGGCACGGCCCTCGTCTCGAACAACGGAGAACGGTTCTTTGTCCGCTCGGGCGAGAGCACCTTTGTCCCCGCCGGGGTGAAGCACCGGCTCGAGAACCCGGGGCTGATCCCGCTCGAGGTGATCGAGGTCCAGAACGGCGAGCACATCACCGAAAACGACATCGTCAGGTACGACGACGATTTCAAACGCGAGCGGCGACCCGAAAAAAGACCGACAGTGCTATTAAACCATACGATACACTAGGGAGGATCGCATGAGATATGTCGTGACAGGGGGAGCGGGGTTCATCGGCTCCCATATCGCAGAGGCCCTCGCAGGAGAGCACGAGGTCGTGGTCGTCGACGACCTCTCCACCGGCCATCGTGAGAATATTCAGGACTTCGACGTCGAGTTCGTCGAGGGGAGCGTGACCGACCTCCCTCTTCTCCAGGAGATCTTCACAGGTGCCGACGGCGTCTTCCACCAGGCGGCAATCGCCTCGGTCCCCAAATCGGTCGACGACCCTCTCGCCACCCACGCCGTCAACGAGACCGGGACGCTCGACGTCCTCCTCGCGGCCAGGGACGCCGGGGTGAAGAAGGTCGTCTTCGCCTCCTCCTCCGCGGTGTACGGCGAGGAGCCCACCCTCCCGAAACACGAGGGGATGCTCCCGGCCCCGGTCTCCCCGTACGCCATCTCCAAACTGACTGGCGAACACTACGAGGCGGTCTTCTCAAAACTCTTCGGGCTCAAGACGGTGGCACTCAGGTACTTCAACGTCTTCGGGCCGCGCCAGGACCCCTCCTCCCAGTACTCGGGCGTGATCTCCATCTTCACCGACCGGGTCAGGGCGGGCGAGGCGATCACCATCCACGGCGACGGCGGGCAGACCCGCGACTTCGTCTATGTCGCCGACGTCGTCCGGGCCAACCTCCTTGCGATGGAGCGGGACGTGACCGGCGTCTTCAACATCGCACGCGGCCAGCAGACCGACCTCAACACCCTGGCCAGGGGCGTGATGGAGGCAGCCGGGCGCGAGGTGCCGGTGGAGTACGGCCCGGTCCGCCAGGGCGACGTCCGCCACTCGCTCGCGGATATTACCAGGGCCCGCGAGGTGCTCGGGTGGGCACCTGAGTGGACGCTGGTGGACGGACTGGTGGAGACGATGGGATGGGATGCACGGGGGCAGTAGATTCATTCACCTCCGAACACCCGATCCCTGGAAGGTGCAGGCATGCTGCCAGGAGTACCTCAATGAAAGAGGTAATCCTGAGAGAGATAATCAGCACCAGAAAACACACCGCTGTGGAGCATATTGAGGCTCTTCTCCAGGTCTGGGCTGTAGCAAGGCAGTCCAAAATCTGTTCCTGAAGGGGATACCCTCGGTTTGAGAGAGGAGCGATCTCATCTCCTGTCCCTGAGACCATGAAGACGCACTCCCCTCCGGGTTACCGCCTGTGCCGGGAGTTTTCACCCGGTATCGTTTTAATAAACGAGACTACGGTTTGGATGAACGTGACGGTGGGAACCACCACCATCCCGTTTAATGTCACCTCCCATACCATGCCCACGCACCCTACAAGCATAACCTCGTACACTCGTATTGTATATTTCCCAATCCAAATCGAGAACAATCCTATTACATGATATCGGAGCGATAGCACAGATCATATTCTGCTCTATGGCAGGCGCCGATTCAGAATCAGCAACCCTCCGGATCACCTTTTATCGACGCACCTGGACCTCCGATCACCCCTAAAGAATTTCATCCACCATAACCAAACCAGAATAATAACCCAGATCTTCTGACCCAGAAGAGAGCACATTTCTCTTCGCAGTATTTTTCCTATATTCAGGATCCCCAGATCGTACGAATATGTTCGTTCTGCTCCATGTCCCGGCCACATACAAATAATTATATATTGACTTGGCGATGGTTGCTCCACTCATCTCACCATTCGGAGAGGCACCGTGCAGATGCCCACCATAGAGTCCTTCCACAGAAAAGAGGAGGCAAAAGCCATTCATTGGTATTCTACCTTGATGAACACGGCCAGAAGTTCATCTGCTGGTTCCATAGTTTCGACCATGAGAGAGGTACCAGACAATGAGCATATCCCAAAAGTATCTGGACTGATCAGCCGTGCCGCCCACCGAGAGAAGAAAGCGGGTTTCCTTGCTCTCTCCCGCCGGGGGAAACCCCCGGAACCCCCCACAACGAAGATAGGGACGGGGCGGCGGCACGCTCTTGAACGACACCATACTTCAGAAACGTCTTCCCATCACATAGCAAGGCCGGAGAGTTTTGGGATGACCTCAATATCAAAAAAAGTGACAGATGCCAATATTTTTTAAAAAATATAGATTCAGAGGATTTTATCCGCAGAAAGCATTGATATGAAGTATATTATCACGGGGGGGGCAGGATTCATCGGTTCAAATCTAGCCGGGGCACTTTCACAAAATCATGAGGCCACGATCATCGACAACCTCTCCACGGGACGGATAGAAAACATCCAGGACCTCATCGACAGGGAGGACATACGCTTTGTCCAGGGAGACATCAATGACGCCACACTTCTCCTAGATCTCTTCCAGGATGCCGACGGGATCTTCCACCAGGCGGCACTCCCCAGTGTCCAGCGTTCGGTGAAGAACCCGATGGCGACCCATAAGGCAAACGTCACCGGAACCCTGAATGTCCTCCTCGCGGCCCGTGATGCAGGCGTTCGGAAAGTCGTCATGGCCTCCTCTTCCTCAGTCTACGGCAACACCCCGACCCTGCCCAAGCACGAGGGCATGATCCCCCACCCCCTCTCCCCGTACGCCGTCTCAAAGATCGCCGACGAGTACTATGCATCAGTATTTTCCGATCTCTTCGGGGTGCAGACCGTCTGCCTCAGGTACTTCAATGTCTTCGGCCCCAGGCAGGATCCGAACTCTCAGTACGCCGCCGTCATCCCGAACTTCGTGAAGCGGATTTTGAACGA
This sequence comes from Methanofollis formosanus, assembly GCF_019633745.1. Taxonomy (NCBI): domain Archaea; kingdom Methanobacteriati; phylum Methanobacteriota; class Methanomicrobia; order Methanomicrobiales; family Methanomicrobiaceae; genus Methanofollis; species Methanofollis formosanus. The sequence continues at coordinate 2,350,843 of NZ_CP037968.1, read as the reverse complement.
CCAACCGCCGATCATCTACGGCGACGGCAAACAGACGCGGGACTTCACTTATATCAAAAACGTCGTGCAGGCGAACATCAGAGCGATGGAGAGCGACGCCCAGGGTGCCTTTAACATCGCCTGCGGCGAGCGGATTGATCTCCTGGAACTCGCGAGCACCATCATGGAGATCGTCGGGAAAGATCTCCAGCCGGTCCACGAGGCCCCCCGCCCCGGTGACGTGCGGGACTCGCTCGCCGACATCTCCCGCGCCCGGGAAGCGTTCGGGTATGCACCAGAGTACGACCTGAAAACAGGACTTATGGAGACGATCGGATGGTTCAGTCATCACTGAAGGACAAGACCGTCTGTGTCGTCGGGCTCGGCTATGTCGGCCTGCCTCTTGCAGAGGCGTTTGCCGGGAAGATCGCCACCATCGGCTACGAGATCGTGGAAGAGAAGGTGCGGCACATCGCGGAGACCACGAAGGCGCCGCTGCACGTGACCTCAGACCCCAACGAGATCAAAAAAGCCGACTTCGTCCTAATCTGTGTTCCGACGCCGGTGAAGAAGACCCGGGAGCCCGACCTCTCTTTTGTCGAGTCCGCGGCCCGCACCGTCGGCCGGCACCTCAAGCCCGGCGCGATCGTCGTTCTCGAGTCTACGGTGTACCCCGGCGTCACCGAAGAAATCGTCGGACCGATCCTCGAGCAGGAGTCAGGCCTTCTCTGCGGGAAAGACTTCAAGGTCGGCTATTCCCCCGAGCGGATCAACCCGGGCGACGATGCCCATGATCTCGCGAAGATCACCAAGATCGTCGCCGGGATGGATGAAGATGCCAGTGCAGTCCTGTCCAAACTCTACAGTCTCGTCACCACCGTGTACCGTGCCCCCGACATCAGGACCGCCGAGGCGGCAAAGGTAATCGAGAACATCCAGCGCGACCTCAACATCGCCCTCATGAACGAACTCTCCATCATCTTCCACAAGATGGGCATCGACACCCCGGAGGTGATCAAGGCGGCGGGCACGAAGTGGAACTTCCACCAGTACCGCCCCGGCCTCGTCGGCGGCCACTGCATCCCGGTCGACCCCTACTACCTCGTCTACAAGGCCCAGGAACTCGGCTACCATCCCCAGGTGATCCTGGCCGGGCGGGCGATCAACGACTCCATGCCAAAACATGTGGCTAACATGGCGATCAAGGAACTGAACCGCGCCGGCAAGGTGATCCGCGACTCGAAGGTGCTCATCATGGGTCTCACCTACAAGGAGAACGTCCCCGACACCAGGGAGAGCCCGGTCACTGAGATGGTCCGCGAGCTCAAAGAGTTCGATGTGGATGTGTATGGATATGATCCGCTCCTCGGGCCCGCGGAGATCGAGGGGTTTGGAGCACGGCCCGCCGCCTCGCTCCAGGGGATCGGCGGCCCGGTGGACTGTATCATCATCAACTCTCCGCATGACGTGTTCGCGTCGCTGACAGTGGAGAAGATCTTCGTGATCTGCAATGGAACGCCGATTATCGTGGATGTGGCCGGGATGTTGTGGAGGAATAATGGAGTGAGGGAGGGATGCCGATATTGTACACTCTAGAAAGATTCCAATTCCTCATAAAAATAAAAGCGTTTCCGATTAGAAACCAACGGTAAAAAATCCAGATTAATAGACAACAGTAGAATGAGCACCTGTTAGTATTATAAGAGATCAGGCTTCCACCCCGGGCATCAAATAAGTAAGGCAGAGATCATGAATTTTAGTTATTTTTTAAATATAATTCAGCATTTTCCCCTGAAAACACTCTATCAATGGTTCAAAGAAGATTCTTTTAAGCTGCTTTTTAAGAATGCCGGCACCCTTCTGAGTGGAAATATGATTGCATGGGTAATGGGATTCTTTACATATGCAATTACCGCTCGGATTCTCGAGTCGACACAGTTTGGCATGCTTGTGCTCATCACGACCTACGTTACCATCGTGGATCAATTATTGAATTTTCAATCATGGCAAGCCCTGATCAAGTATGGAGCTGAAGCGCTGGAAAGAGAAAACCGTAATGAATTCAAGAGCATTGTTAAATTTTGTACACTGCTGGATATATCCACAGCAATTTTCGGGACCTTCGTTGCCGCGGTGTTCGTCTCATGGATTGGTCAATGGCTATCATGGGAGAGCAAAACGGTATCCATGGCTGCACTCTATAGTTTCGTTATCCTGTTCAATATCAGTGGCACTCCTACAGGATTACTCCGGCTATTCAATCGCTTCGGATTATTTGCAGTACAGAACATACTATCGTCATCAATAAAATTCATTGGGATCGTAATTCTATTTTTCACCGGTGCAGACCTCTGGTTCGTTCTTATTCTCTGGATGACAACGACAATTCTGGGCCAATTGTTACTTTTCGTTCTGGGCTGGCGCGAGCTTCATAAACAGGGTTTCTCAGGGATACATAAGGTGACGATCAGAAACATTTCAACGCAGCATCCAGGGATCTGGGGATTTATATTAACAACAAATTTGAACAGTTCTATCAGATTGACCTCTCGTGAGTTTGATACCATGATTGTTGGAGGCGTTATAGGAGTCGAAAGCGCAGGATTATATAAAATTGCAAAACAAATTGCCGCGATTCCTGCCATGATTTCGGATCCGTTATATCAAGCGATCTATCCCGATCTCTCAAGGTTATGGACAAGAGGGGATGTTAAACGGTTCAGCCAACTCATGGTCCGATCAGGGTTTGTTGCAGGAGGGGGAGCAGCAATAATCTGGGTAATTTTTATTCTCTTTGGATCCTTCTTTATCCAGCTTGTCTTTGGAGCAGAGTATATTGCTGCTCAGCCTGTGCTTATCTGGTATATGTTCGCGATGGTTATCGCCATTTATGGTTTTCCGTTATCGCCGGCGATGTTATCGATGGGTCGACCAAAAACGACATTTTGGGTGCACCTTTCGAGTACAATTGTGTATTTCCCATTGTTGTTTCTATTTCTCGAATCGATGGGGTTGATTGGTGCAGGCGTTGCGTATGTGTGCTATTATCTTTTATGGACATCTTTGATGATAGGTTTCGAGCATACCTTTTTGAAAGAAAAGATGGTGTATAGCACAAACTAAGGAGGGGAGCTGGGGGTGACTTTTGTGTACCAGATCAGGGGACAACCGTCTCATCAAGGGTCAATTCTCAGGAGATTCAGCGATGAGTATGGATCCGGTTCAGATTAATCAATATCTCTGGTGTGGGTTTCTCCCTCCCAGGGAATTTCCTGCCTGGGTATCCGGCTGCATGACCCCGGAATCCATAGGCAGAGAATATTCCCTCCGCGAGGCGGCAGAAAGGTTTGACATTCTCTTCGATGCTCTTGTCGAACTGGCCCCATCAGGACGCCATATCATCCCTCTCAGCGGTGGTTGGGACAGTCGTGCTATCCTTGGCGCATTGCTGGAACGTATTGATTCAGATCAGATAACAACCGTCACCTTCGGCGTGCCAGGTCATCTGGATTATGATCTGGGCAAGATAGTCGCCGACCTGGCAGGCGTGAACCATCATACACTCGACTTGAGATCTATTGATTTTACCTGGGAGACTCTCAGAGAGTCAGTTCTCGCATCACCATGGGCACCTGTGCCTGATGTAATGTTCAACTCTTTCTGTCGAAATCTGGTTTCCAGCACATCCGATACTATCTGGAGCGGATTTCTGGGAGATGCACTCACCGGTCTTCAGCCCTCTGATATGTCGATGACCTATGACGAAAAAACAAAAAAGTTTTCAGAAAAATTACGGAGATCAAAGTCACAACAGATACATGCAATTGATTTCAATCCCGATGAAGTATGCCGGAGTCCACAAAATCTCCCGGCAAATATCATAGATCATGAAAAAATTCAGAGATCATGGCACGTCTATTGTGTTGCATTTTCTGAAGCACCGATAGTCACCCCTACAGAAAAATGGGATGACTGGGGGGCTCTCATCGGCAAAGAGAGAAACGGTGCCCGAGTGATTGCTCCTTTTGCAGACAGTGCCTGGGGAGGGTACTGGCTCGCTGCACCACGCAAAGTACGCAAAGGGCAGAATCTCTATGTTGAGATGCTCAATCTGAAGTTCCCCAAACTCTTCTCACTGCCAGGAAAGATAAATTATGGGACCAGGTGGAGCCATGGCGTGCATGCAATGATACAAAAGTGGGTGTACATATTCCGTTCACAGATGCAGGCGCGAGCCCCGCAGTTTGGGATCAGATCGTCACTCATGGCAAACTACCTCGACTACAACGAGATGTTCCGCAACCGGGAGGACTATCAAGCGACGCTTGGAACTGCGTTTGAGTACCTAAGGGATAATCAGGTTGTGCCATGGCTGGACCTGGATATGCTCTGGGAGGAGCATATGCGACGGAGAAAGGATCACGGGGATGCGTTTTGTGTGTTGCTCGGGCTGGCAGCAAATTGTGTTGAGAACCCATTGGAGTGAGTGGGAGTGCGGGCATGAACATTGTGTATATTGCCACCTCGACCATCCCATCTCGCACGGCAAGCAGTATTCATGTTATGAAGATGTGCCAGGCATTTGCTCAAAATGGGCACGAGGTCACATTGATCGTTCCCGACAGGAAGATCGATCGTGAACCGGGTGTTGAAGATGTGTTCTCCTTTTACGGTGTGGAAAAATGTTTTGAAATTCTGTATCTTCCTCTCCTCCCAGTCAAAGGGAAAGGAATTATCTCTGGTATTCTTGCAGGAGGAAAAATAAGAAGAATGCAACCAGATATCATATATGGAAGAGATCTTCCGGGTTGTTTTTTCGCTTCCTTACTGGACCTACCAGTGGTATTTGAATCCCATGCTCCGATAGAAAATTATTTTTATTCACGGATGTTTCGAAATCTTATCGCAAAGCCTGTGTTTCAGAAACTTGTTGTTATTACCCACGCATTAAAGGAGTATTATTCTAAGAGGGATCCTATTCTATCAGAGAATATTATTGTCGCTCCTGATGGAGCAGATCCCGTGCCAGAAGATAGAAGGCCGATATTGTTGCTTAACAAGGAGAATAAATTACAGGTCGGCTATGTTGGTCACCTCTATAAGGGCAAAGGAATGGAGGTGATCTCGAACCTCGTACGCCAGTGTGATTGGGCTGATTTTCATATCGTGGGGGGGGCTGAGAAAGATATCTCGTACTGGAGGAAGAAAACCAAAGATCAGCAGAATATTTTCTTTTACGGCTTTTTACCTCATGCCAAAACAGTCGAGTACATCCTTGCCTTTGACGTCACTCTGGTTCCAAACCAGAAACACGTCTCGACCTGTATTACAGATGAGGATATCGGGAAATGGACCTCTCCTTTGAAAATATTTGAGTACATGGCTGCGGGAAAAGCTATCATCTGTTCGGATCTCCCGGTTTTACGAGAAGTGCTGGAGAACGGACATAATGCTCTATTGTGCGATCCAGATGACATTAATTCGTGGAAAGAGGCGTTAACGTTCTTATCCGAAAGAGAAGATGTACGTATCCAACTCGGTGAGAATGCAAAGAATGATTTTATTCGCAAGTACTCATGGTATTCTCGGGCAGAAAAAATACTCAACGAAATGAAACCGTAATCAAAATTTCATTTTGGGCTGCGTAGAATTCAGCATGAGGCGATATCATGCTTCAAGCATACGCGACGAAAATTTCTCGTCGCTTGCTCTCTCTTTTCAAGACAGAAGAATCGGTGGAACCCTCACTCAATTGCCACCCCCACCCATCTTCTGTCCGTGGGGGGTCCGGCGGGCAACGTCCCCCGGCTCGAGGCGGCAGAGAATATCCGAAGATTTTGGGTGGTACTTCGGATCATTGCGTCTTCTAATCGCACGTTTTGAACATTCGCCTCCCTCCCTCACTCGCGCCGGGGGCGCTGCCCTCGGAACCCCACGATGAAGATTGGGCCGGGAAGGCACAGCCAATGGACATGAAGAGGGAGTTGCGATAGCAGTCTCGTCCTACCTTGACGCAGAGGATTCGGAGGGTGGCCATCCCCCCACAGAGATAGCCATTTTGAGTATTCCTACGGAGTTGGATATGCTCTATTATCGATGTTGAGTTTATCGGTATAAACCGTGATTGCAGAATTATCATATATCTTATAGAAGTCTAAATTTGACAAATATATGTCGACATCCGGGAATATAGAATTTGACAGGAGGCTTTTTCTCTGGATTTCATCTAAATAGAGATTTCTCACTACCTTGACTGATCCGTCATGCCTGAACCTCCCTGTAAAATACGATATATCCAGCATCTGTAGCCGTTCACCATTGATATTATAGAGATTCATATATACGCTGCTGCTCGGATTTACGCAGTACGTTACATCCGAAGAGATCAATCCTATTGACCTGGCCCCAACAAAGTCACTACCTGCCATTTCAGATTGCGTATAATAAAGGGATGTTGCTGAGACCGGAGTTAGTTCGTTGTTGTCAAGACCGACAAACATGCCTGTAAATGTTAGAAAACTCAAGGCTACTATGAATCCAGAGATAAAGAAACATTGGGACTCTGGTTTCTTACATATCCATGTCCCCAAAAAGAGAACAGTGAGCGCTAATGGAACACTTAAAAGGATCTCACCGAAATAAAACCAGCGCTCCTCAATCAGTGTACCACCGGAAATATTAAAGAAAAATGCAATGAAAACTGGAGTTACAGAGATTAATGCCATCAAGAAAGTAGATTTGTTCCCTCTTCGGGAAATCATAAAAAGCACACCCACCAATGACAACCCTAAAAAGGCATATAATCCAATTAAATTATAAACATGCTCAATAAATGGGACATTTGCTTCATAGAGCCGATATTCAGGAAATCGCACAAAATATTCAGCACTAAATCCCACCTGCACAAGATCGACTAAAGTTTCCAGAGCAATAGAAGAATAGATCCACCACGCAAGCATCCCCATCATAAAACTGACCAGGATCGCGGATTTAATAACAGAGATAATTTGTTGATGAAAAAAACAGTGAAACAGATCGATACTCCAGATGAGAAGAAGAAGAAGAGCCATGAATATGGCTACAATTGAATGTGTTAAAATAATAGTAATCATCTGGGTTAACAATAGAATAAAAAAAATAGCCCCATTTTTTCCTTCCGTCTTAGATAAAATTAGATATAGTGCAATGAATACAAATATCGCACCAAAACCATTGGGAATAAATAGGTAACTCATGAGAATATGATGACTTGCAATACCTACGAGTAAAGCAGAGAACAATCCTATCCTATAGTTTTTAAAGATGTAATTGGAAATGAGAAAAATAAATACAATATTACAGACGATCTGTCCAAAACTCACCGATGCCATCGCGGCATATTTATAGGTAAGGCCCGTGACCAGCGAAGTGATGGCAACCATAAGATGAAAAAATGGAAGTTTTTCATAGCCCGAATAAATAGAATCATCGGGAATAGCATGATCATGCAGTATCAAATTCGTGAAACCCATATGGAACCAGGGATCCTTGCCAACAAGTTCGGGAACGATAAATAAGAGAGACCACCCGATACTCACTCCGAGTAGCAGGATCTGAATTAGAATCAAGTTTGTATGCCGCCGATCGGCGGTTAATATTTCACATGCGATTACACCGGCAATAAGAGATGTTACTACAAAATAGAGAAGAGGACGCTCATACATAGATGGGCGAAAGTAAATTGAAATGATGCTCAGGCCGTACAAAAGAAAAAAAGCTGTACACCACAAGGAGAAGCTGGATCGTACTCCCGGCACTTGAAACTCAAATGAAGCGCTATCCCTCATTGCCAACCAGATAAGACAAGAGGTTATGGTCAGAACACCCAGCGTGAAGAATCCTGCTCTCCCATAAATTCCTCCAAAAATGATCATAAACAATGATACTATAATGCCAAATATTGCCGCGAACGTATCGATATTATATCGGAGTGACAATGTTTTCTGCCACACCTCTATACCCCCTCGATCACTTCCTTCCACCTGGCGACCACATGCTCAAACGTGAAATTCTCCATCACAAATCGCTTCCCATTCTCTGCGATCTGCTCCAACGCCGGTGAGCTCAATGCCCTCAACACATTCTCCTCAATGCACTCGGGGGAGTTGTCCTCCATGATGAATCCTGTCTCCCCGTCTACGACGACATCCGGTATCGCCCCTACCGGCGTTGCAAGCACCGGTATTCCGCAGGCCATGGCCTCAAGCATGATGTTGGGGAGCCCTTCGGAGTATGACGGAAGTACGAGGAGGCGCAGTTGATTCAGGTATTCTGGAAGGTCTTCATGAGAGATCCATCCGGCGAGGTCAACACGGTTGGTGAGTCCATTTTCTTGCAAGGAGCTCTCAATCGCCTCTTTCAATTTCCCCTCCCCACCGATGAGCACGCTGAGGTTCTGCCGGTTGCTGAGAATAGCAGGGAGAGCCCGGGCAAAGTTCTGGACACCTTTTTCCACACTTAACCGACCAATGTATCCAATGAGGAGCGGGCGATCGGAGAGAGGAGTGACGGCAGCAAATTTTTCAAAGTTAACGGAGTGGTGACAGACAATATGGATTTTTTCACTGTAATTTTTGAGATTACAGGCGGAAATTAGGGCGGGAGAATATAAGCCGATATTGTCTACAATAGTATAACCAAGCATAAATATCATGGTCATCGGCTTTAACAACGGATCATTATTCGATCTTGCGATATTCAACGCATTTCCATCAATAAATATAATCAGAGGTATCCGAGTTATTTTTGTCAACATGATTGGCAAAATCATTAATTCTCCACCAATCAAAATCCAGATATCAACTTTTTTTGATAGTTTTGTCATGAGAAAAGTCGTCTTCAGTTGAATCATAGCATGATTATAGATTCTAATGATCTTATTGGGGTTGTAATTATAGCGAATTAGTCGAACGTGGGGTTTTTCTAACTTTTTTGCAACCTCGCCTCCTACGTTCCCCGTTATAACATAGACTTGATCTGCAAGGCAACTGATTATCCTTGCCAGATTATACAATGGAGTTACATGAGTTTTATTTTGCGGAAAAGTGATTATGCCAATGTTCAATCTGTTCATTACAGATATCCCCACATGGAGGCGGATGTTCCAAAGGCGTAACTCATTTCGATCCCTTGAATTGATTTATTAAACTCTCCTAGCGAGATATTTATGATAAATCAAAACGAGAGAGACAAATTATTTTCCACCGTTTCCCCCTCGTTAAATTTTTCTCATTACATCAATATACAATTTCAAAGTCTCATCAGCAACACTATCCCAGCGGAAGTCCTGCACCTTTTTCCCCGCATACCCTCCCATATCATTTCGGAAATCAATATTTTTTATCAAATATATAATTTTTGATGCAAGATCATTCTCATTCTCTTTTTCGGTAAAAACACCATTATAACCATCTTTTACAACAGAGCGAAAAACCTCAAGGTCACTCACAACAAGGGGCAAACCATAAGCCGAAGCCTCCAGCAATACTATGCCAAATCCTTCTGATCGTGACGGGAGGACAAAAATATCAGATGCCGAATAGCACAACTTTTTAGTGTCGTCATCAACGAAACCCATGAATGCGATCTGATCCAGGATGCCGTACTCTTCTGCCAGAGTCTCTAATTCATTTCGATAATATCCATCCCCAACAAAGAGTAATCGGCTATCAGGACAATCTCTCAAAACAAGACGCATCGCCTTAACAAGAACATCCGGGGCCTTCCTTGGAGTGAGACTCCCAACAAAGAGTACAATCTTCTCTTCCTGTGGCAAATGTAAGATGTCCCTGCTCTCTCTTTTCGAATACTTTCGCTGATAGTCTTCGAGGATTATGCCGTTGGGGATACTCTGAACTTTCTCCTTTATTCTCTTCAGGTGGGTTGATCTCTCGATATAATACTCAGACGGGGTAATGACAACATCAGCCTGAGAAAGGATATGATCTACAACAAAAGTATTCAGAAACCATACCGCCGTTCTCCTGAGCAAGCCACCGTACCCCCCGGTCATATCCTCATGATAGGTTATAACAAAAGGAACTCTCCGTCTCTTAGTATACAGAGCTCCTCCAAGAGAAGCAATAGGGTTCCCGATATGGGCATGAACAATATCCAGGTCAAGATCAAAAATAAAACCCGAATAGAGATAATCCAATACAACAGGGGATGAACTTACTTTAAAATGGGGCTTATATCTCACAACAGTTACATTCTCATGCTTTTCTACTGAAGTTTCTTCTCCCATAGCAGCGGTGGTAAAAACATAGATTTCATGTCCCTTTTTCGACATCTGCAGGAGGAGGTTGTAGACAACATTACCGATGCCTCCACTAAAACGGGCATTATTAGCTTCTCTAATATTATTCTCATCCAAACTGCAATGATATGGAAATATTTCAGTAAAAAACCCGATTCTCATGATATCCCCCGATAATGGACGTTGATCGTGCTGAAACCAGATCAGGAGCATTTATACACGGCATAGACAGATCCTCCCGGAATAATATGGATCAATACCACAGTATACGATCCCTATTCACCTGTTTCTTTGAGATCTCAATAACCTCCTCAGTAAAATCTCCAAAAAGAGAACCCCCATATAACTGGTGAAAATTTATTTCATTATTTTTCGTATTGATTTCAAGGATCCTGGTATTTCCTTTTCTATCAACATACATATCTATACCCAATACACGGAAATGATGGTTCGAGTTTTGAATTCTTTTTGCGACATTGATCGCTTCACTGAAGTTTGGAACGACTTTATCTTCAAAGCTCATTTTAGAATTGGGATGTTCACAGCACGTATATCCATATTTATCATAAGCAAAAGAATTCAGTCTTCCATCAGGGCATATACCACAGGATATCCCCCCCGCACCCTGATTATCCATAAATCGATTGTTGATACCCATTCTCAACACTGATTTTAAGACATAAGCCTCATCAGAATGCTCAGAGTAGTATGTATACAATTTCATTGTGTTTATCGAATCACTATGAAATCGGGCAAAGAACTCATTCTGTTCGATCTTATGCTGGATTACAAAATTACCTCCGTAAAAATGTACTCGATCATTGAATGAGATCTTTCGACTCTGTGCATCAAAAATTTCTCCCCTATCGATCCTCGCAATCTGAACCCCTCTTCCTCCACCTGAGTCAATTGTGGGTTTTAATACACACTCTTCGGCGCCACAGTCATCCAAGATGGAGTGAGAGTCATTTTCATCAATCTTATTGTAAAATCTGTCATAGAAGATTCCATTAATACACCGGAGTATCGTCTCTGGAAATAGATCGGGATTATAACGTCTTTCATAAAAGTTCTTATCTGCGTACCCAAATGACAGATATTGGTTATTCAAATTTGGTTCGATCTTGTTATAATAGATATTTTCAGGAACATACCTGACATCATCTATGCCTGAGCAATTCCTATAGAACAGATACCATCTCCGATCAACATCCTTGAATCCCTGAGCCTTCCAATACTTGACATGTTCCAGATAATTTTTATCGGTTATTGCAGAGCACCCAGGATTTTGACGTGATATCTCCCGAATCTTATGCTTATATATCTGATTATTCGCCCACAGTTTTATCCTATTGAACGAGTTGAAGATATACTCCCTCGTATTATCAGAGATCATCTGTTTCATATCATACCTACCTTCGAAACGGCACACCTGACCTTCCCTGAAGGATCCCTCGGGATCTCCTCAACCACCTCAACATCAACACGCACCTCCTCACCCATGACCTCCTGTACATCATGCACAATCTGCCTGGCGGTGGCCGCAGAGTAGACTTCGTCCCCGACAACCAGGATCCTGATGAGATCCTCCCTCTCCTGAATCGCCTTGAACATTGTAATTCCTGGAATCCTCCTCATCAGGGGTTCCCATATCATGGCTGCAAAGATCCTCCCGTCAGGCGTCTGCATAAACGAGTCGGACCGCCCTTCAATGATCTTCATGAGAGGGAGGCCGCGCCCGCATGGGCACAATTCGTCGGCCGGCACCCCGATATCCTCAATATTATAGCGAATGAGGGGCATGGCATAATTGTACAGGCCTGTGTAGACAATCTCTCCACGTTCACCTGGAGCAACGGCCTTTCCACCACGGACAAACTCCATGACAACCGCATCAACATCGATGTGATATCCGGCATGCTCGCCGCACTCCCAGGCAGTCCGGTTCAGTTCGACACAGCCAAAGTGGTCAATCATCCTGATATGAAAGACTGCGTCGATGTACTCTCGAGTACCTGGATCGAGCAACTCAGATGTACCGATAACCGCCTTTGGAGTAATACCTTCAATGCCCCTCTCCTCGATCGCCCGGGCCAACAGCACTATCGACGAAGTGTACCCACCAAGGACATCAGGTTTGAATTTCTGGAGGAATTCCAGTTGTTTTTCAACCGGATCGAAGACAGAGATCCAGCGGGGACTGAAAATCCCGAATTTCTGGAACCATGTGGGCTTCGGAAAATGATGAGGATCCCCAAAGATCGTCCACTTACTTGTAGGAGTCAACCCGTTCTCAATATGAGAGCGTAAATTGATCGCCTTACTGAAGTCATTGGCAGGCGAATCATAGACCACCCTGGTGGGGATACCGGTTGACCCGCTGGTCTCGGTGACCAGACATCTGCCCAGGTCCACGCCTCGTGCTATCATAGAACCGGTGCTATTTTTTCGGAGCTCATCCTTGGTGGTAAAAGGAACTTTTTCGAGGTCATCGACGGTTCTGATATCCTCAGGCCTGATCCCCGCATTCTTGAACTTGCAATGGTAGAACTCCGTATTCTCATAGGCATGCCTGACCATCGCCCTTAGCCGTTTCGCCTGCAACTCCTCCAGTTCAGAGGGTTTGAGCCACTGGTTCTTTCGGGCCTGCATCAGAAGCCTGCAGGCATTGAAGGCACCCATCTCACTTCCCCCCTGTACCACTCGATAAACCTGCCCAGACCTCCCCCGATGGAGACCTCAGGTCTGTATCCAATCAATTTCCCGGCAAGGGAGATCTCCGCGAGCGTATGCTCCGCATCTCCCTTCTGCCTCTGAGAATACACCACCTCAGACGCACTCCCCGTGATCTCCCGGATCAGAGCGATCAGGTCGTTCAACGTGATCCGCTGGCCGCCGCCGACATTCATCGCATACCCATCAGCAGCACCAGTCTTCAAGAGGTTCAAGTTCGCCTTCACGATGTCGTCGATAAAGGTGAAGTCGCGGGTCTGCTCGCCGTCGCCATAGACCGTGATCGGTTCGTTCTTGAGCATCTTTCGAGTGAAGATGGAGATCGCAAGGTCAGGGCGCATCCTCGGGCCATAGACTGTGAAGTACCGAAGGGAAACGGCCGGGAGCCCATAGACCTCGTAGAAGATCCGGCAGTAGTGCTCGGCGGCGAGCTTCGAGATGCCGTACGGGGAGACCGGTATGGTAGGATGGTTCTCATCAAAGGGGAGGTACTGCACCGTGCCGTACACCGAGGAAGAGGAAGCGTTGATCACCCGCTTCACCCCGGCATCCCGTGCGGCCGTGAGCACGTTGAGGGTGCCGGTCACATTGACGGTGTTCGGTTTGAAAGGATCCCGGACAGAGATCCTGACCCCGGCCTGGGCAGCCTCGTGGTAGACATAATCGACGGTATCGTCGATGACGCTCCTGACAAACGCGAGGTCAGTGATATCACCCCTGACAAAGATGGCGTCACCCTTCGCCATGACGCAGTCAAGGTTCCTCCGCTTCAAGGCAGGAGAATAGTAGTCGTCCAGGTTGTCGATGATGACGACCTCGTGATCAGAGACCAGCGCCTCGGCAAGATGCGAGCCGATAAAACCGGCCCCGCCGGTGATCACAATCTTTGACATCCCTCACTCTCCACGTTTTCAGAAACCGACATCCCATCGGCAGTGCGCCGCAGCACTGATCCGAGGTGTTGAAGGACAGCGTGCCGGGTATCATCATTTTCAAGGGCGAAATCGATGATCGCCTCGATATACCCACACTTGTCGCCGGTGTCATACCTCTTCCCCTCGAATGTATAGGCATAGACATCCTGCTGCTGCAGCAGGATGCGGATCGCATCGGTGAGCTGGATCTCGTTTCCTACACCCCGCAGGGTCTCGTCCAGACAGTCAAAGATCTGAGGGGTGAACACATACCGCCCGATGGCGCCGATCCGGGATGGAGCATCTTCGAGCCGTGGTTTCTCAACAATGTCGTCGATCTGCATGAGGGACGGACTCACTTTCGTCCCCTGAATGATCCCATAGCTGCCAACCTTCTCATCAGAAACCTCCTCGACGGCGATCACCGACGTCCCCTTCTGACAGAAGATCTCGATCAACTGTCTGGTGCAGGGCGTATGGTTCTGGATGATGTCGTCGCCGAGGAGGATGGCGAAGGGTTCGTCGCCGATGTGTTTTTCGGCCCGCATGATCGCATCTCCCAGCCCAAGGGGCTCTTTCTGGCGGATATAGTGGATATCGATGAGGGAGGAGATGCCCTGGATACACCTGAGCTGATCAGTCTTCCGATGCTGCCGCAGGTGCATCTCCAGTTCTGGCGAGTCGTCGAAATAGTCCTCGATCGCCCGCTTCCCCCTCCCGGTGATGATGATGAGGTCGTCGATCCCTGAGTTCACCGCCTCTTCGACGACGTACTGGATCACCGGCCGGTCGATGAGGGGGAGCATCTCCTTGGGCATCGACTTGGTGGCAGGGAGAAAGCGGGTGCCAAGCCCTGCCGCCGGGATGACCGCTTTTGTAACTCCTTTCACCAGCACACCCCCTCATAGACTCTTGCGTCCCGGGAAGCCGCGGCGACACGGCGACCATCGATAACGATCGTCCCGTGATAGTCCAGGTGCTCAAACTCCTCCCACGCGGTCGTGATCAGGACGGCCTCCGCCGAGAGGACAGCCTCTGCCGAGGGGGCATACGTGATCTCCGAGAAAAGAGAGGCAAAATTTTCCATCGCCAGAGGGTCGTAGGCGATGACCTCGGCCCCGGCGTCGAGCACCTGTCTGATGATCGGGATCGCCCGGCTCTCCCTGACATCGTCGGTATCGGGCTTGAAGGCCAGGCCAAGAACACCGATCTTCCTTCCTCTCAGGTCAGGAAGGTATTTCTGGAGCAACCTGACCACAACGAGGGGCTGACCCTCATTGACCTGCAGCACCGCAGGGAGGATCCTGAGGTGCTCATCATAGTCCTTTGCACCCGCGATCAGAGCGCGGACATCCTTGGGGAAACACGAACCGCCAAAGCCGATCCCTGTCCCGAAGAAGGCCGGGCCGATCCGACGGTCGAGGCCGACACCCTCAAAGACCTTTTCTGAATCGATCCCGAGTTTTTTTGCGAGGTTGCCGATCTCGTTCGCAAAGCTGATCTTTGTGGCAAGGAAAGCGTTGCTGGCGTACTTGATCATCTCCGCAGTTCGGATCGCCGTCTCGATCTTCGGGCATTCAAACGGGGTATAGAGAGATCGGAGCGCTCCCATCGTTCTCTCATCATCCGCACCGAGCACGATACGGTCAGGCGTACAGAAGTCAGGAACGGCAGTGCCTTCTCGCAGAAACTCAGGATTTGAACCAAGTCCGAAGTCCACATATGCCTTTTTATCAGACTTTTTCTCAAGGACCGAACAGATCGACCCTCCGGTGCTGCCCGGAAAGACGGTGCTCTTGATGATCACCGGGTGGAAGTCAGGAAGATTTTTCAGCGTTTTTCCGATTGCAGAACATGCAGACAGGACATAGCTCAGGTCGATCGAACCATCCTCCTGTGACGGAGTGCCGACACAGACGAAGGTGAGGTCTGTATCATGAACAGCACCGGTGAGATCTGAGGTCGTGGTGAAGCGATGCTGGTTTCTTCGGATCAGTTCTTCAAGGGAGGGTTCAAAGATAGGGGCCTTCCCGGCACCAAGGAGGGCGAGCTTCTTCTCATCGAGATCATAAAACGTGATATCATGACCCAGGTCTGCGAAACAGACACCGGTCACCGTGCCGACATAACCACAACCGACGATTGATAACTTCATCGCCTCTCACCTCTCGATTGATATGGGGCCAATTCACGGTGACACCCTATTCTCTCGGAGTCATGGGATCCAGGCCTCTTTTCTTGATCCTCCCTCGGATTCCTGACCTCTGAGATCTGATCCCCCGGCGAACAGGATCTAACAAGTGATTCATAGAGCCGAAGAGTTTTGCAGACCGTATCATCCCAGGAATAGCGTGAAACCACATTGTTTCTCCCGGAATTCCCAAGAGCACGGGCAATACGAGGATTGCAGACTATTTTTGAGAGAGCACCTGCCAGTGCTTCAGAATTCTTGAGAGGAATCAGGATCCCACATCTTCCGACAACATCGATAAGTTGGGGGAGTTCGGTACAGACCACCGGCCTGGCACAGGCCATTGCCTCAAGAATCGTCCTAGGGACTCCTTCTTCAAGGCTTGAAAGCACAAAGAGACACGAATCATGATACAACCCCAGGAGTTCATCATTTGGAACGAATTCGCGGAGAACGATCTTATCCTCAAGGCCCCCCTCTCTAATACTCTTGATGAATTTATCCCTCAACGGACCGCTGCCCACCATCATTAGAGTATAGTCAGGATGCTCTCGAGCAAAGATCTGAAATCCTTTGAGGAGGTATTCTACACCTTTTCCCGGAGCAAACCGCCCGATCCAGAGGATCTGTTTTTTGGGGTTACACGATGCTGACGGAACGAAAACATCCGTATCGATGCCGTTGTGGATGACATGGATCCTGGAAGGAGATACACCCAGATCGATCACCTGGGATCGTTCGATTTCGGTGTAACAGATGATCGCATCCGCCGACTGAAAGACCCATTTTCCCATCGTCGGGATATAGAACCGCTGCAGCCAGCCGGGTGCGGTCTGTGATACAAGGCCGTGATTGGTGACGACCAGAGGAGATTTTCGAAACTTTCGTGCGAGAGCGCAGAGGAGGGTGGAGAAGAACATGTGCGAGTGGGCATGAACGATATCATAGGAGTTCCAGCACCTGAGAAGTTGGAAAAAAAGAGAGAATGAGATCGTATTTCCAAAAATTTGAAATGGAGCATCAGATCTGACAAGACGATATCCGTCTCTCTTTTCAATCAGAAATTGAGAGGTATCTGTCCTAAAGGTCATGACAGTGACATCATGTCCATTGCGTGCCTGAAGATGTGACATCTCATGGGCGTGGAGGCCGATACCACCAACCACAGAAGGATAAAGATCAGATACAACACGCAAGATCTTCATAGTTAGGAAACCTCTTGTCGAGACTGCGTGCTCTTCATAATTTGAACGAGTGAGCGGAGGATCAAGCCCGCAGTCATCAGCAGAAGACCAAGGAGGAGAGCGGAGATACCCACCATGAAGACGATGAAGTGAAACTGAGCGGTCTCGTAAAACTCAGAGAAGGTATAGATCCCAGAGCCGATACCGATACATATGAGGAGGAGGCCGGGAATCCCGAAGCTGAACAGCGGGCGCTTGTAGCCGATGAGCCCGACGATCGTGGCCAGTACCCCGAAGCCATGAGAGAGGGGGTTCATCTTGTGCTGATTCGGGACGTCGTAGCGCACCGAGATCGGTACCTCAGTGATCACAAGACCGCGGCTGGCGAAGTGGGCGATCATATCGGATTCGATCGCATACCCTTCAGAAACGAAGTCGAGGTTTTCGAGGGCCCGCCCGGAAAGGGCCCGAAAGCCGGACTGGGAATCGCGGGTTGGACAAGCGCTTCCGACGTTGGTGGCGAAGGTGAGCAACTCCTGACCAAAGCGACGGTAGGCCGGGATTCCTGCCTTCTTGTCGAGGAAGCGAGAGCCAATGACGAGGTCGGCATTGCCGGCAAGGACAGGAGCGAGGACAGTCGGGATCGTGGCAGGGTCGTGCTGGCCGTCGCCATCCATCATGACAGCCGCCGCGACGTCGAGACCGCGGGCGTGCTTGAGGCCAGCCATAAGAGCGGAGGCCTTGCCGCCATTCCGCGGCATCCGGATCACCTCGGCACCGGCGAGGTCGGCAATCTCGGCGGTGCGGTCTCTGGAACCGTCGTCGACGACGATGACGAGATCGGTGTGTTGGCGGGCGCGGAGGATGACAGTGCCGATGACAAGCTCCTCATTATACGCCGGTACAACAACCGCGACCCGTCGCCTGGCGTGGCCTATTGTGATATTGGTATTATTTTCACCAACAGACGATAACGTAACTCGAGGACTTATCATCCTCTGAGTAGACCATAGCACTGCTTCCAGTCCCCCCCAAATTTTTTGTGCCTACAGGGCCACAATAAATAACTCCATATAAATATATTAGCTCCCTCTAGATCTCATGCCTCCTCCAATCTCTGTAATGCCGATTTCTGGGTTCTGTTGAATCGCTCATGATTCGAGAGCACGTCTCAAGCATACCAGATGAAAATCTCGTGTCACAGTCCTCTGGAGTATGGAAGAATCGATCCTGGATCCTTCTCCCTGTGGCAGGGAGATACAACCTGAAATCCTCTACGCCTGCCGCCCCTGCCTATCCTCATCCAGGGATGATCTCGGGAGTTTCGCCCACGGCGCGAGAAGGCAGGAAAGGTTCTGTGATGGAGGCGGCACATCTGATCATCACGCCTTCCACCCATCAATCGTGGAAAGGGCGCTGTTCCCGGAACCCACGGGATTGCGATAGGACCAGGAAGGCGGAGATATGAACATGAAGAGGAGGTTTCGTCCCTCGCCAATCTCCATCCATGGAGAGATGCGAGTTTTCTCCCCCCTGCAAGAAAGATCTGTTCAGAATTCCCAGAATGATGGGCTTTGATCCAGACAAAGATTCATTTCTCCGATACTTTTGGGATGACCTTACGGCAAAAAAATCATGGTTCGAGATAGAGTTCTTCTTTACGAGGTGCGTCCCTCCCAGCGCCATGTGCTTGTGATAGTCCATGACCTGAACGCGAAGCCCGAAATAGGAGTTGCAATCTCATCGCGTGAGGGGGAAGATCCCCCTCGTTTCAATCCTTGATCAAATCTCCTCAGCAAGCCGGCGGTACGCCGCCGCGAGCGCCTCCACCTCATCCTTCTCGGGGATGGGCGGGGCATAGAGGAGGCGGTCGGCGAGCGCGAAGAACGTCGCCAGGTCTTTGCGCTGCTCCTCAGGGCAGGCGTCCAGGGCGTCGGCGGTGCGGAGGATCCGGGTTCCGGTACGCTCCTCGATGAGGGCGTTCATCTGTTGCAGGAGGAGCCGGGCCGCTTCCCTCGTCC
Source organism: Methanofollis formosanus (assembly GCF_019633745.1). Lineage (NCBI taxonomy): Archaea > Methanobacteriati > Methanobacteriota > Methanomicrobia > Methanomicrobiales > Methanomicrobiaceae > Methanofollis > Methanofollis formosanus. Next base: position 2,331,524 of record NZ_CP037968.1, on the reverse strand, counting down.
TGCCGTCCTCCAGCGCGGACTCCCAGCGTGCGACAGGCGCCGCCCTCTCCACCGCGGGAGGCGGCACCTCTGCCGGTGCGGATACTTCCACCGGCGGGGAGGGCACCTGTCGACGGCGCCGGTGCCAGTACCCGGCACCGAGGGCCACCCCTCCGATCAGGAGGCCGGCCAGGAGGAGGGGCATCACCCCGGCGTCGCCACCGCTCGCCTGTTCGGGAGGAGCGGCCGCTGCGGTTGTGGTCGTCGGGACCGGCGTCGTCGGGGTGACGGTGGTCGGCTGCTCGGTCGTCTGCGTCTCCGTCACCGGGGCCTCGACCGTCGGGGCCGGGGTGGCGGCGGCGACCGCCGCCGTCGAAAACCCGATCACCTCCCGGGAGGCGGCGGCGACGCCTGCAGTGCCGTCGGCGGTGAGGGCGACATGGTCGACCCAGCCGCCGAGGGGGTGGGCCCCGAGCAGGTGCCCCTCGCCGTCGAAGAGGGAGGCCTGCTGGTCCATGGACCCGGCAAGGACGCGAGAGCCGTTCTCCGAGACGGCGACATCCCGGATCCAGCCGCCGGCGGTGAAGGTCCAGAGCTGCTCGCCCTCGCGATCGAAACAGGTGAGCGTGTTGTCCTGCGAACCGGCGAGGACGCGGGAACCGTCGCCGGAGATCGCCAGGGCCGTAACCGGGCGGTGGGTGCGGTGCTCCCAGAGGAGCGCACCGGTGCGGTTCAGGAGGCGGACCCGGGCGTCCGAGGCGGCGGCGATCTCGTCGCCGCTCCTGGAGACCGCGACGGCGGTGCCGCCCTCCAGTTCACCCTCGTGCGCCCAGAGTTTCCGGCCGGTGCCGGTATAATAGAAGAGGCCGCGGCTGGAGATGACCGCGGCATAGGCGGCCTTCTCCGAGAGGGCGAGGTCCTGGATCCAGGACTGGACCTCGGTCTCGTCGTCGTCGTCGTCGGGGTCGCCCCTGGTGTCGACGGTGGCGCGGCAGGTTCCGTCGCGGTCGTAGAAGTGCACCTCGCCGATCCGGTCCGCGATCGCCAGGCGCGAGCCGTCCGAGGCGAGGGCGAGGGCCGCCGTGTCTGCAGCCAATTCCTGCCTCCAGAGCACGCCCGCGTCCCCGTCAAAGAGGGTGAGCTGCGGGCCATCTATCCCGGCGACCAAATGGCCGTCTGCCGAGCAGGCGGTCATCTCCGCCGACCACTCCTTCCAGATAGGGGTGCCGTCGCCGGCAAGAAGGCAGAGCCGCTCCCCGCCGAGGAGGACATACCTCCCGTCCGGCGTGAGGGAGAGGCCGGTGATCTCTGAAGGCGCCGAAAAATTCCAGAGGGGGCCCCCTGCCAGGGCGCCGCCAGGCAGGCCGGCAAGGAGGAGACAGGTCCAGAGGAGGACGATCACGCACCGCATGTGTCCTGACTATTGTCTGAGGATTCTATAAAGATTCTGTTTGCAGGAATCGGAGGGATCAGGGTCTGCGGGGAGTGGCATCACGACGATTGAATGGGGCCCATAAGGAGTGGTCCTGCAGGAAACCTCTGTTGCCTTCCCCCCCTCACGACCGGAGTGAGAGACCACAGAGAGCAGATCATCAGATTGCTCGCATTCCTCACCACACCCAGATCAGTACCAGAAGGTCGCCACTCGAATGCCATTGAACGATTCAGATATCTGGCCGCGGAGAATCGTTCCTGCCGATGGCGAACTCGACCGGGACCGATCAGATGCCGCGAGGAGGCAGGAACTCCTCCTCACTCATTCACCGTACAGCCGTTTCCACCGAAGGAACCACAGGATCGGCCTCATCGATCTGAAGCTGGTGCACCGGCGCATCCCTGTGACCGAAGGGTAGAGGAGCAGAAAAGGCCTCTACTTTCTCTCGGACAACCTCTTTGACTTCTGGTTTTCATTCGTCAATCCCTACCTCGATACCCTTGAGCGCGGCAACGCACCACTGATCGTGGACCGATACGTGCGGCCGCACTTTGCGCGCTACGTCGGCAAGCACTTCGAGGGCATGGTGACGGACCTCTTCGACTCCTTCAACCGGCACGGCCTCCTGCCGTTCGTCTTCACCAGGATCGGGAGCGAGTGGCACCGGGGAGAGGAGATCGATATTGTCTGCCTCGCCGAGGACGAACACCGGATCCTCTTCTGCGAGTGCAGGGGGCAGGACGGGGTCGATGCCGCCGAGGTCATCGCAGGGTTGCGGCGGGAGGAGCACTTCTGCGTCGTTGTGCGGTCGTTCTCGCACCAGGTTCCGGAGAGCGAGGATATCTTTCTCGACCTTGACGACTGTATGGCACGGGTCGAAGAGATCAGAGCGGAAGCAGTCCGGAGATGAGCGCCTCAAGGACGTCGAGTCCAGGTCTTCTGGTGCGGCCGCCCGGATCTTCCAGGCGGACGGCACGGCGTATCTGCCCGGCCGCCAGAAGAATTATGAGACGAAAGACCTATCCTCTTACTACGTGCACCAGGTGTCTGCAGTGGAAGAGGCAATCGAGAGGCTTCGAACAGTCGAGGGGTTCAAGAAAGTCCGTTTCGTCATCCTCTACGGTTCGGTCGCCCGGGGCGATGCAAGAGAGGGATCAGATATCGACCTCTGTGTCTTCTTCGACGGAAGTCCCGCGGAGGCGTCGAGGTTCAGGTTTCTCGCGCTTGCAGAGCTCTTCAGCGATCGGTACGACCTCCAGATTTTTCAGCAGCTCCCGCTCTATGTGCGGGTGGAGTGCTTGCGCGGCCGGGTGCTCTACTGCCCTGACGAGCGGTTTTTGTACGACGTCGCCGTCGAGACCATCAGGGAATTCGACGCATTCAAACACCGCCTCTATGACTATATCGGGGAGCGGGCGATGCCATGAACGGACCCATCAGGAGTGCCGCCATCAGGACCAAACTTCAGGAGATGACCGAGAGCATCGGCATGGTCCGGGAGCATCTGCCTGATTCGGCCGGGGCATTCACCAGGCTCGGGATCGTCAGGGACGGCATCTACAAGAGGATCGAATATGCCATTGAGAATGTCTTCGATATCTGTGCGATGCTCAACACCGACCTCCGCCTCGGCGTGCCCGGCACGGACGAGGATATCGTCGACCACCTGATCCAGCAGGGGGTCCTCAGCAGAGGGATGCTCACGAACCTCAAGGCGATGAAAGGGTTCAGAAACATCGTCGTCCACCGCTACGGAGCGATCGACGATGCCCTCACGTTTGCGATCCTGCAGGAGCATATCGGAGATTTCGCTCAGTTCAGGCAGGAGATCGAGGCATTTTTGCGCAGCCGGGATGCCGCGGCCGACACCCGGGACTGACTGTCAGGGTCCATCCTTTTCTGGAAAGAGAGGACATTTTTCAAAAAAGCGCAGCCCTCGATCGTCTCCGGTTCAGGGATCCTGCTGTAGCGCATCCAGGATCTCTGTAACTGCCCGCTTCAGTGCAGGGAGATCCTGTTCGACGACGTCCCACACGGCGTCCAGGTCCACCCCCATATACCGATGGATCAGGATATCCCGAAGGCCGGCAATCGCACGCCAGGGGACGTCGGGACGTTTTTCTTTCACCTTTTCCGAGACCTGCTTCACCGCCTCGCCGATGATCTCGAAGTTCCGGATCACCGCATCCTGCACCATCGGGGATGCCATGAATGCGTCCCGACCTCCCCGGGTGTCTGCCGGCACACTCGAGGATATGGATGAGATACAGCCGGTCGTCTTTCACAGGGGGACGGCCTCCTCGTGGATGCGGTCCCTGATATACCAGTGCAGTCCACCCTCGGTCACGACGTCGACCGTGCGGCCGAGCAGATCCTCCAGGTCCTGGACGAGGGCAACGTGATCGAGGAGATTTCGTCCAGGTTCAAATTCAACGAGCAGATCGATGTCGCTCTCCGGGGTCTCCTCACCCCTGACAGCCGAGCCGAAGAGCCGGATCGTACGGGCGCCGTGGCCTGCTGCGACCCGCAGGATTTCTTCCCTTTTTTCCAGCACATCTGCATACAGGCTCATCTGATCTTCTCTTATCTGAATAGAGGAGGATAAGGGTTGCCAGGGGGTCGTTCCCATCTCCGGCATCTGATGCCGAACTCTCCTCCAGCCGGGCGAACTCATCGGATAAGGACGGAGATCGGGTCTAATGCAGGCCTACCCTGCCGCATGGTGGCGGCCTCGCTCGATCCAGGCACCTATCATAACGTCGATCATCTCTGCCTGGCGGGATTTATGTGGTGGTTTCATCGAGGATTGCCAGAATGCCCTGCTTGAGCAGGGGGATGTGTCGTCCTGTACGGTCAGGAATACTGCTTCATAGTCCACACCAAAGTAGTGATGAACGATCTTGTCCCGCATGCCTGCGATCTCTTTCCAGGGGATTTCAGGATAACTCTTGCGCAGTTGCGGCGAGATATTCTTTGCAGCCTCGCCGATGATCGTGAGCATCCGCTCGATTCCGGCACGCTCAAGGGGGCGGTCTCTGAGTTCTTCCGCCGACGCAATGTCCCGGGAAAAATTCTCAATGTTGACGATGGCGTCAAGAATATGATGGAGGTAGGCGGGATCTTCCGGCGTCATAGATCACCACTTCGTCACGGTGTATCGCATCGGCGAGGTAGGGGCTGACCGCATGTTCCGTGACGAGATCGACGTTTCTCTGGAGGGCGACCCTGAGGTCGTCTTCGATCCGCACAAGCTGGAGGAGGCTTTTTGTGCGGGCGAATCTGACCAGGATGTCAATGTCACTCTGTGCACCGGCCTCTCCCCGTGCATAGGAACCAAAGATTGCGATCCGCTCGGCATCGTTCTGTGTCAGGACGCGAACGATGGTCTCACAGATCTTCTCGGTCAAGGTATATCTCGGCATTTCTCCCTCGCTCTTGCTGTGACTATTCATCCCCCCTCTTCATCAGTCTTTCGACAGAAGAGTTGATTCATCGTTTTGCCGATCCCGTACCGGCATCTCTTCTCTCTGGGGGGCCGTTTCTGGCTCTATCCATTGCGCCAGGATGACCAGGGGGACAAACAGAGCGAGTCGAATAAATTGAAAATCTTCGAAGACCAAAACCCCGCACAGAGACCAGCACTATCGTTCAATTGTATCTATTGACAACCTTTTGTTCTTGACTCGCCACGGGACAGAGACCTCTCCCCGGTTTTCTCTGCTCTCAGATCGTCGCGAGGTTTTGAAATGCAGATCTGAGCGGAGGAATGTCATCCCGGATCGTTGTCCGGATGATCGACCTGTTGATCCCAGAATAGGCGCGATGATGAGATCGTGACACCGGCCTGCTCCAGAAAAATACCGGCAGCTTCAAAGGAGTCCGTTCACAAATATGAACATATGTTCGAAGATACGAACATACTCTCCAGGACGTCGTTTCTGCTGCTCAGATTTCTGGGCAGAAACTACCATAAAGGATTTTATGTCCGTGAGATTGCCCGGTTGCTCCACCTGGGAACAGGATCGGCGAGTGAAACACTTGCCCGCCTGTCAGAGGCCGGTCTGCTCCACCGTGAGGAGAGAGGACGTCTGGTGCTGTACCGGGCAGCGATGGAAAGCCCGCTCCTTCGCGAGGTGAAGGTCTGTGCCACTCTTCTCGACATTAACCCGCTGGTCCTCAGCCTGCGGGGGGAGGTGAGGCGGACGATACTCTTCGGGAGCGCGGCAAGCGGGGAAGACACCAATGAGAGCGACATCGATCTGTTTCTCGAAACCGATGATAAAATCAGGGTCGCAGAGACGATTGCCGCGGCCCAGGCCGGGCTTGACCGCGAGATCTCGCCGATCATCCTCACGCCCGGTGAATTCCGTTCATTGAAGAGAACAGATCCGGGCCTCTATGAGCGCATCCTTGGTGGGAAAATGTTGATCGAGGAGTACGATGAAGCATCAGTTTGAGCAGTGCCTGCGGCGAGGGAAGATCGTGCGCATCCCAGTCGATGGGACATGGGTCGAAAGAGAACTGCGAGAGGCGGACGACGATCGCCATGCTGCCGAGCACTCGCTTGCAGAGGGAAACATGAAGTGGGCGATCATCCAGGGATACTATGCACAGTTTCACGCCCTTCGTGCGCTGGTGTTTGCCAGAGGATATCGAGAAAAGAGCCACACGTGCCTTCGGTATGCTGTCGAAGCGCTTTATATCGATGAAAAAATCTTGCTCCCCTCTGTACTTGAGGACTTCATCTTTGCGATGCGTACGCGTGAGGGCGCAGATTACGGGTGTGTCTATTCAGAAAAGGATGCCCACGATGTGGTGACGTCGGCAAAGGCGGTGCTCGACCAGGTCAGGAGCGTCCTTGAGTGAACAGTCCTGCCCGATGGGGCCGCGGGATGCAGAGTAACATCGGGACGTTTTTCTTTCACCTGTTCTGAGACCTGCTTCACCGCCTCGCCGATGATCTCGAAGTTCCGGACCACCGCATCCTGCACCATCGGGGATGCCATGAACGCGTCCCGACCTCCCCGGGTGTAGGACTCGATCCTGCCGGCACACTCGAGGATATGGATGAGGTACAGCCGGTCGTCTTTCACAGGGGGGCGGCCTCCTCGTGGATGCGGTCCCTGATATACCAGTGCAGTCCACCCTCGGTCACGACGTCGACCGTGCGGCCGAGCAGATCCTCCAGGTCCTGGACGAGGGCGACGTGGTCGAGGAGATTTCGTCCGGGTTCAAATTCAACGAGCAGATCGATGTCGCTCTCCGGGGTCTCCTCACCCCTGACACCCGAGCCGAAGAGCCGGATCGTACGGGCGCCGTGGCCTGCTGCGACCCGCAGGATTTCTTCCCTTTTTTCCAGCACATCTGCATACAGGCTCATCTGATCTTCTCCTATCTGAATCGGGAAAGATAAGAGTTGCCATGGGGTCGCTCCCTTGAATGTCTCCCCCCTCATCCTTGCCCAGAGTATCTTCCTTCATCCCCTCTGGCATAATGGAGAAAGACCGTGTCTGGCCGTAGCAGACCACAGGATCGAGTCGCATATCTCTGAGCATCGAGGACCAGGAGAAGACCCTGAGAACAGGAGACACACCACCCTGGAGAGACGCTATTTTTTTCTACCATTGGTTCAAATAAGTTCCATGTGGAACAAAACGTAACCATCAAGATCATCGCTCACCTGCTCAGGGGCGACGCACACCCCCGCAAACTCGCAAAAGATCTAGGTACCTCACACACGACCATACTGCGGAAACTCAAGAATCTTTTAGACGGGAATGTCGTCGACTTCAGGACAGAAGGGAAAAATAGAGTATATTTCCTGAAAAAAACCCTTGAAGCGCGGGTGTATATATTCATGACAGAGTGGTACGCGCTCGGAATATTGATCGAACAGGCCCCCCATCTGAGGTCTGTCGTCAGGACACTTCAGGAGAGACAGGACATCCCCCTTGTCGTGCTCTTCGGGAGCTATGCGAAGGGGACCGCGGACCCGAAGAGCGACATCGACGTCTATATCGAGACGGACGATCGAGAGGTGAAGCGGGAGCTGGAAAGGTGTCACTCGCGGCTCAGTATAAAGATCGGGCCCTGGGAACCGGAAAATTTACTGATCCAGGAGATCGTAAAGAATCATGTCATCGTGAAAGGAGTCGAACGGTATTATGAAAACACAAAATTTTTTGAATAAACTCTTCAGAGAAGGAAAGATCAGGGTCGTCGATCCCAGTGTTCAGGTCCAGGAGGCATACCGGAAGAAATCTGAGAGTTATCTCATCTCCGCAAAGATCCTGCTGGAGAACGGGCGGCTTGAAGAAACCGTATCGATGGCATATTACAGCATGTACTACATGGTGCTGGCCCTCCTTTTCAAGACTGGCATAAAATGCGAGAACCACACCGGTGCGATGATCCTTCTGGAGAGACTGTATGGCATTGACAGTTCCCGCATTGCCGCCGCCAAAAGGGATCGCATCGATAAACAGTATTATGTGGACTTTGCAATCACGGCGGAGGAGGTCAAGGACTCCATAGAAGAGGCTGAGGCGTTCTGCGCAGACCTTCTTGATTTCATGGAACGGCTCCATCAGGGAGAGATCTCACGCCTCAGGGAAGAAGCAGTGCGGCTCCAGGAAGGATCGTGAAAGTGGAAGAGAAAAAGACCAGATTATCCGGCAGGGTATCATGGGGGTCTTCATACCGCTGGCGAACATGTCCTGATGATGGAGTCCCCTCACTCTGAGAGGCGACAGTTCGACTGCCATCAAGGGGGACGTACCCATCATAATCACCTTTCGATGGTGCGCCGTCCTCTCCGGGTACGGTGGACTCATATCGGACGATAGATCTACTCCTGTTCTCCAGGTATGTCTGAAGACTGTAATCTGCCGCGTAATGGGTAGAATTCTGTGGTGTGTTTGAGAAGAGGGCAGAGGAAATGGCAAGGAAAAATAACCACGAGATCAGGGACCCGATGTATGCGTTTATTCATCTGGATTCGGAGGAGAGACAGGTTCTGAACTCAGTATCGGTGCAGCGCCTTCGTCATATCCACCAGTTTGCATTGACATATCTGGTCTGTCCTGGTGCAACCCACAGACGCTTTGAGCACTCCCCTGGCGTCATGGAACTGGCAACACGGATCTATGATATTGTGGTTAATACCAGCTCTCCTGATGTTCTGGAAATCGATGGCGATTATGAGAAAGAGTATTACCGACGCACCGTGAGAATGGCAGCTCTTGTCCATGATATTGGTCATGCTCCTTTTTCTCATGCATCAGAAGACCTGTTTCCCCCTGCCCGGGACCACGAGGCGATGACGCTCAGGCTCATCGAGAGCGAGGAGATGGAACGGCTCTGGAAAAGATTGAGAATGTCTTCGATATCTGTGCGATGCTCAACACCGACCTCCGTCTCGGCGTGCCCGGCAAGGACGAGGATATCGTTGACCACCTGATCCGGCACGGAGTCCTCAGCAGAGCGATGTTCAAGAATCTCAAGGCGATGAAAGGGTTCAGAAACATTGTCGTCCACCGCTCCGGGGCAATTCGACGATGCCCTTACTTTTTCGATCCTGCAGGAGCATATCGGAGATTTCGCTCAGTTCAGGCAGGAGATCGAGGCCTTCCTGCGGGCGTCGGGATGCGGTGGGGAGCGAGGTTAACCTCGCCGATTCCAGCACTACTCTTATACGATCTTCACCCTATCCCCATTCATCAGGTGAAGAAACGATGTCAGACGTCACGATCATGGTGCCCCACGGTATCGTCCAGGCACTTCGTCTTCCTCCCGATACGATCCAGGCCGCGCTGCAACAGGAACTCGCCCTGGCGCTCTACCAGCGTGGCATCCTCTCGTCAGGGAAGGCATGTGCTCTCGCATGGGTGAACAGATGGGAATGGGAGAAATTGCTTGAAGCACGGAAGATCCCCAGGCACTATGCCGATGAGGATCTCGATCAGGACATTGCCTATGCTACAGGCGGTCAGTAATTCCTCCCCGCTCATCCACCTCGCAAAGACCTGCTGCTCCATCGATTTTCATCAGCGTGTACTCTGTCTGGCATGAGGTCGTAGAAGAGGGAAGAGGAGATCATCCCTCACCATGGTTCAAGACAGACGGCATGCAATCCCTCGCGTGAGGAGGAGTGTTCCCCTCTTCACACTCGATCCAAATATCGCTACCCCCAACCGCCGGGATTTCGGCCGACCAAACGCCAGGGCACCTGATCTCTTCTCTTCTGGACGGAATCCTGCAGAAGGATAGATGTACGGTGTCACCAGGCTTTCAGTGCAACGCTAGTTTTATGCTGTTTTCACCCAACCCTAAGTATCAGGTTGAAGTCACTATGTCTCCCCGGCGGGATATGAACGATCTTGAAAGAGAACAGATGATCATAGAGATCAGCCGGTGCCTCTCCGGTGTCGAGGATCTGCTGCTGGGTTATCTCTATGGCTCGTTCCTGGTGCGAAGCGACTTTCATGACATCGACATAGGGCTGATTGTTTCCGGGGAAAGGAGTCCATATGAACTCTTCAGGTATGCCATGAAGATTGCAGCCGATCTGGAGCGATGCATCAGGCCGAGGTACGAGGTGGATCTTCGGATTCTCAATACCGCACCCGTGGAGTTCCAGTACGAAGTGGTGAAGACAGGAAGGGTTGTCTTTGCCAGGGATGAGGGCCTGCGAGTTGCATTTGAGGCTGATGTGCTGGCGAAGTACCTCGATCTCAAGCCCCTCTGCGAGAGGATGGACCGCTCGCTTCTTACACCAGAGGTCACATGAGAATTCTTCACCACATGCGGGAACTGCAGGATGCGATGGGGGGCCGGGAACGATATCAATCCATCTCCAGGGAGCAGTTCTTCTCTGATCGGGATACCCGGAATATGGTCTTTCATGCAATGTTGGTCGGGATCCAGTCGGCGATCGATAGTGCAACCGATCTGATCGCAGAAGAGCGGCTCAGGAAACCTGCACGTTACCGCGAGACTTTTGAGATCCTCGGCGAGAACGGGATTCTCTCGGAACCGCTTACCCGTGATCTCTCGGCCCTGGCAGGATTCCGGAACGTCCTGGTCCACATCTACCGGGATCTGGACCTCGAACAGGTCTATGCAATTTTGCACCAGGATCTCGGTGCCCTCACGGCATTCCGGGATGCCATCCTGGAGCATCTTCACGACCGATCTTCGGGGAACACATAATTGGGTAGTGCCCCGGAATGAAAATCTATTTCAGAATATCTGACCGAATTCCGTCGAGCAGTGACCGGTATTCATAACAAAAATTCGCACAGGGAGAACTTTTTTGGTATCAGTTATTGCCTGGAGCACTACCCACTGGTTCGATAGAATGGTGATCACTTTCCTGTTGTTCGCGTATATATCCTGGGATATCTGGTCGACCCTGCCGCCTGCCACACGCGTTGGAGCGCTCCGCCGGCGTCCTGCATACCGCTGGGTGAGAGGAGGATCTTATACCGCTTCGTTATGCCGTCCTCCTCCGCGACCCCTCCTTCTACATCTTTAAAGCACTCCTGAAAGAGACCAGCCCCGGACGATCTTTCTATCTCTTCTGCCCGGAGGAGCACCGGCAGATGGTGCCCGGATGACCCATGGGATGGATTATATATGACTCACACCCTACATGGTGATGTTCAGGGGGCAGAAACAATTGAGCGCGGTAAAAGAACAGTATATTACCGACGAACATGGGGAGCGAGTTGCAGTGATCCTCCCTCTCGAAGAGTACGAGCAGTTGCAGGAGGATCTCCATGATCTGGCTGTGGCGGCAGAACGGCGCAACGAATCGACCCTCACGTTCGACGAGATGAAAAAACGAATTTCAACCTCCAATGGTCCCATATAAGATTTTTTTCAGGGCAAGTGTAGAGAAGGACATTGCAGGCGTGCCACACGAGAGGGTTTCAGACATTCTGAAGAAGATCGAAGCCCTTTCCGAAATGCCGGCACCCCACGGTTCCCGGAAGTTGAGCGGTACCGGATCTCTCTATCGCATCCGGGCCGGCGAATAGAGAATTATCTATAAGGTCTGTCATGAAAGCAGGCGGATCACAATTCTCTATGTCCGTCACCGGCGTAACGTGTATCGTGGACTGTGATCAAGCACATTGCATTGACGGCCCGATTCTTCGCCCTTTGACGTCGGTATGTTTCACATCATCCGGGTCAGCTCCCGGCGTCCCTTTTCCGCCCGGCGCACATGTCTCCTAACGCAAAGAAACAAGGGTCCAAAGTACCTGCCCGATTCCGGATGATTTTCACGCGTATTCCCGTCACCGGCACCTCTCGGAGCCAAATCGCACAGGGGGTATACGTCGTAGGATTTTCCCCCTGTTTCAGGGCAATTGTTTGCGGGTTGAAAATCATAAAACCATCGGGATGGACAATTTACGTATTCTAGCGATTCAGACCAGAGAAAGAGACAATACCGCCGGATTTTTCTGACGCTGATGCGACGCCACGAGATCCATCGGCGAACCTGCCGGGAACATTGCAGGGGGGTCGGCATCCATGCAGGATCGCGATCCAGGCACCGAAGGAGCACCTCCATGCGCTCCACCCCTTCTGAATCTGTTTAACTATCCCCATTTTTCAGGAAAAAATGCACAACTTTATGAATTGACACGCGAAAATGAGAGCGCGATCTATCGGGAGTACCACACCATGAAGACCCTCATCCTTGCCGGCGGCAGCGGCACGCGGCTCTTCCCCCTCAGCCGCACCTGCTACCCAAAACAGTTCATCCCCCTCTTCGAGAACGAGTCCCTCTTCCAGAAGACGGTGCAGCGGGCGCTTCTCTTCTCCGAGCCCGAGGAGGTATACGTCGTCACCAACGCCGCCCACCGCTTCCTGGTCGCCGACCAGCTCGCGGCGATCGGTGCCGGGGGCCGGGTGCTCGTCGAGCCTGAGGGGAAAAACACCCTCCCGGCGATCGTCTACGGCATGACGGCCCTGGACGGTGAGGACGCCGTCGTCGCCGTCCTCCCCTCTGACCAGCTGGTCACCCCTGACGAGGAGTACACCAAGGCCTTCCGCGCCGCCGCCGCCCTCGCGAAGGACCGCCTCGTCACCTTCGGCATCACCCCCACCTCCCCACACACCGGCTACGGCTATATCAGGCCCGGCGACGACCTGCCCGGCGGCCACGCGGTGGGCGCCTTCGTCGAGAAGCCCGACCAGGAGACCGCCGAAGCATATCTCCGCGACGGCTACCTCTGGAACTCAGGGATGTTTCTCTTCTCGTCCGCGCTCTTCATGGCCGAGTGCCGCCGCCTCGCCCCCGCGGTCGCGGAAGCCTTCGCAAACCACTCCTCCCATGCCTTCTCCATGCGCTCCACCTCTTCTGAATGTGTTTAATTCCCTCCTATTTCCAGATAAAAATACAAATCTTTATACATATCTCCACGAAAATAACAGCGCATTCAATCTGGAGCACCCCCATGCAGATACCCATCGCACAGCCCTCCCTCGGAAGCGAGGAAGCAGAGGCCGTCACCGCCGTCCTCGACTCGGGCATGATCGCCCAGGGCCCGGAGACCGCCGCGTTTGAAAACGAGTTCGCCGCGTACTGCGGTGTCCCACACGCCGTCGCCGTCAACTCCGGCACCGCGGCCCTCCACGCCGCGCTGCTCGCCGCCGGCGTCGGGCCGGGCGACGAGGTGATTGTTCCCGCCTTCACCTTCTTCGCGACCGCCTCCTCGGTCTCAATGTGCGGGGCGGTGCCGATCTTTGCCGACGTCGAGCGGGCGACCGCCACGGTCGACCCGACCGACGTGAATGCGAAGATCACCTCCCGGACAAAGGCGGTCGTAGGCGTCCACCTGTACGGCCAGCCCTGCGATGCTGGGGCGCTGCGCGAGATCTGCGATGATAATAATCTCGTCTTCATCGAAGACGCCGCCCAGGCCCATGGCGGGGAATATCACGGACAGAGGACCGGGTCGCTCGGCGACCTTGCCTGCTTCTCCTTCTATGCGACCAAGAACATGGCGACCGGCGAGGGCGGGATGGTGACGACCGCCTCCGACGAGTATAAGGTACACCTCCGCCGGATCATCAACCACGGCCAGGCCGACAAATATCTCCACACCGAACTCGGCTACAACTACCGGATGACCGACCTCGCCGCGGCAGTCGGCCGAGTGCAACTCAAAAAACTCGACGGCTTCAACCGTCGGCGGCAGGAGAACGCCGAGTATTACCGCACCCACATCACCGCCCCCGGCCTGGTGCTGCCGGCGGTCGCCCCCGGCAGAACCCATGTCTGGCACCAATACTCCCTCCGGGTCACCGACGCCTTCCCGCTCTCACGGGACGACCTGATGGCTCATCTCCGCAAGCATGGGATCGGTTGCGCCGTCCACTACCCCGTCGCCCTCTCCAGCCAGCCCCTCTATGCCGGAGCAGGCGCCTGCCCGATCTCCGAGGCGCTCGCGGCATCGGTGCTCTCCATCCCGGTCCACCCCAACGTCACCAACGAGGGCCGGACATATATCTGCGACACGATCAACGAGGTGATCTAAAGATGGACGCGGGCGTCATCGGGACCGGGGCGATGGGGCGGAACCACGTCCGGGTGTACACCGAACTCAAAGAGGTCGGCACCACCTATGTCTACGACCTCGACACCGCCGCCGCGGAGAAGGTGGCGGCCGCGACCGGCGCGGAGGTCTGCCGCTCGATGGACGAACTCCTCAGCAAGGCCGAGTGCGTCTCGGTCTGCGTCCCGACGCCGTACCACTTCAGGACCGCCGGCGAGGTGATCGCGGCTGGGGTGCACACCCTCGTCGAGAAGCCGATCTGCCTCACCACCGGGGAGGGCGCAGCCCTCATCAGGATGATCCCGGACGACGTCGTCGTCGGCGTCGGGCACATTGAGCGCTTCAACCCGGTCGTCACCGAGATCGCCGGGCTCGTCCACGACCCCCTGTACGTCTCCTTCAACCGCCACAACCCGGCCTCGGCCCGCGTCACCGGCTCCTCGGTCGTTGAGGACCTGATGATCCACGACATCGACGTCGCCTTCAACGTCCTCTTCCCTGACCAGGCGTACACCATCCAGGCCACCGGCACCGCCGACGTCGCCGCCGCCCTCGCCACCTTCGGCACCACCCCGGTCTACCTCTCCGCCTCCCGCAAGTCCTCCAAGAAGGTGAGGTCCATCTACATCGAGGAGGAGAGCCGCACCATCGAGGCCGACTTCATGGCCCAGGAGGTGTACGTCTACCGCAAGCCCTGCACCTACGACCAGACCAACGGGCTGTACCACCAGGAGAACATCATCGAGAAGCTCCTGGTGAACAAGGTCGAACCCCTCAAGACCGAACTCCAGACCTTTGTGCGCTGCGCCAGGGACGGCACGCCCTTCCCGGTGACGCCCGCGCAGGGACTCGCCAACGTGCAGGTCTGCGACGCGATCAAGCACGGAGCAACACTATGACATCTTTACAAGAACTCATCGAACAGCGCGGCCCGATCCGAAAGATCGGCGTCTTCGGCATGGGCTATGTCGGCATCCCGGCCGCCCTCCTCTTTGCGGACGCCCCGGGGATCGAGCACGTCTACGGCTTCCAGCGCGACTCGCCCACCTCGGGCTACAAGATCGCGAGGCTCAACCAGGGCGAGTCGCCCCTGAAGGGCGAGGAGCCCGGGCTCGAAGACCTCCTCCAGAAGGTCGTCTCATCTGGAAATTTCTCCTGCACCCCAGACTTCTCGAAGGTCGCCGAGTGCGACGCCGTCACCCTCGCCATCCAGACGCCCTTCAAAGATCCCAAAGACCTCCTCCCCGACTTCACTCCCCTCATCGAGGGGATCAGAAACGTCGGTCGCCACCTCACGCCCGGCACCCTCGTCGTCCTCGAGTCGACGATCACCCCCGGCACCACCGCCGGCATGGCGAGAGAGATCCTCGAAGCGGAGTCGGGCCTCGTCGCGGGCGAGGACTTCGCCCTCGCCCACGCCCCCGAACGGGTGATGGTCGGCCGCCTCCTCAGGAACATCCGCGAGCACGACCGCTGCGTCGGCGGCATCGACGAGGTCTCCACCCGGCGGGCCGTCGAGCTCTACTCCAGAGTCCTCACCACCGGCCAGGTCATCCCGATGACCGCCACCGCCGCCGAGGTGACCAAGACCGCGGAGAACACCTTCCGCGATCTCCAGATCGCCGCCATCAACCAACTCGCCCTGTACTGCGAGGCGATGGGCATCAACGTCTACGATGTTCGTGACGGCGTTGCCTCGCTGAAGGGGGAGGGGATCACCCGGGCCGTCCTCTGGCCCGGCGCCGGCGTCGGCGGCCACTGCCTCACCAAGGACACCTACCACCTGGAGCGGGGGGTGCAGCAGCTTGGGCCCAACGCCCTCGACTTCCCGGATGGGAGAGAGTCGCTGTACACCCTGGCACGCGGCATCAACGACTTCATGCCGGCGCATATGCTCCACCTCACCACCTCCGCCCTCGCGCAGACGGGGAAGACCCTGAAAGGCTCGAAGATCGCCCTCCTCGGATGGGCCTTCATCAACGATTCGGATGATGCGAGGAATACGCCCTCGGAGCCGTTCTATGAGATGGCGATCGCGGCGGGAGCGGAGGTTAGAGTGCATGATCCCTGGGTGGACCCCGCGACGGCGCCGGATGTGCCAGCTGGGTTGTCGAAGGATCTTGAGGCAGTAATCCGCGGTGCGGACGCGGTCGTGGTCTTTGCGGGGCATCGGGAGTATCGGGGGTTGGTGGCTGAGCGGGTGGAGGGGTTGTGTGGGTGCAAGTGGCCGGTGATCGTTGACGGGCGGAACGTGGTGGATCCAGATGCGTGGATCAGGGCGGGGTTTGCGTACCGGGGGATCGGGAGGGGAGGTAAGAATGGGCATTCCCTGAAATAAATCCAATCATTCATTTCCCTTGCCTACCCAAAGTTAGAGTGACAAAAGACCAGCAGCAGAACTCTGCCAAGCCTCAGATGACCCATGGACATATCCCTCCCAAAAACCATCCCTGAAATACACGACTACCTCAGGAACCCGTTTTACAAGAATTCCTTTTACATCACTCTCGGAAGGTTTGCGGACGTTGGCTTCGGGTTCCTCTTCTGGACACTTGCAGCGCGGCTGTATACCGTCGGGGAGGTTGGGATCGCCACCGCCCTTATCTCTTCCCTTGGCCTCGTGATGGCCTTCTCGCGTCTCGGTTTTGACATTACCATCATCAGGTTCATGCCCTCCAATGACCACAGCCGGGTCTTCAACACCTGCCTCTGGATCACGACTGGGGCAACGATTGTGGTCGGTATCATCTATCTCGCCGCCATCGATCTCATCTCTCCCGAGATCGCCTTCATCAGGGACTACGCTTCCCTCTTCCTCCTCTTCGCTATAGTCAACTCTGTCACCCTCATCACCGGCAAAGCCCTCCTCTCTTTCAGGAAGGCTGACTTCAAGTTCGTCCAGAATCTCATCATGGGAGTGCGGCTACCCCTGCTCCTGCCCCTTGCCCTTCTCGGAAGCCTCGGGATCTTCTACGCCTTCGGCTTCGCCTACCTTGCCGCTGCCGTCTTCGCCCTGGTGATGCTCCGGGGCTACGTCACCCTCACTCCCCCAATCGACCGGGAGTTCATACGGAAGACTTTCCGTTTTTCCTCCCTGAACTATCTTGCAAATATTTTCCAGAGCGTGCCATCGCTTGTGATGCCAATCCTCATTGTGAACCTCCTTAGCCCTGAGGAGGCCGCCCTTTACTATGTTGCCTTCGCCATAGGAAATCTCGTTCTCATCATCCCCAATGCGATGAGCACCTCCTTCTTCATCGAAGGAAGCCATGGGATCAACCTGCGGAGGGGAGTAATTAGAAACCTTACGGTGACCTATATAATACTTACTCCGACGGTCCTGTTTATTGTCATCTTTGGAGAATTTCTTCTCGGACTTTTCGGAAAAGATTATCTTGCCGCATTTGATTTGCTCAGAATAATCGCTGTCTCCAGTCTCTTTGTAACGGCATACAACCTTTTCATTCCCCTTCAGAATATCCGTCTCCAAGTAGGGGGTATCATGGTCATGAATTTGATCCGGTTCGTGCTTCTCCTAGGGCTCAGTTATATCTTCCTTATTCAGTTTGGGGTCATCGGTGCAGGGTATGCTTGGGTGCTCACCTACATGATTCTGGGTTTAGGAATTATATTGATTGCGAAGGGTAAGGGTTGGGTCTAAGTTACATACCAAGAAGCACATCCCATAAAACGGCAAGAACTCGGCCAAGGAGTAACCATGTTGTATCAGTAGGACCAACGATGAATGGAGAGTTTATCATATCGCCAAGAATGAATTTTCCTTTCCGTAAGGTCGATTTTACGATCATATTTTGCTGGAATCCATAATTTGTCCCAAAATAAATGTACTTTTGTTAGAGAGCGATCTTCTTGTCGAATATCGGGAATCCCGCTGCAAATCAGGGAAATTGCCCCCCGAAATCCCACCTCTCTTTATGTCTCTACGATGCGCCAATGCTCCCTCTCATTGTTGAAACCCGGATTCCGCATCAATAACTTGAGGACCATACGTTTCAAATTCAGCGATTATCTTGTCATCACTCTTGTTGAGCTTCTTTCCGGTAATGTACTGCAGATTATCTGCCCGAATCATCCGGGTATTGGCAACACTATTCGCTCCTTTGTCGAATATTACCAGAGATCCCTCTCTGAGTCTGCCGCTTGATTGCCGATAGGTCTTCTTGAAGTGGGTCTGATCATTGAGATTGCAGGGTTCGATCGTCATCCCAATCGGGATATTGATGGGATCTGCAAGTTCTGTGACGCCGACTGTAATCTGTTTTTTGTCCGGCCGATGATCATGGCCATAGCCATATTTTCCAAGCTTAGCCTCAGTGCCATGAAGAACAATGCTGGTCCAGTCCATGTTGATGTTCATATGCTCAAAATCATATCGCTCAAAAAGGACGTTCTGGAGGTCAGAGGTGATTTCATCCCGGTTGGCACCAAGGATTTCAAGGACACGATACAGTGTTCTTTCGCTGAAGGAAGGGAGATCAAATTCAGCAAGAACTTCAGGGCGGTTGATCCATTCGTGAGATCGTTTTATGCTGAAGTTATCCGTCAATTTATAACTGACAAGAGCTCTGATGGGTTTGTTGATATCTATCCCATTTTTCTTGTGTTCCCTGAAAATATCGGTGAAATTGAGGATTTCGTAATGGCTGGTAACGGCAAGGAGGATTACAATAGGAAAGGATATATTTTCATTGGGCTCAATCTGAATCGTTCTTAGTTCTGTTTGCATTTTGGTCGATTCAAACATTACTAAGAACACACTTAGTTCTTTTCAACTGGCAAAGTTAGGATAAAGGAGAATAAGAAATCGCTCAGTAAATCCAGCGATTTACTAAGTTCGGTAAACGTCAATATCAAGGCTATTAAATATTTTAGAAACTTTGCAATCCATATCTAATCGTTCATAGTCTTTAAGATCGTAATCTTTCATATCATTTACTTTTATGGATGACTTTGAATAAGACATCTTTGAATATTCAAATGATGTAATATATGCATTTGTTTTATTTAACGACGCCATTTGATCATAGCCAAAGTGTTTAGGTAGTGGCGAATAGGATATCATCTCTCTTTTTGCTCCAAATCCTCCTCCCATAAAGTCACAGTAACGATATACATTTTGGGGGTTTGTGGTGTCAATAATAACTGCATTATTTTTATGAGAAAATAGCCAATGTAATCCCTCCGCTTCATTGTATGTTGAGGCGGTATTTGACCTAAATGTCAATGGGGAATTGGATAACCCAAAGATGGACAAACCAAAAATAATTCCCAATATCATCACTATGGAGACGACACTTTTTGTTCCAAGTTTCCGAATCATAACACCTAATGAAAGTGTAAAAAGGGGAATAAGCCCATATATGAATACATTTAGTGTAGTCAATCTTTCGAAAACATGGGGTATAAATGGATTTAGGACTAGAGCAAAGTCAAAAAAACAGTAGGCTATAAATATACAAAATAACGTTTTATATTGTGACACCAACGAATTGTGATTACATTTAGAAATCACAAAGATATATGTCAAACTAATAATCATAACCGGGACGATATATCTCCCATACGATATTAGTATAAACTGTATCAAATCTATTGGCTCCACTTTGAAAATACCGGATGATAAAGCATTTGTACCCTGAGCAAGAGTAGACATCCTTGCTTGTCCAGATATGGAATTAGATATCTTTTCCAACTGCTCATAGAGTTTGAAATTATGGAATAGCCAAAATATAAAGCCTACAGTCGCAATAAGGGATAGATAGATAAATAGTTGATTCTTGTTCGCCCGTAAATAATAAAAATACAATATCCCAAGGATTAATATATACAATGTCTGTATATATATAAATGGATGCATAAGCGGTATTTCTACAACGATGATTGATATGGCAATAATCCAAGAGTGTCGTGTACGGTACGTCCTATCATCAGCTAAAAAAAGACCTAATAATAAATATAATGCCATCGGTAGCAATGAGAAGTAAAAGTAATGAGGTGATATGGAAAAATGATAACTCCTCAAATAATATATGACCAATATGGGCATTAAAATATATTCAAAGGCGAAGTACCGTTTCAATTTGTCTAAAAAAAATCTTGAATAAAGATAAATGCCACTAATAAATAAAAGGGAAAAGAAAATTGGGACTATCTTGATAATATGATATGGGTTTTCATGTACAGTTATCAGTAAAACTGCACAAAATATGCTCCCTGCGGGATATATATTACCTGCGGATACACTTCCATTATTATATATTCCAATGACCTCACCCAGATACGTTAAACCATCTAATCTATCCATAATTAAATAGTTTAAGCCACAAGGAATACTAAGGCCAGAAACGAAATTAATCAGAAGAATAACTAAGCCTATTTTTTTAAACTTATACGATTTCGTTTGTAGTGTGAGCGACGTTCCCACAATGAAAACAAAGAGAAGGCCACACCAGTACTCCAATGGAATTTGTTCATAGATAGTAAAGGAATAGCCATTTGGGGTGTATTTTATTAGCGATATTGCATTATAGGAAATTAGCATGAGCATACATGTAGCTAGAATTGAGTACACTCTTTCCAAACAATTAGTATGTGTCTTCATAGTATCTAGCAATAATTATGTTTTATCGGACCGATCACACAAATTTGATATGTTTTCACCCGTCGTCTCGCCGATAAAATTAACAAATTCAGATAGATCGAATTGTAGATAAATGCGTTTCCCATCTCTTTACAATCTCATTCCAATCAAACTTTTGTACATAATTCCTTCCCATTTTTCCCATTTCAATCCTTAGATCTGGATTTTTAATTAATTCGTCTAACTTCTCAAGCATATCCTCGTAACTATCAACTGTGAAGCCTGTTACTCCATCAATTAAAGTTTCTGGCTTGTAATCCTTGAAAACGATGACTGGTAATCCACAAGAAGCTGCTTCTAGCGTGACCTTTGGAAAACCTTCATGATATGATGGAAATAGGAAAATATCCGCGTTTTGATACTTATTTATTAACTCCCCTTTTGAAACCCCTCCTATTATGCTAAGATTTCTTATGTTTTCTTTCTCTTTTTCATAAATCAGTTTATCTAAAAGCGGCCCCGTCCCAACGATCTCAAAAACTGCATCTGGAAATTCCTTCGCTGCTTTTAGTACATAATCGGGTCTTTTTCGCTCTTGCAATGATCCAACATATAGAATTTTAACTTGGTTTTCATTTCTCCTATTATCATCTATCAGCGGCAAAAATACATTGGTGTCCACTCCTACATATACAACAGGTGTGACTATACCATATTCACTCTGAGCAGTTTCAGCAACATACTTACTTACAGAAAAGATAAAATCACAATTTAAAGCATTTGACTTGGCAATTTTATTATAATACTTATTCTTATTGGGATAGGGCAACGTATTTTCAATATGGTGTATTGTGACTTTCTTAAGGGCCATAATCTTAGCCACCTTAAGATAAAGGTAATCCACTAAGAATACTCGCACATTAAGATAAATATCGTATTTAGGGCTAAGTAGATGCTTCAGCACAACAAGGGATGCCAGATATCTATTTTTTGGTACTTTTATTAAATTAATGTTATTTTTGTCAGCCAATCTTTCATCGGGTGCGTCCTGATAAAATAATGTTATTTGAAACCTTTCAGGATCCAGTCTCAAGCATATCTCTCTTGCATTAAGATTTTGAGCATTATAATCACTATTATCAACAAATGCGTGCATTATTATGCGGCGTTGTGCGACCATCGATGAATCTACCTCCATTTAAGTTTAGGAATTAGTGAACTTTAGTTTCCTGTAATTGGTTGCGCCTTCTTATCATAATATCTTGTTGAATTTTTCATGAGGCGAGCGCCCGCCTCAAGCATACGCGATGAAAATTTCTCGTTGCTTGATCGCTTTTTTTCAAGAGAGGAGAGATAGTGTAACGAATCTTCTGTAAAAATTGATCAGGCCCTGCCTCCAACCTAGATTTGCAGAAAGGTGGAACAGGGCATGAATCTTTTATCGTTTATCGAAGATTATCTTTCCGATAATGAGAGTGGTATGAAAAACGGCTCTGTTGAAAACCTCCTAAGAAGATCAATCACTGCCGCTTTCACCTCCTTCATGAGGTTATGAAGAATGAGTTTGATCCTGATTTCCTTGATTTGATACCTATATTTTCGTGCTTTTAGATCGCCTCCTAATCTTCTTTTCATGACTGAATATGTTGTTTCGGCTCTGTTGAAACCCTATGAGAAGAACGATCCCTGGCGCTTTCGCCTCCTTCATGAGGTTGTATAGAATGAGTTTGATCTTGATCTCCTTGTTTTGATACCAATATTTTCGTGCCTTCAGTTCTTCCCCTAATCTTCTTTTAATGACTGAAAACGTTGTTTCGACTTTGTTTCTTTCATGATATCGATCATAATCAAAGTTCGTATACATTTTGTGTCTATATTTCCCCGAATAGATCTTCCCTTTCCATGTTCTCACTGGTATCAGTGAATCCGCGCCGATATTTTCTCTGATCTGGCAATGAAGGTTCTCAGAGTCATAGCCTTTATCCATAACATAGCACTCCGCCCTTCTGGTTCTATGAGCCTGTCTGAGCAATGTTTCAGCGTGTTTAATGTCATGTACTGGTTTCAATGAGATTTTACCAAACAGGATCACCTGTTTGTGCGTATCAACTGCGATCGAAGGTTTCAGGAAGTTCTTTCGCATCTTTCCTGTCCGCCAGGAGTAATAGTGGCTGGCATATGAACTGGTGAACCCCGAGGAGTCAACAGCAGTTGTTGGAATGATGTCTCCCCAGGAATAAAACCGTTTCAGCGTTTTGTTTAGGATTCTCGTGAAGAAAAGAGAGGGAATTCGAGCCATAAACTTATGAATTGTTGAGTAATGAGGAACCTGACTCAGATGGAGGATTTCTTTGATTTTATCCATCAAATCGATGAGAGCAACGTTATCACGATAATCGGTATGAAGAGCTTCACGGAAGAGAAGAATAGCCATCAGTTGGTGCTGAGTATACGTTTTTCGGGAATATTTGCAGGAATAAAGAGGTAAATGAGAGGAGCGGAGTACAGAACAAATGATATTGACAAGGTTGATATACCGGTTCGTAGACATGATCGCTGTTCCTTGGTGTTCGTTTGGTCACTTACACAAGGAGCAGCGATTTTTATAGATCTTTAGGTGAGAGAAGAATCACTCTATGAAAGGGTTTACCATGAAAAACATTTCATGCGCTATGCCTGAGGCGTGCTCTCGACTCATGCCCGATTCAACAGAGCCAAAAAACCAGAAGGCCGAACTACAGAGGCTTGCAGAGGCATGAGATCTGGAGGGGACTATTTTTCATAGGTTCTAAGCCACACATCGGCTGACCCCAGTGTGGCCCCTAGTGTCGAGTCAATGACGAAAGGTCGCAACTATGATATAGAATAAACAATAGAATTCTTCCTCAGTGACACGATATATCGTGACCCTTACGTTGGATGAACGTGCTTATCTCTCCTCGATTGCCTCCAAAGGTAAGCATTCATCTCAAACCGTTTTAAACGCTCTGATTCTCCTTGGTTGCGATGAAGGTGACTATCAGCCCTATCGTTGTACAAACGAATCCCTTTCTCGTGTTCTCAACATCAGCATGCGGAAGATCGATCGAGTAAAGAAGCGTTTTGTCTTCGACGGCCTTGATGATGCGTTGACAAAGAGAAAACCCGATCGAATTTATTCCAAAAAGATCGACGGTGATCTCGAGGCAAAGTTGATTGCATTAAGTTGCAATGAACCCCCCGAAGGCCATGTTCGTTGGACTCTGCGGTTATTGGCTGACAAAGCAGTTGAACTTGAGTACATTGATGCCATTTCACACAAATCTGTTCGTCAGGTTTTAAAAAAACGAACTGAAACCCTGGAGAAATGAGAGTTGGATCATACCTCCAGGACAAAATAGTACCTTTATTGCCCACATGGAACAGGTTCTGGATGTGTATAAACGTCCCTGGGATCCACGACATCCTATCATCTGCATGGACGAATCCCCAAAGCAACTCATCGGGGAAACAAGAGAACCTATTCCCTGTTCGCCCGGGAAAACGGCCAAATATGATTTTGAATACCGTCGTTGTGGTACGTGTAATATCTTTCTTGCATGTGAACCCCTTGCCGGGAAACGGATGGTAAAGATCACCGAACGGAGGACAAAACAGGATTGGGCGCGATTTCTCCAGGAAATTGCTGAAGAATATAGTGATGCGGATAAAATCACGCTGGTGATGGATAATCTGAACACCCATGCACCGGGATCATTTTATGAGACATATCCCCCTGAAGAGGCAAAAGAACTCTGGGATCGGTTTGAATTTGTTTATACACCAAAACATGGAAGTTGGTTAAATATAGCAGAGATTGAATTGCGCGTACTTTATGGACAATGTCTGAACCGAAGAATCAAGGATATCAATCGTCTCCGAACTGAGGTAAAAGCATGGGAAGAATACAGGAATAACAAAATAGCGCGTGTGATGTGGAGGTTTACAAAAGATGATGCCCGAATTAAGTTGGTGAGACTGTATCCGACATTTGAGGAATGACTGGACACTAGCGTCTGTTCATCGGCATCCTGTATTCCTGGGACTGATTCACTTGGCATGTGCTGTCATGATCTGGAGAATATTGGGATGACCTCTGGTATAGATCCCCCTCAAAGGGTATTTGAGAGACGACCAAGTGGTCACCTGTCGCGTTCAAAACAATCTCTTTCGATGATTTCATCTTCCAGTATACTCCTTTTCGCTTCCCTTCCTATAATCTGCCCAATTTCATTGGGACTTAGACCAGTTCCGGGCCTCTTAAACGTGATCATATCTTCTGTTATCAGAGTTCCCTTGGGAATTTTTCTCTTTGCTACAATGCTCCGGCGCGCATACAGCCGGGCTGGCATTTCGCTCTCAAGAGGCCTCTTCTCCATCTCCCCGGTTATCTCCTGTATGAACACCAAATTCCGGATGAATCGTTTCAGGTCCTCTGGATCCATTGCATGATAATGGTCGTTTCCGGGAAGAGATTTGTCTAGCGTGAAATGTTTTTCAATTACCCGTGCTCCCAGGCTGACGGCGGTTGTGAGCACTGACATCTGAGGATCTGGGAGGGTGTGATCTGAGTACCCTACAGGGTACTCAGGGTATAATGCCTTCAGGTGCGAGATCATACCGAGGTTGGCATCCTTGTAGGCTGTGGGGTAATTCAGGATGCAGTGCATGACCACTATCCTATTATTCCCCTCTTGCTCGATTGTTTTTATCGCCTCATCGATCTCCGAGGTAGTCGACGCTCCGGTTGAGAGAAATGCAGGTTTTTGTTTTCGGGCGATATGCCGGATAAAGGGGGTGTTTGTGATATCAGAGGACGATACTTTGAAAAGAGGCATCAGCTCGTCCAGTATATCCGCCGCCTCAGAGTCAAATGGAGTCGATAGAAAGACCACCTTCTGTTCCCTGGAAAAACGTGCAAGTTCGCGGTATTCGTCTTCTCCAAATGAATCAAATTTTTTGAAGAGTTCATACTGCGATTGCGTCCTCTCTTTTGAGGTATCCCAGTACGCAGGAGAGTATCGAGAGGCCAGTTTCTCGGCCTTATAGGTCTGGAACTTTACTGCATCAGCTCCTGCACCTGCTGCCGCGGCTATCATCTCCTTTGCCGCATCCAGAGGATCGTTCTGCTCTTTTTGCGCGATGTCATAGTAATTGACACCGATCTCAGCGATCACAAACGGTCTTGATCTCTCGTTGATGACGTACCGGTCGAACTCAATCGGTTTCATGTCTCTCCCACTCCCAATAGTTATTCAGAATAAGGTTGAGGACTCTCTCAAGATTCCCTTTAAGATCAAATTGCAGAAGTTTTTGACTCATCTCTTTCCTCAGCGGATAGTCATCGATCAGCCTAAGTATCGCCGAAGCAATGTCATCGACAGAAACAGTGTAGGCGATCCCGAGGTAGAGGGGGCCATGAGAGTTATGAACAAAGAGATGACGTGCCTCGCGTTCGTTCTGAGATATTGAGATGCATGGCGTTCCCAAGCTCGCGACTTCGTAGATTGTCCTTCCGTTGGACGTAATCATGATGTCCGCTTTACTCATCTCTTTTGCCATGAGACGGACATTTTCCTTTACATCGATCTGGAATCCGTCTTTCCGGAGACCAGATACGTACTCAAACAATTGCTCCTTTGGCCTGTACCCTTTCCCCAAGATGACCCGGGTCATGATATTTTTAAGGCCTAATTGTTCGAGCGCTTGGAGGGTTCTCCTGGTCAGGTCGTTGGGGTCGGTTCCCCCAAACGTGACCAATAAGGTGTTCGCCTCAGGCTCAGGTTCCTTCTGAGGGAAAATATAGAATTCATCTCTTAGGCACTCGTATCTGTAACCATAATAGTGGTTCTTCGCGGGGTAACTGTTCTCGTACAGGGCGTTAATCACAATGTGAGCATCTTCAGCTCCTTCTCCCAGATCCTCAAAATTTACAACGAAGTACCCATTTGAGCGTAACTTCTGCACATACTCCGGGTCGGTGTCGAGGATGTCATTGATTACAATGTCTGGGTTGATTTCATTCAAGGTCTCAAACATCTCGATATCATCGGAGAACAGTTTTATAGGATAGTAATATTCGCGCACTTTCTGGATTCCTAGCTCCCTCGACCTGTCCATGACGAAGTAGATGTTATGGTGGAAGACTAACCTGGTTGCCAACGTAAGTGCCCGGTAGATGTGACCTAGCCCGATATCATGATCACCGTCAACTCTGAAGACGATTTTCCTCCGCCGGAGTAGACTTTCAGCAGTCTCCCAATCCTGATAATCATCGATATCAACGGTTTCCTCGTCGGGGAGTTCAAATAATGAAATGTTTTTCCCGATCCTGTTGTTCTCTGTCAGGACAGCCCTTATCGAGATCGTAACCGCCCCGGTTTCTCGGTAGATCGGGTCTAGATACTGTCGATTTTTCCTTTCTTTGTAGAGGGGAGAGAATTGAGCGTCTTTTTTTATCCAGAAGAGATGGTTCTCTGCTTTGACGCTCATGATGGTGTCATAATCGCCCTCAACCATCTTTTCAATCATCTTATCGAGAGTAATTGTTTGTAGCAATGGTGAGGTCGGCTGTATTGTCAAAACGTAGTCGTACTGTATATTTTCCTTCCTTTCAACAGCGGTAACCGCGTGGTATATCACAGGATCTAGTGGGATGTGGTCTTCGGCCAATGCTGGAGGCCTCATGATTATCTTAGCCCTATATATTCTGGCTATCTCAGCGATCGCCTCGTCATCGGTGGAGACGACTACGTTGTCGATATATCGGGAGGTCATGGCCGCTTCGATGACGTATGCGATCAGGGGTTTGCCTGAGAGAAGTTTGATATTCTTTCTTGGGATTCCTTTACTGCCACATCTTGCTGGAATAATGGCAATCATCTTCATTTTTTTCGCTGAAAGCATGTGTTCTCTCTCCCACAAATATCCTAATCTTCATTAGTCATAGTCGATATATGAGGATTTCGAATAACTCCCCATTCCAAAGTACTTTATCGCCTCCGATCGATCTTTTCTCAGGATTACGTTCGCCAATTCCGCTATTAGGCACGAATGTACTTCTTTTGCCGCTCAGGGAGACCGGTTAGGCGAGATCCAGGGTTTGATCGAGTGAGGGTTTGATCGAGTGGGATGCCTTCCGTCCTCTTCTAGCGGACCTGTACTCGAACGATGCCGGGAACGGTGGTCGCCCATATTATGACGTTATCCTCATGCTCCGGCTGCTGGTGCTACAGCAGTGGTATGGGTTGTCCGATCCGTCGAATAGGGAGAAGGTGTTACCATCTTCCCCCCTTCTCAGAACGGAGCGTGCGACTTTCACCGCACTCCGCTCAAGCACCTCACAACCCGAGATTCGAGCGGCAATATGGAATAAATGAAAGTCATGTTTGATTCCATGGCGTCTGCCTTCGCAACTTCTCCCTCCTGGCACGGAAGTAATCCCTGTCCAGATAGGGGTTTGCATCAAGCTTCACCATCGAGTGTCTGCGAATTTGTGTGTCTACAAAACTGACCAGTTTTGTCGACTCTGTCTTGAAGACCCATTTCCTAGTGGCAAGTCAATGACAAAAGGTCGCAATTATCATATAGATAGCCCCCTCCAAAATCTCCCCTCTCTTTGTATCGATTAAAATCGTAAAATTGATCGTACTCAAAGGGGGCATCATATCTAGCGATAAAAATGAAATCCCCACTCATTGTCGATCGTGAAGATACAAAATGGCTTCTCCTTGATCAAGTTCATTCGATGACAACTTCGCGTCGTTCAAAACAGGAGATGGCAAAACAAGGTCCTATTTCCGTTCAGAACACTGGTTCGATTCTGCGAATCCTTCTGATTGCTTTCTTCTTCTCTTCTGAGATCACGTATGTCATTGATGAACTCAACAAACGCAAAGAACTCCGAGCCTTTGCCCATCTCGAACAGGTTCTTTTAGCTGATGATGTGTACCGTTTCATCAGCAGGATCGATGAAAGACGATTTGTCGGGTTGATCAATGCTCTTCTCCGTACACACTGCAGACCACAGAGAAGAACACACCGAACAATTATCGTCGAGATAGTGTAACGAATCTTCTGTAAAAATTGATCAGGCTCTGCCTCCAACCTAGATTTGCAGAAAGGTGAAACAGGGCATGAATTCTTTATTTTTTATCGAAAATTATCTTTCCGATAATGAGAATGGTATGAAGAACCTCCTCACGTCGTTCCTCAACGAAGTGATGCTACTGGAGGCGCTCCAGCAGGCTGGAGCCGAGCCGTATGAACGAACTGCTGTGCGGCAGGCGCACCGAAACGGATACAAGAGTTGCTCTCTGAAAACTCGCTATGGCGATCTCGTTCTCCAGAAACCTCAGTTCCGTGAATTCCCCTTCGAAACCCAGGTATTTGGACGTTATTCTCGGGTTGAGAAAGCTCTTGTGAATGCGATCTCTGAATCCTATCTTCAGGGTGTTTCAACTCGCCGGATCCAAGAAATCGTTGCTCATCTGGGGATCGATCAACTCTCTCCTTCTTCTGTTTCTCGGATGGCACACAACCTCAACGAACAGGTCCATGCATTTCTCCAGAGACCAATTGAAGAGGAAATTCCCTATCTCTTTGTCGATGCCTCCTATTTCAAAATCCGAGATGGACCCCGGTACATCACCAAAGCTCTTCTGGTGATCGCCGGCGTGCGAGTGGACGGTTATCGGGAAATCCTGGGAGCCAGAATCACCGACTGTGAGAATGAGGAGTTCTGGTTCGGTCTGTTCGAGGAACTCAAAGAACGAGGATTAACTGGTGTCAAACTGATCGTCTCAGATGGTCATGCAGGGATCCAGAGAGCAGCAGAAACTGCTTTCCTCGGTGCATCATGGCAGATGTGTTCAGTCCACTGTACTCGCGCGGTTTTGAGAAATACTCCCAGGAAACATCAGAAAGAAGTTGCCGAGAGTTTGAAGGAGGCATATGGGAACGAAGGGAGACTTCAGGAGGTCGCAGATGATCTGAACGAACGAGGATATCGGAAAGCAGCGAATACCATCGAGAGGTTTCTGCCGGGACTCATGAGTTACACAGTATTCCTGAAACAACATGCAAAACGGATTCGAACAACGAACATGATGGAAAGAATCAACAAGGAACTGAAACGCAGAACGAAAGTCGTAGGAGCATTTCCCAATGAAGGTTCACTCCTCAGACTGGCAGGATCCATCTTGATGACATCAACGAGGAGTGGGTGACCGGCAGAAGGTATTTGACGATGGAGAAGGAATGATCAAGCAAGGAGACAGGGATCAGACAAATTACAGAAGATCTGAAACACTACCATTGCCGTGCTCCCAAACGTGACATACCAGCGGTTTTCGCCCTTCGGGATTTTCATCGGTTGCGCCTGTGGCCGAACGCGGCCTCATCGGCGTTTTCATCAGGGCGTGCAGCCTCTCACTATGCTTCAGGATGAATGGGGTTATGCTCAAGTTATTATTGCGTGGCTCCTAAGACAACATAGGTCTAAGATCATAGGATTATCCATCAGCATGAATTTTCTTCTCTATCATGCTCATAGCACACCGAATAACCCTTTCTGTCGCCTGCCCATCCACAGAGTACAAATTTCTTTTAATAAACTTTTTTCTATTCTGTGCGAGCATGGAATCATCGTTCAACAACTGTGTTATTGCGCGTTTTAGGTCACTAGCATCGTAAACACCTATGGCAACTCCCTGATCGACATAATCGACAGTATCTGGATCTTCACTTAAATTAAGTATAATTAATGGTTTATTAAGAGCAATACCTTCCAATCCTGTCGTCGAAGACTTTGTAATAACTAAATCACAAGCACATAGGAGTTCGAATGTATTCGAATCTCTAGGACAGATCTTGACTTTAATAGAATAATCTTTTAAATATTCTTTTATTAAATCGGTATATTCGTCACCTTCTCCAGGATGTTGCTTGATAACAAGATTCACGTTTTCCAATCCTTCAATTGCAGAAAAAACAGTATTGAAATTACAGATATTCTCTTCCATAGATAAGCCATGACACTGAGTTGTCCATAATATGTATATAGAATTACTATCCAGACAGTACTTCGATGCTATTGCTTCTAATGGCATATCCTTCATTAAAACAGGTAATATATCATATCTTGGTTGACCTGTAACCACAACATGATCTGGTGGATAGGAACTACTCTTTGTGAGAAGATCCTTATGATATTCACCATATAATGTTGTCATATCAGGTATGGGGCAATATGGCGAACATGCCTGACCTTCAGCCGATATTTCGTATTTATTGTAAATATATCCTCTATGGAATGGATGAATCACCCCATGCTGTATTGCTAGGGTCGGAATTCGCTCAACGTTAGCAGCAACGATTAGAGGTCTTTCTCTCCAACCGTATTCATTAATTACAAGGAATAGATCAGGACACTCATGTTTGATCATTCTCCTGATAAGCGCAATATATTTTGCTTCTAGAGGAAATAATACGTGAAAATAGAAATCTAACTCATCTAGCACGTAGTTTGCGGGAAGGTCGTATTTATTACACATATCAGAGATAGTATCAAATTTGATGCTATCCCAGATATCGCTGAAGTGCTTATATGCCAAATACTCTTCTTTCCAAACGTCAATGGACCAGTACATGTTGTACGGGCAATAGTTCACATCCCAAAAGAAAATTTTCTCTAAAAATATTTTAAAACTTGAAAAAATATTAGTGGTATTAATTGGATATGTGCCAACGATCTTTACTTGCCCCTTCAATTTGCCAATAATCGAATTAAAAAAAACATCCGATTTTCTCGAGATAACACAACTGTTACCATCTAAATATCCCCATTTATTATCCTGAGTTGTCATCACAATTGTAATATTATTTTTTGGATCACTTTTGGATTTATTAATATTGTGCGCAATAAAGTTGAATATTAGTATAATTACTGTAAGCACGGAATCAAAAATCGCATCGGCATAAATACCAACTGATCTATAGAACATTGCGATGACTTTTTTATAATAACTCGATTTGAAGGAGTTTCCTTTTGACAATTTTACAACAGTGTTATAGAATAATTTATCTGCAAACCACCAGAATGCTACCCCATTGTAACTTGTCAGTTCACACATATTCTTACCAGGTACCAATTCGTGCCTTAATATGTCATGAAAGAATTCAGTAGCCTTGATCACAGTCCCACCCTTCGTAAGATCGGTCATTTTTACTAGATTCAGGATTTCCCAATCCCCAGATACACAATCCCCTCTTCGCCAGCGAACAGATTTTTCCCGTCCACGACCACCGGCGAGGCCATGAGCCCCTTCACGCTCTCCACGGAGATCCCCCTGAACACGTCATGGTCTATCATAAACACCGCACACTCCGCCCCTGAGAGTGCCTCTTCGACACTCCCAAACGAGGCAAACTCCCCCGCCTTCGTCCTGATTGAGGGGACAAACGGATCGTACACCCGCACCTCAGCCCCAAGGTTCACAAGTTCCTCGATGACCGTGATCGAGGGCGACTCCCTGGGGTCGTTGATGTTCTTCTTGTAGGCAAGGCCCATCACTACAATCTTTGCCCCATAGAGACACTTTCCTACTTTCTGGAGGCCCTTTTCGGCAAGGTTGACCATATGCATCTTCATGAACTCATTGATCTCACCGGAGGTCTCGATGAAGCGGGGGATGAAACCGTACTTTTTCGCCTTGTACGACATGTAATAGGGGTCGAGAGGGATGCAGTGGCCGCCGATGCCGGGACCGGGATAGAAGGGCATGAAGCCGTAGGGCTTGGTGGCGGCGGCGTCGATCACCTCCCAGGTGTCGATGCCCATCCGCTCGAAGATAAGGGAGAGTTCGTTCACCAGAGCGATGTTCACATTCCTGTAAATATTCTCGACCATCTTCACCGACTCTGCGGTGCGGGCATCACGGACAGGGACAATTTTTTCCACAACACTCCCATAGAGGGCAGCGGCCACCTCGGTGCACTCAGGATTGATGCCGCCGACAACGGTCGGCACCTTGTCGATGGGGTACTGCTTGTTCCCCGGATCCACCCGTTCGGGAGAGTAAGCGACGCCGAAGTCAGTGCCGGCGATGAGCCCCGTTTCTTCAAGGATCGGGACCACCACCTCGTCGGTCGTCCCCGGGTAGGTGGTGCTCTCGAGGATCACAAACTGTCCTTTGTGGAGGACGGCCTTGACGGTCGTGCAGGCACTCTTGATATAGATCAGGTCAGGGATCTTGTCCTCTGAGAGGGGAGTAGGGACACAGATGATGAGGATATCACACTGGCGGAGATCTTCAGTGTCTGCGGTTGGGAAGTAGGTCTTCCCGAGGTACTGGGAGAGATGCTCGTCGGTGACGTCCTGAATGTGGGATTTTCCCGCCTTGAGACTCTCAACGGTACCTGAAGAAATGTCAAATCCAAAGACGGCGAATTTCTTCGCGAAGGTCATCGCGAGTGGGAGGCCGACGTAGCCCTGGCCGATGATGCCGATTTTTGCACTCTGATCAGTGATTTTTGTCATTAAAATGTGGTACATAGTTCCTCCAAAATTGATGTCCCCATCATGATACCAGTTTCAGATCTCCAACACGGTGACAATCACTGCCCCTGACATAATTTACCCGGCATCGTCTAGTTATATTGAGCCATGCCTCTGGAGGGGCATTATACTTCATGTTCTGTTCAATTAAGGTATCATTATCGTTTAAATTCTTAAATAAATTGTATAATCTCTTTTCAGACAAATAGAGGCCGGATCTCTTAAGAAATACACCCGGATGTGCCCAGGTATTGACATAAGGATTTCTCAAGACATCATAAAGTGCATCAAGATAGATGTCTATGTCTCTTGGAAAAGAATGAAAGGCAAATATCGGATAATCAACCTGTTTCAGGATGTCATCATCGACATCCAGCGTCCCATCTGGGAGAACCTTCGCTTCACACCCTGAAAGAATGATCAAATCATATTTTTCCCGGGCATTATCGATATCATCCATATATGCATTAAAGTCATAACTCAAATTATGCCGGACATGCTCGGTGAACACAATCAGAGGTATACCCAGTTCTACTGCTCTCTTGCAATAATCATCTACCGAACTCTCTCCATCGGTATAACTCGTGTGGATATGCCACTCGCCAGACAACAGATATTGTGAATATTTCTTCCAGATCTTCATAAGAACGCCACAGCATTTTTATTCTGGATCCCCATGCCTCCCCAATATCGGAGGATCTTTGTTCCCCATTTAACCTGGAAATCAGGAATATCCTCATTCAAAGCGCGTTTAACAGCAGCATAAATAATATTAGCACCTGCAAATGTCGAAAGCACCATCGTGCCCTGAACTCTCGGGTTGGATTCTAACAATTTGGGGACACTTTGTTCGTCCATTTTGAACTGGAAGCCAAATGCATAATTCAATCCAGTAGCTTCACTGAGTTTCTGTGCGTATGTGATGAGTTCCTCGTGACACTCAACTGTACCTTGGAAAGTAATACCCGAACGAATGAGATCTCGCTTCCTTGGAATGATCGTATACTTCTGAGCCTCCAAGACGTCGATGGTATATTCTGCATTAGGCAGGTATTCCATCACCAATAGAGGGGGGAAATGAGATCCCAATATCTCACGGAGGATATTCATCTTCACAAACAAAGATGTCGGTTTCTCAGAATAGAACATCTTTTTAAGATCAAGGGATTCGTCAATGATACGTACTCCCCTCATCCCATTGGAAAGCGGAGGTTTGACAACAACCGGTTTATGCGGCCAGCCTAACTCACTTGCAGACTTGATCAGGGCATCAAAATTGTCTACAAGAATAGATTTCGGCGTTGGAACACCAATTTGTTCAGCCAACTTCATCAGTTTGTATTTATCGTTGGCGATAGAAATTGCTGGAGCATCGGAGACGGCAATAGATGTCCCAATATTAAGGAATGGAGATTTATTTTCAGCTAAAACAGATAACTCAAGGGTGTTCTGGGGCAATATGACATCCACATCTTCTTGTTCACAGATCAAAAGTAATTGATCCAGATAGTCCTTTTCAGAAGGTCTCGAAATGTGATAGAATTTATCGCACAGATATGTTCCAACGACCTCTTGTTTGATATCGGTTCCAATTGTCCGTATGCATCTATTGTCAAAGTTTTCATTCAGAGAGTAGAGCGTACCTTTTATTCCAGGAGCTCCTGCACCGGTAACAAGAACCGTTAAATCATCCATCGTACAACCTCAAAAGCCTCAGCATACTCTGAATTACACTGGATCCCGCGTGTTTTAGCCAGACCATAAATAAACTCCTTTGAAAAATAGGATTTACCCTTGACGAACTGAGATTGATAGTTTTTCAGGATCTTACACTTTCTCTCAATATGATCGTTATTCAGTTTGCTAAAACACTGTGTATTGAATGTTACATGATTCCAGGGCAGTTCATAACAGATGATGCTTGATGTAGTCTTGAAGGCTCTGACCATTTCATGTGCAACCACCTGATGATCCTGATGGAGGTCATTGAGAGAAGGCCCGATTACGATCTCGGGATTATAATGATTCCGAGTTCTGACCAGATCTTCCAATATCTCCTGGCGATATCGATGAAGATTTCGTACTTTGAAATCAAAGACTTTGCAGTTCTCCTCTTTGAGAGCAAGATCTCTTATTACGTTGAAATATTCTGTTTTCAAGGTATTTTTTGGAAGACCTTCTGGTAAAGAATCTTCAGCAGTCGAAAATACAACCCAGAAGATCTCATGCCCATCTTCCAAGAGTTTAATAATCGTCCCGCCACACCCCAATTCAGCATCATCGGTGTGAGGAGACAAAACTAATACTTTCATAACTTCCTCCCAGACGGATAAGTATTCTGAAAATCAGAATTCTCTTTCATTATCCTAACACTCTCTGGATAGTTTTCAATGAACCAGACCATGAATGCAGTTACATCAATTTTTTCACGATTTAACTGATGTCGTTTATATTGGCCCATACTTTTGAGATCAGGATCCTGAAGAAGTTCAATCGCTTTTTTGATCGTTTCTTCATCGGTCTCAGATGTCCAGAGTAATCCATGCTGGTTTAAGTCACAGAATATACCACAGTACTTCGCTGTAGTAGATATGTGAATAACATGCGTACCCAATGTTGCAGCCTCCGACGCCGTCGTCCCCCCCTCCCCCACATACAGCGTTGCGTAGTACAACAGATCATGCAACTTCTCCGGCGAAACCCGGATCTGGTAAGGCTCCAATTCCTCAGGCAACGCCCCCTCAGAGGTGATCAGGACGCGGCCGTACTGCTCCAGCGCCTTCACCAACCCGACCTTGTCACAGATACCGTGCTGACCGACGTCGTGGTTTGCGTTCCACGAGACGAAGCGAACGATAATGAAGGGATCGTCCTCAGTGAGGCCAATTTCGTCAAGGACGGCGGGGTTCGGAGTGAAGTGGTTGGGGTGGAGATAGGCAAGTTCGTGGTAGCCGTTGTAGCGGATCTGCTTCGGGCCGAGATCGCCGCGATAGCATGAAGGGGTACAGATGGCAGATACAAAGGGATCTGTAAGAGAATGCTGGATCTTTGCGTGTTCGGTATCATCAAAAATGATCGAGGGCTTCCGAATTAACTTTCCAACATGGGCAACATAGGCATTCCCAACCCCACCTACAAGAATATCCGGACGAAAAGATCGTGCAATTTGATACAATTTTGCATCGATCTGGAGTAATTCCAGGGCTTTACCAGAAAGTGTGGGTTTCGCACTGCCGACTACATCATAGTCAAAACCAAAAGAATCCAGCAATTTGAGAGAGACTTCCTTATTTATTGCCGTGATCCTGCACTCATGACCATGATCCATGAGAATCTGCAGTGCGTTCCTGAAAAGATGGACTTGAGCAGGGTGGGCAACATTAAATAGTATTTTCATCCTGACTGCCTCAATACCACGTGCTGTTTTGTCTTTCCTGAGTCATATCAAAGAGCATTGCAAAGGAAAGGAACATAACACCCATCATAAATACCAGCATCGAGAGAGTGCCATGAACAAAAAGAACAGGATATCCCCAGACCATTTTTTCCCAGAGTGTGATACCACCACCCAACAATCCGATCATTGACAATACAGATCCAAACGAGTAGAAAAAAACGAGAGGATGGAAGCTGAAGACCACATACTTCATCTTGAGTCTCCAGAGAAAGTCCCGGAGCAGGAGATTTGAGACCCGAACAATATAACGGCCATATTTGATTGTAGATTTTTCATTGCCATATTTTGCAGGATGAGGGATATTCTTGATCCTGAAGCCATAGAGATTTAGTCGGACCAGGCGGTCGTTAAGATAACCATATCGAGGGTACATATCTTCAAAATCAATCCTCTCAAGAGCACGATGAGAGATTGCAGTATATCCATTCTGGGGATCCATCATCGACCAGTAGCCAGATGCAATCTTGGTAAGCAGAGTGAGCATGGCATTCCCAAAAAACCGCCATTTACTCATAGTGCCTCGATATTCTGGAGAGATCAGACGATTTCCAAGGGTGAAGTCACACTTCCCATCGACGATAGGATCTAAAAATTTGTGGAGATACCGGGGATCCATCTGGCCGTCGCCATCCATCGTTGCGACAATGTCCATGTCATCATCTAATGCTCGAGAATAACCCGAAACAATAGCAGCTCCAGGTCCGCGGTTCGGGTCGTGGTGGATGGGGACAATGCGGGGGTCGTGGTGGGCGTAGGCGTCGATGATCGCCCCGGTCCGGTCGGCCGACCCGTCGTTGATGGCATATACCTTCTCGACGTAGTCGGGGATCCCGTCCAGGGTCTCCTTGATCAGGTTCTCCTCATTATACGCCGGCACGACGACCGCAACCCGCCGCCCCCGGTACCGCGGTCCCTCATCGGCCGCGGCCGAAGGCCGACCCTCGACCGCACCCCCCCCGCCGAGGGCCACGCTCTCTGTTCCGATTGGCATCCACCCAGACTCCACAGACTCATCCTCACATTAGCCCCCGTCCGACCGCACGGCCGCCATTCAAAGGCGCAAAGATCCCCCTCATGAGACGAAACGGCGCACGGAGGGGGGAACGTGGCGGCGGACAGGGCACCACAAAGATTGGAGATAATTCACTTCACATGATAATATAGGTTGCGATATTGCGATAGGAATAAAGAAGGCAAATTCAAAAAATATATATAATTCAGGATCGGGGGTGCGCAGACGGCGGGGCGAGGGGGTGCAGATCGTACCTCCCCGCGCCGGCCGGGGACCGCGGGAGGAGCACGGTCCTGGCCGGGGACCGGGATTTCGGGCGGTGCGCGGCGGAGAACCAGGCGGGGTTGGACATCGCCGGGGACGGGAGCGAACCCCACTGTCCCACGACCCTTCCCGACGACAGGATGGGATGAGATCTATGTTTCCGGATCGAAAACAAAATGTACTCCAGCCATAAACATACCTCCCAGATCATGCTTCCCGAGATCTTCAAGACCAAAGAGCGTATCCGCATCCTCCGCCATATCAACCTCAGGCGGTCGGCCACGGTCGGGGCGGTCGCCCTCGCCACCGGGGTCTCCAGGGGATTCTGCGGAAGAAACGCGAGGAAAGCCAGTATTCGTTCAGCCCCGCGCCTCTCCCCGACGAGAACAACACCGTTCTCGACCTGACCGAACAGTTCATCGACCTGATGGAGAACCTTGTATCAGAAGGATAGCAGTTCATCTGCAGGAGGTCGGTCGTCTTTCACAGAGGGACGGCCTCCCGGCGGAGGCGGTCCCTGACAGACCGGTGCAGACCGCCCCCAGTCACCTCATCGACCCTGCGGCCGGGCAGGCCCTCCAGGTCCCGGACACGAGTGACATGGTCGAGGAGATTTCGCCCGGGTTCACATCCAACGAGCAGATCGATGTCGCTCTCCTCCCCCCTCACCGACGGGCCGGACGTGCGGGCGCCCCCAGCACCCCACCTCAGAGGTCGATGCCCTCGGAAAGAGCCGAGAGAATGAAGGTGTTCTGCTCGTCGAGGAGATGCCGGAACTCCTCCGGGGTATAGCAGAGTGGCTCGACCGGGAGGTCGGTGAGGTCGAGGAGGGCGGCGATACGTTGGTGAAAACGCCCAGAAAAATCACCCACCACGATGAGGTCGATATCGCTCCCTTCGTGGAGCGTCCCGCTTGCCACCGAACCGAAGAGGATGATCCGATCGATCCTGAACCGGGCGCGGACAACGCTCGCAAACGCCCGGATTTCGTCCATCAGATCGGGACAAGGGACCGTGCTGCCCGGACGATATGGTCTGCAGCGTTGATACATTCCTCTGCATCCTCCTTTGTCATACTATTCACAGGGGGCAAGGCCGCCGGCGATGCTGTCGGGGGATTGGGCTGTCCAGATATTGTGCACCCTTTCGGAAGGGAAGAAGCGCCGGGTCGTCGATCTCCCTGAGCAACTCGAAGACCGAGGGGGTGATGATCCGTCGCGCACCTCTCCCGTAGAGCACTGCCTTCAGCGCTCTGTTGTGCCTGAAAACAGGCCCATTCAAAGTCCTCGGTGGCAAGGCTGTTGCGTGCACTCCAGAGATCTTTTTCTGCCTGCATCATCCAGCGCTGGGCTTCTCCGACATTTTTGTCCATCTATCTTGCGGGGTAAAGTGGTGGAGGGGGAGGACCCCGGCCTTCAGGCCGGGGGTGAAAGCGGAACCCCTTTTGATATGATCTCATCTACCAGGAACTATTTGATATTATAAGACTTACATCTGCATGTATGCTTCAGGCCTACAAGTATCGGATGTATCCATCTCAGGAGCAGGTTGCGCTCCTCATGAAGCACATCCATGCCTGTCGGTTTGTGTACAACAATTCCCTGGAGCAGAAGATCCGGGCATACGAGCAGGAAGGTCGAAAACTCTCCTGTTTCGACCTGAACAACCGTCTCCCGGCTCTCAAGGACGAGCATCCGTGGCTCAAGGACGTCAACTCACAGTCTCTCCAGAGTGCAAACAAAAATCTCGACAACGCCTTCACCCGGTTTTTCCGGGAGAAGAAAGGTTTCCCCCGGTTCAAGTCAAAGAAGAATCCATTACAGTCCTTTCAGGTGCCTCAGAGTTACTCCGTGGACTTCGACCAGAGATGGATCAAACTTCCAAAGATCAGCAAGATTAGAACGATCTTCCACCGTGTCTTCACCGGGAAGATGAAGTATGCAACGGTTTCCGTGACTTCGACGGGAAAGTGGTTCGTCAGCATTCTTGTCGATGATGGGAAAAACGAACCTGAACCTGCACCTTTCTCTCTGGACACCACCCTCGGGATTGATGTCGGGCTGAAGGACTTTGCAACCTTCTCTATCGGAGAGAAGATTGAAAATCCTCGACACCTCAAAAATTCCCTTCAACGCCTGAAAGTGTTGCAACGGCGAATGTCACGGAAGAAAAAAGGGTCGAAGAACCGGGAGAAAGCGATCCAGAAACTTGCCCGGTGCTATGAAAAGGTCGCCAACCAGCGCAACGATTTCCTGCACAAAATCTCTTTTCGAGTTGTGAGCGAGAACCAAGCTATTGCAGTGGAATCGTTGAATGTTGGTGGGATGATGAAGAACCATCATCTGGCACAGGGGATCGAGGATGTTTCGTGGAGCACATTCTTCACGATGCTGGAGTACAAGTGTCGGAAGTATGGGAAAACTCTCCTGAAGATCGGGAGATTCGATCCCTCCTCGAAGATATGCAATACGTGTGGGTATCTTAAGCGGGATCTTACCCTCTCTGACAGG
This sequence comes from Methanofollis formosanus, assembly GCF_019633745.1. Lineage (NCBI taxonomy): Archaea > Methanobacteriati > Methanobacteriota > Methanomicrobia > Methanomicrobiales > Methanomicrobiaceae > Methanofollis > Methanofollis formosanus. Next base: position 2,291,123 of record NZ_CP037968.1, on the reverse strand, counting down.
GAGTGGGTCTGTCCTGAGTGTGGTACTCATCACGACCGCGACATCAACGCGGCGATCAATATCAAGAAGTTCGCCCTGCAAGAGCAGAATCTTGTAGGGGTATCAGGTGCGGGACGCAACCGTTGAGCCTGTGGACTTGCCTCAGTAGAGGGAGGATGAAGCAGGAAGCCACGCCCAACAGGCGCGAGGTAGTTCACAGGTCTGTGGTATGGTCTGTGTGACCACATGAATATACTCTATCCGTCTACCTGGTGGAATCGTGTACAATCCGACATGAGACGAGAGCACGCCTCAAGCATACCAGATGAAAATTTTTCGTTGCTCGATCACTCTTTTTCAAGACAGGAGAATCGGTGAGGATCGTGTTCCATCGCCGCCCCCACCTATCTTCATCGTGGGGGGGGGTCCGGGGGGTGCAACCCCCCCGGCGCGAGATGACGGTGAAAGTTCTGCGATGGGGGCGGCCATTCTGATCAGCGTACCTTCCCGCAACACGGCGCCGGGGGCGCCGCCACTGGATCCCCGGGATGAAGATAGGCCCGGGAAGGCTGAAGAAAAGATCCTGAAAGACAGGATGCCGTCCCCCGCCCATCTTCACGGAAGGCCCCCCTGCAGAGAGGACCAGACGCCGGATACAGGGGGATGGAACCGGCGAACTTCGACCGCGTCCGCGGGGGGAGAGAGGATCGGACCGAGACCCCTGTCGTGAGAGGGGAAGAGCGCTGCAAAGCCAATATATAATACTGAGAAATGATAGCAAGAGACGGGAGGGGGGAGACAGCCCGGAGCGGCATTAAGTACAGACCCACCATAAAAAATATTCCGTAAAGAAGAAAGGCATATGTACCATGCTTTTTAGAATAGGGAGGGCGATTTCGCAACATTAATCCGGGGTAATGAGAACCTATGAACGCAATGAGCAATGCCAGGTACCTCGCCGCCTGCATCTTTGCCCTCTGGTTTGGGATCGTCGCCTTCTTCATGCTCCTCAACCGGGCGCTCGACCTTGAGGTCTACTTCGTGCTCGGGCTGATCGGGCTGCTGGTCCTGGTGGTGCTCGTCGATTCTCCCTTCGTCCAGCCTCGTTCCATGCGCCGGATCAAGGTGCTCATCGCCATGGGCGTGGCGGTCTTTGGATATATCGTGGTGATGAAGGTCATGGAGATCATCGGTTCATGAAACGCATCATCCTCGGTGTGCTGGTCCTGGCCTGCCTGGCCCTCATCGTCTTCCATGCGCAGGAGCCGATGCTGTACACTGCGGAGAACACCAGTTCGATCGGCGAGGTCGACCTCTCGGTGGCAGAGAAGATGGACTCGAAGAAGGCGGAGGCGGTGATGCCCCTCCTCCAGGACCTCCTCGGGCAGGGGGGGACGGTGGTCCTCTCGGTGAAGGTGAAGGACTGGGAGAGCGCGCAGGAAGAACTGGAGGAGTATGCCGAGATGACCCGCTCCATGGACAACCTGGTCCTCTCCCTCGACCTTTCCGAGACCGACCTCGACGAGTTCAGGAAGAAAAGCCAGGAGAACCGGGACGCCCTGACGAGCCTGGTGAACGGCACCGCCCGCCTCGACCACCTCAAGCAACTCGAGATCACCTACCGGGACAGCGACGATCCCTCGAAATATTACTCGGTCGTCTACGAGGAGGAGGCACTCAGGGAAGAACTCCAGAGTTCTTACAAGACCTATGCCGGAAACAGCCCGGCCCTCACCACGATCGGGGATCATTACGAGGCAGACACCGCCGACCTGAAACAGAGCGTCGAGGACTACGGCGAGATCGTGGAGAAGGAGACCGGCGGCAAGGCGCCGGCGCCCGGGCCGGGCATCCCACCGCCGCAGATCGGGATCGCCCTCGCCCCGGCCGAGGCGGTGTACGGCGACGTGGTGCGATGGCACGGGAGGCTCGGGAGCGGCGAGGTAGATGTGGCGGTCGAGAGTTATCTGGACAGCAGGCTCTTTGCAACCACCGCCACCGGCGCCGACGGGAAATACGCCGTCTCGTGCCGGATCGAGAAGGTGCGGGCAGGGCCGCACCTGGTGTACGTCCAGGCGGGCCGGGCGGTCTCGGACCTCGTCCCCTTCACGGTGCTCACCTCGCCCTCCAACCTCAGCCTTGGCGTCACTGTCGAGGACGAGGTCGCCACCTGCACCGGGAACCTCACGGCGAACGAACGCGGAGTTCGGGGCGCCGGGGTGCGGATCATCGTCGACGACGCCGTCGCCGCCCGGCCGGTCACCGGCGAGAACGGGACCTACGAGGCCGCAGTGCCGCTCGAAGCAGGCGAGCACCGGATCAGGGCCGAGTTCACCGCTGAAGGGTACCCGCTCGACCCATCGTCGAGCGAGGAGATCAGGGTCCAGATCGGTTTCGCCCCCTTCTCGCCCGCAAACCTCATCCCCATCGCCGGCGGCGTGGTCGTCGGTCTGCTCGCCGGCGCCGTCTTCCTCCGGTGGTCGAGACGGCAACCGGAGGCCGCACAGGACCGAGAGATTGCACACAGCCAAGGAGAACCCATCATGACAGCAGAGGAGACAGCGATCAGAGACGTGCAGATCCCAATCGAACCCCAGACCCCGGCAGAAGCGGCGTTCAGGCTCTGGAACGACCTCGCCGACGCCGCCGGGATCGAGTACGGCGTGAAGAACGCGCGGGCGCACACCCCGCGCGAGCTCGTGCAGGCCCTCAAAGAGACGCCGGGCGCCGAGAGTGCGGGGGCGTTCGTGAAGATCTACGAACGCATCCGTTATGCCGGCGGGGAGTGCACCTGGGACGAGGTCGAGGAACTCGAACGGCTGCTCGGGGCGTTCAGAGGCTCTCGAGCTCCCTGAACCGGAAGACCACCCGCCACTCCTGCTGCTCGCGCAGCATCGCCTCGTCGGCCTGGCCGAGGAGAGCGCAGAGGGTGGGCATGTCCTCGGCCCGTCTGATCTCGAGGGCGATGGAGGAGAGACGGTTGAGCATCCGGGAGGCCCGCTCCGCGGTCTGCCGGTACTCGCGCTGGGTCCGCACCGCCCCGAGGGCCGCCGCGACCGCCGGGAGGATCAGCGTCGCCGCCGCAAGGACCGGGGCGTACTCATGCCCCGCGCCCGAGGCATGGGCGGCGGCGGCGATGAGGGTGGCGATGAAGACGACCTCGCCGGCATACAGAAGCCTCTCGAACCAGGCCCGGTTCGTCCGTGCGGTACCGGCATACCAGGCGATCTGCCGGTCGATCCAGGCCGCGAGCAGGAACTCCTTGAGCGGGCCGAGGGGCATGGAGAGCGAGCAGTACTCCAGAGGGCGCGTCTCGAGCAGTTCTTCGAAGGCCCGGGTCATCCAATCGTCGGGGGGATGGGAGAGGGTGAGGCCCGGATGGTCGCCAGGGAACTCGCATCTGATACAGACAAAACAGAGAAAGAGCGCTGAGCGCAGCCGTTCGGCAAGGATCCGGTAGTCGAGCCACTTGCGGTGCCACTCCAGGCTGCGGGCGGCGATGAGCAGGAAGAGGGCGGCGGCGATCTCGGCCACCTCCAGCCAGATCACCTCCGGGTGCTCAGGTACAAAAAGGACCTGGAGGGCGACGGTGGCGATCGCCGCGGCGGCCAGGACATAGACGGCGGTCCCGGCCCAGAGGTGGCAGCGGCGGTACCGGTCGGCGAGGAGCCGGGTGCGGATATAGGATGGAAGAAGCGAGCGGTTCAGGGGCTCGAAGAGGGCGGGAGCGAGCCCGGCCTTCCGCAGGGCGGCCCTGACGTCGGCCGACCATGCGGCGACCTTTGCATCGATCTCTTTCTGACGGACCTGTTCAGCATTGAAGGCGTCGTAGGCACCCAGGCTCTCGAGGGTCCGGTCACCGTGCACCTCGACGCGGACCCGGCCCGCAGGCAAGACGAGCAGGGCGGTCCGTCCCGCGGCCCTCGCGGCGGCGAGGGCGCCGTCCGCAGCACCGGCGACGACGAGCAGGTCGCACTCGCGGACCAGGTCGTCGAGGGAGGCGACCTGCCGGTGGGCGTCGGTGCCGGCCACCGGGCCGGGTGCGGTCGAGAGGGCGAGATAGGTGTGGGGGGTATGGGCCAGGATGCCGTCGAGGAGGGCCAGGGCCGGCGTCAGGTCGCCGGCACCCGCGACCCCGATCGTCACGACGAGGGGGACGGCGAACCGGTCCATCTCACGACCGGCCGAGGGCGTCCCGCACCGCCCGGCGGACCGCTCCCGAGGGCTCGTCGGCCAGGGCCGCCTCCAGGGCATCCTCGGCCCCGCCGATCGCACCCAGGGCCGTCGCCGCCGCCTTCCGCGCCGGGGGGTTGGGGTCGCGGAGGAGCGGGAGGAGCGCCGCCCTCGCCGCCGGGTCGGCGATCAGGCCCAGGGCCTTCGCGGCCATGTACCGCACATGCTCCCTCTCGTCGGTGAGCGCCCTGAGCAGCGGGGCGACGGCCCGCCGCTCGCCGAGCAGCCCGAGCCCCTCGGCGGCACGGTACCGCACCCGCCAGTCGGGATCGCGGAGGGCGGCGAGAAGCACCGGGAACCCCGTCGGCCCGCAGGCGACGAGCGAACGCACCGCCTCGGCCCGCACCGTCTTGTCGGGGTCGCGGAGCGCCGCGGCAAGCGCCTCTACCGAGGAGGTGGAACCGCCGCTCTGTCCCAGAAAGATGGAGGCCATCCTCCGGATCCTGGCTTCCTCGGCCCCGCCGAGGGCGAGGCGGAGGGCCTCCTCGGCGAGGTCGTCGGTCTGTTCATCATGCTCCATGCAACACCTATCGTTGCTCGGGGGTGAAGAAGGCGTCGGGGGATCGCAGGCAGCGTTTGTGGGTGAGACGGATCTCTGGTTCCCTCTCGACCGTCAATATCTCTTCAGACAAAGACAAAAAAGAGAAGAGGGAGGGGGCATCAGAAGTAGTTGTAGAAATACATCGGGATTGAGGTTTTCTTTTTGGTCTTGAGGGCCCTATGAAACCCTTTCTTGGCGTAGAATTCCTCGGCCTCTGGTTTTGAGTCGACGGTGATGACTTTGCACCCCGAATATCTTGACACCTTTCTTGCGATAGAGGCGACGGCGATGATCATCGCCGTTCCTATACCCCGATGTTCATAGTCCAGGCATGTGGCGAGGCGGGCGATCTTGATCGCGGGGTAGTGCGAATAGGGATAATCCTCTTCGCCAACCCCGGGATCGAGATCTTTTTTGATGATGCTATCGTTGAGGAGGGTAAAATATCCCGCACACTCGCCCTCGTAGAGGACAAGGTAGGTGGCGGCGACCTGTGCGTTCTGGTTCCTCAGTGCATCTTCGACAAGATATTCGGTCAGATCATGGTGAGCACATTGGAATGACGAGACATCGTGATCTGAGGTAAGATGTACAAAGGAGAGGGCAGAGAGAGGAATCTTAGAGGGCACCTTGAATCACGTTCAAAAATAAACTGGAGAAGGACGTTCAGCGGATGGAGTCGACAAGCTCATCCCCGTGGGCACGCACCCAGCGGACGATTTCTCTCCCCTCAGGGGTGTTGTACTTATCGGGGTCTGCCATGTACTCCTCGAAGCGGCGGGCGTCCTCACCCTCCAGGTACAGACCGAGTTCAATTTTCTGGGCCATCTCTATCATCTCCTTGCTCGGTGCGGTCAGGCAGTACTGTCTCGCACGCTCTTAATATAGGTTCCCGTACGCCAGAAAGATCACAAAAAGGGTAAACGCCCAGGACGGAATTCGAATCCGTGTCGGTGCCGTGACAGGGCACCATGATAGGCCGCTACACTACCTGGGCATACAGCAAGATCCCGCCTCCCGGATTCGAACCGGGGACATCGCGGTAGCCGCGCGGTCACCGTGCTGGTGAACCAAACTACAGCCGCGCACTCTACCAGTCTGAGTTAAGGCGGGTTTGTTGTGCTACATAGGTGGGTTGGTCTTGTTATTAAAGGTATCGGAGGCGTCCGATGCCGGGGGGCGCACCTATATATACCGACACGTCCCTTTCTGTCTATGTCTCGCAACAACGCAGACACACAGATGACAAGGGGGTATCGTTTTCTTTGCCCCTGGAAACGCGCGTAAATCAATCGCTCTTTTCGACACCACGCTGAGAGACGGCGAACAAACGCCGGGCGTGTCCTTCACCACCGATCAGAAGGTCGAGATCGCCGAGCAGCTCGCCGGCATCGGCGTGAAGATCCTCGAGGCCGGGTTCCCGGCATCCTCGGCAGAGGAACGCGAGGCCGTCAGGGCCGTCGTCGCCGCAAAGACCGGTGCGACGATCTGCGGACTTGCCCGGATGCGCAGAGACGACGTCGACGCCTGCCTCGAGTGCGGGGTCGATATGGTCCACGTCTTCATCCCGACCTCGGAGGTCCAGCGTGAGCACACCGTGCGGATGAGCATGGACGAGGTGCTCGCGGCCACCGCGGAGGTCGTCGGGTATGCCCGCGAGCACGTGGGCCAGGTCCTCTTCTCGCCGATGGACGCCACCAGGACCGACTGGGATGACCTGGTGAAGGTCTGCCAGACCGCGGTGGCGGCCGGGGCGACGGCGGTGAACATCCCCGACACCGTCGGGGTGATGACACCGTCGGCGACGAAGGAGCTGATCGCGAAGGTCGTGAAAGAGGTGAAGGCCCCGGTCGACGTCCACTGCCACAACGACTTCGGCCTCGCCGTCGCCAACACCCTCGCGGCAGTGGAGGCCGGGGCCTCCCAGGTCCAGGTGACCGTGAACGGGATGGGCGAACGGGCCGGGAACGCCGACCTCGCCCAGACGGTGATGGCGCTGGAGGCGGTGTACGGGATCGGGACCGGGGTCGAGACCGCACGTCTCGTCGAGACCTCGCGCCTCGTCTCGCGCCACGCCGGCCTCGCGGTCCCGCCCCTGCAGCCGGTCGTCGGCGAGAACGCCTTCGCCCACGAGAGCGGGATCCATGCCCACGGGGTGCTCGAGCACCCGGAGACCTTCGAGCCCGGGGTGATGACCCCGGAGATGGTCGGACACCGGCGCCGGATCAAGTTCGGCAAACATGCCGGCCGGCACGCCGTCGCCCAGATGCTCGCCGACGTCCACCTCACGCCGACCGAGGCCCAGCTCGACCAGGTTCTGGAGAAGGTCAAGGCCTTCTCAGGGCGCGGCCGCCGGGTCACCGACGCCGACCTCTATGCGATCGCCGAGGAGGTGGTCGGGATGGGCGCGGTGACCCCGTCGGTCCAGCTCTCCGACATCTCGGTGCTCACCGGCAACCACACCCTCCCGACGGCCTCGATCCGGATGGTCGTCGACGGGGCCGAGAAGGTGGCGTGCAGCACCGGCAACGGTCCGATCGACGCCGCGATGCGGGCGATCCTCGGGTGCCTGCCCGAGCCGGTGCATTTGAAGGAGTTCTCCATCGAGGCGATCACCGGCGGGACCGACGCCATCGGCCACGTCACCATCGCGGTGGAGGACCGGGCCGGCCATATCTTCGACGCCTCGGCCTCCTCAGACGACATCGTCACCGCCTCGGTCGACGCCATGATCAATGCCGTCAACCTGGTCAGACGGGCCGAGAAAGAGGAGTGAAGACGAGGGGAGGGAGACCCTTCCCTCATCGCTTTTTTGGGATAGAGAGTGCGGGAGAGGGCCTCTGGATCGATCTTTGTGTGGGGGGCCGCTCGAAGGTGTCCGGGACGGGCCAACGATATGCCTGAACGAGTTTGTAGAATTGTTCATGAAGCGAACGCACACCCCAAACATACGGGATGAAAATTTATCGTCGTTTGATCGCTTATTTTCAAGACAGAAGAACTGGTGGAGACCCCATTCCATCGCCGCCCCCACCTATCTTCGTTCGTGGGGGGTCCGGGGGAGTTTCCCCCAGGCGCAAGATATCAGGAAAGATTCTGCGATAGGGGCGGCACATCTGATCATCACACCTTCCCACATCCTTGCGCCGGGGGCGATTGCCGCCCGGACCCCTGGGATGAAGATAGGGCCGGGAAGGCAGAGGGCCGATCACTCTGAAGGTGTTTCTATCTCTGTGTATTGGACTCAATGAGATTTCGTGAGTTCAAATCGTCATGCAAATCTATAGAGACAATATTCGGGATTATTTTCATGGCAATCAGGGACGAGTTGAGAACACGCCTCAAGCGGCTCTGTTGAATCGGGCATGAGCCTGGGGCTCAAGCATACGGGATGAAAATGATCGTGGGTCTCCTAGGTGTTTGGATCCGTGCTCACCCTTCAGAACAGGAGACTATATGAGACTCCCGCCTCATTGCCGCCCCCGCCTATCTCTGTCCGTCGGGGGAACGAGCGTGAGCGAGTTCGAGAAGGCCGGAGGACTTCGAGTCCGGGGGTACAACCCCCGGCGCGAGACGACGGCGAAGGAAGGCGAACGATCGGATCTCACCACAGCGGACCCGCCCCCGGATACGCCCATATCGTCCCCCGTTTCAGGAACAAAACCCCCAATCCGGGGCCAGATCAAGCCCCATTTCGGATCTGCCCGGAGAGGCCGTATTTTCTCCAATCCAGAAAAGAAACCAGGCCTCACAACGCCCGCAGAAGCTCCATATGATCTCCAGTAATATCACCCGTCCATGGACCCCGGTACGTCCCTGAAAACCACGGAAGAGGAACCCGGATTGGGAGCGGATTTCGGGCGCGCAGGCTCCGGAGAAAACCAAAAAGAACAAAAAAAGAGACGGCTTTACGCCGCCTGCTGCGGCCCGCCGATCGCCTGCTTGATCTGGGCCTGGAGCTGCTCGAACTTCGTCTGGAGCGCCTTCTCCTGCTTCTCCAGCGACTTGATCCGCAGCTCAAGCGTCTCGGCCTTCTCGGTGAGCGAGGCGAGCACCGTCGCCTTCTCCTGCTGCATCATCACGGTGCCCACGTTCACGAAGACCGGGGCGTCGTCCGCGACCTCCTTGAGTTCCTCCACGGCGCGGTTCGTCTCCTTCACCGCCATCTCGTACTGGGTCTTCTGCCCGACCACCGTCTGGAGCTGCTGCTGGATCTGCTGGAGCATCGCCAGTTGCTGCTGCACCTTTGGGGGAATATTACTACTCATGCCTGATCATCTCCTGAATTTCATCTGCCACATTGATCAGCCGGAACCACATATTCAGCGCCGCCCGCAGGGCATGGACGTCCTCGGCCTGCACCGAGAGGACCAGGGTCTCCGGGTCAGGGAGGGCGACCGCCTCGCGGGACCGCGAGCCCGCCACCTCCCCGGCCTCAGGGGCGAGGGCCCGGTACAGGAGGGGTGCGGCAGGGGTTTCAAAGGAAAAGACCGCCTCATGCATCCGGCACCACCTCGAGGACGACCCGCTTCTTCTGCTGACCGTCGTAGACGACGGACGGCTCTGCGGCCTCGACCAGTTCTGCTTCACAATATCTGTTCAGGACATCATAAACCGATTGGTCTGAGATCCTGAGCGTCCGGACGATGGGCCCCTCCCGATCGGAGATGGTCACCTCCCTGACCAATGCGTCAAAAACGATCGTCCCTTCTTCAACGATCTGGAGCCGGACCTTGCCGTGCTCACGCGAAAAAACGATAACCGGCTCATCGCCAAGGGCCGCAAATCCCGTCTTCCCGCGGGGCATGTACCTGGCACCCGTCGCAAAGGCGAGGTGCCGGGCAAGTGCCCGCAGGTCGTGCGCCGCCTTTCTGGAGGTGGTGACGACGGTCATTGAGCCTTCAGCTCTTTGATCCCGGCCCCTCTTTCCTTAAAGAGGATACGGTGACCGCAGTAGGGGCAGCGGATCTGCTTGCGCCCCTCGGAGTCGATATCGATCTCCACCTTCTGCTTGCACCGCGCACACTTATATGAACCAGCCACGCCGTTTACTCCTGCGACTCAATGGCACGCTCGATCGTCCTGAGTGCCACGCGCAGCGACGGGGTCTGCGGCGCATAGGCGCCACCGGCGAACTTGAACCCGCACTTGCGGCACTCCCAGATGCCGGTGCCGACCCGCTTCACCGCGACATGGTCGCAGCGGGGACAGGTGTGCGTGGCCTTCTGGACCTTCTCCACCTGGAGCACTCTCTTGCGGATGAACCTGCCGTAACGCGGCCCGAATCTGCCGGCACTTCCGGTGACTTTACCTTTTGCCTTCTGTTTACGCCTCGCCATTCTGGATTACCCCTGATTATGTCTTACTAGGTTACACTTCTGAATTAATATACTTGTTCAAGCACCTTGACCTCGCCGTCGCCCTTGGAGAGACGGTTGACCAGGGTGTAAAAGTCGTTCTGGACCCCGGCCGGGATGCGGCAGACGCAGATCCAGGAACCATCGTTCTGCCACTCCTCGCGCTCGACCGTCACCGCGGCCTGCATCTCGCCGTAGGCCCTGGGCGCGTGGTCGGCCGGGATCCGCACCGCGACCCGCAACTCCTCGAACCGGATCGGGATGATCGGGCGCAGGGCCTTCATCGCCACCTTCACCTGCTCCTCCACCGACTTGAAGGGGTCGATGTTCACCCGCGCCTCCTCCATCGCCATCTCGATCCGCTGCGGCGGATGCGGGAGCTTGGTCTGCGGGTTGACGGCGTTGCGCGCGATATAGGTGACCACCTGCCGGCGCCGCTCCTCGATCATCCTCTTGCGCTGATCCGAGGTGAGATGGATCTCGCCCTTCGTGAGGATCCGCCGGGCGATCGGCTCGAACTCGGTCGTCTCGAAGACCTTCTGCAGGGTCTCTTCCGAGGCCCGGTCGCCGTGGGCAAAGTTCTCGAAGACCGTCTCGGCCGCGACGACGTCCTCGATCGGGATCTCCGCACCCTGCCGCACCTGCTGCGCCAGGTCGGGGTCGACCCCGATCTCGAACCGCTCGCCGTGGCTCTCCAGCCGTGCCACCACTGCCCGGTCAAGCGGGATCATCGGTTCGCTCACTCCTCGCCGGCCGGCGTCTCGAACTCGGTCGCGTCGACGAAGGCCTTCACTTCTTCGGGTTCCATCTTGCGGAAGACCGGGTTCTCGACCTCGATGACGCCGATCTCAACGGTCGTGACATCGAACTTCCCTTCGGTCGCCGCATGAAGGGCCTTGAGCCCGAGGTGCACGCCCTGCTTGACGTCCATCTCGGGGTCGTACTCCTCCTCGAAGACCTTCATCACCGCGGCACGGCCGATCCCGATCCCGGTGGCCTTGTACTCCAGGAGCGTCCCCGAGGGGTCGGTCTCGAAGAGGCGGCTCTCGCCCTCTGAGACCCCGGCGATGAGCAGGGCCGTCCCGTACGGGCGTGCCCCGCCGAACTGGGTGTAGACCTGCATGTGGTCGCAGATCTTCTTGGCCAGGGTATCGACATCGATCGACTCGTCGTAGGTGACCCGGTTGATCTGGGCCTCCACCCGCGCCCGGTCGACCAGAAGCCTGGCGTCCCCGACCAGTCCCGACGACGCGACGCCGATGTGCTCGTCGATCTTGTAGATCTTCTCGATCGACTCGGGCTCGAGCAGGCGCGAGGCCACCCGCTTGTCGACCAGGAGGATCACCCCGTCCTTGCACTTGATCCCCACCGCGGTGGTCCCGCGCTTGACCGCCTCACGGGCGTACTCTACCTGGTAGAGCCGGCCGTCCGGGCTGAACACCGTGATGGCCCGGTCATATCCCATCTGATATTGTGGCTGCATTAGATCTCCTCTCTCTCACTATCTGTCAAAAAGACTATGCTCTCTCCTTTAATATTTTCCTGTAACACATCAACCTTGTGCCGTCCGTATCTGAACGCCGGCACCCCATTTTCACCATAGCGCGCTTCTTCGGGTTCGTACCGTCCTTCGTCGCGTTCAAGCCGACGCTTGAGCGCAGCGATGGTCCCAGAAGTCGCAACCGTCCGCAAGGAGACCCGTTCGCCGTCGACGGCCGTGACGGTGGCGCAGGCGACGACCAGGTCGTCCTCGGCACCGCGCCGACACCGGACGACGGCGTACTCGCCTGACGAGTAGACCACCGCCGGTTCGATCTCGGCGGCCCCGACGTCCCCGAAGAGGGCGGTGACCGCCTCGTTGACCGCGAGGTACAGTGCCTTCTGCCCGACTTCTCGCCACGGCGGGAGGATCCTGACAAGGAGGTAGCGGCGTTTGGCCCGGAGGGCCTTGGGTCTCGCCCTCATGTCACCACCCGCACCGGCCCCTCGCGGTCGAGGAGTGCGTCCACCGTCGCGAGGGCGGCCCGCACCTCGGCCTCCTCCATCCCGAAGAGCCCGCAGAGCCCCACCGTCTCCCGCACGTTGCGGAGGTCGAGGACCGAATGGGCGTTGCTCGCGACGCAGAACGAGAAGCCGTACTTCCGCTGGAGACCGAGGAGGTCGGCGTACCGCCCGAGCACCTTCTGCCGCTCCCGGCCGCGCCAGGCGACGAGGGGGGCGAGGTCGATCTCGACGGCCACCGCGCGTTCGGCGGCGATCTTCGCGGCCACGAAGTCGAAGGCCCGTCGTGGGGCCCGGTGCATCCCGCGGAGCACGTCCACCCCGCCGGTCGAGAGCACCGCCCGGTTGAACCCGTCGTCCCCACCTTCGACGAGGACCAGGGCGCCCTCGGGGGCGCGGCGTACGCTCCGGGCGACGTCCCGGGGGTTTCGCCCCCTGACCAGGACGCCTTTCACCACCGTCACCCCGAAGAACTCCCCTGCACCGGCGGTGGAGACGAGGGTGTCAAACCCACAGGCACGGGCTTCGAGAGCAAGGCGGGCGGCGGTCGTGTCGCCTGAAGGATAAGGATGCACGCAGGCATCGGCATACGCCATCGGTGCACTCCGAAAAAATAAAGATGGGGTTACTTGCCGCGGTTCGCGTTGGACCTGATGCTCGGGCGGGTCTTCTCGGTACCCTTGCCCTTGCGGCGCATGCCACGGCCCTTGTGACCGGCCGACGTCTTCCCGCGCTCGGCACGTCCGCGCTGGTTGGCGTTGGCCACCCAGGCGAGCGAGGGGTCGTTCCTGACCGACGGGTGGCTCCCGTCGACGAGGATGACCTCGTACCACTTGTACCGGCCGTCCTGACCGACCCAGTACGAGTTGAGGACCTCCATGTTCGGGTACTTCCGGGCGGCGCGCTCCTCGGCGATCCGCTGGATGCTCTTCCCGCCGGTGATCCGGCGCATGCCCATCCTGGCGGTCCTGCGGCCGCGGATATATCTGGACTTCCTCCGGCCGCCGCGGCGGATCCGGGCACGGACGACGATGACGCCCTGCTTGGCCTTGTAGCCGAGGGTGCGTGCACGGTCGATACGGGTCGGGTGGTCGAGACGGACCACGGCCCCCTCGCGCCGCCAGGTCTGCATCCGCTCCCAGAGCAGGGCCTTGACCTCGGTGGCGTCAGGGTTCTTCCACGCCTCGCGGACGTAGGAATACATTGACTTTGCCATTCGTATTCACCTCAGGTTCGGCGCTTGCGCGCCACATACCTCAACGGGACGGATCCCGTGGTTCTGTATACTTAGACTTCGAGGGAATATTATTGTTCCGAACACCAGGATCGATCCGATCCCCTTTCCTCGGGCACATAGGAGATCCTGAATGTTCAAATCACTCTCAGATTGTAGATGAGAGAGCACCACCCCTTGCCGCCCCCATCTATCTTCTCTCCGTGGGGGATCCGGGGGGTGAAACCCCCCGGCGCGAGACGGCGGTGAAGATTCTGTAATAGGGGCGGCACATCCGATCACCCGCTGCACAGGGGGGAGCCACGTTGAAAAATCTGAAGGAAACAGTTCTGTTCCCGACCATGCCTCCCGAAAAAAAATTCTCAGACAGAACCCTCAGGCCGTGCCCTTCCTCTTCTCGATCACCCGGATCCCCTCGATCCTGGTGACCGGGTACTGCCCGTCCTCGTCCTTCTCCGCGGACTTGACCATGTCCCAGATGGTGAGCAGGGCGGCGGAGACGCCGGTGAGGGCCTCCATCTCCACGCCGGTCTTGCCGTACGAGCGGACGCTGACCTTCGCCTCGATGGCGTCTTCCCCGGTCTCCTCGAACTCGACCTCCACCCCGCCGAGGGCGAGGGGGTGGCACATCGGGATGATCCTGGGAGTGTCCTTGACCGCGAGGGTGGCGGCGACCCTGGCAGTGGCCAGGACATTGCCCTTGATGGTGGTGCCCGAGCGGATCGCCTCCAGGGTCTCGGGGCGCAGGTATATTCGGCCGGCGGCGACCGCCGTGCGCACCACGTCGGGCTTGGCCGAGACGTCGACCATATGGGCTCGGTCGTCGGCGATATGGGTAAACTCAACCATAGAGCACCTGTGGGATCTTTTCGAGCATCTCTGTTGCGGTCATCCCGGCGTCCCGCCCGGCGGCGGCGGCCTCACCAGCGAGACCGCTCGCGTACGCCGCGAGGCACGCCGCATCAAAGGGGGAAAGACGGCAGAAGAGCCCGGCGGTCAGCCCGGCGAGGACGTCCCCGGTCCCGCCGACGGTCATGGCCGGGCAACCGCTCCGGTTGAAGCGGACGCGCGCGCCGTCCGAGACGATGTCCACCGCACCCTTCAGGAGCACGGCCGCGCCCTCAGGCACCGCCGCCCGCACCGCCCGTGCGCGGCCGGCGAGGTCGGCCGGCAGGGCGCCGCCGCCGGTCATCCTGGCAAACTCGGCGGCGTGCGGAGTATAGATCGTCTCGTTCCCCGCAGGCAGGGGGAGGCGGAGGGCGTCGGCGTCCAGGACGAGCCGCCTCGCATGCGGAGCGAGGGCCGTCACCACCGCGTGGCTCTCGGTCCCGAGGCCGTTGCCGCAGAGGACGACGTCGGCCCGTTCGGCGAGCGGGACGAGCGTCTCCAGGTGTTCGGTACCGATCCGGTTCCCGGCGAGGGGAACATGGATGAGGTCGGGGGCCGGGAGCGCCACCGGCGAGGCGACCCGCACGATGTCGGCCCCGGCCCTGAGGGCGGCGAGGGCCGCGAGGTACGGGGCGCCCTGGTACGGCCCGCCGCCGACGACGAGCACCTCGCCGCCCACCCCCTTGTGGGCGGTCGCACCCTTCGGCCTGAGCATCATCAGGTCGCCGGGGCCGGTGCAGATCTCCGCGGCGAGCGGGATCCCGATCTCCGCCACCCGGCCGCCCGGCTCCTTGGGGCGGTGGAAGGTGACGATGAGGTCGGAACGCGTCCCCGGCGTCGGGACGTCGGTCGTCACCACGCGGGCTGGACTCGCGTTCATGAGCCCGACCATCGTCGCCAGGGGTTCCCGCGGCGTTCCCTCAACGCCGGTGCCGAGCATCGCGTCGACGATCACGTCGGCCTGTTCGAAGAGGGGGGCGAGGGCCTCCACCTCGGCCAGCAGGCGCACCGCATGGAGGGCGGCCGAGCAGGCGCGGAGCGAGTCGAGCTGGGCGAGGAAGCCGGGCGTGGCCGACCCATATGCCGGATAGATCACGTCCACCACGCACTCCTGGAGGTGACGGGCGACGACCAGCCCGTCGCCGCCGTTGTTCCCCCGCCCGCAGAGGACGAGCACCCGCGACGGAGCGGACTCCCGCACCGCCGCCGTGACCGCAAGCCCGGCCGCCTCCATCAACTGGGGGCCCGAAACCCCGAGGGCCATGGAATTTTTATCCACCGCACGCATCCGCCCGGGCGTGATCGTCCCGGTCTCGCAAAACTCCTGCAATTCCCTGAAGTCCATGGTATATCCTTCTCAAAACGTCCTTTTTCGCGGTTCCTCCATAGAAATTTTTGGCTCTGGAGAATCCATCACCTCCCTCAGGATTGAGGGGAGATGGGGGGGAGAGACGCGAAGAGAACAGCGATCGTGCCGGGTATAATGCCGCCCCTGCCTATCCTCGCGCGAGACGGCGGGAAAGATTTGATGATGAGGGGATGGCACGGTCTGATCACCACACCCCCCGCCGTCGCGACCCTGAAGATAGAACCAGGACAGGAAGGGGCCGATTTCGTTTCAGCGGGATCACGCCGCCCTGTGCCGTCCCCACCCTATCTTCTCGCGAGACGGCAGAACAGTTCTCCGATGAGGGGACGGCACATCGATCACCACACCCACCCTGTTGTCATGACCTCAAAGATAGACCTGGGACAGGGGAAGGACACACCAATCTTCGCCGTCCCCGTCCTATCTTCTCGCGAGACGGCGGGAAAGATTTGATGATGAGGGGACGGCATGGTTTGATCATGTTGCCGTCCCACTTTCATGACCCCGAAGATAGAACCGGAACAGGGGAAGGGCACGCAACTCTTCGCCGTCCCCACCCTATCCTCTCGCGAGACGGCAGAACAGTTCTCCGATGAGGGGACGGCATGGTTTGATCATGTTGCCGTCCCACTTTCATGACCCCGAAGATAGAATCAGGACGGGAGAGGGCCGATCATTCTTCAACAGGAACACGCCCCGTGCCGTCCCCACCCTATCCTCTCGCGAGACGGCAGAACAGATCGATGATGAGGGACGGCATGGTTTGATCATGTTGCCGTCCCACTTTCATGACCCCGAAGATAGAATCAGGACGGGAGAGGGCCGATCATTCTTCAACAGGAACACGCCCCGTGCCGTCCCCCGCCCCATCCTCTCGCGAGACGACAGAACATATTCGGCGATGGGGGACGGCACAGTTGATCAACGTGCCTTCCCCGTCGCCGCGACCCCGAAGAGAGAACCCGTAAGGGAGAGCACTGATCCGTTTTCAGTGGGAACGCGTGTGATGCCGTCCTCCGCCCTATCTTCTCGCGAAATAGCAGAGCAGATCCGGTGATGAGGGGGCGGTCGTTCTGATCACGATGCTGTGCTGCTTTCATGACCCTGGAGATAGAGCCGGATGGGAGATAGTACACCACCCTGTGCCGTCCCCCGCCCCATCCTCTCGCGAGACGGCAGAACAGATTCAGTGATAGGGGACGACACGCCCGATCATCACGCCTTCTCACACCCTCGCGCCGAGGACTTCACCGTCGCCACAATTCCCCGGCACCGACCATCACCCGATGCATTATATGACAGCGACAAGGTACATACAGCCATGACTCTTGAGGGCGAGGTGCGCGAGGCTGCAGACCGGATCCTGGACGCCGACGAGGTGACCGTCATCTCCCATATCGACGCCGACGGGATCACCAGCCTCTCGGTGCTGATGCAGGCCATCACCCGTGCCGGCGTGATGGCGACGCCGGTCTTTCTCCGGCAACTCGAACCGCTGATGATGCACCGCGTCCCGCAGGACAACAGCCTCAAAGTCTTCTCCGACCTCGGGGCAGGACAACAAAACCTCCTCGAAGAGCACGGCCTCACCGAGGACGAGGTGGTGATCGTCGACCACCACGTCTCGCAGGAGGTCGACACCCCCTACCTCCAGGTGAACGCCCTCCCGTACGGCCACACCAAGTTCTCGGCCGCCGGGGCGGCGTACCTCGTCGCCAGGGCGATCGACGCCGACAACCGGGACCTGGCCAAACTCGCCGTCATCGGGAACGTCGGCGACATGATGGCCAGAGAAGACTGCGGGCTCATCGGCCCGGCCAGGGAGATCGCCGCGGACGGGATCGAGTACGGCAACGTCGCCGCCAGGCGCGACCTCAACATCTTCGGGATCTCCACCCGGCCCCTCCACATCTCTCTCGCCTACAGCAGCGAGACCCCGGTGCAGGGCGTGACCGGCAACCCGCAGGGCGCCCGCCGGCTCCTGGAACGCCACGGGATCCGGACCAGGACCGGCGAAGGCCGGTGGCGGGTCTGGGAAGACCTCGACGACGGCGAACGGCAGAGCATCACCTCGGCCCTCGCCGAACAGGTCATCGCCGACGGCGGGGACGTCGAGAAACTCACCGCCGAACTCTACCTCTTCCCCGACGAGACCCCGCACACCGCACTCAGGAACGCCGCCGAGTTCTCCACCCTCCTCAACGCCTGCGGGCGGTGGGCCAGGCCGGAGGTCGGGGCCGCGGTCTGCGCCGACGACCGCGGCGTCGCCCTGCGGGAGGCCGAGCACATGCTCACCCACCACCGGGCGACGATCAAGGAGTTGATGAACTACATCCTCAAGACCGGCGTGGAAGAACGCGGCGCCGTCCAGTACATCCATGTGGGCGACCGCTTCCCCGACACCGTCGTCGGGATCGGCGCCGGCATGGCCCTCTCCAGGCTCAATCCCGACAAACCGATCCTGGTGATGTGCTCGCTCCCCGAAGACCCCTCGCTCACCAAGGTCTCGATGCGGGCGACCGACCGGATGGTCGAAGGCGGCGTCGACCTGCAGGCGGCGCTCGTCGAGGCGGCCGCACCCTTCGGCGGGGCCGGCGGCGGCCACGCGATCGCCGCGGGGGCGTATATCCCCAGGGAAGCGGAAGAGGAGTTTCTCGGTCTGGTGGACGGGTGCATCGGGCGGCAGCGCACCCGGCCACCGATGCCTTAAATCCACCTGAGACCCAAGTACTGACCGACCGGCCCCCATGGGGGCCCCACGGCAGGACCCGGAAAACAGGAGACTGGTGTTGTGACAGGAAGATCAGGAGCGCGCGCGCTGGAACAGGTTCGAGCCATCGCCGACTTCCAGTTCGGACGGGGGGCGGGCGAGGCCCTCTTCCCGGAAGAGTGTCGGTTCGTCAGGTCGAAGACCAAACGGGTCAGACAGGTGATGCTGAACAAGGAACGGCTCGTCACCGTCAGGGCCCAGGACGGACGGTTCACCCTCGGGATCGAAGGAGCCCGGCGGCTCAGGGCCGGCATCCCGGCCCCGGCCTACCGGGTCGTGGTGATGGAGGACGCCGCCGAGTTCGTGGCGCAGGGGAAGAACGCCTTTGCAAAGCACGTCCTCGCCGCCGACCCGGGCATCCGCCCGGGCGACGAGGTGCTGGTGGTGCGGGAGGGCGACGACCTCCTCGGCACCGGCGAGGCGGCCCTCTCAGGCGACGAAATGATGGCATTTGATTACGGAGTAGCGGTAAAGGTACGGAAAGGAGGGAAGTAAACGTGTTTCCAGGCGGAAAGATCAATCCAAAAAAGATGAAACAGATGATGAAGCAGCTCGGCATGCAGATGGAGACACTCGAGGACGTCCAGCGGGTCGTCATCGAGACCGGGAAGGGTAACTACGTCTTCGACGAGGCCGAGGTCGTTGCCACCATCATGCAGGGAACCACCACCTACCAGATCAACGGCGAGGCGCGGTTCGAACCGGCGGCCGTCGAGATCCCCGAAGAAGACGTCAAACTGGTGATGGTCCAGACGAACGCCTCTGCAGAAGCCGCAAAAGAGGCGCTCATCGCCACGAACGGCGACATCGCCGAGGCGATCCTGCGGCTGAGCGGCGCATGATCCAGGCAGGGGAGCGGCTGCTCCTCGTCTCGAGCAAGCGGGAGTACTATGTACGGGCCGGCGAGGGCACGCTCTCCACCGACCTCGGGATCCTCGACCTCGCCGCGCTGGTCGGAGCGGCGTACGGGAGCGTCGTCGCCACCCACCTGGGGCACGAGTTCACAGTGAGGCGCCCGCGGGCGACCGACTTCTTCGCCCACGCCGCCAGGACCGGGGCCCCGATGCTCCCCAAGGACATCGGGATGGTCATCGCCTACACCGGGATGAACAAAAACGACCTCGTCCTGGACGCGGGGACCGGGAGCGGGATCGCCGCGATCTATTTCGGCGGGATCGCCCGGACGGTCGTCACCTGCGAGGTGCGGCCCGAGTTCGCGACGCGGGCCGAGAAGAACATTCGAGACGCCGGGCTTGAGAACGTCGAAGTGCGGGCCTGCGACGTCCTCGAAGTGGAAGGCGAGGAACGGTTCGACATCGTCCACTTCGACCTCCCGGTCACGGCCGAGCACGTCGCCCGCGCCCGCGCCCTCCTGGTGCCTGGCGGGTATCTCGCCTGCTACACCCCCTTCATCGAGGGGATGAGTGCCGCCTATGACGCCGCCGCAACGCTCTTCTCAGAGGTGCACACCTATGAGTGCATGGAGCGGGAGATGACGCGGGGCAAGCGCGGCACCAGGCCGTCGACGCGGGTCGGACACTCGGGCTATATCACGATTGCAAGGCGGTAAGATGCGGCAGCATATCATCTCAATCAAGGAGTTTGAGAAGAAGGATATCGACGCCCTCCTCGACCGGGCGGAGGCGATCGATCAGGGCGACTACGACCCGAAGGCCCTCGAGGACAAGATCCTCGGGGTGCTCTTCTTCGAGCCCTCGACCAGGACGCGGATGTCGTTCGAGGCGGCGATGGCCCGGCTCGGCGGGGCATCCATCGACATGGGCGGGGTGGAGGCGAGTTCGGTCGTGAAGGGCGAGACCCTCGCCGACACCATCAGGGTGGTGAGCGGGTATGCCGACGCCATCGTGCTCCGTCACCCCAGGGAGGGGGCGGCACAACTGGCCAGCGAGTTTGCCTCGGTCCCGGTCCTCAACGCCGGCGACGGCGCCGGGCAGCACCCGTCCCAGACGCTCATCGACCTGTACACGATCAGGCAGGCGATGCCGCTCGAGGGGATCGACGTGGGCCTCCTCGGCGACCTGCGGTACGGGCGGACGGCCCACTCCCTCGCCTATGCCCTGACGCAGTACGACGTCACCATCCACACCCTCGCCCCCGAGGGCCTGGAGATGCCGCCCAACGTCGTCGAGGAACTGCGCGAGCGGGGCGTCGAGATCGTGGTCCACGACGAGATCGGGGAGTTCACGCGGGCGCTCGACGTGATGTACGTCACCAGGATCCAGCGGGAACGCTTCCCTGACTCGGCCTCGTACTATGCGGTGGCCTCGAGTTACCGGGTCACCCCCGAACTCCTCGCGGAGGCGCGGGAGCGGATGATCGTCCTCCACCCCCTTCCACGGGTCGACGAGATCGACCCCAGGGTCGACGCCCTCCCGCACGCAAAGTATTTCCAGCAGGCGAGGAACGGCGTTCCGATCAGGATGGCCCTCCTCCTGGAGGTGATGGGATGAAAGACGAACCGCGGGTGCTGCAGATCAGCCCGATCAGGAACGGGACGGTGATCGACCATATCACCGCGGGCGAGGCCCTCAACGTGCTCAAGATCCTCGGGATCACCGGGACGACCGACGAGTGCCTCTCCATCGCCACCAACGTGGCGAGCGAGAAGTCGGGCAGAAAGGACGTGGTCAAGATCTCAGACCGCGAACTCTGCACCGAGGAGGTCGACCGCATCGCCCTCATCGCCCCCCAGGCCACGATCAACATCATCAGGGACTACCTGGTCTGCGAGAAGATGGGGGTCGAGATCCCCAGGGTGCTCCTGGGCGTGGTCAGGTGCCCGAACCGGGGGTGCATCTCCAACACCAACGAACCGATCAAGAGCAGGTTTGAGGTGACAAAAAGGGGTCTGCACTGTCTATACTGTGACTGGTACCTGAAGGACGATATCCCCGGGCATATTATCTGAGGATTTTTTTTCTCTTTTTTTAGTGGTGAAGAGCGGCGAGAGAGGCCGCGGATGAGAGCGCAGGCGAGCATTCCTTCAGGAGGTGGCACCTCTGATCACCGACCGATCCATCTCGTGTTGATCGATCGCACGCCCCGCGATCAATAGGCCAACCAGGAAACACCTCTCACCACCGCTCCCCGCTTTCCTCGATCAACATACGATATCTCTCGCGCAGTGCCTGCACCTCCCGCTCGTTCAACCCATCGACGATGCCCCTGCACTTCACCAGAAATCGGGGGACCTGTTGTGCAAGCCTCTCAGCATATGCCCTGGAGACATCACCGGCGACATAATACTGCGTCTCCACGCGTGCTTGCCGCGCCCTCTCCACCATCTCGCACTCCTCGGGGGTGAAGAACCCGTCGAGGAGGTGTCGCATCAGCACGATCGTGCAGGTATGGTTCTCGGACCTGAACCCGATCCCTGTCAGCACGGAGTACAGGGAAAAATAGAGGGAATAGTACCCGGTCGAGATCTTCCAGTCATTCGAGGTGACGGAGTGCATGGCCTCCATCGCCTCCTCAGCTTTTTTCAGATACGCGGTTGCAAGATTGTCGTTTGGTTCGACAATTCTGATGCCGTTTTTGATCCCGGCACACCAGGAAAGTCGGTCTCTCATGTCATCACCTCACGGACAAACGACTCGGCGTTCTTCCAGACGATGTGATGCTTCTTCACCTCACAAACAAGCGGATCGGATCGATATTTCAGATCGAACGCCGTCTCAGGGTACGCCTTGACATTGATCTCGACATCGTACATTTTCCCGATCTTTGCGACTTCCCGTTCATCATACGCTCCCGCGACGAACACATCGAGATCAGACTCCTCCGTCTCCGTACCTTTTGCATAACTCCCGAAGAGCAGGGTGGTCCCTCGCGTGAACGAGGAGATCCTGTCCATCATTTCCGAGATATAGGGGTGCTCTTCCATAAACCGGATCTTTTTGTAAATCTCGGCGAGAACAAAATATTGAATCGAGATTTCACCGGTTTTAATCCGGAAGAGCCTGATCTTCCCGTGCTGCGAGGATGCAAGTACGCGTTTCTCCTCAAGACGGACAAGGACGGTCTGCGCCGTCCCGTGTGTGATGGGGAGATGGGTGCAGACTTCCCTGATATAGTATTCACGGTCATAACCGTCTGAGAAGAGGGCGAGCACCAGAAGATCGTTCTCAGTTATGTCTAATTTTTTAGACATATGTCTATTTTTTTAGACAATATATATAGAGATATCTGTCACGCCTCCGTCCTCCGCCGATCGCCATCATGAGGGAGACCGAGTGTGCCAGCGAGTTCGAGCGTATCGGTGAACCCGAACTCTGCAGTCCTGTACGGAGACCTCGGTGAAGGTCGTACGATCAGAGATCTTCGAGTTTTCCCCGGTGTCCTTCACGGAGAGGCCGATATACGGTGCAGCGAACTCCTCCTCCCGCTTCACAAGGAGCAGGAGGGCGGAGCCGCACGAAAGAGGTTTATCGCGCCGACAGGCCGCTGAGAGATCCAGAAAAATCGGCATGTACGTTTTCAGGCCAAATCGGTCCGTCAGGACAGGTGAGAGCCCGGCAACAGTAAGACGATCGTGCTAGAAACCATATATATTAATACAGAGATATCTGGCCTCGTGGAGATCGATCCGGTCTCGAGGCGGGGCCCGGTGCAAACGTCCAGGTGTTGACAGAGCCCCGCACTGCCCGGAGGCAGAGGGAATATGCAAGCATGGACTTCGTCTGCCGCGGGGGAAAGGAGAGAGAACACATGGAAAAAAGAACTCTCATCCGGACATTCTTCATCCTCCTGGCACTCCTGCTGGCGGGCGTCATAATGGTGCCGGTGATGAGTGCAAGCGACGAAGAATGCGAATCCTCCACCATCATCGGTATCGACGTGCCTGTACCGGAGCCGACGGTGGTACCATCGGATGAAACATTACAATCTCTCAGGGAAAAAGACGACGGCGTGATCATCGACGATACCATCGTCTACCTCACCTACTGGAATGAAAGGATGAAATGGAACCTATCTGAGGAGGAGATCAAGAGCTGTTCCCGGGACCTTGAAGAAGAGGTATTGGTCAGGTACTATGATGAGGACCATGACTACTATCACATAAACGATCTCGACATATTCGGCGAAGCGTTAGGTCCTGTCCTCGGGCTGAATAAAGAGCACGTTGTGGCTTTTGTCCAGACACACAGAGAACAACTTGTGATCGATCGTCAGAATCATCACCGTCCCCCGGAATTATAAGAGAATAACGGCCGGATCTGCTGCCGTCCACTCACGGCAGGCGAGGTCGAACTCACCGGATAAGATGGGATGGCGACAACGCCTTCATTCTCTCCTTCCACGAGAAAATTTGAAACAATGGCTCTGTAGAATCAGACATGAGTCGAGAGCACGACTCAAACAGACTGGATGAAAATTTCCCTTGCTTGATCGCTCTTTTTCAAGACAGGAGAAGCGGGGGGAACCTTGTTCCATCGCCGCCCCCACCTATCCTCGGTCCGTGGGGGTTCCGGGGGTGCAACCCCCTGGCGCGAGACGGCGGTGAAGATTCTACGATGGGGGGCGGCACACCCGATCATCACGCCTTCCCCACCACACGCGCCGGTGGACCTGAGGATGAGAGCGGGAAGGCGAAGCGATGACGATGAAGAGGGGGGTGCGGTCCTCCGCCCTTCTTCGCGCGAGGGGACCGGGGGGCGGGAAGGCCCCTCCGATCACCTCCCGGTTCCCCTCACTCCTCCCGCCGGATCACCCTGCCGACATCGTCGATCTCGCCCCTGATGATCCGGGTCGAGGAGATCCACCGTCCGTCCTCCGCAAGGACACAGGCGATCTGGTGGATCTCCACCATCTTCTTCCCCTTGGCCCGGCGGAGTTTGTTGATCTCGAGGCCGACGGGAAGCGTCTCTTCTGAGACGACCAGGATATCGAAGTCGGCCTCCAGCGCCGATCCGTACCGGTCGTTGAGCGCCTCCACCTCCCAGGTCGTCGCGGTGCCGAGGCTCTCGATATATCGTTCAAGCGCCGCCTTCCGCGCCTCGTAGGTCATGACCGGGTGGCTCTTCCTGCCGGCAAAATTGTCAGACGACAGCCCCACGACGACCAGACCCTCAGGGCCGGCGAGTTCAAAAGAGCGCGAGATCAGTTTCTTGTGCCCGGCATGAAGGGGGGAGAAGGTTCCCCCGACCATAATCTTCATTGATACTGATGGGGAACCCATACTATTAGTATGAACCACAATCTGCGCATCGGCGCCGGGGTCTTCATCGCGGAGAACGCCACCGTGCTCGGCGACGTCACGCTCGGCGAGAGAGCGGCGGTCTGGTTCGGCGCCGTGGTCAGGGGCGACCGGGACCGGATCGTCATCGGCGCCGACTCCAACATCCAGGACAACGCCGTCGTCCACGGCAGCACCGGTCACCCGACCATCATCGGCGAACGGGTCTCGGTCGGACACGGCGCCATCGTCCACGGATGCACGATCTCAGACGAGGTGCTCGTCGGGATGGGTGCGATCGTGATGAACGGAGCGGTCGTCGGTGAAGGCTCGATCATCGGCGCCGGCGCGGTGGTCACCGAAGGCAAGCTCGTCCCGCCGGGCTCGGTGGTCCTCGGCGTGCCCGGCAAGGTCGTCAAGGAGGTCGGCCCCGAACAGCGCGAACACATCAGGGAGAACGCGCGCATCTACGTCGACCTGGCCGCGAGGTACCGGCATGGCTGAGGTGGTCGTCGTCGGCGGCGGGATCACCGGGATCCAGGCGGCGCTCGACCTTGCCAACCACGGGGTCACGGTCCACCTCGTCGAGCGCGAACCGACGATCGGCGGGCACATGGCCATGCTCGACAAGACCTTCCCGACCAACGACTGCTCCATGTGCATCCTCTCGCCCAAGATGGTCGACGTGGAGCGCCACCCGCTCGTCACCCTCCACACCTGCACCGAGGTCGTCGGGGTCGAGGGCGAGGTCGGGGCCTTCACGGTCCGCCTCCTCCGCCACCCCCGCTACATCGACGAGAAGGAATGCAACGGCTGCGGCGACTGCACCGAGGTCTGCCCGGTCGAGGTCTACAACCACTTCGACGCCGGGATCGGGGTGCGCAAGGCGGTGTACAAACCGATGCCCCAGGCCGTCCCCAACATCACGGTCAGGGACGCCGAGCACTGCATCGACTGCGGGCTCTGCTACGAGGCCTGCGGCAAAGACGCCGTGCTCAGGGACGACGAGGACCACGAAGAAGAGACCGAGGTCAGTGCCGCCGCCGTGGTGGTCACCACCGGCTACGCCACCTTCGACCCCTCGCGCAAGGCCAACCTCCGCTATCTCCAGCTCCCCGACGTCGTGACCAACCTCGAGTTCGAGCGGATGATCAACGCGAGCGGCCCGACGGGCGGCGAACTGCGCCGGCTCTCGAACGGCGCCGTGCCGGAGAGCATCGTCTTCCTCCAGTGCGTGGGGTCGCGGGACATGCAGATCGACCGCCCGTACTGCTCCTGCGTCTGCTGCATGGCGGCGGTCAAGAACGCCATCCTGATCAGAGAGCACCATCCGGAGACCGAGGTGACGGTGCTGTACATGGACCTCAGGGCCTATGGGAAGGGCTACGAGGAATATTTCGAACGGGCCAAGGCGATGGGCGTTCGGTTCCTCAGAGGGATGCCCGGCGAGATCGCCGCAAAGGACGGCGGGATTGAGTTGATGGTCGAGGACACCGAGACGGCGGAGGTCGAGTTCCTCCACCCCGACCTCGTCGTCCTCTCGGTCGGGATGCAGCCCCCGGCCGGGGCCGATGAACTTGCCGAGCGGCTCGGGATCACCCAGGAGACGACCGGGTTCGTGCAGATCAGGGACGAGAAGACCGACACCGTCTCGACGCTCAGGCCGGGCATCTACGTAGCCGGGACGGCCGTCGCCCCGAAAGACATCCCCGACTCGGTGGCGATGGCCGGGGCCGCGGCGATGCGGGCCTACCGGGACGCACTGAAGGTGGACCGGTGATCCCGCGGACCATCGCCCGCGAGGGCGAGGTCATCGTCTTCATCGACCAGACGCTCCTCCCCGGACGCCTGGAGACGGTGCGGTGCACCGACGTCGAGCGCCTTGCCACGGCGATCCGGCGGCTCGAGGTGCGGGGGGCGCCGGCCCTCGGGATCGCCGGGGCATACGGCGTCGCCCTGGCCGCGATGCAGAGCGAGGCCGGGGAGATGGAGGGCTTCCTTGCCGGGATCGCCGACGCCGCCGAATACCTCAGGGCGACGCGGCCGACCGCGGTGAACCTCGGATGGGGGATCGACCGGGTGCTCGCCGCCGCCGGGGCGGCCGAAACCGTCGAGAACGCGAAGGAGGCGGCGGTCGCGGAGGCCGACCGGATCGCCGCCGAAGACGAGGCGACCTGCCGGGCGATCGGCAGACACGGCGCGGCGCTCATCCCCGACGGCGCGAGGGTGCTCACGCACTGCAATGCCGGGGCCCTTGCCTGCTCGACCTGGGGTACGGCGCTCGGTGTCGTCCGCTCGGCGGTCGAGGCCGGCAAGAAGGTCTCGGTCACGGCGTGCGAGACCAGACCACTCCTGCAGGGAGCACGTCTCACCGCCTTCGAACTCGCCGAGGACAAAATCCCGGTGCGGGTGATCACCGACTCGACCGCCGCCTTCCTGATGCGCAAAGGAGAGATCGACTGCGTGGTCGTCGGGGCCGACCGGATCACCCGCGACGCCGTCTTCAACAAGATCGGCACCTACATGCACGCGGTCTGTGCGAAGCACCACGGGATCCCCTTCTATGTCGCCGCGCCCCTCTCGACCTTCGACCCGGTGCTGAGCGAGGCCGAGGTGGAGATCGAGGAGCGGGGCGAGGAGGAGATCGCCATCTTCAACGGGAAGCGGACCGTGCGGGAAGGCGTGCGGTGCACCACCTATGCCTTCGACGCCACGCCACTCGACCTGGTCACCGGGATCATCACCGAGCAGGGCGTCCTCAGGCCGCCCTTCGATCCGATGCCCGGACCCCGGAATATATAAATTCCCTCCCCATATCTTATGGCAACTATGTTCTTCTCAAGCCCGCTCTGGACTCCGTTGATGACCCTTATCGGCGAGGTCACGATCCTGCTCTTCATCGGGATGTTCGTCGGTGCGGTCGTCGTCATGACCATCGCCACGGTTTCTGTCAGAAACGGGCAGTTCTACTTCCCACGCTTCATGAAGAGCGGGATGGTCCTCCTCGAAGGGATGATCAAAGGGATCTGCAAGTTCTTCGGTTTCGACGACAAGGACCTGGTCACCTTCTTCATCAGGCTCCACAATACCATGAACATGAAGACCTTCGGGGAGACGCCGGTGGATAAGCGGGCGATCTTCCTGCCCCAGTGCATGAGGGCAAGCGACTGCCCCGCCTCCCTCACCCCGGAGGGGTTGGTCTGCCGCCGGTGCAAGCGGTGCGCCATCGGCTCTGAGATCGACGCCTATGAAGCGATGGGCTATCAGGTCTTCATTGTCCCGGGCTCGACCTTTATCAAGCGGATGGTGAAGCGCTATCATCCGGAGGCACTCATCGGGGTCGGGTGCCTGATGGAGATCAAGGAGGGGCTCGAACTCTGCGACAAGATCGGGCTCATCGGGATGGGCGTGGTCACCCTCAAGGACGGGTGCGTCGAGACCATCCTCGACTGGAACGACCTCATGGAGATCGCAGAGATCGGGCTTGTCCCCGGAAGTACCCAGGGACAGAACTGAGAGCCCCCGGTCGCACTCTCCTTTTTGATAGTTCTCTACGATAGGGAACGGTGTGATCTCGCTGAGAGGGGGATCGGCCCTCCCCAGTCCCAATTCTATCTTCGGGGTCGCGAAGACGAGAAAGGTGTGGTGATCAGGATGTGCCGTCCCGATCATTGAATCTTTTCTGTTATTTCACGAGAAGATAGGACGGGGGACGGCATGAGATGGTGTGCTCCTCGGAATCATGATCAGCCCATCCCGTCCAGGTTCAATCTTCGGGGTCGCAACGACGAGAAAGGTGTGGTGATCAGAATGTGCCGTCCCCGATCATTGAATCTTTTCTGTTATTTCGCGAGAAGATAGGACGGGGGACGGCAAGGGTTGGTGTGCTCCCGCTGAAAAAAAGATCAAATACCTCCCGTCCGGGTTCTATCTTCGGGGTCACGACGACAGGGCGGCGTGATGATCAGGAGTGCCGTCCCCGATCATTGCTTTAATTTCGCGAGAAGATAGGGCGGGGGCGGCGATGGCCTGAGTTCATCTCTATTGTTTTGCCGTGCATTGAAACGCGAGGATCACCGGCGTGGCCGTCCCGCCCCTATCTTCAGGGTTCAGGATCGGGAGCGGCGTCCCCACTGCCGGGTTTCATGACGGCGCGACGATCAAAACATCCGTCCCCCCTTTCACCGGATCTTTCCTGCCATCTCGCGAGAGGATAGGGTTGGGACGGCATGAGATGGTGTACTCCCCGGAATCATGATCAGCCCATCCCGTCCGGGATCTATCTTCGGGGCCGGGACGACAGGACGGCGTGATGATCAGAACATGCCGCGCTCATCCCCGGAAAAGTGAAGGTTTTCTACAGAGCCAATAATTCGAGCAACGCCCCGCCCCTAGTTCCCCGAGACCTTCACGTTCTTCCCGGTCAGTTTGGTCGAGACGATCTTGCCGTAGACATAGATGGTGGCCTCGCTCCTCACCTCGCCGACGTCCACGCCTGGCCTGAGGATGATGTCCCCCTTTGCGCTGACACCGTTGATCACGGCCTGGTCGGAGACGGTGACGTCGCCTGCCGAGGAGAGCGCCCCTTTGATCCGCACCCCGCGGCCGATGACCCCGGAACCGCAGGTGACGTCCTCGCCGACGGTCGAGTGCGGCCCGAGTTCGAGACAGCCTTCGACATCAAGCCTGCCCCAGATATGCGTCTCAGCCGGGACGATGAAGTTTCCCGGGATGTGGACATTCCCGTCAAAATAAGAGCCCTTCGGTGCGATATAGGTGTCCCCGCGCTGATAGACCTTCATGCTCTCACACAACCATGCGGTGGAGGGATAGAAAAGGTTTCGGTTTGTTTATATTTTTAATGAAGAAATCAACCCTCGGCATAAAACATTTTTCATTAACCCGACGCCGCTCCATTCCCAAAAACCCCGTTAAAAAGAGAAGAGGCCATTGCCCCGAACCTGTCCCCTCAGCAGAGTATAGCGGCCGCAGTGAAGACCAGCAGCGAGAGGAACATTCCCTTCTTCAGGGTCGAGGTGACCCGGGAGTCGCGGACACAGGCAGGCGTGGTGCACCCGCGCACCCCCGCCGACCCGAGAAGGACGGCGAGGTTGAGGAGACCGATGGCGAGGAGATACGGGAGGCCCCACCACCGGAAGACCGGGAGCATCGAGAGGACGGCGGCCGCAAGGGCGAAGCCGAGGGCAAGGGCGACCGACCGGGGCACGCCGATGATCATCGGAAGCGTCCTGGCCCCGCCGGCGCGGTCGCCCTCCACGTCCTCGGCGTCCTTGAGCACCTCGCGGGCGAGCATGGCCAGGAGGGTGACCCCGGCCACCGGCAGGTTGGCGGCGAGGCCGTCGGGCCCGGCGAGCGCCCCGCCGAAGAGGAAGATGGAGGACGAAAGGTACGCGACGGCGAGGTTGCCGAGGAAGGGGGTGCCCTTGAGGCGCACGGCGTAGAGCACCAGGAGCACCGAGTTGAAGACGGCGATCGCAAGGCAGAGGGGGTTGGTGACGAGGGCGATGACAACGCCGCCGGTGAAGAGGAGGGCGGCATAGACGAGCGCCCCGCGCCTGGAGACCGCACCCGAGGGGATGGGACGGTCGGGACGGTTGACGGCATCGATCTCGGCGTCGCAGTAGTCGTTGATGGTGTTGCCGGCGGCAGTGACCAGGGCGACGATCCCGATGAGGAACGCGGCCTCGGGCCTGACCGTGCCGGTGGCGATGAGGTAGCCGAGCACCCCGGCAAGGCCGGCGACGACCGAGTTGACGGGGCGGGTGATCGCAAGATAGCCGTGCATGCTGAGAAAGAGGTGAGCGGGAGAGGTATTTCAATCCCACTTACCTGACGGTGACCTCGATGGAGGGGTAGGCATAGGCCCGATCCCTCCACCCGAAGGCGAAGGTGATGGGGTAGGTGCCGGGCGGGGTCTCTTCGGCGGCGGTGACGGTGACGATGAGATGATACACCCCGTGGTTCCTGACCAGGAGGCTGGAGGGATCGACGGTGACGGTGAGGCCCTCGGGCATCGGGAAGAAGTCCTGCGCCGAGCGTCTGGTCGAGCGGAAGGGTCTCACCCAGATGGTGTCGAGCCTGCCCCCCTCACCGGCTCTGACCGTGCAGTTCGTCGTCACGCGCTCCCCCGGACTGAGGACGAGGCTCTCGTTCTCAAAGGTTTCTCTGATATGATACACCCCTGAGATCCCAGGCTTCGGAGACTCCGAGGCGAGCACCCTGAGCCAGTCATCGGCGACCACCGGCGCGCCGCCGGCGTCGGCGGCAATCCTCAGGACCCCGCCCCGCCCACCTTCGGGCGCATTTTTCACGGTGACGACCGCCTGCACCCGCTCGCCGGGCGCGGCCCTGAGCGTCGCTGGGGTGACCGAGGCGGAGAGTCCGGCAGGCATCGGGAGGGAGGTCGTCGACCCGACACCGTCCACCCGTTCAAGGGAGAGGTTGAGGACGACGGGCGCCTCCCCTCTAGCCAGGAAGGTGTAGTTGACCGCAATCTCCTCCCCTGGCCTCACCCAGATGAAGCCCTGCTCCAGGCTCCCGATCGGGAGGGTGGTGAGCGCCTCGTGGTCTTCGAGGGCGGCGGTCTGGTTGAACGGTGCCGGCGGAGTCTGGTTTTCTGGCGGCGGCAGTGGCGGCGGTGCCGCCACCCGGGGCGCGGGGAGGAGCAGAAAAAGAAAAATCAGGAGGATGAGAAGCCCCGCCCCCGCCAGGAGCCGGCGCATCTCACGCCACCACCGCGTACTCGCCGGTCCACCAGGGCCTGGCCGGGGGTGCTTCCCTGAGCATCTCCCGCCAGGCCTCGTCGGTGAGGCGGTCGTCGAGCGGGTGCTTGAACTCGTAGTACGAGAGGACCGGGCCGGCGCAGAGGGTGACCGCACCGTCGGGTTCGGGGCAGGCGACGACGATGAGGTCGACGTACCCCACGCCCTCCTCGAGGACGATGTCGTCGTACGGGTCGGAGTGCACGTCCGCGACCAGGGTCGTCCGTGCCTCAAGGTTGATCACAAGGTCGTCGAGGCTCTCGGCGGCGTCCCTGATGAAGGCGTGATCCTCGGCGGTGAGGGGGACGCCTTCGAGTTCTTTCACCGAGAGGTCGGTGAACCGGTCGACGACGTCGCCGAGATCCCTGAGCCGCCGCTGCGCGGCGGGGTCAAGGACGTCGAGGTCGAAGAGCCCGTCGGCGGTCATGGCGTTGAGAGCCCCGAGGCGGTGGTAGGCCTCGGGTACCGGTTCGACGTAGCCGGGGATCTCGGGTTTCTCGGGCGAGGTGGCAGGCCCTTTGCCGAGCGTATAACTCTGCTTGACATAGAGGATGGTGTCGTGGCGGAGTTCGGTCCAGGAGGCGAGCGAAGTGGTGAGTTCTTTCTCCTGCCAGGCCGGTGTCTGCATGAAGGTCGGGTAGCCTTCCCCGAACTCGACGAGGAGGGGGCGGAGCGAGTACAGCCAGCCCCAGTAGAGGTTCTGGCGCCACGCGCTCTCGTTGAGCGCGGCGAGTTCGCCCTCGAGCCTGCCATAGACCGGATCATACTTTGCATAGGCGCTGTCTTCTCCCTCGTCCAGGAGGGTGCGGGCCTGTTCCGAGCCGAGGAGGGCCATCACATCCAGGCCGGTCGGAATGCTCCGATACCCCCCGACGAGCGTGAAGGGCTCACCGGTCCCGGTGAACTCGCCGGTGTACGGGAAGACCAGTTCAGAGAAGAAGTAGGAGTCGGGGACAAAACGCTGGCCCATGAACCTGAATCCCTGGGTGGCGTTGAGCACCCGTCTCGCCTCTTCCGGTGATTCGACGATCTGGTAGCCGGTCCCGCTGTAGATCGCCGGCGGGTCCAGGGCCAGGAGTTCCCGCCTGAGTGCATCGACCTCGGCCGGGGCGAGACTCTGCTTCACCCCGCCGAAGAGGCGTTCCATCGCGGCGATATACTCCTCCGGTCCGAGGTCGTCTGCGTAGCCGACATAGAAGGCGGTGACCTCGTAGATCCGGTCCCAGCGCTCCATCAGGTCGGGATCGTCGGCGAGGAGCGCCGCGGTCCGAGCGGCGGCCGCGGTCTGGACGCGCGCCTCCTCCTCGGGAACCTGCCTGGTGGCGTTGAGGAGGAAAGGCATCCGTCCGTGCCACATCATCGCCTGGAAATAATTTTTGAGTCTCTCCGATTGGGTGTAGTGACCGCGCGGTCGGTACTGCGAGTAGTCCTCGGTGTACGAGAAGAGGGGTGAAGGCGTAAGCCCGGCCTTCCGGTCGATGAGGGCGAGTTCGGCCTCGACCTCGGCGCGGACCGGTGCCGGGACGTCGACATGATAGCGCCTGACGTCCCCGGGGCCGAAACTGTCCCCGACCTGTCCGGCGTCGGGAGCGAGGAGGGTGAGGGCCACGGCATAGTAGCCCATGTTCAGCCTGGCCGCCTCCTTCGCCTCGCCCGAACTCTGCCGATAGGCCTCTTCGGAGGCGTTGAGGAGGGCGGTGTCGAGGGCCCGGAGGTCGTCGAAGAACTCGCGCTCCTCGACCCGTCGGAGGGTGTCGTCGAACTGGGCATGGTAGAGATGGAGAAGGGTGTCGGAGGAGAGGAAGAGGGGGACGTCCTGGTCGCCGAGGGCTTTGTACGGCCCGACGATCTCGTCCTGGTCACCGAAGGGATAGACGGCGACGACAAAACCGTGCTCCTTGAGGAGGGCCTGCTCCTCCTCGCCGAGGTCGAGGGCGGCGACGACCTCCTCCCAATTCGTGACGGTGTCGGGATCGAGGGGGAGGGCGTACTGCGGTGCCGACGGCGTGAACTCAAGGGGTTTGAAGGTATAAGAATGGGCAAAGCCGGTATCATTCTCCGCCGCCGCATCCTGGAGCGGAGGCGACGGTTCGTCTACGGTGGCGCACCCCGCGATGAGGAGGGCCGCGCCAAGGACAAGGGCCGGGAGTATTCGGTGCATGATCTCACGACTGGAGATCAGGCCGACGGCCCCATAAAGATATCCAAGACTACGAATACATTCGCAGTGATAAAATCGAGCGGGCTTGAGGGGATTCGAACCCCTGGTATTCAGCTTAGGAGGCTGACGCCCTATCCTGGCCAGGCCACAAGCCCTCAGTGCCTATACGGCCGCCTGCACTGCTCGCCTGGCACGGCCCTGAGCGTCGAGGGCGTGACCGAGGCATTGTAAGCCCAGGAGAGATCGGGAGGGTGGTGAGCGCCTCATGGTCTTCAAGGGTGGCGGTCTGGTCCTCAGGCGGTGGAGGGGGTGGCGCACCTCACTCCACCATCGCG
Source organism: Methanofollis formosanus (assembly GCF_019633745.1). Classification (NCBI taxonomy): domain Archaea; kingdom Methanobacteriati; phylum Methanobacteriota; class Methanomicrobia; order Methanomicrobiales; family Methanomicrobiaceae; genus Methanofollis; species Methanofollis formosanus. The sequence goes on along the minus strand of NZ_CP037968.1, from coordinate 2,257,277 downwards.
TAGCGGGCAGTCCACCAGGGCCTGAGCGGGGGATCTTTCCTGAGCATCCGCATCCACGCCTCGTCGGTGAGACGGTCGTCGAGTGGGTGCGTGAACTCGTAGTACGAGAGGACCGGGCCGGCGCAGAGGGTGGCCTCGCCGTCCGAGGTGGGACAGGCGACGACGATGAGGTCGATGTCTCCCACACCCTCTTCCAGGACGATGCCATGGTAGGGGTTGGAGTGCACGTCCGCGACCAGGGCCGCCCAGGACTCCGGGGCGATGATGAGGTCGTCGAGGCTCTCGGCGGCGTCCCTGATGAAGGCGCGGTCGTCGGCGGTGAGGGGGTCGCCTTCGAGTTCTTTCACCGAGAGGGCGGTGAACCGGTCGATCACCTCGCCAAGGCCACTGAGCCGCTGCTCCGCGGCGGGGTCAAGGACGTCGAGGTCAGAGAGTCCGTCGGCGGTCATGGTGTTGAGGGCGGCGAGGCGGTGGTAGGCCTCGGGTACCGGCTCGACGTAACCCGGGATCTCTGGTTTCTCAGGGTACATGAAGGCACACTCGAGGGTATAACTCTGCTTGGCATAGAGGAGGGTGTCGTGGCGGAGTTCGGTCCAGGAGGCAAGCGAAGTGGTGAGCTCTTTCTCCTGCCAGGCCGGGGTCTGCATGAAGGTCGGGTAGCCTTCCCCGCACCCGTCAAGGAGCGGGCGGAGTGAGTCCAGCCAGGCCCAGTAGAGGTTCTGGTGCCACCCGGTCTCGGTGCGCGCGGCAAGGTCGGCTTCGAGCCTGCCATAGACCGTATCGTAGTCTCTATAGGCGCTGTCCCCGCCCTCGTCCAGGAGGGCGCGGGCCCGGTCTGAACCGAGGAGGGCCATCAGGTCCAGGCCGGTCGGGACGCTTCTGGCCCCGCCGATCATGGTGAAGGGGGCGCCGGTCCCGGTGAACTCGCCGACGTACGGGGTGACGAGTTCAGAGAAGACGTACGAGTCGGGGACAAAACGCTGGCCCATGAACCTGAAGCCCATGGTGGCGTTGAGCACCGCCCGCGCCTCTTCAGGCGACTCGACGCCCTGGTAGCCGGTCCCGCTGTAGATCGACGGCGGCGGCAGGGTCAGAAGCTCCTGCCTGAGGGCCTCGACCTCGTCGGGGGTGAGGGTCTGCTTCGCCCCGCCAAAGAGCCGTTCCATCGCGGTGATATATTCCGCTGGCCCGAGGTCGTCGGAATAGCCGACATAGAAGGCGGTGACCTCATAGACCCGTTCCCAGCGTTCCATCAGGTCGGGGTCGGCGGCGAGGAGCGCCGCGGTCCTGGCGGCGGCTGCGGTCTGGATGCGCGCCTCCTTCTCGCTGACCTCCGCGGTGGCGTTGAGGAGGAAGGGCATCCGCCCGTGCCACATCGTCACCTGGAAATAGCGTTCCAATTCTTCTGTCCAGGTGTAGTGGCCGCGCGGGCGGTACTGGGTGTAGTCCTCGGTGTATGAGAAGAGGGGCGAGGGCGCAAGCCCGGCCTGCCCCCCGATGAGGGCGAGTTCGGCCTCGACCTCGTCGCGGACCTCGGCCGGGACCGTGACGCCTGATGGGTCAAGGAGAGCAACGGCCACAGCATAATATCCCATGTTCAGCCTGGCCGCCTCCTTCGCCTCGCCCGAACTCTGCCGATAGGTCTCCTCGGAGGCGTTGAGGAGAGCGATGTCGAGAGCCAGGAGGTCGGCTGCGAGGGTGTCTTTCTCGATCTGGCAGAGGGTTTCGTCGAACTGGAGATGGTAGAGGTGGTAGAGAGTGTCTGAGGAGAGGAAGAGCGGGACGTCATGCTCGCCAAGCGTCCTGTACGGCCTGACGATGTCGCTTTCAAGGCCGAAGGGATAAGCGGCGACGACAAAACCGTGCTCCTTGAGGAGGGCCTGCTCCTCCTCGCCGAGGTCGAGGACGGCGACGACCTCCTCCCAGTTCGTGACGGTGTCGGGATCGAGGGGAAGGGCGTACTGCGGTGCCGACGGCGTGAACTCAAGGGGTTTGAAGGTATAAGAATGGGCAAAGCCGGTATCATTCTCCGCCGCCACACTCTGGAGCGGAGGCGACGGTTCGTCTACGGTAGCGCACCCCGCGATCAGGAGGGCGACGCCAAGGACAAGGGCCGGGAGTATTCGGTGCATGATCTCACGACTGGAGATCAGGCCGACGGCCCGATAAAGATATCCAAAACTGCGAATAATTTCGCAGTGATAAAATCGAGCGGGCTTGAGGGGATTCGAACCCCTGGTATTCAGCTTAGGAGGCTGACGCCCTATCCTGGCTAGGCCACAAGCCCTCAGTGTCTATAGATATTGGTGCCGGGAAGGTATTAAGGTTTTGAGAGGGCCACCTCTCTGCCGCAATGGAAAGAGTACGGGTCACCGAGGGGAAGACGTCATTTTTTGCACCGGTCCAGGATAAGAACACCCAGTTCCCCCCCGGTTCGGCCCCCATATTTTATAATCCCAGGATGGAGGCGAACCGGGACGCCACCGTCCTCTTCCTCTCGGCGGTCCGCCCTTCCGAATACCTCGATGCGATGGGGGCGACCGGCGTGCGCGGGCTGCGGGTCGCGAACGAGACCGGGACCCACACCACCATCAACGACATCGACCCCGCGGCCGCGGCCGAGATCAGGGCCAATGTCAAGGATCTGGGCCTCGACGCCGAGGTGACCTGCCAGGACGCCAACGCCCTGATGAGCAGTCGCCGTTTCGACTGCGTGGACCTCGACCCCTTCGGGACGCCGGCGCCCTTCACCGACTCGGGGTGCCGGAGCGCCAGACGGTTTCTCTGCATCACCGCCACCGACACCGCCCCGCTCTGCGGCGCCCATCTCAAGGCCGGGATGCGCCGCTACTGGGCGCGGCCGATGAACACCGAGTACCACGGCGAGGTGGGGCTGCGGGTGCTCCTCGGGTTTGCGGCACGCCAGATGATCAAGTACGACCGGGGCATCAAACCACTCTTCTGCTTTGCCCACGAGCACTTCATCCGCCTCCACCTGCGGGTGGTGCCGAGAGTCAGCGCCGCCGAAGAGGCCCGCAGCCGGATCGGGTATATCCTCCAGTGCCCGCACTGCTTCTACCGCGCCGAACAGGCCGGGATGTTCCCGGAACGCCGGACCTGCCCGCGCTGCGGGGAAGTGCTCAGTCCGGTCGGCCCCCTCTGGCTCGGGGCGATCAACGACCCCGACCTCCTCGAAGAGATGGAGGCCCGCCTCCCGACGATGGGTCTTGGCACGGCCGCCTACCTCGGCCGCCTCCTCCCCCTCCTCAGGGCCGAACTCCCCACCTCGTCCTTCTACGACTATCACCGGGTGGCCAAACGGATGCGGACCTCGCCGCCGGCGATGGACGTGATGCTCCAGCGGGTGCAGGAGGCCGGGTATGCGGCGACGCGGACCCACTATGTCGGCACCGGGGTGAAGACCGGGGCGCCGCTCGAAGTGGTCGAGGCGGCGGTGAGGGGAGACGTGCCTGACAAACGGTCGTGAGAGGCGCGGGCTGCGCCTCTGATCGCACGCTTTCTCTCTATCCCCGGATCGTACGCCGCCATCATCTCGCGCCGGGGGGCGGCGTGATCCCGCTGAAAACGATCGGCCCCCTCCGATCCCGGTTCTATCTTCGGGGTCATGAAATCAGGACGGGTGTGATGATCAAATGTGCCGTCCCTCATCACCGGATCTGTTCTGCTGTCTCGCGAGAAGATAGTGCGGGGGAGGGCACGAACGCGTGATCCCGTCGAAGAGTGATCAACCCTTTCCCGTCCGGTTCTATCTTCGGGGTCATGAAAATAGAACGGCGTCATGATCTGAATTGCCGTCCCTCCTCACAGAATCATTTCTGGTACTTCGCGAAAAGATAGGGCGGGGGGCGGTACGGGGTGGCGTGATCCCCGGAATAATGATCGGCCCTCTCCCGTCACGGTTCTATCTTCGGGGCCATGAATACAGGACAGATGTGACGACCGGATGTGCCGTCCCCTCATCACCGAACCCGTTCTGCCGTCTCGCGAGAGGAGAGGGTGGGGACGGCGATGGCCTGAGTTCATTTCTGTTGTTTTGCCGTGCGTTGAAACGCGAGGGCCGCCGGCGGGGCCGTCTCGCGAGAAGATCGGACGGAGGCGGCGACGAACTCAGATCTCTCAGATGCCCTCTCGCAACGATCGGGATCTCCCCACACGCTGAAGCACCGCTCAGAAAATGTTCGACCGCGTATGCTTGAACCGCAGGTTCATGCCGAATTTTACAAAGCCAAAAAAAAGATTTCAGAACCTCGTGACAATCGTCACGATGTCCTCGTCGGCGAGGGTGTGCTGGAGACCGACCCGCTGGGCGTCGTGCTTCACCGACTTACCCCAGATCTTGGCATACTTGAACTTCTCGACGAATTCACGATGGAGCCGGTTACAGACGTCCTCGATCGTCGAACCGCTCCTGACGATCAGGGGCTCCTCCAGATCGGCCGGGCCGCCGAGCGGTTTCATGTAGACCCGCATGAAGCCCAGGTTCTCGTAGATCGCGTCCTTGAGGGCCTCGATGTTGTAGCCGGAGTGGGCCGAGATCATGTAGGGTTCGTCGCCGAAACGCTCGACGACTTCTTCTCTGACCTCGTTCCTCATCGCTTCGTCGACGAGGTCGACCTTGTTGATGGCGACGAAGGCCGGGACATAGATGCGGTTGCCGATCATGGCGTCGATGAAGTCGTCCTGGGAGACGTTGCCACGGACCAGGACGTCGGCATTGGTGGTCTTGTTCTCCGCGAGGATCGAGCGGACTTCGTCGATCTCAAGCGCCTCTTCGCCGACATAGTTGAGCCTGATACCCCCGTTGGCCGCCTTCTTGATGGTGATGTCGGGCTTGGGCTTGTTGATCCTGATGCCGGCGTCGTAGAGTTCTTTCATCAGGACGTCGACGTGCCGGCCATTGTAGACATCGCCGAGGATCAGGATGAGGTCGGCGCTCCGCACGACGGCGATCACCTCCTTGCCCCGCCCCTTGCCCATCGCGGCACCGGCGATGAGCCCCGGGATATCGAGGACCTGGATCTTCGCACCCTTGTGCTCGAGGACGCCGGGCACGACCGTGAGAGTGGTGAAGGCATAGGCCCCGACCTCGCTGTCCTTGCCGGTGAGCCGGTTGAGGAGGGTGGACTTCCCCACCGAGGGGAAACCGACCAGAACGACGGTGCCGTCCCCGGACTTCTTGACCGAGTAGCCCTCGCCGCCTCCGGCCGACTTCATCGCCCGCTGGACGGCCTCTTCTCTCATCTTGGCGACTTTCGCCTTCAGGCGGCCGATGTGCTTGGAGGTGGCCTTGTTATAGGACGTCCGCTGGATCTCATCCTCGATCTCTTTGATCTGATCTTCAAGACCACTCATTCCTCAATACTCTGTCTGCCGACTACATAAGGGTCATGGATAGGGAACGCTGGCGCTCTCTCGCGCGGCTCGTATCGCAGAGTTATGGTCATGGTCTGATCCGGCGGCGCGGACAGGAATGGTTAAATACCGTCATATCAAATATTGTAGAGCACTGAGGTGCAATCACTCGCTGCTATAGTGTAGACCGGCCAATCATGCAGGACTCTCACTCCTGCGACTGGGGTTCGAATCCCCATAGCAGCATTCTCTTGTTTTGCGACGTTTTGATACCATCCATCCCATCCCACGGTTCCGTCATAGTCAAAATCCGCACTGAAGAAAAGAATAATGAATAGATTTCAGGGACGTCTAACAGGAAAGAGGAGCTTCAGACGCCCCCCCATACAAATTCTGTACCTCTGTTTTCAATAACTGGAACTTTCTGAGCGTCGAGTCCCTTTCCCGCCTGTATGAAGGCCAACAGACCAGAGAGCATAGACTTGATCGTACCTTCATTATCAGATTCCGCCAGGGGAATCTGCAACTCACCCTGCATTGCATACAGAACATATTTTGATCTTGAGGGATTTACCCCGAGGAAGATCAAGTCAATATTCTCCGCATTTACAAGAGTAGAGTCGCCAAACAGCTTTACTTTGATCCATACAGCCATAATTTACCCCATCACAGAACACGAGATCGATTCATGATGAAAATGATTATTTTCTGGAGTTTTTCTCTCCAGCAGCCTGTGCACGGGCCTTGAAGTCCTGGTTCTTTCCGGCCCTGTCCGCGTGTGCCTGGATCCTCGATGCCGCTTCAGAGGTCATTTTCTTATCTGCCATGTTTTCGTTCACTTCCTGGGGCAGGGGAGTTCCCTGCACCCATAGAAAAGATCTCTCCCCACATTTATAAATGCATGTATTTGCATGCATATGCATATGCATGGACAAGGCTAAAAGGCAGAACCGCCCATTACCATAGGAGAGATGCATGGCACCACCCGATAAAAAACGGACATCTATTGCCCTTGACCAGGAGACAAAAGACGTCTTCGACTGGTCGATGCAGAAGAACGGAGCGAAGAACATATCCGGATATCTCCGGAAATTGCTTGAGAACAAACACGGAAAACCATGGGACCGACTGGTCGAAGAGGCATATAACGAGACGTTGGTCTGCGAAAAGCACAACCAGCCCTACATTGCCTACTGCATGGACTGCGACATCGCCCTCTGCGCAGGGTGCAACATCAAGGGACACCTCGAGGCCGGCCACGACATCCAGAACTTCTGCCGTCGACACCAGATTGCATACAAAGAATCCTGTCTCCTCTGTGAAGCAGACCGATGGAGCGGGATCGCGGACATCCCTACAATCAAGGCACCCGGACTCAGGTCCATCCTCGAATCAGACGAACCGATCATCATCATCGACGTCAGGACCGAGAAAGAATGGGAAGAAGGTCACCTCCCCACACAATGCCGCCCCTATAAATATCTCTTCAATATCCCCTGGTACTATTTTGACCTCAGGGAAAAAGACCAGTACAAAACCCTTGAAGAGATCACCGGCAAGCACCCCGACTATCGCTACCTCATCATGAGCCAGGGGCAGCCGAAGAGAGAGGGAACGATCACCGGATCGGCACGAAGCCTCATCTCGGCTGTCAAACTGAAGGTCTTCTTCCAGGTCGAACACATCGAATATGTTGACGGAGGATGGGCCGCCTTCCACCATGCCTACCCCGATATCGTCGAGGAACACCGTGCAAACGGCCACTGCAGGATCTGTGAATTTTACGAATAGAAGGCCAGCATGGAATACCAGGCACATACTCCCACATACCCAGGAAAAGCCGGGCGAATGCTCCGTGAACTCATCGCCGTCTACCCCTGGCGGTTCATCGGGTTCATCATCCTTGCCTCCCTCATCCCAAAAGTCTATGACCTCACGAATATGTTCTGGGTCGGCCAGATCAGTTACGACGCCCTTGCCGTCACCAAACAGTACGACTTCCTCGCCGTCGCCGTCGAGGTGATCAACGAGACCGTACCCTTTGGTGTGCTGGCCCTCATCGCCCAGAACTACACCGACCGGAAAAAAGTGCTCTCCATCCTCAAGTCAGGCCTTGTGATCCAGGTCGCCCTCTCGGCCGTGCTGACGGCGGTCGTCTTTCTCTGCACACCGACATTTGTCTCGACGATCGGAACCCCGGCCGAGATCGTCACCCTGACCGAGTCCTATATCCACCTCATGGCCCTCGCGCTTCCCTTCGACGCCATCGCCTTCCTCCTCCTCATCGCGGTCAAGGCCATGAGAAAAGGAAAGGCCGCCATGCTGATCGTCCTCCTCTCGGTCGTCCTGAATGTCGTCTTCGACCTCCTGTTCATCTCCACCCTTGACATCTCCCTCCACCTCGGCGTCATGGGGGTCGCGCTCGGCTATATCCTCTCAAAAAGTATTCTGGCGGCGGTGTCCCTCGGCTACCTTGTCCACATCCTTGATCTCAACATCCTCAGGTTTGTCAGGGAGATCCCCGCACGCCTCTGCATGATCCCGATCTTCAAGATCGGCGGGTGGACCGGCCTTGACTCCCTCGTCAGGAATGCCGGTTATGTCGGCATCCTCATGGCCCTCAACCTCATCGGCGTCAGCCAGTTCGGCGGGTACGGCCTTGCCATGACCGTGATGTGGACGCTCCTCGTGCCGGTCCTCGCCCTGGCAGAAGCGACCAATGTCGTTGTCGGCAACTATTATGGTGCAGGCAACTACCTGGCCATCCCAAAAGTGCTCGCGATGTCAGAGATCCTTGCCCTGGGCGTCATCGGATGTATCGCCATGGCCGGCCTCCTCTCCTGGGACTGGCTCTCTGCGGTCTTCAACCCCAACCCCGAGATGGTGGCGTACTCGGTACAGGCCTTCCACTGGCTCATCGTCCCGTACATCTTCTTCGCCGCCGGGATCATCCTCAAGAGTCTCTTTTACGGGACAGGTATGACTAAGTACATCTTCTTTGTCTCTCTCATCGTGCAGGCATGTGTGGTCTTCCCGTTCGTGATCCTCATGAAGGCCGGCGCGATTGTCCCGGTCTTCACCACCGTGATGACCCTCTTTGTCTTCACGTTCACCCTTGACCTCATCTGCACGGTATTCTTTGCACACCATCTGCTCGGGACGTTCCCGCAGGCAGAGAGAGGGGAGGCGGCGCATGCCTGAGAAGAGAGAGTCCCTCCCACCGGCAAAGATCCTCCTTGTCGGCACTCTTGGGAGCGGGAAGACGACGGTGGCAGAGCATCTCTCAGATAGGACCGGCATCCCGTACCGGTCCATCGACCGATACAGGGAAGAGCACGGTGACGGCACCGTCGCCGGCGAATACCGGGCACAGACCGCTTTCATGGAGGCATGCAGCGCCACCCGCCCGGCCGTCATCGAGTTCTCCGGATGCGGTCCTCACGCCGGCATGGCGGCCGTCGCACTCAGGGAGTCAGGTCTGCCGGTCTCTGTCATCTGGCTGGACGCCCCGGAGAAGATCTGTCTGGAAAGAGCAGAGAGGCGGAGCGGTCAGGTGCCCTACCCTCTTCCCTGGGGGGATGTCGCCCTCTCCATCTCCTCCATCTCATGCGACCTCAAAAAGACGTGGGAATGGGTCTGGACGTCTGGCAGGAGATTCCGTACCCTCCATCTCCCTCTCAATGGAGGAGAGACGGCCGAAGAGATCACGGACAAAGTTGTCGCATTTGTATGGGAGTAGGGACAGTGTATGGGACGATCGTACTCGAAGAAGTCCGGGGCTTTGCCGGGTCGCACAAAGACGTTCGCGGCATGGTGCTCACAGGCTCGTGGGCACGGGGCGAGGAGACCGAACAGTCTGACCTCGACCTCTTCCTGATCGCGAGGACAGATCCTGATACTCTCCTGCACGACCTTGCCGATGCCATGGACGCGAGGGAGGTGATCAGGTCAAAGCCAGAGAAAGGGGTCTTCTTCCTGGGTGATACCTATCTCAAGGCCGACATCACGGTCGTCTCTGATACTTCAGAGATCGAGAAGATGTACAGGGGCTCACGGATCACCGACCCCTCGCGCTCGGTGCTGGTAGACAAAGACGGGACGGTCAGGGCGGCCGTCAGCACATGGATCCGGCCGCCCGAGATACCTGACCTCATGCCCGAGATCGCAAAGGTGACAGAGAGTTTCATGGAGATGTTCGAACTCGCGTCCAGATACGCCGCCCAGAACGATGCCTACCGTTTCTACTTCACCTACAACATCGCCCTCGCCCGCTATGCCGCTCTTCTTCAACTGCAGAAGGGAAACGATGCCTACCTGTACACCCCCCGGTCCCTGCTGGAAGAGATGGATGCCGAGGGGCAGAGAGCGTTTCGCAACCTTGCCGCGAGCCTGGATCTCAAAGATGCCGCGGAGTTATTGGAGAGGCTCTCGAAGGCCTTTGTCCGAGCATACCGTCACCTGCACTCCCGGCATCCAAACCTGCCCCGGGAAACAAAAGAGATCTACTTTTTTTTGACAGCGATCAGAAGACGAGACACAATAGAATAGCGGTGTAGAATTACACCTCTGGATTCTATATTGGGGGGCACAACCCCCCTCACAGTCATCCGTCCGCCTTTCCACTCCCATCGCCATCCCGGGGGCTCGGTGGCTGCGACCGGAGGGGGAAGGTGCGATGATCAGACGCACCGCCCTGATCGCAGACCCTTTCCCGCCGCCTCGCGTTGGGAAGACGGCGAGACGCAGCGTTCCTGATCATGGGTCCCCTCCACACCCCAAAGATCTGCTCAAAAATTTTCCACAGCATGCTTCAGGTCTGCCCTTCACCCACGCCCGGTTCCCCGGCAACCCGCGTGACCAGCACCTTGTCCACCCGGTTGCCGTCCATATCCACCACCTCGTAGCGCAGATTGCCCAGTTCAATATAATCGCCAGTCCGGGGTATCCGTTCCAGAACATACATGATCAACCCGGCAAGAGAGTGGTACCGCCCCTCTTCTTCTCCTGGAAAGACATCCACCGACAGGATTTCCTTGATATTCTCGACAGCGGTGCTCCCGTCGATCAGCCACGAACCGTCCTCACGGACGACCACCCCTACCTCGGCCCGCTCCCTCAGAGTACGGACATCCCCCACGATCGCCTCCAGCACATCATGGAGCGTCACAAGGCCCTGGACACTCCCATATTCGTCGGTTACCAGCGCGATATTCAGCCCGGTCTCCTTGAACGCCTCGATCAGTTTCAGGACCTGGAGTCCCTCGGGGACAAAGAAAGGCTCTGTCACGGCGGCCCTGATCGCGGGCGAAGTGCCTTCCTCCATCTTTGCCATGACCTTCTTCACCGAGACCATGCCGACGATGTTGTCCGGGTCTCCCTCGTACACCGGAAACCTGGAGCGCCCGCTCTGGACCATCTTTCTCAGGTTTTCCGTATCAGGGTCATCGAGATCGAGCGCGACGATATGGGGGCGAGGCGTCATCAGCGACTCGACCCGGCGGTCATCCAGATCAAAGACACCTTCCAGCATATGCAATTCAGATCGCTCAAAGACGCCGGCCCTGGTCCCTTCCTCGAGCATCATCATGATCTCCTCTTCGGTGACCGGGGGCTCTGCGGCATCCCGGATCCCCATGACCTTCAGCACCGCCTCGGTCGAACGACTGAGGACGAAGACGACCGGCGTCGCGACGACCGAGAGCAGGCGCATCGGCCGGGCAACCGTGGACGCGATCGTCTCCGCGTTCGTGAGGGCGATACGTTTCGGGACGAGTTCTCCAAAGATCAAGGTCAGATAGGTGATGACCAGGACCACCAGCGTGATGCTCAGCACCTGGCTGTACGGCGCCAGGGCGGGGATCTCCTGGAAGAAGGGGACGACGCCCGCAGCAACCGTCGCGCCGCCAAAGGCACCGGCAAGGATCCCCACCAGGGTGATCCCGATCTGGATGGTCGAGAGGAACGACGTCGGGCTCTCCGCAAGGGCAAGCGCCGTTGCCGCGCCGGCATCCCCTTTTTCCGCACGTTGCTGGAGTCGGGCCTTCCTGGCCGAGACGATAGCAAACTCAGACATCGCAAAGATGCCGTTGAACACAATCAGAATAACGATAATCGCAATCTCGATGAGATATGACATTTGACTGAGAGAGTGTTGGAGACCGGGTTTATAAATCCATTGAGAGCGATGAATCTGCAGGCGGAGATATTCGATTTACTATGAGGCCATCTCAAAACTTCTCTGGCCTTGATAGGTGAGTGGAAGAAGGTTCTGAAGCACGGTGTCGTTCGAGAAATTGTTGCCGCCCCGCCCCTATCTTTATCGTGGGGGGGCTCGGGCGGTCTCCCCCAGGCAGGAGAAAGCAAGGAAACACTTTTTATTCTCTCTGTGGGCGGCACATCGGATCAATCATACCTTCCTCCGTCACTCGCACCGGGGCTGCCGCCCTCTGACCCCTCCGATGGTGTGAAGTGGGGAGGGCGGAGGAATGGCCAGAAAGTGTCTCGATCCAGATGATTGATCGAGCCAGGGATACTTTTGGGATATGCTCAATGACAATACAGCAACCTTCCCCCTTATCTTCTGCGGGAGAGGGTGCGAGAGTTCTGGGATAGCTTGAGTCGGGATCAGTATCTGCCGGCAGTGACACTTGCAACATTGCAGCAGATGCTGCAAAGATCAAACGGCCTGAAAAGGGGTTGAATCATGCTGTACTGAGAGAGAGAGAAACTTCTCTCTCTCAGTATTATGTTACAGCAAAACCCACACCCACACGGTGGTATCGGTTCTTCCGTGTCCGGGTGCGTGCGTGTGTGATACCCGAAATGTTGCAAACGATCCGCCGATCCCGGAGTGCAACGGAGGAAAACCGGATCAAAACCCCATACGTCGCCCGTTGAATGGCGGCACCTTCCGCAACCTGCTGCAAACTGCTGCAAAAAAGGGGGGTCTGCTGCAAAAGATCCCCTGCACCATCTTTCCCCTGATCTCCTTGCATGAGGTCTTGCGACGATGCGTCGTACACCGAAGGTGTTCCCGACCGACACATAATACTATGCCTGAACATCGCGAACCTCTCCGGCAATCTTCATCGCCATCCTGGCACGGACATTCATGGTTTCCCCGGACATCGGAGAGGGCGCGGCTCCACATCCAGGATAATTTTTTTATCATCATTCCACCCGGAGCAAAACTCTCCCACGGGGCAAACTTCGGCATGCTATCTTCCACCGCGACACATTCCATAATATAGGTCGAAGATCCTCTCAAACGGCTGAAAAGATTTAAAAACGACACCATTATCAGCACTGAGAGCAACATGATCGGCTCCTGCCCGGCGACGACCGAATGCATACAGAAAAGGCACTTCACCTCCTTTTCCGGGAGCATCTGTATGAACAAACTCTAATCTGAAGGATACATTATGACAGAAACCACCATCACCTCCAATCCTGACCCAAAAACGGCGGACCACCAGAGAATGATCACCGAAGGCGTCGCCGTCCTCACCGGCGACCCGAAAAAGGCCATCCTCATGATCGCCGGCCCGATCATGGTCGCCATGCTCTTCCAGGCGGTCTACAACCTCGCTGACGCGGTCTGGGTAGCGGGCCTCGGTGACGACGCCCTCGCCGCCGTCGGGTTCATCACGCCGATCTTCATGATCCTCGTCGGCCTGGGCAGCGGCCTCGGGGCCGGCGTCACCTCGGCCGTCTCCCGCCGCATCGGCGCGGAGAATAAGGCCGGAGCAGACAACGCCGCGATGCACGGCATCGCCATCATCCTGATCCTCTCGGTCGTTGTCACCCTGGCCCTCCTCCTCTTCATCGAACCCCTCGTCCTTGCCCTCGGCGCCGGGGAGACCGCGGGCTATGCCATCGAGTACGGCCGCATCATCTTTGCCGGGACCATATTCATTCTCTTTGCCGACGTTCTCTATGCCGTCTTCACGGCCGAAGGGAACACCCGGAGGACGATGTACGCCTGCGCCGGGTCCGCGGTCCTCAACATGGTCCTCGACCCCATCCTCATCTATGGTGCTGGCATGGGCATCGCGGGAGCGGCCTGGGCGACACTCATCTCGATGGCCTTCGTCTGCGTCATCCTCCTGTACTGGCTCCTGGTGAAAAAGGACACCTATGTCTCCATCGAATGGCAGCGTTTCTCCCCTGAGAGGCACACGACCATGGACATCTTCGCCGTCGGGATCCCTGCAAGCCTGGAATTCGTGCTGATGTCGGTCGCCGGGATCATCATCAACGGCACCCTCGTCCATCTCGCCGGGTCGAATGCCGTCGCCGTCTATACCGGCGGGTGGCGGATCGTCTTCTTCGCCCTGATCCCGTTCATCGCCATGTCCATCGCCGTCGTCTCGGTCTCGGGCGCGGCTTACGGCGCGAGGAAGTACGACAGGCTCAGGGTCGCCCACGCCTTCGCGGTTCGATCGGGCATCCTCATCGGCCTCGGTCTCTCTCTCCTCACCTGGTTTCTCGCGCCCTTCATCTCCTGGATCTTCACCTACTCGGCCGGGAGCGCACACCTGGCCGGAGGGATCACCGCCTTTCTCATGACGATGTGCTTCTTCTACCCCTTCATCGCACCGGGCATGATGTCTGCCGGAGTCTTCGAGGGGACCGGGAAGGGCCTCTTCGCCCTTGCCGTCGAGTTCCTCAGGAACCTTGTCTTCATCGTCCTCGCCGTCTGGGTGCTCGGCGTCGCCCTCGGTTTCGGGGAAGTGGGAGTCTGGTGGGGGATCGTCACGGGGAACATCCTCGGCAGCATCGTCGGGTACCTCTGGGCGCGGGTTTACCTCTCGCGGCTCATCAGGCAGCGGGCCGGCCACTCCACTCCCGCCCCTGTGCAACGCCCTGATCACGAAGGGTAAGGGATGCGGGCGTCGGGAGAAGGAGACCGGGATCAACAACCCCGGATGTTCTTTTTTTGTATTGGACCGGATTGATCTCGCCACAAAAATGCCTGATAAATCACAAAAAGATCTAATTCTATCATAACCAGGCATAGCAGCCCAGGCAAATGGTTTATATTTGATTTATAGAGCGGCAGAAGTACATTATATAGATTGCTCTGCCCCCATAGAAAAGAATCTATATCATACTGTTATTTTTATTATATCGCTCCGGAGGACACCATTATGGAAAAAGAAGTTCCTGAGATTATAATAAATCCATCAAACATCTTCAGAATTCTCATCTGCGTATCGATCCTCGGATATCTGGTATCCGGGGTGGCGGCCTCCCCTCCGCCTGCGTACTCGGTGAACGCCACCGGGTGGTGGGACGAGACCGGTGCTTTCAACCCTGCCCCGGCAAACCCCATCCAGGCGGCGCTGACCAACGCCTCTGCCGGCAGCGTGGTCACTGTCGTTGAACAGACATCCTATCCTTCTTCCCTCGTCTTCGATGCAAAATCGATCACCCTCGACCTCAACGGATCGATACTTGACGGGTCGGCGATCACGGACCGGCCAGGGATCACGCTTGCAGGCGCGAATGACGTCACGATCAAAAACGGTCAAATCGCCCATTATCAGGACAGCATCCAATTCACGGGGAACTCTGACGGCGTTTCGATCTCTGACGTGGCCATTGTGAGTTCCGGGCGGCACGGGATCTACTTCTACAGGGACTGTGCAAACACCGTCTTCTCGAACATCACCATCACCGATCCGAAGAAGACGGGCATCACGAAGTACGATTATTCCAAACTTGCAAACATCACCGTCCGCGACAGCACGGTGACCAACGCCGGCAACAACGGCATCGTCCTGAATGACTACAGTTCCTATCATGTTCGCGACATCGTCCTCTCAAACGTCACGGTTACGAACGTCACAGAAACCGGCATCAGCGTCGGGCAGGACCGCATATCACAGAGCAGGAACGTTACGGTGCGCGACTGCACCGTCAAAGGGGCAGGTGAGAACGGCGTCCGAGTGCTTGGCCGGGGCACGGTGGTCATCGACGGCGTCGAGACCGGAGAGAACGGGAACAACGCCGGGGACGGCTCCTATTATGGCCTCTATCTCAAGGGATTCGACGCCCCGACCGTCACCCTCACCAACACCACCGTCGAGAACAACAGGAACGGCCTCTATCTGGATGGAGTCTCCGATCTCCTCCTGGACGGCGACGTCATCGTCCGGGACAATGGCGGGTATCCCTATTATCTGCGAAGCTGCGACAACATCACCGTCCGGGACAACACTCTCGGCCCGAAGAAACCCTATACCCACGGCCTCTACCTCGCCGCAGTGACGAACAGCACCTTCCAGAACATCACCGTCGCCTCCCCCGACCAGCACGGGATCTACTTCAGGGAGGACTGTGCGAACACTCTCTTCTCGAACATCACCATCACCGATCCGAAGAAGACGGGCATCACGAAGTACGATTCTTCCAAACTTGCAAACATCACCGTCCGCGACAGCACGGTGACCAACGCCGGCAACAACGGCATCGTCCTGAATGACTACAGTTCCTATCATGTTCGCGACATCGTCCTCTCAAACGTCACGGTTACGAACGTCACAGAAACCGGCATCAGCGTCGGGCAGGACCGCATATCACAGAGCAGGAACGTTACGGTGCGCGACTGCACCGTCAAAGGGGCAGGTGAGAACGGCGTCCGGGTGCTTGGCCGGGGCACGGTGGTCATCGACGGCGTCGAGACCGGAGAGAACGGGAACAACGCCGGGGACGGCTCCTATTATGGCCTCTATCTCAAGGGATTCGACGCCCCGACCGTCACCCTCACCAACACCACCATTGAGAACAACACGAACGGCCTCTATCTGAACGGAGTCTCCGATATCCTCCTGGACGGCGGCGTCATCGTCCGGGACAATGGGGGGTATCCCTATTATCTGCAAAACTGCGACAACATCACCGTCCGGGACAACACTCTCGGCCCGAAGAAACCCTATACCCACGGCCTCTACCTCGCCGCAGTGACGAACAGCACCTTCCGGAACATCACCGTCGCCTCCCCCGACCAGCACGGGATCTACTTCAGGGAGGACTGTGCAAACATGGTCTTCTCGAACGTCACCATCACCGATCCGAAGAAGACGGGCATCACGAAGTACGATTCTTCCAAACTTGCAAACATCACCGTCCGCGACAGCACGGTGACCAACGCCGGCAACAACGGCATCGTCCTGAATGACTACAGTTCCTATTATGTCCGCGACATCGTCCTCTCAAACGTCACGGTTACGAACGTCACAGAAACCGGCATCAGCGTCGGGCAGGACCGCACGTCACAGAGCGGGAATGTTACGGTGCGCGACTGCACCGTCAAAGGAGCAGGTGAGAACGGCGTCCGGGTGCTTGGCCGGGGCAAGGTGGTCATCGACGGCGTCGAGACCAGAGAGAACGGGGGCAAAGCCGGGGACGGCTCCTATTATGGCCTCTATCTCAGGGGATACGATGACCCGACCGTCACCCTCACCAACACCACCATTGAGAACAACACGAACGGCCTCTATCTGAACGGAGTCTCCGATATCCTCCTGGACGGCGGCGTCATCGTCCGGGACAATGGCGGGTATCCCTATTATCTGCAAAGCTGCGACAACATCACCGTCCGGGACAACACTCTCGGCCCGAAACCCTATACCCGCGGCCTCTACCTCGCCGCAGTGACGAACAGCACCTTCCGGAACATCACCATCGACAGAGCAAACGGCGACGCACTCTGGTTTGAGGGCACATCCACAGGACTTGTCTTCGACGCCATCACCATCACGAAACCAGGCAAAAGCGGGATCTACTTCTACAGGGACTGTGCGAACACCGTCTTCTCGAACGTCACCATCACCGATCCGGCGGCGGGCATCACGAAGTACTATTCTTCCAACCTTGCAAACATCACCGTCCGCGACAGCACCGTGACCAACGCCAGGGGAGACGGCATCGCCCTCGACGACGACTCTTCTCACGCGGTCCGCGACATTGCCCTCACCAATGTCACGGTCAGGAACGCAACAGGAAACGGCATCATCATCAGGCAGGACAGTCGTGAAGAGAGCAGGAACATCACTCTCCGGGACTGCACCGTCGAAGGAGCAGAAAAGTACGGAGTTGAACTCAGGGCGAGAGGGACGGCCGTCATCGACGGCGTCGAGACCAGAGAGAACGGCGACAACGCCGGGGACGGCACCTATTACGGCCTCTATCTCAAGGGATACGACGCCCCGACCGTCACCCTCATCAACACCACCGTCGAGAAGAACAGGAACGGCCTCTATCTGGAACAAGTCTCCGATCTTCTTCTGGACAACGGCGTCACCGTCCTGGACAATGGTGGGTATCCCTATAATCTGCAAAACTGCGACAACATCACCGTCCGCGACCACGCTCTCGGCCCGAAATCCTATACCCACGGCCTCTACCTCGCCTCAGTGACAAACAGCACCTTCAAGAATATCACCGTCGCCTCCCCTGACCAGCACGGGATCTACTTCAGGGGGGACTGTGCGAACACCATCTTCTCGAACATCACCATCACCGATCCGGCGGCGGGCATCACGAAGTACTATTCTTCCAACCTTGCAAACATCACCATCCGCGACAGCACCGTGACCAACGCCAGCGAAAACGGCATCGTCCTCGACGACGACTCTTCTCACGCGGTCCGCGACATCGTCCTCACCAATGTCACGGTCAGGAACACAACAGGAAACGGCATCATCGTCGGGCAGGAAAGTCGTGCGGAGAGCAAGAACATCACCCTCCAGGACTGCACCGTCGAAGGATCCGGGAACCACGGCATCGAACTCAAGGCCAGGGGCGGAGTACGGGTTCTCGACTGCGAGGCCAGCGGGAACGCCCGGACCGGCATGGTCCTGACCGGCATCGAGCGGCCCCTCCTTGTCTTTGAGAACGCCACAATCACCGGAAACAACCAGGCCATGCAGATCACCGGCATCAACGCCACGATCACCGACTCCGCCCTTGCCGGCACCACCGGAGACCTCGACCTGAGAGGGAACGCACACATCACGCTCTCGAACACCACCCACGACCGGACAAAGGTCACGCTTGACGGAACCTCCCGCCTCGCCGTCCTCTGGCCGCTCATCGTCACGACCACCGATCTGACAGGGAACGTCGTCGCCGGCGCGGACGTCACCGCCGCCGACGTGAACGGGACCGTGGCACTCACCGCACAGACCGGCGCAGACGGCCGGACCGGCCCGCACCTCCTCACAGAATACACCCGGAACGGCACCGCACCCGCGGTCCTCTCCACACCCTACACCTTGACGGCCAGCGCTCCGATCGGTTCGGCCTCAGACACCACCGACCTCTCCAGCCCCACGACCGTGACCCTCCGCCTCTTCAAGGACACCGAACCCCCGGCGATCACCTATGTGGCGCCGACCCCTGAGGACGGGGCCAGGTCGCCCGCGAACGTCACGGTAAAGGTACTCGTCACCGACGACGTCGGCGTCGCCGGGGCACTCCTCGAAGTGAACGGCGTCAACGCCACGATGAATCTCGACGGAGCCGGGACGACAGTGTACGCCAGCGCGAAGATCACCGGGGACGGCGTCCACCGGTACCGCGTCTATGCCAATGACTCTGCCGGGAACATGAACGTCACCGGAATGCGGAGCGTGGGCATCAGCACCACTCCCCCGCCCGGCGTCACCGATCTCGCCGCCACCACGATCTCGGAGACCGCGATCACATGGACCTGGACCGACCCGGCAGACCCGACCTTCGACCGGGTGATGCTTTTCCTCAACGGCACCTTCCTGACCAACGTCTCGGTGGGCGTCGGCACCTACACCACGACCGACCTCGCACCCGACACCGCTTACCTCCTCAGCACCAGGAGCGTCGACTTCTGCGGCCAGGCCAACGCCACATGGGTGAGCACCACCGCGAGGACCGCACCGGACCGCACCCCGCCGGCAAGCGTCACCGACCTGACCGCCGCCACGGTCTCGGAGACCGCGATCACCTGGACCTGGACCGACCCGGCAGATGCGGACTTCGACCGGGTGATGCTCGCCCTCGACGGCACCTTCCTGACCAACGTCTCGGCGGGCGTCGGCACCTACACCACGACCGACCTCGCACCCGACACCGCATATCTCCTCAGTACCAGGACCGTCGACATCGCTGGCAACCTCAATCAGACCTGGGTGAACGCCACCGCAAGGACCACACCGGACCAGACCCCACCGGCAGGCGTTACCGACCTGACCGCCGCCACGATCTCGGAGACCGCGATCACATGGACCTGGACCGACCCGGCAGATGCGGACTTCGCCGCGGTCAGGGTGTACTGGGACGGTGCTCTCGTGGAGGTACCCGCAGGGGAAGAGCACTTCAACGCAACCGGGCTTGCACCCGATACCGGGTACCAGATCGGCACCAGGACCGTCGACACCGCGGGCAACCTCAACCAGACCTGGGTGAACGCCACCGCGAGAACCGCACCGGACCGCACCCCGCCGGCCGGCGTCACCGACCTGACCGCCGCCACGGTCTCGGAGACTGCGATCACCTGGACCTGGACCGATCCGGCAGATGCAGACTTCGCCGCGGTCAGGGTGTACTGGAACGGCACGGACGTGGAGGTACCCGCAGGGGAAGAGCACTTCAACGCAACCGGGCTTGCACCCGATACCGGGTACCAGATCGGCACCAGGACCGTCGACACCGCGGGCAACCTCAACCAGACCTGGGTGAACGCCACCGCGAGAACTGCACCGGACCGCATCCCACCGGCAAGCGTCACCGACCTGACCGCCGCAACGATCTCAGAGACTGCGATCACCTGGACCTGGACCGACCCGGCAGATGCGGACTTCGACCGGGTGATGCTATCGCTCAACGGCACCTTCCTCACCAATGTTTCGGCGGGCGTCGGCACCTACACCACGACCGACCTCGCACCCGACACCGGCTATCAGATCGGCACCAGGACCGTCGACACCGCGGGCAACATCAACCAGACCCGGGTGAACGCCACCGCGAGAACCGCACCGGACCAGACCCCACCGGCAGGCGTTACCGACCTGACCGCTGCCACGATCTCGGAGACCGCGATCACCTGGACCTGGACCGATCCGGCAGATGCGGACTTCGCCGCGGTCCGGGTGTACTGGAACGGCACGGACGTGGAGGTACCCGCAGGGGACGAGCACTTCAACGCAACCGGGCTTGCACCCGATACCGGGTATCAGATCGGAACACGAACCGTCGACACCGCGGGCAACATCAACCAGACCTGGGTGAACGCCACCGCGAGGACCGCATCTGTTCAGCCCTCACCGACCCCCACCTCCTCGTCATCAGGCAGTGGCGGCGGCAACTCCAGGACCTCTGCCGCCTCGGCAAAACCTCTCTTGCCTGACCAGCAGAGCAGTCTCAGTTTCAAAGGGACGGCGATCTATGTCATCGATGTCATCGCTGCGGACGCCACCCGCGACCTCCTCTTCACCGTCGAAGACGCCGGTTCTCTCCCGGCCGGCATACCCTGCCCCGACGATGAGACCTACTGTATCGAGCACGTGGAGCAGTACCGCACCAATGACAGCGACATCGCCACCGCAACGATCAGGTTCAGCGTGTCGAAGGCATGGCTCGACGAGAGGGGTTACCATTTCTCGGACATCGTCCTCCTGCGCTTCCACAACGGCGTATGGACCGAGATCCCGACGACGTTTGAAGGAGAAAAAGATGGGTATTACTACTACTCCGCCGAAACCCCGGGCTTCTCCTACTTCGCCATCGTCTATCGAGAGAACGGGACAATCGTCCCCGAAGTGACCGCACCGGCACGGGAAGCGGCGGCCAACACCTCCGTCACGTCAGAACCGACACCGCCCCCCGAAGCCACCAGGACAACCCCGACACAGAGCCCTTCGGTTATCTTCGGGATTCTGGGCACCTCAATTGCCATCATCGTTGCCTCAGGTGCGGCCAGGATAAGAAAGCGGTGACTTCCGCGTTCCTCCCACCTCTTTTTTCCGGCCCTCTCTTCAGCAGGGTGCCGTTCCGGACCCTCAACCCCCCTGTAACCTTCATCCATCGCCTTCCCTCATGCTCACGCCGGGGGAAACCCCCCGGACCCCCCCACGGACGAAGATAGCCGAGGGCCGGCGAAGTGAACACGATCCCCACCGATTCTCCCCTCTTGAAAAAGCGCGATCAAGCGACGGGAAATTTTCATCCCGTATGCTTGAACCCCACGTTCATGCCCGATTCTACAAAGCCCTTAAATATCGTCTCTCCCTATCCCCGGCATGGACCCGACCGCGTTCTTCGCCGCGTTCTTTGCCGCTCTCTTCGCGATCGCCAATCCGATCGGCAACGTACCCTTCTTCATCATGTACACCGCAGACGTCTCATCGACCCGCACCAGGCACGCCGTCGCCCTCCTCCTCGGCGGGGTCATCGCCGGGACGATGCTGCTGTGCATGTTCTTCGGCGCCGACATCCTCAAGTTCTTCGGCATCTCGATACCGGCCTTCCAGATTGCCGGGGCGATCATCCTGCTGACCATCGCCTTCTCCATGCTCTCGGGCACCCACACCGACCGTACCCACGCTCTCACCGCCGCGACAGGCGAAGGGTCAGTCTGGGAGCGTGCAGAGGCCGTGATCCCGAAGGTCATCGTTCCCCTCGTCATCCCGATCTATGTCGGGGCAGGCACGATCAGCGCTCTCGTCCTCTACGGCCACCAGGCCCTGGCCGACGATGCCCTCCTTCTCCCGGCCCTCGGCGTTGTCCTGACCGTCTGCATCCTCATCACCCTCTGCAACTTTGCCTCGGACTACATTCTCCAGTTCTTCGGCAAGCAGGGGCTTGAGATCGTGGTCAGGATCTTCGGGATCGTCATCGCCGGCATCGCCATCCAGATGTTCTTCCAGGGACTCGGCGGACTGACCGTCGGCTTCGTCAACCCGAGCATCTAATGAGGCTGGCCGGCAAAATCCTACTTCAATTTCTTCGGCCCGGTAGAATCTCATGAGATGTGCTTCCGCGTCATCTCTCGTTCTATACGGCCCTCTTTCCGGCTTTCTCTCGAACCCCTCCATCCTCCCAATCGCAGTGATTTCCATGCGATATCCCCGGCCATATGTCGCCGTCCGGGGGGTCCATGGACGATTGTATCACCCCCAGTCATACGGCCCCTCAGGAGACGGGATAGATCTATGATATCGGACCCGTTTCGTGAACAGACGCAGATTTATCCGATCCTCGGATCTCTGCAATGTGAGCCCGGATCAGAGGGTGGGATCGCGGAACGGAGGTTGATCTGAGCGTGATTTTGTTGGGGTGGGGTTATGATTGCAGACAGACAACGGGCGACCAGGTTCCCGCTCTGGCCCTTACCCCCCCGGGTCATCACCCCCGGTCACTTCCCCATCATCGGCACACCGCACTTCGGGCACTCGGTCTCCCGGCAGGGCACGCCCATGACCTTTGGTTTTTCATACCCGCACGCCGGGCATACACAGGTTCCAGGCGGCACGCCCCGCCGGCCTTGCCCCCTTCCGGGCGGTCCTCTCTGAACATCAGGCATGACTGATTCACCTCAGGCGGCAATTGGCCGCCAGCATTAAAAAGGATCGGGTGGAGCTAGTTGTCGACCCAACAGTTGCGTCGGCAACCATTATCCCTTCACGGCACCAACCTGATCTCCATGCGACCCCCTCACGAGAAGATTCCGCTCGGGGCCCTCGTCTCGGTCATCCACCGGACCCACCACATCATCATCGACGAGCGGATGAAGCGGTACGGCCTCTCCTCAGGCCAGCTCTTCACCCTCATCCACCTTGCCCACCAGCAGGGGATCACCCAGGAGACCCTGGCCCGCCGCTTCCACGTCGACAAAGCCACCGTCGCCCGGGCCGTGCGGCGACTGGAGGACGCGGGATATATCAGCCGCACCGTCGACCCCGAGGACCGCCGGGCCGTCAGGATCTTCCTGACTGAAAACGGAGAGAAGATCGTCCCCGAGATCGTCAGGATCGATCACGAATGGGAAAAAGAGGTCTGCGCCGACCTCACCGACGAAGAACAAACGATGGTCCGCACCCTCCTCAGGACCATCGCCCAGAACAGCCTCGACATCATCCTGGAGAATGAGTATGCAGGAAACGAAAACAAAACGCCCTGAAGAGACCGGCACCACAAAGGGCGTCTCCATCCTCACCGGCGACCCGAAGAAGGCCATCATCAAACTCTCGGGCCCGATGATCATGGCGATGTTCCTCCTCTCGGTCTACAACCTCGTCGACGCCGTCTGGGTTGCAGGACTTGGTGACGACGCCCTCGCCGCCGTCGGGTTCGTGACCCCGGTCTTCATGATCCTCATCGGCCTCGGGAACGGCCTCGGGGCCGGGGTGAGTTCGGCCATCTCGCGCCGGATCGGTGCAAAAGATAAATCAGGAGCAGATCGTGCGGCCATGCACGCGATGCTCCTGACCATCCTCCTCTCGGTCATCTTCACCCTCCCCCTCGCCCTCCTCGCCGGTCCGGTTGCCGCCGCCCTCGGTGCCGGCGAGACCGCAGACCTCGCGGCGACCTATGGGAGCATCGTCTTCTCCGGGACGATCTTCATCCTCTTCACCAACATCGCCTATGCCGTCCTCAGGGCCGAAGGCGACACCAGACGGACGATGTACGCCATGGGGGTGTCCGCCGTCGTCAACATGGTCCTCGACCCCATCCTCATCTACTGGGCCGGGATGGGCATCGCCGGTGCAGCCTGGGCCACCGTCATCGCCGTCGCCCTCGTCTCGGTCGTCCTGCTCTACTGGTTCCTCGTCAGGAGAGACACCTATGTCACCCTCTCCTGGCAGGGTTTCTCCCCTGACCGGGCGATCGTCAAAGACATCCTCAGGGTCGGGCTCCCGGCAAGCATGGAGTTCTTCCTGATGTCGATCGTCGTCATCGTCATCAACGGCCTCCTCGTCCATGTCGCCGGCACCGAAGCCGTCGCCGTCTATACCTCAGGGTGGCGGGTCGTGATGTTTGCGATCATCCCCTTCGCCGCCATCGGCACCTCGGTCGTCTCGGTCGCCGGTGCGTCCTATGGTGCGCGGCTCTTTGAAAATCTCAGGACCGCCCACACCTTCTCGGTCGGCCTGGGGGTGGCGATCGCCCTCGCCATCAGTGCCGTCACCTGGATCTTCGCCCCGCAGATCGCCCTCATCTTCACCTACTCCCCGGAGAGCGCCCACCTCGCCCCGACGATCGTCGCCTTCCTCCGGACGATCTGCTTCTTCTATCCCTTCGTCCCGCCGGGCATCATGTCGGGTTCGGTCTTTCAGGGAACCGGGAAGGGGATGTACTCGCTCGTCCTCAGTCTGCTGCGCAACCTCGTCTTCATCGCCGTCTTCGCGTACCTGCTCGCCCTTCCCCTCGGCCTCGGCGAGGCGGGGGTCTGGTGGGGGATCGTCATCGGCAACATCCTCGGCGGGATCGTCGGGTACGGATGGGCCAGGATCTATATCGCCCGCCTCCTCAGGGTGAGCAAAATGGGTGGGAAGGCGGCCGTCTGAAAGGTGCACCAACCGCGACCTTCATCACCGACCGGGGCAGAGGAGATCAGAGGGATAAACCCATGCGTCAGACAGTCACCTTTGCCCGCCCCGACTTCTCTGCCCTCAGGGAGAGGGGGCTCATGCCGGTGGACATGCACACCCACACGAACCACTCGGACGCCCCGACCCGGGTCAGAGACGCCCTCCGCAAGGCCGAAGACCACGGTTTCGGGCTTGCGATCACCGACCACAACGGTATCGGCGGCGTCCTGGAGGCGCGGCGCCTGGGCACGGAGACGACGGTCGTCCCCGGGATCGAGGTGAGCGCCTGGGACGGTCCGCACATCCTCGTCTATTTTTACGACACCCACGACCTGGAAGATTTTTACCGGTCCCATATCAGGGACGCCCGGAGCAAAAGCCCGTACCTTGCCACCCGTCTCACCACCCCCGAGGTCCTGGAGCGGGCCGCGGGGTACCCCTGCGTCGTCTCGGCCGCCCACCCGTACGGCTACCTCCTCTTCAACAAGGGGGTACAGAAGTGCATCGACCGTGAGTACCTCGAACCTACGATCCTCTCCGAGTTCGACGCCGTCGAAGCGCTCTGCGGCGGCATGGGTAGGGGGCAGAACGAGAAGGCCGCCCGCCTCGCTGAAAAAGAGGGGATCGGGGTCACCGGGGGGACCGACGGCCACCTCCTCTCAGACCTCGGCACCGTGGTCACCTGTGCCGACGCCGCGGATGTGGGATCGTTCCTCGACGCCGTCGCCAGGCGGGAGACGACGGTCGTCGGGCTTGAGAAGAACGCCCTCGAGAAGTGCGCCATGGCCGCCGGGGTCGTCCCCCAGTACCTGCCGTACCTCGGCCCCTCCCTCGCGGTCCACTGGCACCAGAACCTCCCCCGCCTCCTCCGCATCCCCGAGCGGTTGAGAGCAGGGTTAAAGCACCCCTGAAAAGAGCCGGAAGACCATCTCCTTCGCCTTCACCCGCCGCGACCGGGCCGCGTAGACCGCAGGCGTCACCTCGGTGCAGGCGGCCAGGTCGGCTTCGAAGACCGCCTGAAGCCGCCCGGCCACCTCCGCGTCGTAGATGAAGGCGTTGGCTTCGAAGTTCAGGCAAAAACTCCTGATATCCCAGTTGGCGCTCCCCACCGAGGCCGCGGCGCCGTCGACGACGATAGTCTTGGCATGGAGAAACCCGGCGTCGTAGGTGTAGGCCCGCACGCCGGCCGCGAGAAGGTCGCCGATGTACGAGTACGTTGCCCAGTAGACGAAGGGATGGTCGGGCTTGCAGGGGATCATCACCCGCACGTCGACGCCCGAGAGCGCGGCGATGGTCAGGGCGTCGAGCACGCTCCCGTCAGGGACAAAATACGGCGACTGGATGTAGACCGACTTCTCTGCCGAGGAGATGAGTTTGAGGTAGCCCTTCTTGATCTCTTCCCCGAGCGAGTCGGGGCCGCTTGAGACGATCTGGACGACGGCGTCGCCGGTGAAAGTGCGGGCCGGGAAGTAGCGTTCTTCAAACCCGAGATCGTCGCCGGCGGCATAGTTCCAGTCCTGGAAGAACCTGAGTTGCATGAAGGAGGCGGCGCTCCCGGCGATCTTCAGGTGGGTGTCCCGCCAGGGGCCGAGCAGGGGATCCTCGCCCAGGTACTCGGTACCGACATTGAAGCCCCCGATGAACCCGACCGTCCCGTCGACGACGGCGATCTTCCTGTGGTTGCGGTAGTTCACCCTGAGGTTGAAGGGGAGGTAACGCGACGGGAAGAAACTCGCCACCTCACCGCCCGCCTCGGTCAGGGGCCTGAAAAAGTCTGCTCTGAGCCGTCGGCACCCGACGGCGTCGTACAACAGCCGCACCTCGCACCCTTCGGCCGCCTTCTCCGCAAGCGCCGTGATCATCCGCCGGCCCAGGCTATCGTCCCTGATGATGTAATACTGGAGATGGACATGGTCGCGGGCCGAGTGGATCGCATCGAAGAGGGCCGAGAACTTGTCGTCTCCCCCGGTGTAGACCTCCACCTCGTTATCGGGGCAGAGGACCGCCATGTCGTGGCGCAGCAGCATGGAGGCCAGGGGCCGGAAGGCCCCGAGGCGGCCGCTGAGAGGAGAGGTGCCGGCCGTCATCCACCCCTCCTGCTCCCTGAGGATCCCTTTCAGCATCTCGTCGTCCTTTTTTTTCAGGATGAACAGCCGTTTTTTGTAGATGTTCTGGCCGAGGAGAAGGTAGAAGACGAACCCCAACACCGGGATGAAGACCAGGACGACGATCCAGGCGAGGGCGGCGCCCGGATTTTTCCGCTCGAAAAAGATGATCAGGAGGGCACAGACGGCGTTGAGGACGAACAGTCCGGGACATATGATGGCGGGCACTCCCATATCGCCGACCCCCTCGTCTCTCCATGGACGCCGGTACGTCATCAGCCTTTTGTCGGAGAGGAGGGGGTCTGATCCAGTACCCGTCCGTCAAGAACGGCCCCGGCATGGGGCCGCCTTCGGTCCCGGCACCATGTCGGAACCTTCATCATCCCTTCGCCTGAAGACACTTCCCTGAAGAAGGGAGAGGGATGACCGCCGGCGACCCGGGGAGCAGGCCGCCAGACTGGCTCGTGGAGATCACCGAGGCACTCGGGTCACCGGAAGGCGGCGCCGCACTCTGCATGGCCCTCGGCATCCGCCCGCTCCCCTGCCCCCTCCCCCTGGAGAACAGCGGCGTCTTCCTCCTGGCCGGGAGCATGGAAGCGCCGCTCGCCCTCTGGACCAGGGAAGAGATCGAGGTGCCGGAAGGTTCCCTGGTGCTCGTCAGTGCTGGAGAGAAGGGCGCACTGCTCTGTCGGTCGGGAGAAGGGCACACCAGGATCGTCCTCGACCCGGCTGACCCGCGGGAGAGCGACCGCCGTGCGCTGACCGCACTCCGGGACGGCGAAGACTACGGGCAGGCGGCCACCTCGCGCCGGTTCGTGGAGGAGTGCATCCCCCTCTTCGGGTCGGTCTCGCGGGCGACCGGCGACCGCGAGGGCTCCCTCACCCTCTTCGTCGACCTCGTGATGCTCTCCATGCCCGGTGCCGAGGGAGAAGGTCCGGGCGATCTCTGGGAGCGGTACCGTGCCGGGGGGCGGTACGGCACCGACCGGTTCGCCGCCGGGGTGGCCGCACCGTCACTCGCAGCGGCGCTGCAGGGTTGCCGGCCGCCCGACTCTCTCGACGTCCCGGACCGCTTCTGCAAAAATATTCTGGAGATCATAGAGCGGTACCGTTTCACCTGCCGGGAAGAGACGCCTGCCGAGCAGGAGGCCGCCGTCGGACCCGAGGCGATCGCCCTCCTCACCGAGCACCTCGCCCCGGCAGGCGACCACAGCCTCACCGGGGTCTTCTACACCCCCGTCGCGGAGGTCTGGTTCATGTGCCGCCGCGCCCTGGTCGAGGCACTGAGTGTCCGCCTCCCTGAAGTCGGGGCTGAGGCGCTCTACGCTCTCGTCTTTTCGCAGTCTGCAGCAGGGCTGCCCGACCGGGCCCGCGCCCTCGCCGCACTCGACGAGATCACGGCCATCGACCCGGCCTGCGGGTCGGGCTCGTTTCTCGTCGGGATGCTGGGGGTGCTCGAGGAGACGGCCCGGGCCCTGGGGGGGTCCGGGATCAGGACGATGGTGCGGGCCGTCGGGGAGGGGCTGCATGGGACCGACGTGATGCCGGCCGCCGTCAGGGCCGCGGGTCTGCGTCTCCTCCTCAGGCTCCGTGCAGGTGAGGGAGGAGGGGCGGCCAGTCCCTGGCAGAATCTCCGCGTCGGGGACACCCTCGCCGCCCCCTGGGAAGGCTGCTTCGATATCGTCATCGGCAACCCTCCCTATGTCAGGCAGGAACTGATCGCTCCTCCGGGTTGGGAAGGGGCCGGGACGCACGAGCGGCAGGCCTACAAGGATGCCCTGATCCAAAAGGCCGGGACGGTCTTCCCGGCCCTCGGGCGCCCTGACCGCCGGTCGGACCTCTACATCTACTTCTTCCTCTGCGGGCTGGCGATGCTCAGGCGGCCCGGCGGGATTCTCTGCTTCATCACCCCGACCACCTGGCTCGACACCGCCTACGGCAGCGGGCTGCAGGAATTTCTTCTCAGAAATGTCCCGATCATCGCGGTCTACGACCTCCCCGGACGCACCTTCGCCGGCGCCGACGTGAACACCGTCATCACCCTCCTCGGTTCACCCTCAAAAGAGTCGGACAGGTGCCTCGGCCATCCGGCCAGGTTCGTGCGGGTCGCCGCACCCCCCGGTGACCGGGACCTCGCCGGGGACCTCGCGGCAGTCGAGAGGGCCAGGCCCGCGGCCCGGGATGGGAATCTCGCGGCGATGGCCGGAAACCTCGTAAAGGTCGGGAAGTGCCGGGCCTTCCCGGCCCTCCAGGCAGACCTCCTCGAGGAGGGCCGGGACACGCGGGACGGCAGGTACGCCGGGAGTGCCTGGACCGGGAAATTTCTCAGGGCCCCGGAGATCTTCTACACGGTGCTCAGGAAGGGTCAGGGCCTGTTCGTCAGGATCGGCGAGGTGGCGCCGTTCAGGCGCGGGATGACCACCGGGGCGAACGCCTTCTTCTATCTCGACCGGGCGGGGCAGGACCGGTGGGGGATCGAGGACGAGTTCCTGGTCCCGGTGATCAAGAGCCCGCGCGAGTGCCTGACGACCAGGATCGACCCGGCCGCCCTGCAGTACCGGGCCTTCGTCTGCACCCGCGGGAAAGACGTCCTCGCCGGCACCGGTGCCGGTCGTTACATCGAGAGAGGCGAGGAGCGGCAGGTCAGGATGCGGGAAAGGGGGGAGCGAGTGGGAGCGGCCAGGGGATACCAGAACTTCCGCTCTTTTGAAACGAAGAAACGATGGTATGCCCTCGAACCAAAGGGGGGCACCCTCTTCTGGATGAAGGAGACCTACGAGCGGCTCGGCTGTTTCGTCTCCGAGACCGAAATCCTCTGCGACTGCCGTTTCTACTGCGCCAGTGCCCCGGTGGCGGTTCAGAACGCCGTCAACAGTACCCTGGCCCTCTTCCTGGCCGAGACGCTCTCGCGCAGCAGCCTCGGTCTGGGCGCGAGGTCGTTGATGGTCTATGAAGTCAACCGGCTGCCGGTCCCGGCCGGGATCGAAGGGCTCTCCGGGGAACTGCTCCTTGAGGACCGGAAACTCGGTTCGGTCTTCGAGGAGTGCGGGATCGATCCCGGCCGACCGATACGGGACCAGCGGCCCGGGCCCCTCCCTGACCGGGCGCGCCTGGACGCCCTGGTCTTTGAGGCCTTCGGCCTGACTCCCGCCGAGCAGGAGGAGGTCTACCTCGCCCTCTGCGAGATGGTCCTGGAGCGGACCGGGCGGGCGCGGAGTCTCGGAGGTCATCCCCGGACCCCTCCCCGCAGAAGATAGGAGGGGGATGGCGTGCGTTGGAAAAGTACACCGCACCAAGGAAAATGAAGAATGCCGGCCACCTCATGACCGATACGCAGAGGACATAGTCACTCTCAAAACGATCGGCCCTCTGCCTTCCAGGTCCTATCTTCATCCCTGGGGTCAGGGAGCAGCGCCCCCAGCATGGTGGTGTGGGTAGGCACGTCGATCTGATCGGCCGCCCTCAATCGTTGAATCTTCACCACCATCTCGCGCCGGGGGGAGACCCCCCACGACGAAGATAGCCGAGGTACGGCACGACGCTCGACTTCGATTCGCTCCTCGTTCGTAAGGATGAGGGTCAAGAATCGATCCAGTTCTGAGATGATATTTTCATCCCATATGCTTGAGGCGTTCTTTCGCCTCATGCAAGATTACCATGAAAATGATCCTGACGATCATCGCTTCAGGTTTGCATGAGAGTTTGAACTCGCCATATCCCTTTGAAGCCTATACGCAGAGGATAGAATATCCCTCTGATAGATTGGCCGCCCCGAATCGTCAAATCTTTCCCGCAATCTCGCGCCGGGGGAAACCCCCGGACCCCCACGACGAAGATAGGTGGGGGCGGCGATGGAACACGATCCCCCCCGATTCTCCTGTCTTGAATAGAGAAAGAGCAAACGACGAGAAATTTTCATCCCGTATGCTTGAGCCAGGGGTTCATGCCTGATTCTACAGAGCGGAAAAAATCCGTTCCAATCCCGACAATTGTCCTGGCCCGAGCGACTCTTGAGAGATGCTCTTCAGACAAACCTGAACTCCCACAACCTCCTCCCAGAGACCTCCCGCGCTTCGAGGTGCTCCATCTCGTGGGCAACGGCGAACGCCTCGGGGCCCTCGAAGGTGAGGACGTCCCCCGCCACCTCCCCGGCCGAGACCTCACGCCTGGCCGGATCGACCAGCACCCGCACTCCCCTGCGCACCCTGACCTGCACGCGGGAAGGGCGGACGACCAGGAGTCGTTCCGGTTCCTCGCCGCACTTCTCCAGCCTGGCGACCGCCCCCTCCTCGCTGAGAACCTCCGGGTCGACGAGGAGATAGATCTCTTCGATGGTGGCCCCCTTCCCATCATCCTCATAGACCGTCGTCTTCTTCACGACCGAGACCGCCCTCAACCCCTCTGCCGCATAACTCCAGGCGCCCCCAAAACGCATCGAGAAAAAGACCGGGAGGAATGCTTCTGCAGGGAGAGAAAAACGGTCGGCAAGCCTCCACTCGGCCCCAAGAAAAGCGAGCACCCGGCGGGTCTCGGCGTCGTCACCCCCCTCCATCGGTGCAGGCCCTCGACGGCGGAGCAGATAAATACCCCGCCACCCATCTCCCGGCAGAGGGAGATGATGAAACTCACACCGATCCTGGCCATTCTTGCGATCGCCGTTTTCACGGCCGGATGCACCTCCGAACCGCCGGTCGGGCCGCCGAAGGTCACCGTCACCGGCGTCGCCGTCAGTGACCTTAGCCTGGAGAGCATGGACCTGGTGGTCATCCTTGCCGTGGACAACCCCAACCCGATCGAGGTGACGATCAGCAAGGTGGAGCTGGACGTCTCCTACTCCAAAGACAGAGCAGAAGTGCTGCTCGGCTCAGGAACCGCAGGACCGATCATCGTGCCGGCATCCAACCGGACGGAGTTCACGGTCCCGATCACCATGGACAATGCGGCCATGCTCTCTGCGGCCGCGATCCTGCTCCTCTCCGGAGAACTGGAGGTGAAGGCCGAGGGTATGGCGACCATCGATGCAGGCGTCGCTTCGTTCGACGTGCCTTTTGAGAAGACAGAGAACGTCGTGGTGCGGGACTGAAAAGGTGCCACGCAACCGGCACCAACCTTTTTTGCACGCACGCCACCCTGCCACCATGCAGCCTGTGAGCGGGATCGCCCGGCCCCTTGACTTCTCCTATCCGACAAACCGTGCAATTGTCATTTTCTCCCTCGCGGTCTTCGTCACCAGAACGGCGGCGACGGCCCTCACCGGCATCGGGATCGTCGGGTCGACGATCCCGGGCGCCGCCGCTGGCCTGGCCGTCTTTCTCGCCTGGGCCCTCGGGCGGGAGGTCGACCCCGATCATGCCTATTCCGCCCTGCTGGCGGCGGCGCTCACGGCCGCCGCTCTCCTCGTCCTGCCGGTCTTCGACGTCATCACTCTCCTCTGGCTCCTCCTTCTCCTGCGGGTCGTGAACCGGACGACCGGGCGTGCGGCAACGACCACGGACGTCGCGCTCGTGCTCATCCTCACCCTCTGGCCCCTCAGGCAGGGGTTTCTCATCGCAGGGCCGATTGCGGCCGCGGCGCTCATCCTCGACGGAACCTTGAGGAAGCCCGCCCCCCACCGCATCCCCGCCGCGGCCCTCGCGCTTGCGGCCGCGGCGACGGCCTTCTTCGCCGGACGGGGCACCGCGATCACGACCCCTCCCCTCCCGATCGGCATCACCATCGTCGTCGCGACGGTGCTCTTCCTCCGGGCGATCGTTGCCTCATCGACCGTCCGGTCCTCGGGCGACGGCGGAGGAGGACCACTGGACCCGGGCAGGGTGAGGGCAGCACAGGCCCTCGCCCTCGCGACGGCACTCGTTGCTCTCCCCTGGAACCCTGCAGGGGTCGCCCCCCTCTGGGCTGCCGTCCTTGCCGCCGGGATCTGGCAGGTCTGGCTGATGATACGAAAAAACAGGTGAGTTGACCGCAACCTATTTATCCAGCATACCGAGGTACAGGCATGCTCGGACCAATCATCGGGATCCTTCTCGCACTCCTCGTAGCGCTGCTCCTCTTCTTTGTCCTGAGAAAAGGGATCGCCCTCGTGATCAACGCCGTCGTCGGCGTCGTCATCCTCTACCTGATCAACCTCTTCAACGTAATGAGCCTCTTCGGACTGCCCGACATCCCCATCGACATCATCACCGTACTCATCAGTGCCCTCGGCGGGATCATCGGCGTGATCATCGTGGTGATCCTCCATCTCCTGGGGATCCCGCTCTGAGTCTCTTCAGTGCCCGGACAGGGACACAAGGATAAGTGACAACCCCTCCAGCGATATACCGATACCATTATATTTTATTTTGCAAATAAGAACTCAATTATCATGCCATTCATATACTACGGCCAGGGCGTGGCCGACTGGTACGACGACTTTTTGGAGCGCCTGGTTTCCCATCTCGCCCTTGAAGGAACCGAGATCACCGACGAAAAACGGAACGACCAGACCGCCACCATGGGCGTCAAAAGAACCGGCGAGCAGGGTACCCTGCTGGTGATGCCGTCGGGGAAAGACGTGAAGGTCACCTACACCGTCATCCGCGAGAAAAAAGAGGTCGCCCGCGGCCTGATGGGAGGTCTTGTCGGCGCCGGCGTCGGGAGTGTCCTCGGCGGCATCCTCCGCCGCGACGACGGGAGCATCACCGACGCCCTCGGCGGGGCCGCCGCCGGCGGGGCGTACGAGGCCTACCACGGATATGAGGAGTCACGAGAGGACAGGACCGCCTTCGCCGCCCTCGTCGCAGAGAAGGTCAAGGAGGTGGAAGACGAGATCTGGGAGATCAAAAATGCCCAAGCCGAGGCGCAGGAGGCGAACCGCGAACGCGCCAGAGAGAGGCGGGCCGAGGTCGAGGCCGAGGAGGACGAGATCCGCACCGAACTCGAGGAGATCTCCGGGGACCTGCTGACGCTCAGCGAGGAGATCGACCTTCTCGAGGAGGACGGCCAGAAGGGGAAGGGCAGGAAGGTGCGAGCACGGGCCGACCGGGCCGAACGCCTCTTTGCCGAGGCCGAAGAGGCGTGCGACACCGGCGAGTACAGGACGGCCAGGTCAAAAATCCGGGCGGCACGCTCGATGATCGAAGGGGCGATGGCGACCCTCGATGATGAATAGACGGCACGATACCGATCGGTCAGTTCCGTGGCCCGAAGCGACAACGGAACAGGGTGCGGCGAACACAAAACAGAAAAGGATATGAGAATGAGAGGGCCCCGCCTGTTCATTCCTTCTTTTCGCGGCCCTTCCGTGCCTTCTCGGCAACCTCATTGACGGCACGCTCCAGCGCCGACCCGGCGTCCCGTGCCTTCTTCTCCAGGTGGCCGCGTCCCTCCTCGGTGAGGAAGAGGTGACGACCGAGTGCGGTCACGTCTCCAACCGCCCGACGCACCGACTTCGAGGCCTCGTCGATGAGGTCGTCCACCGAGGGTGCCGATGGTGCTGCGGGTGCCGGTTCCTCATATTCGACCCACCGCCCCTTCTCAAAGTGTCCTTCTTTCTGAGTCATCGAATAGATCTTTTCCGCGCCTGAGGGAAATACCCTTGCCGGGCCGTCAGTCCGGTCACCGGGCCGGGCCATAGAGACGAGCCCATAGAACCCGAATTCAAGACTCTGCATAATTGAGCATGAGGGAAAAGCATGCCTCAAGCATACGGAATGAAAAATCCTGGTGGTCTCCGGTGTGTGGATCCTTGTTCTCTCTTCGGAGCAGAACACCACATGGGATCACCACTTCATTGCCGCCCTCAATCGTAGAACTTTTCCCACAATCTCACACCGGGGGGGGGCGAGTGCCCCCCTGATCCCCCTCGACAAGGACAGGCAAAGGCGGCAGTTGAGTGGTGTTCCCACCTGGTGTCCCGCTCCGAGGGAGGAGCACGGATCCACGCACACCCCATAAACCCACAAGAATGTTCATCACGTATGCTTGAGCCCGAGTGTCATACCCGATTCAACAGAGCCATTTAATCTCAAATTTACAAACGCTCCGCAGAGCATAGAAATATATACCGACCCGTCAGAGTGCCATCAGATGGAACAAAATATCGAGGTCTGTGGAATGATCTGTACGGACTGCAACCATTTTTCGGAATGTGGAGGGTGCGAAGCGGTTCGAGGCAGGCCATTCTGGACGGCATATGTCGGAGCCGAAGAGTGCCCGATCTATGGATGTTGTGTGGGGGAGCGGCATCTCGAACACTGCGGACAGTGCCCGGAACTCGTTTGTGAGCGGTTCACACGTTTCAAGAATCCCGAGATGACCGATGAAGAGGCCGCCGCCGCCCTCGACGCGACGAAGAGCCGGCTCCTCACCAGGAGGAGAGAAGAATAAAAGTTATGGGGTCGGCAGACTCCAACCGGATCATTCTTCCTATTCGCGGCCCTGCCGCATCTTTCCAACCACTCCGATGATGGCACGCTCCAGTGTCACCCTGCGTATCAACTTCGGGGCCCCATCAATGAGATCGTCCCTCGAAGGTGCCGACGGTGTATCAGACGCCGGTTCCTCATCCTCAACCCCTGTCCCTTCTCAAAGTGTCCTTCTTTCTGAGTCACCGACACGATCATTTTACTTCCAGGGTCACCATCATCTCTCACCCTTCACGACGTTGGGGACAGAAGCACCGAACAAACCCTCAGGAACAGCCCCAATAAAAAAAATGCATACAATACCGATATGCCATCACAAATATACAAAAATTATAATGCTCATGGCAGGTACATGCTCAATAACATGGCACGCCGCCGGCGGTGCAGCACCCCTCCCACCATAATCCAATCAAGCACCCGAGAGAAACACTAACCAGGATAGCCTATTCTTCAGCGCCCCTCCGGCCGTACCGTCTGGTGATATGCATATGGGCAGAGATCCTCTGAAACTGGCCGTCCTCTCGGCCTGGGCCGCGGCCGGCGGGCTCTTCGTGGTAGGCGGGGCAGGATACATACTCACCGGCAATATCTCTCGGTACCTGGACCATCTGCACGCCCTCTCGGTGGTCGTCCTCCTCCTGGCAGGCTTCACCCTTCTGGTCTATACTCTCTTCGGGCTCAGGGCATGGCTGGACCGTCGTCACCGCGAGAGGATCGGGATGAACCGGGAGTTCGCCGACCTGAAGCGCTCGGTCGACGAGATCAGAAATAAAGTCGAGAAGATCGAGGGAAGACCCGACGACGGGACCGAATGAAACGGCCCATCGGGCCGTGTAGAATCGATCAATGAGTCGAGAGCATGTCTCAAGCATACTGGATGAAAATTCTAGGGGGTTATCAGTGTGTGGATCCTTGCTCCGCCTTTGAAGCTGGACACCGTATCTTCCAGATGCCCTGTCGCAAGGAATGAGGCCATCCACACCCTGAAGCACTGCTCAGAGCAATTTTCATCAGGTATACCTGAGCCCAAAAGGCTCATGCCCGATTTTATAGAGCCAGAATTTCAGCTCTGTAGAATTTTTCATGAGGCGAGCGCCCGCCTCAAGCATACGCGATGAAAATATCAGATCAGATCTGGATCGGTTCGTGACCCTCATCCGTGCGTTCGAGGAGCGAATCAAAGTCGAGCGTCATGCCGCCCCTCGGCTATCTTCGT
Source organism: Methanofollis formosanus (assembly GCF_019633745.1). Taxonomy (NCBI): domain Archaea; kingdom Methanobacteriati; phylum Methanobacteriota; class Methanomicrobia; order Methanomicrobiales; family Methanomicrobiaceae; genus Methanofollis; species Methanofollis formosanus. The sequence goes on along the minus strand of NZ_CP037968.1, from coordinate 2,220,610 downwards.
CCGTGGGGGTCCGGGGGTGAAACCCCCGGTGCGAGATACCGGTGAAGATTCGACGGGAGGGGGCGGCCCCTCGGATCGACGTGCCTTCCTCCATCATACGCGCCGGGGGCGCTGCCCCCGGACCCCGGTGATGAATATAGGGGCGGGAAGGCAGAGGCCTGATCATTCATGAGATGCATCTGCAATCTGCATATCAGTCCTGAAGGCGTTTATGGAACACCTGAAGATAGGATCTTCAGGATCATTTTCATAGTAATTCCTCTAGACAGTCATCTCTGCGGGGGTTGGCCGCCCCCCGGACCCCGCGCGAAGATAGGCGGGGGCGGCGAGTAAACACGATCCTCACCGATTCTCCTGTCTTGAAAAAGAGCGATCAAACAACGGAAAATGTTCCTCTGGTATGTTTGAGGGGTGTCCTCGCTTCATGCCGGATTCTACAGAGCCCAATGTTCATCACATAGGCGTGAACCCGGGGTTCACGTCCGTTTCTCCAGAACTGCTCACTGGATATTCGCGAGCCGCCCCTTTACCTCTTCAAGACTGCAGTGCTTCAACTCCATCAGGGCCGAGAGGACAGCGTCTGAGAAGATGAGGGCGGCTGTCTCGTACAATGTCCCGAACGGAGCAAACGCCGGAGAGACCGACCGATACTCTCCGGTGAGCTGACGGACCTCGTACTGCCCCGAATCAACCTGGATCGGTGGGGCCGAGGCGCCCAGGTCCACGACACAGTCGGCCATGCGCCCGAGCTGCGAATCAGGGGTGGCCGTAATCAGACAGATCCGGCCTTCGAGTTCCTGGGCTGTCTCACAGAAGTCGACGACCGACGTCGTCTCTCCCGATCCCGAGAAAGCGACAAGGGTGTCCCCCTTCCCCAGCGCCGGGGTGATCGTCTCCCCGACCACATAGGCCTCCACCCCCAGATGGCAGAGCCGCATCGCAAACGCCCGGGCCACCAGCCCAGACCGGCCCGCACCGACCACATAGATCCGGCGCGCCGCAAGGAGGTGGTCGATGAAACCCGACGCCTGCTCCTGGTCCAGGCCTCGGGCCGTCTCGGCAACTTTCTCAGAGGTCAGGAGCATCAGGTCGACGATGCTGTAGCACTCCTCTACCATAGTGGAACTTGGAGCATAACGGTACATCATCCTGTCGGTCTGGCTCCGACGGGTTCATGCCGCCATCTCAGCCTCTTTCTTCTTCTTTTTCTCCTGATAATCCTCGATCGCTTCGTGCAGGGCGTCGGCCGCAAGGTTGGAACAGTGCATCTTCACCGGCGGCAGCCCCTCCAGTTCGTCGGCGACGTCCTGGCGGGTGATCGCCAGCGCCTCGTCCAGGTGCTTGCCCATCGCGAGTTCGGTGACCATGCTCGCCGTCGCGATCGCAGAGCCGCATCCGAAGGTCTTGAACTTGATATCGGTGATCACGTCGTCCTCGACCTTGATGGTGACCTGCATCAGGTCGCCGCAGACCGGGTTGCCCACCAGCCCGAGACCATCGGCATTCTCGACCTCGCCCACGTTCCTCGGGTTCATGAAGTGGTCCATGACCCGCTTCGAGTAGCCAATCTGTGGCCTGTCCTCCATATCTTCCACCTCTGAATTATAACGGGGAGATCCCCCTGAGACGCCCCACCGTCTCACGCATCGCATCGGCGACATACTGCACGTCGGCGACGGTGTTCGACCGTCCCAAGGTCATCACCACCGAGCCATGCGCCTGTTCGTGGGTCAGCCCGATCGCAAGCAGGACGTGGGAGGGTTCCAGCGTCCTGGACGAGCAGGCCGACCCGGTCGCCACCTGGATGTCGAAGAAGGTGTCCAGGTTCAGGAGGATGCTCTCCCCCTCGATCCTGCTGAACCTGAAACTCGCGTGATGCGGGAGGCGGGCGGTCGGGTGGCCGGTGAGCGCCGCCTCCTCGATCTCCAGGACTTCCCTGATCAGGCGGTCGCGGATCGCCTGCTCCCGCGCCATCTCCTCGGCCATCTCCTCTGCCGCAAGCCGCGCCGCCTCGCCCATCCCGGCGATGGCAAAGACGTTCTCGGTCCCTGACCGCAGCCCCCGCTCCTGCCCGCCGCCCGGCATCACCGACTGCACCTTCACCCCCGGCCCGACGTACAGCGCCGCCGCGCCCCGCGGCCCGCCCAGGTCGTTTCCGGAGAGGGTCAGGAGATCGATCCCGTCCTCCTGCACATCGATCAAAACCCGACCGGCCGCGGCGGTGGCGTTCACATGGAGATACGCCCCCGCCCCATGCACCAGCCTGCTCACCTCGCGCATCGGTTCGACCGTCCCGATCTCGTCGTTCGCGTAATTCACCGAGACCAGAACGGTCTCGGGCGTGAGTTCTGCCTCCAGGGCGGCCAGGTCGACCGTCCCGTAGCGGTCGACCGGGATGAACCCCAGTTCAAACCCCTGTTTCTGGAGATCTTTGGCCGGGTTCATCACCGAGATATGCTCGACCGCACTGACAAGAACCTTCTTCCCCTTCTTCCGGTTTCGCAGTGCCGTCCCTCTGATCGCCAGGTTATTCGACTCGGTCGCACTCCCGGTGAAGACGATCTTCCGCTGGTCCGCCGCACGGATCAGGGCCGCGACCTGCCCCCTGGCCGCCTCCACCGCCCGCCGCACCGAGAGCCCGCGGTCATACAGGGAAGAGGGGTTGCCGAACTCCTCCTCCAGGTACCGCCTGGCAAAGGCAAGGACACGTGGGTCCACCGGCATCGCCGACGCGTGGTCCAGGTAGACCATTGCTTCCACCCCCCCTTAGAAGGTCAGGACCGCCTCGGCCTCCAGGGCCAGGTCGTTGAGCGTCGCCCCGCCGGCGATCACTCCCTCGGGGATGAACTCGCCCCTCGGGATCCCGAGCAGCTGCGTGCTCTGCTCGCAGATATAGACCTTCACCCCGGCATCGAGCGCCTGCCGCATCACCTCGGCCAGCGGCGGGAAGGCCCCGACCCCGACCTTCTCGGCCTCACCCTGCTTGACGACCATCACCCCCTTGATCATAAAGAAGATTGCCGCCTCGTCCCCCATGTTCACCGCCGTCGCCCCGAGGATGAACGGGGCGTACAGCCGTTCCGGCGTATCGGGTCCGCTCGTCTGGACATACAGTATCTTCGCCATCTCACCACCTCACGTCGTCCTCCTGATATAGAAGGTCAGGATCCCCTCCTCCTTCTCAAAACGAACAATCTCGTGTCCGGTCCGCTTCGCCCAGCGGGTGATGTCCTCTTCAGCCGCCGGGTCGTCGGCCTCGACCTTCAACACCTCTCCGACGGCGACCTTCTCGATCTCCTCTTTCGTTCGTGCAATCGGTTCCGGGCAGAAGAGCCCGACACAGTCCAGTTCCCGTGCCGGAACCTCCTCATCGATCAATCGCACTCACCTCTCGAACAGACATACCCTGAAATCATCTCAGTCCGGCCCCCCCGGTCTGCTGGGCATGGGTTGCCGCGGCGGATAAACCTAACTCAAAAGGGAGCGTGCGGGATCAGAGGGAGTGAAGGAGTGATGATCGGATGGCTGTTGGAAGAGAGAGGATCAGGATCACAGCCAGGAAAATCTCGCTCCTCTCTTCATGCCAGGGTTCAGGGGGCAACGCACCCGGTGTGAGTGGTGGAGGGTGCGATGATCTGAGATGTCGCCGCCTCCCATCGCCGGATCTCTCCTGTCCCGGGTATACCGTCCCCTCTCGCACGAACTGTCCTGCCATCTCGCGAGAAGATAGGGCGGGAGACGGCATGAGGCGCGTGATCCCTCCGAAAAAAGATCAGCCCTCTCCCGTCCCGGGTCTATCTTTGGGGTCATGAAAACAGGACAGCGTCATGATCAAACCATGCCGTCCCCTCATCATCTGATCTTTCCTGCCGTTTCGCGAGAGGATAGGGCGGGGGACGGCAACAAAGATTGACCTTCCCCGTCCGGTTCAATCCTCGGGGTCATGAAAACAGGACAGCGTCATGATCAAACCATGCCGTCCCCTCATCATCTGATCTTTCCTGCCGTTTCGCGAGAGGATAGAGCGGGGGACGGCAACAAAGATCGACCTTCTCCCGTCCGGGTTCTATCCCCGGGGTCATGACGACAGGACGGCGTGATGATCGACCATGCCGCTCCCCATCACCGAATATTCCCGCCGTCTCATGAGATCCTCCGCCCCGGTGAAAAAGACGTGAACCCGATCCTCCGCGCCTGACAGAGGCCGCTCTGAAAAAAGATAGTGGGAGTCTCACACCGGGACGGCGTACTTCTTCTCGAGCCTGTTCGCGACCAGGGTGGTGACCGTGACCAGGAAGAGATAGACGATACCGACCACGATGAAGGTCTCGTTGAAGGTGAAGTACTTTGTCGCCACCAGTTTGCCCGCACCGGTCAGTTCGATGACCGTGATCATGTAGGCAAGCGAGGAGTATTTGATGAGATAGATGAACTCGTTGGTCAGTCCGGGAATGGCACGGCGGAGCGCCTGCGGGAGGACGATGTAGCGGATCCCCTGGGAGCGGGTCATCCCGAGTGCCTGGGACGCGGTCATCTGCCCTTCCTTCACCGAGAGGAGCGCACCTCTGATGTACTCGGAGCTGTATGCCCCATTACAGAAGATAAAACCGACCACCGCCGCCCACTCGGCCGACGGGAACCTGATCCCGATCGACGGCATCCCGAAGTACAGGATAAAGAGCAGGAGGAGGAGGGGCGTCCCCTTGACAAAGGTGACAAAGGCCTTGCAGGGGAACGAGACCCACCGGTCCCCATAGGTCCTGCCGACCGCAAGACCGATTCCCAGAAGAAAACCGAACGGAGCCGCCGCTGCAATGAGGAGGAGGGTGACCAGGACACCCTCCCAGAGGGCGGGGAGGAGAACTGTCGTCAGGAATACTATATCGTCCATCGTCTCGCCACGTCAGTCTTCGTCGAAGTCCTGGAACGATCCGATGAACTCGCGTGTGCGGGTGAAGGTCGGACTGGTCATGAGGTCGTCGGGGGATCCCTGCTCCTGGACCTTGCCGTGCTCCATGAAGACGATCTTGTTCGCAACCGAGCGGGCAAAACTCATCTCGTGCGTCACCACCAGCATCGTCATGCCCTGCCGGGCGAGCGCCTTCATCACCTCGAGCACCTCACGGGTCAGTTCGGGATCGAGGGCGGAGGTCGGTTCGTCGAAGAGGATCACGTCCGGGTCCATCGCCAGCGCACGCGCGATCGAGACGCGCTGCGCCTGACCGCCCGAGAGTTCGGCAGGATAGTTCTCCGCCCAGTCCTCCATCCCGACACGACGCAGTTCCGCAAGCGCTTTCTCGCGGGCGGCGGCGGGGTCCATCTTCTTCACCTTCAACAGCGCGATCTCAACGTTTCGGAGCGCCGTCAGGTGATCGAAGAGGTAGAAGTTCTGGAAGACCATCCCGATCTTCTGACGGAAATAGTTGATCCGTGCACCGGAGTGCGTCACCTCTTCACCGTGCAGGTACACCCGTCCTGCATCCGGTTCGGTCAACTGGTTGATGCACCGCAGCAGCGTGCTCTTCCCGGTCCCGGAAGGACCGATGAAGACGATCGTCTCCCCTTTCTTCACCTCGAAGGAGACACCGCGGAGCACCTCCCGCTCACCATACTTCTTATGAATATCCTCGACCCGGAGGATGCAATCCTCTGAACTCATCTCTTCACACACCTCCCTGTCCAAATCCAGGGATACTGATCCTCTTCTCCAGAATGTGCAGTCCCTTCATCCCTGCATAGTTGAGGAGAATATAGATCCCGGCGGCAGCCAGATAGATCGGCATCGCGATATAGGTCTGAGCCACAATATGCGTCGTCCGTGTCAGGATCTCGGCCACGCCGATCGCATAACAGACCGAAGTATCGGTCAGCACCGTCGGGTATTCGTTCGACCATCCCGGCAGAGCGATCCGTACCGCCTGCGGGAGAATGATGCTCCGGATCGCCTGCATCCGGGTCATCCCGAGCGACCGGGCGGCGATCATCTGCCCCTCGCTGATCGAGAGGATGGCGCCACGGAAGATCTGAGACTGGTACGCCGCCCCCCTCAGTCCCAGCACGACGACAGCGACGAGGAACGGCGAGATGTCGAGGTTCAAGGTGGGGAATATCCCGAAGAAGAAGAGGAACAGGAGCACGAGGACCGGCAGACCTCTAAAAAACCAGACATATACCGATATGACACTCTGGAGAACCCGACTCCCATAGATCTGGCCGAGCGCCATAGGGAGGCCGAAGAGCAGCCCCAGACTGAGGGAGGCAAGCACCAGAGCAAGGGTCTGGACGATTCCTTCAAAGAGATACGGGAACCAGTCCACCAGGATAGTTATAACATCCATGTTCAGTCCCTATGGCCACACAAAGGAGCGGCCACATTCTATGTGTTCACCAGGAATACAGTATTTCATGGTTATCCTGCATTTCAGAAAAGGTTTGGGGTTTAACCCCTTACCCAGCCAGATGCAAAGCATCCGGAACAGAGCGGCCGCTCAGAGCATCTCGTACTTCTTGAGAAGCTCCTCCCACGTCGGGGAGGCCATCAATTCGCCCAGACCTTCGTTGACGGTCGCGAGGAGTTTGTTATCCTCCTTGCGGATAGCCACACCATAGTTCTCGCCGGTGTAGATCTCACCTACGATATGGAGAGGCAGACCCTGGATCGAGTTCATATGCGGGGGCTTGTCGTAGATCGTCGCATCGACCTGCCGGTTGTTCAGGGCAGTGACGGCGATCGGGAAGCTGTCAAAGTACTTCAGGTTCTCCTTGGGTATGATGCCTTTCTCGATGAGGTTCTGCTCCACCCAGTACGCACCGGTCGTCCCACGCTGGGCGCCGATCACGGCCTTGCCCGCCATGATGTCGTCCATCGTAAGTCCGGAGTCATCATGGACGGCAAAGGACTGGTTGATCGTCAGATACGGCACGGAGAAGTTCACCTTCTCGAGACGCTCCGGCGTGATGGTCATGCCTGAGTAGACCATATCGATCTTGCCCTGCTGGAGCGCGGGGATGATGCCGTCCCAGTCCATGCCTTTGATCTCGACCTTGAAACCTTTCTTCTCGGCGATCCACTGGATCGACTCGACGTCAAGCCCGGTGATCGTTCCGTCCTTCTCCATATAGGCATATGGAGGATATGCTGAGTCGACACCGACAATGTACGTGGGGACATTGTCGGAGCCGCCAGCGTCCTGACCCTGGTCGGCCGGGGCCTCGCTCCCTGTACACCCTGCAAAGCAGACTGCAAAGGCAAGTATGAGGACCAGCAGACCACCACCCAACTTCATGTTCATTCATAGAAAATTTGGGTCGGCCCTGATATATCTTTTATGAATTGTGAAACGGAGAGCCAGGAAAGAAAAGACCAGGATCTTCGGATGAATAGAGATACAATGGCTGTTTCGAACCATGCATAGGCCAGGAGCGCCCATGATCATTCATCCGGATCAGGCTGTGTAGAATTGGGCATGAGCCTGAGGCTCAAGCATACGCGAGGAACATTGCTCGTCGTTTGATCTCCCATATTCAGACAGAAAAATCGGTGGAGACCTCAATCCACCGCCGCCCCGCCCCTCTTCGTCGTGGGGGTCCGGGCGTGAAACCCCCGGCGCGATACGGCGGGAAAGAATCTGCGTGTCTTCTATGTTTCAAATCCGTGCGGGAGTGCGGCGTGGAAAAATCTTCATTCACCACTACAGAACCGATCTCCGGGATCATCTTCATGGTAATTCACCATGGACCCCGGGCTCATGCCCGATTCAACAGAAATGATTTCTACAGGGCCCTGAAATAAAAAAATTATTCAGAGGCCTGTTCGTCCACGTCTACGCCTTCATGGTTCCGGTAGACAAAGGCGAGGACCACCGCAACAAGCGGGAGGACGACGACCTCGGCCCACCCGAGCAGGTTGGCCGCGAGCGGGTAGTCGCCATAGGGATCGGCGATCCCGTCGATGACGTTGATGATCAGGGCCAGGCCCAGGAAGAGGGGGATGACGACCCAGATACAGACGTCCCACCAGCGCCCGACCTTCCAGTCAGAGAACCGGTTGACGAACTCGCGCAGCTTCGGAGCGCCATAGACATAACCGATAACGGCCGCCTCGGCAAACCCGACCAGGAGGATCAGGAAGTTGTTGACATAGTGGTCGATGATATCAAGCCAGAGGATACCGGCATCGGTCATATAAATGAGACTGACAGCAAAGGCGGCGATGCAGATCGCACCGGTGAGAACCCAGCGTTCGGCCCGGACGTAATCAGTAAGACTGGCGCTCACCGCCTGCACCAGGGAGAAGGCCGAACCGACCCCGAGGGTGATGAGCATCGCAAAGAAGAGGACGCCGAAGAGTTGGGGAAGGACCGGGAGCGCACTGATAACCGCAGGATAGGTCACGAACGCCAGTTCGATCCCGCCCCTGACCACTTCGGTCACCGAGACGCCGTGAGTGAAGGCAAGATAGCCAAGGGTGGAGAAGACCGCGATACCGGCAAAGATCGAGGTGAAACAGTCGGCGATGGCGATGAACACCGCGTTCTTCACCACATCGGACTTCTCGCCGAGGAACCGGGAGTAGGCGATGATGATCGCCATCCCGATCGACATCGAGTAGAAGACCTGGCCGTAGGCGGCGATCCAGACACCGGGATCCAGGAGGGCCGAGAAGTTGGGGGTCAGATAGTAGGCAAGCCCGTCCATCGCGCCCGGCAGGGTAATCCCCCTGAGCACGAAGATGATGATCAACAGCCAGGGGACGACGACGGTGACCCAGACCATCTTCTCGACCGACCTGACGCCCTTGAAGATGGAGAGATAGATCCAGATCCAGGCGAGAATTGCACCGGCAAGGACCATCAGGTTCAGGCCGCTGATGGAGAAGAACCCGTCAGAGAGCTGGAGAAAGTCGTCGTAGAAGAACGCACTCGGGTCACTGCCCCAGGCAAGACTGAAGGAAAAGCCCAGATAGTCAAAACTCCATGCCACGATCACCGAATAGTACGTGACGATCAGGAACGCAACCAGGACGGCGGCCCATCCGATCACACTGTACCCTCTGCCCAGGAGACGTTTGAATGCCAGCGGCGGACCAGAACGGGTCTTATACCCGACCCCGGTTTCCAGGATGAGGAGAGGGATACCGACGGTAAACAGCGCAAGCAGGTAGGGAATGAGGAACGCACCGCCACCGTTCTCATACGCAACGTACGGGAAACGCCAGAGGTTTCCCAGGCCGATCGCCGAACTGACAACGGTGAGAATGAACATTTTTCGGGCTCTGTAGAATCGGGCATGAACCCCGGGCTCAAGCATACGGGATGAAAATTTTCTGAGCTGCGCTACGGCGTGTGGGCGGGACCCCAATCCTCGCGACAGGACCTTTGAAAGATCTGGTTTCATCGCCGTCCCCCGGCTATCCTCGTCGTGGGGGTCCGGGGGGTTCCCCCCGGCGCGAGATTGCGGGAAAGATTTGACGATTTGGGACGCCCGATCCATCAGAGGAATTTTCTATCCTCCGTGTATCGGCTTCAACGGGATATGACGAGTTCAAACTCTCATGCAAACCTGAAGAGAGGATAGTCGGGATCATTTTCATGGTAAACCATCCTCTTTTCATCATCTCAACCCCCCTGTGAATTGAATCCATCGCCTTCCCTCATGTTCACGCCGGGGGCTCCGCCCCCGGACCCCCATGATGAAGATAGGTTCGGGAAGGTGGAGAAATGACCATGAAAAGGGGGTTTCAGTTCCCCGCCTATCTTCGCGCGGGGGGTTCGGGGGGCGGCAAGCCCCCCGTCGAAGAGAACCATCAAGATGATTTCTACAAAGCCATTTTTCGAGAACTCCAACGCTGATCTTCTGCCATAATACTGAAAAAACGTTTCCTGAGAGTTCAGATTAATGATTTGGTCACAAATTATCATTGAATTCTCTCAGAAGAGCAGATCAATCTGGATTTACGGGGTATACCCCGGTCCCTTCAGAATTATAGTTAGAGTTGTATAATTGGCCCATTCTGGCCGAAAATTGGGAGAGAGCGCCGGATATTCTCAGGACGTGACCATGCCCGGGATGGCGGTCCGCTTCTCCAGCCAGTTGACGGCGATGGTGGCCCCGGTGACCATGATGAGATAGAATACCCCGACCATGGCGAATGCCTCGAAGAATACGAAATATTTGGACGCTATGTCGGCGCCCGCACCGGTCAGTTCGGGTACCGTGATGAGGTAGGCGAGGGACGAGTACTTGATGAGATAGATGAACTCGTTTGAGACCCCGGGGATCGCCCGGCGGAGCGCCTGCGGGAGGACGATGCTCCTGATCGCCTGGAGACGCGTCATCCCGAGCGCCTGGGCCGCGGTGATCTGCCCTTCCTTCACCGAGAGAAGGGCACCCCTGATATATTCGGAGTTGTAGGCCCCATTACAGAGGACAAAACCGATCACGGCCGCAACAAAGGGTTCGAAGACGATCCCGATCGACGGCAGGCCGAAGTACAGGATGAAGAGGAGGAGGAGGAGGGGCGTCCCCTTGAAGAAGATGACATAGAGTTTGCAGAGGAACGAGAGAAGCCTCCCGCCGTAGGTCCGGCCGACGGCGATGCCGGTGCCTAACAGGAACCCGAAGGGGGCCGAGAGGACGATCAACTGCAGGGAGATGATCGTCCCGCTCAGGAGGGCGGGGAGGAGGGTCTCAAGGAAAAAATCTGCTTCAGTCATCCTGCGTTCCAGTCAATGATTCGGTGAATGATCCGACGAACTCGCGTGTGCGGACGAACGCCGGACTGGTCATGAGTTCGTCGGGGGATCCCTGCTCCTGGACCTTGCCGTGCTCCATGAAGACGATCTTGTTCGCAACCGAGCGGGCAAAACTCATCTCGTGCGTCACCACCAGCATCGTCATGCCCTGCCGGGCGAGCGCCTTCATCACCTCGAGCACCTCACGGGTCAGTTCGGGGTCGAGGGCGGAGGTCGGTTCGTCGAAGAGGATCACGTCCGGGTCCATCGCCAGCGCACGCGCGATCGAGACGCGCTGCGCCTGACCGCCCGAGAGTTCGGCAGGATAGTTCTCCGCCCAGTCCTCCATCCCGACACGACGCAGTTCCGCAAGCGCCTTCTCACGCGCCGCAGCAGGGTCCATCTTCTTCACCTTCAGCAGCGCGATCTCCACGTTTTTGAGCGCCGTCAGGTGGTCGAAGAGGTAGAAGTTCTGGAAGACCATCCCGATCTTCTGCCGGAAATAGTTGATCCGTGCACCGGAGTGCGTCACCTCCTCCCCGTGCAGGAACACCCGCCCCGCGTCGGGCTCGGTCAACTGGTTGATGCACCGCAGCAGCGTGCTCTTCCCGGTCCCGGAAGGACCGATGAAGACGATCGTCTCCCCTTTCTTCACCTCGAAGGAGACACCGCGGAGCACCTCCCGCTCACCATACTTCTTATGAATATCCTCGACCCGGAGGATGCAATCCTCTGAACCCATATTTTTATGCTCCTTTTCCGAATCCCGGGATGCTGATCTTCTTCTCAACCCTGCCGAAGAGCCACATCCCGCCATAGTTGAGAAGGATGTACACGACCGCCGCCCCGACATAGACGGTCATCGGCTCGTAGGTCACCGAGACGATCTGGTCGGCCCGGAACAGGATCTCCATCACCCCGATCGCATAGCAGACCGCCGAGTCGGTGAGGAGGATCGGGTACTCGTTCGACCACCCGGGCAGGGCGATCCTCGCCGCCTGCGGCAGGATAATGCTCTTGATCGCCTGCCCCCTGCTCATCCCGAGCGACCTGGCGGCGGTCATCTGCCCCTCTCCCAGCGACTGGATCGCACCGCGGAAGATCTGCGACTGGTAGGCCCCTGATCTCAGTCCCAGGACGATGATGGCCACCACGAAGGGCGAGACGTCTCCAAGACCGATGAGCGGGAAGACTCCGAAGAAGAAGAGAAAGAGCAGCACCAGGTTCGGAAGCGCCCTGAAAAACCAGACATAGACCGATATAAGCCCTTTGACCGCCCTGGACCCATAGACATGGGCGACGGCCATCGGCAGCCCCATCAGGAGGCCCAGGCCGAGAGCGGCAAGGACGAGGACGAGCGTGACCACTATCCCTTCTACAAGATAGGGGAGCGACTGGGCGATCACCTCAAGGACACCGGTCACCTGCACTCACCACACCGCAGGGAACCCCGTCCAGTCCGAAACATGGGGGCTCGAATCACGTTTGATAAGAATTGAGCACCATCATTGAAAAAGGTAGAGGGGATGAAGAAGCGCAAGGGAGGCGCTTACTCCATCTCGTACTTCTGCTTGAGTTCGTCCCACTTCGGGGAGTTCATCAGTTTGTCCAGGCCCTCGTTGATGGTGGCACGCAGCTCGTTGTCCTCCTTGCGGACGGCCACGCCGTACTCCTCATCGGTCTGGATCTCACCGAGCATCACCAGGGGCTTGCCCTGGATGGATTCCTTGATCACCGGGACGTCGTACATCACCGCGTCGACCCGCTTGTTCTGGAGGTCGGTCAGGGCGAGCTGGACGTTCTTGTAGAGCTTGCGGTTGTCTTCGGAGAGCTTCCCGGTCTCGACGAGGTGCTGGTCGATCCAGGTGTGGGCGGTGCAGCCGCGCTGGACACCCATCACGACCTTGCCCTCCTTGACGTCCTCGATGGTGAGGTCGGAGCCCTCACGGACAGCGACAGCCTGGTTGACGATCCAGTAGGGCTTGGAGAAGTTCACCTTCTCGAGGCGTTCGGGGGAGATGGTCATGCCCGAGTAGACCATGTCGATCTTGCCCTGCTGGAGCGCGGGGATGATGCCGTCCCAGGCCATGGGTTTGATCTCGACTTCAAAGCCCATCTCGTCGGCGATCCACTGGATCGACTCGACATCAAAGCCGGTGGGCTTTCCATCAAGGGTCATCGAGGAGTACGGCGGATAGTCGCCGTCGATGCCCACGATGTACTTGGTCTTCTCGCCGGTCTGAGCAGCAGGGGTGGTCTCAGTGGCGTTCGTCTCAGCAGCAGGGGTGACTGCAGGAGTGGGTTCCGGCACATCGGGGGAAGTACCGGTGCATCCGCAGAGAGCAACCGCCAGAACGACGATCGCTGCAACAAAAGCGGTCAGGATCCTTTTGTCCATAAAATATGATCGGCCCACGACAATATATAGCCCTTGTGAAATGGGAACGTCCACGGGCGCAGGTTAACCGAAATGAGCGTAAGTTAAGGAGTTCTGATCGGCCGGGAGAGGGAGTGCCACCGCCCCCTCGCATGGCAAAAGCGCTATGGCGGTCGGCACCCATCAGGGATCTATGCGCATCGGTATCATGGCAGATACTCATGACTGTCTCCCCCTGGTGGAACGGGCGGTCGAGGTGTTGAACAGGGAGGGCGTCGGGCTGGTCCTCCACACCGGCGATTATGTCGCCCCTTTCACCATGAAGGCCCTTGAAAGACTGGAGGCGCCGGTGATCGGCGTATTCGGGAACAATGACGGTGACCGGGAAGCACTCAGAAAAACCGCACTGGATGGTGGCAACGTCGACCTGCGCGGCGACTGCGCCAGGACCAGCGTCGGAGACCTCTCCATCGGGCTTGTCCATGGTCATGACACCGCCCTGCTCACCTCGCTCATGGAGCGCGGCGACCTCGACGTCCTTGTCTCCGGCCACACCCACCATCCCCTCATCGGTCGGCATGGGAGGACGCTGATGATCAACCCGGGCGAGACCTGTGGATATCTCACCGGCACACCGACTCTCGCCGTCCTGGAGACCGGGACGAAAGAGGTGCACCTGATCAGGCTGTGATCAATGGATTTATTCCAGACCGATGCATCTCCCCGGAGGACCGAACGCTCGAAGATCGGCTCTGGAGATATCCTCTGGATCGTTCTCCTCGACGGGAGACGGCACGAGGCAGTGTTCCTCTCTGCTGCACTTTCGTGACAAGAAGAGTCGGGCGCTTCTATCTCCGGGGTCGCGACGAGGGGGAAGCGTGACGATCGAACGTGCCGCCCCTCCTCATCACTTCGTTTGTTCTGCCGTCTCGCGAGAGGATAGGACGGGGACGGCACGGGGTGGCGTGATCCCCTGAAAAGCGATCAACTCCCTCCCGTCCTGGTTCTATCTTCGTGGTCGCGGCGACGGGGGAGGTGCGGCGATTGAGTGATATCTCCATACGCCGCCCTGTTCGAGGAAAGAGATCGAAGATCCTTCCACACGAGCAGATCTCAAAACTCTCCGGGGTTGAACATCTCCTCCAACCGAAGTGCTTCCCTCCAGGCATTCTGACCATATCCTTCACCAGGGGGGCGTCGCACCCCGGACCCCCCACCGATGAAGATTGGCGGGGGATTGCATCTCATCCTCATCTTCTTCGCTCTGCCTTCCTATCTCCATCGCCATCCCTGGGGTCCGCGGGCAAAGCCCCCGGCACAAACATAGAAGGAGGCGATTGCGTCGTGTTCACACCCTGAAATGTGAGGATTTCCACAAAACCAAAAAAAAGATCAGCGCCGCCTGATGGCAGCGGCACACCCGAGAAGACCCGCGGCCAGCGGCACCAGCAGTCCGCCTGAAGAGGTCGGGACGGTCGTGGTGGTGACGGTCGTCGTCGGGACCGCGGTCTCCTCAGGCTCGAAACCGATCGGTGGGTTCACATGGACCAGGAAAACCGAGATCGGTTGTGGGCCGGCTACAACGGGTTGGCCGGGACAGGCGGATGAGAGGGCCTCTCCCCGGATAAAGGTGATCGAAACACTCGAGTTGTCGTTTCTTCCGTTGTACGTGAGGTTTTCACCGGGCTTGAGGACATCTTCAAAGACCTTCATCCCTTCGCTCAGGACGGTAACGTTCATCTCGACGGCCGGGCAGACCGAACCGGTGCAGTTGGCGCAGTCAGGGACCGCTTCGTAGGTGAGCGTGTAGTTGCCGAGAAGCGGGGCCGGCAGGGTGGCCGGGTCGCCGACGATATCGGTCGCATACCAGGTTCCCTCCGAGGGCGTCAGTTTCCCGACGGCGATCCAGCGACCGCCCTCGCCGCCGACCGAGGTGACCTCGACGGCATCGCCGACCTCGAAGACCGAGAAGACGGCCGGGTCAGGGACCGTGCCGTTGACCTCGGCACTCTCGTTCATCGCGGCCCATCCGCACGGCGGCGTCACCGAATAATTGCACTCGTACCTCGCATCAGGCAGAATGGTCATCGTACCATTCTCGACATCAAGTGCTGTGATCGTACCTTTCTCCGTGACCTCGAGGAGCACTGCCGACGCGGCAGGCACAGAACAGAGGAGACACAGAGCCATGGCAAGAAGAATTTTCTTATACATGATATTTTCACCATTCCTCCTCCGACCGGAGCGTATCCCGGAACCGGAGAGATCGATGGTCATTCATCATCAGGGAGAATAAACCTTTGCTGTGCCGCACCTTTATGCCCCTGCCCGCCGCACCAGAGAGGCATGGAGAGGGCAGCGCAGGGCGATGTCGTCCTCGTCGAGTACACCGGCACGCTTGATGACGGCACCGTCTTCGACCACTCTGAGGAACCGCAGGAGGTGACCCTCGGGGAAGGGACGATCAATCCGGCCTTTGAGGAGACACTGATCGGCATGGCACCCGGGGAGACGAAGACCGTCTTTCTCCCGGCGAAAAAGGCATATGGACCTCACAAAATGAGACTGGTCTTCAGGATCAGACGCAAAAAACTCAACCTCCCTGAGGAACCGGTCCCGGGCGGGATTGCACGGGTCAGCCTCGAGAACGGGAAGAGCTCGCTCGTCACCATCAAGGAGGTGAGCGAACGCTGGGTGGTCGTGGACGCCAACCACCCGCTCGCCGGAAAAGATCTCACCTTCAGCCTCACCCTCATGGAGATCAGGAGACGGGCCTAGTCTCGTATCATCACTCAATTATCCGACCGGGATGCCACTGATCACACTCTTCACGACAGGGCACCGAGCGAGACCACCACTTCGTCGCCGCCCCGCTCCTATCCTTACCGTGGGGGGGGTCCGGCGGGTTTCCCCCCGGTGCAGGATGGGGATGAAGATTCAACAATCTGGGCGGCACGAATGGATCGATATGATGAAGAGAGAGGGGGGAAGGCAAGGGCCGAATCATGAAAAAGATCGTGCCGATCCCTACGATCTCTTCACGCGAGGAGAGAGCTCTCGTTCAATTGCATCGTGTTGACAACTTTTCGTTCTTGACTCGACACGAGGTACCGACACCCTTATCTTCACCCCTGCATGAGGGGGGGCGATGGACGAGGTCAGGATTTACGACGTCGCCTTGGGAACGGTGAGGACCGTGGCACGGTGCCGACTCTCCGGGGAGGAGTGGCGGCAGAGGCTCGCCCCCGAGGCCTTCAGGGTAGCGAGAGAAGGAGGCACCGAACCGCCCTTCACCGGGAAGTACCACGCCTGGAAAGCGACAGGGGTCTACCGCTGCGTCTGCTGCGGCACCGACCTCTTCCTCTCGGAGACGAAGTTCGATTCCGGCAGTGGGTGGCCGAGTTTCCGGGCCCCGGTCTCAAACCTGAACATCAGGACACAGATTGACCGGCGTTTCGGCATGGTCAGGACCGAAGTGCTCTGCGCCCGGTGCGACGCACATCTCGGCCACGTATTCGAGGACGGTCCGCCGCCGACAGGACTGCGCTACTGCATCAACTCCGCATCCATCGTCTTCGCCGAAAAGTGAGCAGAAAACGGATGAAAACGCTTAATCCAGATAAAGGAGTAATTCTCTTATGGGAAGCGTGTACGCCGGCGAGGCCGCGGCCCTCAGGGACGAGGTGCGCGAGGCGGTCAGGAGTGCGGAGGAATATAACCGGGGCATGGAAGCGGCCCCACAACGGACCTGGCCTGAAAGTATTGTGCTTTTCCTCGCCGTCGTCACCACCGCCGCCCTCTTTCTCTTCGTCGACGGGGCCCTCCTCTTCTGGATCGTGGCCAGTTTCTATCTTTATATGTTCCACCCGCTGGCCATGTTCGTCCCCTCGGGCGGGGCCGATAAGGCCAAACTGAGTAAAGAGGATCTCATCGAATACACCCGCTATCTCCGCGACGTCGGTGCGATCAAGGAGACCGTCACCACCAGACGGGGAGCGGTCGCCGAGGTCTTCTGGAACCTCTTCTTCATCAACAGTCAGCCCCTGGCACCGGGGTTCTGGCTCATCTACTCCCTGGACATCCTCTTCGTCCTTATCCTCACCGCGACCGGAGAGACGGGCTGGCAGGTGGCGGCGATCGTCGGCGTGCAGTCTATCGCGATCATCGCCTTCTACATCGCCATCTGGCACATGAAACCCTATTCGCCCGGTTTCTTCGGGAGAGTCCTCGGCCTGCGCCATGATCTCAAGACCGGGATCGCGGGCGGCGTCAGGTCGGGCTTCGTCGCTCTCCTGGTGATCGGCGGCGTCGCCGCCGTCGCCGGGATCCTGGTCGTCTCGGCGATGCTCCTCCCTGGCATGACCCTCGGCAGACTCCTGGATGTCGAGGCGGTCTCCAGGTTCAGGACGTTTCTGCCGGTCGTCCCGCTCCTGCTCGCACAGTTTGTATTTCTCCGCGCCCTCCAGGGGAGGTACTCCAGATCGCTCCTCCTGGAGGTGAACAGGACCGAGATCGAGGGGATGAAAGAACACCTCCTCCCGGCCGCAGAGAACCTGGCCGTTCGGGCCGAGACGGAAGAAGACGATCAGGAGATCGCAGATGAACTGACCGGGATCCGAAAAACTCTCATCCAGCTGAGCGCCTACCGCCCTGAACGCCACTGTCTTGGCGGCCACTTCTCGGTCTATGCCATCGTCCCCAACATCGGGATCATCCTCACCGGCAAAAAGAAGAGAGATAAAGAGGATGCATAGATCTCCCCCGAAACCGGCCGCGTAGAATTCGGCATGAACTCCAGGCTCATGCATACGCGATGAACATTCCTGGTGGTCTCTGGTGAGTGGATCCTTGTTCCCTCTTCAGAACAGGAATCACATGGGACCACCACTTCATCGCCGCCCCCTCCGATCTTCGTCGTGGGGGGTTCCGGGGGGTGAAACCCCCAGACATGAGAAGGCGGTGAAGAGTCTGCAATGGGGGGCACTCACCCCCATCGCGACACAAATATGACCATATCAACCGCGATTTCAGGATCGGCCCCCCTGTTCCAGAGGTATACCCGGCATATTTTGAGGTCATCCCAAAACTTCTCTGGCCTTGATAGGTGAGTGGAAGAAGGTTCTGAAGCACGGTGTCGTTCGAGAAATTGTTGCCGCCCCGCCCCTATCTTTGTCGTCATCACCTCAACCCCCCTGTGACCTTCATCCATCGCCTTCCCTCATGCTCACGCCGGGGGCTCCGCCACCGGACCCCCAGGATGAAGATTGGGGCGGAAGGCGGAGAAATGAATATGAAAGGGGGGTTGCAGTCCGTTGCCTATCGCTCGCGCGGGGGGTTCGGGGGGCGGCAAGCCCCCTGTCGAAGAGAACCATCAAGATGATTTACCATGAAAATGATCCTGACGATCCTCTCTTCAGGTTTCCATAATGGTTTGAATCCACCAAACGCCTTCAGGACTGATACACAGATTGCAGATGCATCTCCTGAATGATCGGGCCTCTGCCTTCCCGGCCCTATCTTCATCCCGGGGGTCCGGGGGCAGAGCCCCCGGCGCAAGGGTGCGGGAAGGCATGATGATCAGATGTGCCGCCCTCATCGCAGAATCTTTCCTGGAATCTCGCACCGGGGGCTCTGCCCCCGGACCCCCACGACGAGGATAGCCAGGGGGCGGCGATGAAACCAGATCTTCCAAGGGTTCTGTCGCGAGGATTGGGATCCCGCCCACACACCGTAGCGCAGCTCAGAAAATTTTCATCCCGTATGCTTGAGCCCGGGGCTCATACCCGATTCTACAAAGCCGAAAAAAGAAAAGAATCTCGCCGGCTCCTGCAGACCCCGCCGGGCGCAAGATATAGGAGAGGGTCGGGCCCCCCCTCATCGGCCATATATGGGCGGCGAGTGTGCCCGGATCTCAGCGCGATCCAGAGATATCCTGGAAGTTTCTGGCCTCAAATCACTCTCAGAGACGGGATCTGACACCGAGAAGTGCCGGCGGGAAAAATGAGACTAGTAGTCCTCAAGACAGTCCATTTCATCCTCGTACTCGTCGACAGGACCGTCACTCTGCCAGAGGTTGTCCTCATAGCATTCAGGACAGATCTCATGCGGCCACGTATCGGTCCTGAAAGGGCGCTCGCAGTATGGGCACACCCGGGTGTATGCTCGTCTGCAGACCGGACAGAGACCTCTCTCTTCCTCCTCCTGAGAGTGCGGAATAAACCACTCCCCACAGAGTTCACAGCATATACGCTCCGGCGTCGAAATTTCAGCGCCTCCAGGGACCTCTGCAGCAGCCGGCCCACAGGAAAATTCACCCTTTTCTTCTCTCATCTTACGTGGCATCTCATGTACTTCTCGAATTTTCCGTAATTTTAAATTTTTCATCTCTCACCGCCCTGTAGACCGATCATGACGTATTATCAGGCGGATTTCCAGAGCCGAAAATGACCATTTGCAACCAGACATCAGCCACGTCCCGGGACGATACCCCTCCTGATAAGTGCGAAATTTTTCGGAGTTTTGGGAAGGTATTTTTATTTTCTGGTTCGATAGTAGCCTGATAACCATGCGTACGCGCACACTCATCCTCTGCACCGCCCTCATGGTGCTCGTGGCCGCCGGCATCTGGAGTGCCAGCGCAGCAGCCACCACCACCACCGATGAGCGGCTCATCCACGCCTCCGGCACCGGCGAAGTGACGACGACCCCTGACCGGGCAGTCATCTCCTTCGGTGTCGAGACCGAGAACACCGACCCGAAAGCCGCCCAGGCAGCAAACAGCCAGGCGATGAACAAGGTGATCAACGCTCTCAAGGCTGCGGGTATCGCCTCCGAAGATCTCAAGACCACCGGCTACAACATCTGGCATGAAAAACCCGACAACGACAAACCCTTCAGAACCCAGGCGGTGATCTACCATGTCTCCAACACCCTTCAGGTCACCCTTAAGGACGTGAACCGGGCCGGCGAGGTGATCGACATCGCCGTCGCGAACGATGTCAACCAGGTCAACGGGCTGTACTTCACGCTCAGTCCCGAGAAGGAGCAGGCACTTAGAGCCGAGGCGCTCACCCAGGCTGTCGAGCACGCCCGATCTGACGCCGACGCCGTTGCGGCCGCTGCAGGCGTGATCATCACCGGCCCCAAGGAGGTCACCATCGGCGGCACGTATATCCCGTACTATGAGCGCAGTTTCAACGCACCGATGGCGATGGACGCCGCTGCCGGGATGCCGACCCCGATCGAGGTCGGCGAGGCGAAGGTCACGGCATCGGTCTCGATCTCATATCTCTGCGCCTGAAAAACCCGCACCCTTTTTTTCCTGTCTGATTCCTCTTCTGGAGCGCCGCGTGAACCTGAAAGTTGGAGGGGGGAAGATGCTCTCCAGCTGCTTTGACGTGGCCTTTCCCGTTCCCATCCCACGGAGGCGGGGGAGCGCGCCGCCCCACGGACGAAGATAACAGAGGGACGGCGATTGAACGGAACCCTCTCGTATGCCCTGTTGTGAGGAGAGGGATCGCTCCAACCTCTGAAGCGTTGCTCAGAAAACGTTCATCGCGTATGCTTGAGATCGGCGTTCATGCCGAATTCTCCAAAGCAAAAAAAAGGGGCTTTGTAGAATCGAGCATGAACCCTCGGCTCACGCATACGCGATGAAAATTTTCTGAGCTGCGCTACGGCGTGTGGGCGGGACCCCAATCCTCGCGACAGGATCTTTGGAAGATCTGGTTTCATCGCCGCCCCGGCTATCCTCGTCGTGGGGGTCCGGGGGCAGAGCCCCCGGCGCGAGATGGCGGTAAAGATTTGACGATTGGGGGCGGCCGATCCATCAGAGGAATATTCTATCCTCTGCGTATCGGCTTCAACATGATATGAAGAGTTCAAACTCTCATGCAAACCTGAAGAGAGGATCGTCTGGATCATTTTCATGGTAAATCATCGTGATGGTTCTCTTCGACGGGGGGCTGGCCGCCCCCCGGTCCCCCCGCATCACGATAGGGGGGCGGACTGCAACCCCCTCTCTGTGGTCATCTCTCCGCCTTCCCGACCCTATCGCAATCCCGGGGGTCCGGGGGCAGAGCCCCCGGCGTGAGCATGAAGGAAGGCGATGGATGAAGGTCACAGGGGGGTTGTGGTGATGAAAAGAGGATGTTTTCTACAGGGCCAAAAAAGGATTATTTCCTCCGTGCAGCGAGTTCCCCGAGGACGTCCTCGATGTCGATCTCTGCTGCTCTGAGGGCGAGGAAGAAATGGAAGAGCAGGTCAGCGCCTTCCTCGATGGTCCGGTCGTTTTCTCCGTTCTTGACGGCAAGGATAAACTCAGTCGCCTCTTCCCCTACCTTTTCGAGGGGTTTGTCGATCCCTTTCCGGTGCGTCAGAATCGAACTGACATAGGAGTCAGGGGAGGGGTGTTCGGCCCGTTCGTTGATGACGGCCCAGAGTTCTTCAAGGACTTCCAGATTCTTCATGCGTTTTGCATCTCCTCTTCGAGAGGCGGGACGATCTCGCCGACTTCCTCACCGAAAAAGCGTCTGACCAGAAGTCTTGCCTTTTCCACGGTGC
This sequence comes from Methanofollis formosanus, assembly GCF_019633745.1. NCBI lineage: Archaea > Methanobacteriati > Methanobacteriota > Methanomicrobia > Methanomicrobiales > Methanomicrobiaceae > Methanofollis > Methanofollis formosanus. Next base: position 2,198,938 of record NZ_CP037968.1, on the reverse strand, counting down.
TGCCCCCCTTGCCGATCGCGATCCCGAGTTCGCTCTTTTTTCGTATCACGATCTCCAGTTTGCCGGTGGTTTCATCGGTTTTGACGCTGTCCACCTCTGCCGGTCTGAGGATATTTGCGATGAACGCCTCTCTCTCTTCTGCGTATTCGACCATCTCGATCCGTTTACCGAGGACTTTCTGCATTTTTCGGATGTTTTCACCTTTTTTACCGATGGCAAGTCCCATGTCCCCGGGTTTGATCACGTAGATCACCCGGTCGAACCGGTCGTCGATGATGCAGTCGACTGCCACTGATTTGGTGAGAATGCGGAGTTCCTCGATGTATCGTCTCTCTTTAAAGCCAATACTCCGTTCCATTTTTAAAATTCCTGATATTGCGTATTTCCAACGTTTCTTTTCGATTTTTGCAATTCGTGGGAAATTCTGTCGGGTGTTCTTATATAGTTTGTGTGAGAGCAAAAAAAAGGTTGGCAGGTCTGACATACCGGCCAACACGCACTGGCATGGTGCTCAGTCTCGGATTCATAGAGGGTTTGAGTGGAATGAAGATGTCTGGTCGTCCCCCCGGGCGGGATGTCCGGCCACCCGCGGATGGACCAACCACTCATCTCTATAATTTCATATATATACTTTCTCCCCTGAGCATGATCAGGAAAACCGGTGTTGCCGACCCGCGCCCCCTTGCTTGAATGCTCCGGTGTTTTTCTCTCTGATTGTCTCTATTCCTTCTGTACAGTGTGACGGTGAGAGATAGACGAGTTTCTTAAGGCTTTCAATGTCTTCTTCGGAGACTGAATGGAACCCGCCGACCGCACCCATGACCGGGCCATGTCTTTCGACGGTCCTGATGATCGCACTGATGTGGGGATGGGCGCAGCCGGTGATGATCAGATATCCGCGCTCTGTCCTGAGGGCGAGCGCCTGTTCGGCGGGGTTGTCGCCGCATGGGCCGGTGGAGAAGAGGCCGGGTGCCAGTTCCCGCCACCCGTCGACGATCTCAGTCCTGCCACCCGCCGCAACGGCTGATTTTGTCTCCTCCGAGAAGGTATCGAGGATATAGACGGCAAGGTCAGGGTTCCGGCCGAGCACGGCCTGAAGCCCTCCTACGTGGTCCCAGTGGTCGTGAGAGAGGACGAGCATCCTGATCCCGGCCGGCTCGATCCCGAGCGCCCGGAGGTTCGCCGAAAGGACGGCCGGATCGCCGCCGGTATCGAAGAGGAGGGCTGCCTCCTCGATATAGCATGAGAAGCCCTTTGCCGTCCTGAGCGCCGGGTCGGAGGGAACGTTGTTGTAGACTTCGGTGACGGTGTACATTGGAGAAGAGATGATTTCTTCTTCTATAGTTGTTGTGTTTGAGGAAAAAGAGCGTTTCAAAACCCCCGATCCCATCCTCGCGACAGGGTGATGGGGGTGAACACCGCTCAATCTCCACTCCCTGCTATCCTCATCTGAAGGGTCCGGCGGATCTCCTCAGGCGCGAGAGAACGGTTGAAATGTCTTCCTCCTTCCGTTGCATTGCAGAATCTTTCCCACCGTCTCGCACCGGGGGGTTGCACCCCCCGGACCCTCCACGGACCGAAGATAGGTGGGGGCGGCAATGGAACACAATCCCGTCGGTTCTTCAGTCTTGAAAAAGAGCGATCAAACGACGAGAAATTTTCATCCCGTATGCTTGAACCCGAGGTTCATGCCCAATTACTATGAAAATGATCCTGACGATCCTCTCTTCAGGTTTGCATGAGAGTTTGAACTCGCCATATCCCGTTGAAGCCGATATGCAGGGGATAAAAATATTCTTCTGATGGAATCGGCCGCCCCCGTCGTCGAGATTTTCCTGCCATCTCGCGCCGGGAGGTTGCACCCCCCGGACCCCCCACGACGAAGATAGCCGAGGGGCGGCATGATGCTCGACTTCGATTCACTCCTCGAATACAAGGATGAGGGTCAAGAATCGATCCAGATCTGATCTGATATTTTCATCGCGTATGCTTGAGGCGGGCGCTCGCCTCATGAAAAATTCAACAGAACCTACCGTTCAGAATTCCAGAAAGAAAGTGCTCTGGCTCGACCGAGAATCCAGGCCTCAGAACGTTCCTGGATATGATCCTGGAAGAGATGATGATTTCTTAAGGACCTTTTTTTGGTCTCTCCACCGTCACGAAAGATACGTGGAGAGATCGACAAAATCCGGCAGATCCTCTTCTTCGACTCCAGCCTTCTCGGCCACCATCTCCTCGATCCCGATCGGCGCCCCGGCCCGGAGGGCGATCGCAATCCCGTCGCTGGGACGGCAGTCCAGACTCTCCTCCCCCTCCTCGCGCACCGAAAGGAGCCTGGCATAGAAGACGCCATCCCGCAGGTCGTCGATCGTGAGCCCGGTCACCCTGATCCCGTACGACTCCATCATTGCAACAAAAAGGTCATGTGTCCCGGGCCTGGGGAGGAGATCGTCGTTGAGGGCATTGTTGATCGAGATCGCCTCCCACAGCCCGATATAAATCGGCAACGCCTTTCCGGAGGGGAGACCAAGCAGGACAGCAGGCACCGCCCCCCCGGCACTGGCAGTGAAGAACACTCCCCGTACAGTCGCGTCCACGGCTCCCATGAGTTACGAGATCATCTCACGGCTGTTAAGGGTTGCGGCGGTCAGAGTCTCTTGACCTCACGCTTGAGGATGCCGATGCTCGCCACCAGACCGACGAAGATGTTGAAATAGTAGAAGATCATCCGCCAGAGGAGGACAAAGACCCCGACAATCGCAGAGTCAACAAAGATCCCGTAGATCGAGGTGGCGCTCACCTCCGCAATCCCCGATCCACCGGGCGTGAGCGGGATCATCATCAGGAGGGCGATGAGGATCTGGGCGATGAACGATTCCACAAAGTACGGCTGCTCCCCCAGACCCATCAGGATGACCGAGGCGATGACGAACTCGATGATCCAGAAGAGTGCGGTGCAGACCATCCCCAGGAAAAGCCCGAACTTCCCGCGGCTGACAAACATGCCCAGACTCCCGTGGAAGTTGTCGACCTCGCTGTCGATCTTGCCAAGAAACGCGGCCAGTTTTTCGGCATTCCGTTTTCTCTTCCTCTTATCAAGCCAGAGCGAGATCCTCTTCAGCCACTCCTTCAGCACATGGGGGTTTCTGAACAGATAGAGCAGGAGCAGGACAAAGGCGGCGATGAGCACCCACGACGCATAGATCAGACCTGCCTGGCCCGAACCGATACTCTGCCACTGCTGGCCCAGCAGGACCATCGAGACAATGCTGATGGCCACCAGCACCACAGCGTCCAGGATCCGTTCCATGATCACCACCGCCGTGGCATCGCCAAGTTTGACGCCTGAACGGTAGAGTTCGTGAACACGCACCGGTTCGCCGCCTGCCTGTGAGGGGGTAATCCCCGCAATGAGCAGGTTTGCGAAGACGGCGTTGAGACATCCGAACAATCCGACCCGATATCCAAGCGAACGGGAGAGGAGTTTCATCCTGAGTGCCCAGATCCCGAGGGCCGCGATGTGGGCAACCAGAGCAAGGGCGAGATACCAGGGGTTGAGCCTGGAGAGATAGGTCAGTGTCCTCTCGTCAAAGGTGAAGTAGAGAACCAGAATGAGTACGATACTGCTGAACCCAAGCGAAACGGCAAGCCACTTCCACTGCGATCTCTTCATCTGGCACCCTTGCACCCGGCGGAGGACCGGGTGCGTTCTGTTCCACTAAGGTTATGGACCATAGTATAAACCCTTTGAGTATCGGGAATAGGAAGAAGAGGAGATATGAATATATTCTCTCGAAAAAATGGGGAAAAAGCCTATTCAGACCGTAAAAATATCCCGTCTCCCCACAATTCCAAAAACTCCGGCCTGAACCCCGGCGTCAAGCCAGCCGTAGCCGTACGAATACCAGCCGAGCGCCTCTTCCAGCTGCAGGTCGGCGGCACACTCCTGTCCCCGTACCAGCGCGGCCCGGCCCTCATCGGCGATCCGGCATGCCGCCCGGTACATCGGGGTCTCGGGATCGGGTGCCGGGGAGACCGACGCGGTCGCCTCGGCCAGGAGCCGTTCGTACCGGGCCGTCTTCTCCTCCAGATGGGCGCGGAGGTCCGGGCCGGTCGAGGCGGAGAGGTCATAGTCGCCCGGAACCGTCCTGCCATGATAGAGCCCGAGGAAGGCGCCGGCGTCCAGCCACCCGTAGGCATAGGCAAAACTGGCATGGGCATTGACCAGATCGCCCCCATCGGCAAAGACCGTCCCGTCAGAGAGATAGGACGAGACCATCCGCAGGACACAGGCACAGACCCCTGCAAGGGCCGAACCCTCCGGAGGAGCGGGAGCGACCGCGGAGAGATCGGCGGCAAGGGCGTCGCGGAGCGGCAGTGTCATAGGCCGGCAAAGGTCTCAAGATATTCCCGTTCCATATGGTGCAGGTCGGCGGGCACGACAAGAATATGAAGCGGCCCGCCGAAGTCCACGGTCGCCAGGTCGCCGGCGGTCCCGGCCGCGACCATCGGTTCGGCCGACCCGGCCCTGGCCACCCCCACATAGACCGGGACCGAGAGACCGCGTTCGGCGGCCATCTCCTCGAGGAGCGCCACCGCTTCAGGAACCCGCATGTACCGGTCAGGCTGGATGTCCAGATAGACGAGAGTGTGCAGGTTCTCGGCCATGTTGTGCTCGATCACCTCGATCGGAGTCTTCGGCGCCCATTTCCCATACGGGAACGGAAGAGAGCACGACTTCCCGAACCGGTAGTTCTGCAAACCGGTAAGGCCGCAGACCGCACTCACGATCGAGGCTCCATGGATGATCTCCGTCCTGACCCCCATGCCCGCGGCCCTGATCCGCAGGTCGATATGGGTCGTCGAGACCATGGGATCGCCCGCGGTGAGAAACGCCACGTCCGAATCTTTTGCAAGCCCGAGAAAATCTTCAGGATGCCCCTCGACGTCGTCCCGGCCAAGCGTCTTCACTTCCTTCCCGAAGAACTCCTCCATCCGTTCAATGGTCGTCCCGGTCAGGACCGAGGTATAGCATTCAAGAAACACATGGTCGGCCCGCCGGATCCGCTCCAGCCCCTTGACCGATACGTCGTTCTCATCAAAGAGACCAAGTCCGATAAATGTCAGCATCACTCGTTCACTCCGTAGATTGTCCGTGGACGATCAGTCCCACGAGGGCGTCGACCACCGCCGTCGCCTCGTCCCGCTTCCGGGCCGAGAACGAGATGACCGGCACCCCTTCAGGGATCCCGATCCTCTCCCGCACCACTTCTTCGCCGATCTCCCCGGGGCGGTCCTTTCGATTCACACCCACGACAAAGGGGACGTCCAGGGCCAGCACATGCGCCAGCATCCCCTGCGCCCCATCGAGGCCCCTGGCGCTGGAACCGTCCACCATGAAGACCACCCCCGTCGCATTGGTGAGCAGGTGCCTGATGATCGGCCCGAAGTGTTCCTGTCCGGGCGTGCCGAAGAGATTGATCTCAAAACCACTGCAGGTAACCGCAGGATTTCCAAAGTCCATCGCGACCGTCGTCGGGGTGCCTGAAAGCCCTTCATGATCCGAGGAGACCCACATCTTCGAGACTGTCCTGATGAAGGTGGTCTTGCCGGCGTCCATCGGCCCGGTGACGACGATCTTCGGGATCTGAGGGACGAGACGGCCGTCTTCATGGACCACGAAGGGGAGAGGACGGGACGGGATATCCATCCATGATACCTGTTCCACCCTGAAATAGTTCAGGAACATATGGTTCCCGAACCCCTCGCCGGCCGTCACCACCAGGTCGAAGGGGACGGTGGCCCTGATCTCCTCGAGATGGCGGTCGTCATAGAGGTTGAGATACTCCACAAAGAGTGTCACGCCTCGCGCTGCGCAAAGATCGACAAAGAGCCGGAGGGCCCGGCATGTCCCGAGAGCGTCACAGAGACGGTTGGAGTACAGGAAGACCGCGTCGATGGCATGCTCCTCCAACACCGTATCGACCCGTTCCTCCCAGATCCCGGCCTCGCTCTCCGGGGTGGCGGCGCGTCCGGCGTCGATCTCCTCGAAGACCGAAGCGTCAAAGAACTCGATCCCCGTTCCCGCCTCGACACGGTACGGTGTCCCGGCAAACCCGGCAAGGAACGCATCTCTGGTAGCGTGGGGAACCACCACCAGGCAACGTCGTTCCTGCCGCCTGGCGCTCTTGAGGGCGCTGAAGAGAAACTGCTGCCCTTCCACCCCAAGCCCCAGCGAGAAGAGGGCCCCTTTTCCCTTCGGTACGCCCCCCCCGATCATTCTGTCGAACGCAAGGATACCGGTCCGGATCATGGTTCCACCACAAGTTCGTTTCCTGCAATGTGGTAGCGGACGTCCCGAACGACGACACCACCCTTCGTCCTGAGGTCCAGCGATCTCACCCCGTCGCCGCGGTCATCAGCCGAGACCTCGATGACCCCGTTCATCAACTGTTCAAGGGTCGAGATGGTCTTCTCGTCGACCGCGGTGGGGTTGAGCAGATAGACGGCAAACCCGTTCATCCGCCTGACCCTGGCGGAGAGAATATGGAAGAACCGGTAAATCGCCTCGAGTTTTGAATAGATGAGAAAACTCGAGAGAGAGTTGACACAGAACCGCACCCGCGGCACCCCGCCGGTGCCCCCGGCCGCTTCTTCAGCCTTGATCTCCTCCAGGATCCTGGTGAACTTGATCCCCATGCCAGTCAGGTCCACCGGACTCGCCACGTACTTCACCCGGTCGCTGTCGGTAGCGGTGGGCTCCATCGTCCTGGTGATGCAGTCGATGATCCAGAGGCGGCGGCGTTCCTCTTCAGAGAGATCGAATGAATCCTCGACATCCAGCGCATCGCCGTCGGCAGAGATGACGACCGTATAGTCGCTCTCTCCGGGCTGGGCCAGATGATATGCCAGACGATCGGCACCGGCAAAGGGAGGAGCAAGAAGAAGCAGATTGGAAGCCGGAGGGATCCCTCCTGTGGTCTCGTCGATCGCCTGGATGCCTGTCTTGAACGGATCCATATCAGACCATACCTGTGATCAGGTGTATGATCCCGCCCACCAAAAAACCGAGCATGATCGTGTATGCCGAAACGGCAAGCGTGATCTTTGTCCCCACCTGTTTGAGGAGGACGGCGATGGTGGATATGCAGGGAACGAAGAGAACGCTGATCACGGCGAAGGTGTAGAGCTGGACCGCGGTCATCGCCGATCCAAGGTCGGTGGTCCCGGCCAGGACGGCGAGGGTCTCGAAGGCCATCTCCTTCCTGAGGATCCCGAAGAGGAGGGCGGTGGAGGCGTAGGCGGGGAGGCCGAGCAGCCCTTCGGAGATAGGGGCGACCGCCCGGGAAAAGGCTTCCACGTAGCCGAAATAGTCCAGCGCGCCCAGGACGACGCTGCCGACCAGAAGGAGCGGCATGGCGATGAAGAGAAACTCCTTGATCCGTTCCCATGACTTGCGTAGCACCAGGACCGGGTCAGGGCGGCGCAGGGGGGCCATCTCCAGGATCATGCCGTACTGTCCTCCGGGAACGTACCTGGCAATGACATACCCGGTGAGCAGGATGAGAGCGAGGACGATGAGGTACACCGAGAGGGCCGCGCCGATCCCCACAAACGCAGCGACGATCCCGGCGATGATCACCGTTCTGGCCGAGCAGGGGACCATCGTGATGAGGAAGGCGGCGATGGTCCGTTCCCTGCCGCTCCGCATCTGCCCGGTCGCCATGACGGCAGGGACATTGCACCCGAACGCCATCACCATCGGGATGAGGGCCCCGCCGTGGAGGCCGAGGTGATGCATTGAGCGGTCGGCGAGGAAGGCGGCCCGGGTCATATAGCCGGTGTCTTCGATGATCGAGAGGAGGATGTAGAAGATGAAGACGAACGGGAAGGCGATCCCGAGCCCTGCCACCACCGCAAGGAGCGCGGCGTGACCGAGGGTCTCGGCAAGCGGATGGAGGGAGAGGGCCAGGAAGGGTTCGATGATATAGAGGTTGAAGTTCTCGACGATCAGTTCTTCGAGAAACGAGCCGGCGATGAAGACGGTGACCAGCATCGAGAGGAGGACCAGCGCGAGGATCGGGATACCGGGGAAGGCCCGGGTCAGGAGGCGGTCAAGAGAGAACCGGTGGTCCGGTTCCTGGGCACCGATGACGGCCTCGATGATCCGCCGGGCACAGAGATAGCGGTTGGCGGCGACGATCTGGTGGGGGGCCATATGATTCCTGGCCTCGATCTCTTCCGCGATCGTCTGGGCCCCTTCGAGGAGTTCGGCATCGTCGCCGATCCCCTGCAGGGCCTGGAGAGCCCGGAGCCTGGAGGCACCATAGAGTTTCTCCAGACTCCTGATCCCGGCCTCGACCTGGGGGTTGTACGGGACCGAGAGCGTCGCGGTCTTCGTCGCGGTCAGGACCGCCGGGATGATCTCGCCGATATTCTGTCCCTGGGAGGCGGCGGTCTCGATCACCGGCAGGCCGAGGAGTTCGGCGAGGCGTTCGCGGTCGATGGCGATCCCCTGGGCCGCCGCTTCGTCGATCATATTCAGGACGACGACGGTCGGGATCCCATACTCGGCCACCTGGAGGAGAAGGTAGAGGTTGCGCTCAAGCCGGGTGGCGTCGAGGACTGCAACGATGACTTCCGGCGCATCGGTCATCAGGTACGTCCGGACCAGTTCCTCTTCGGCCGAATCGCCGTCCAGAGAATAGATGCCAGGGAGGTCGACGACCTCAATCGAGGAACGCTGGTAACAGAGCGTCCCCTGCATCAACTCGACGGTCGTGCCAGGATAGTTGCTCACCTCGACGCCGAGGCCGGTGAGCTGGTTGAAGATGAGCGACTTGCCGACGCTCGGGTTCCCGACAAGCGCGCACCTCATCAAGTCCTCTCCACAAAGATGATCGATGCGATCTCTGGAGAGAGTGCGATGTCGGCACCCATCACGCCGACCACCAGGGCGTTGTTATGGAGCTTGCGCCGGATCGTGATCTCTCTGCCCGGAAGGATCCCGAGGTCGATGAGCCGACGGTTCCGGCCGATGCACCGGATCATCGCGACCTTCACCGTCGCCCCTTCGGAAAAGTCCAGGAGCGGGCGGTGGCCGTTGTGGATGGGATCCATCGGGCAGTCGGCCGGGGGAGCGCCATGTCGCCGCAGCCCTCCCCGTCCCCGTGCCCGGCTGCGAGGGTTCCCCATATAACTGGAGAGCCGATCGATGGCTTCGTCCGAGACGGTATGTTCAAGGATGCAGGCCTCTTTCGAGGCGGTGTTCTCGTCCATCCCGAGCATCTCATGCAGGAAACACTCGAGCACGCGGTGCTTCCTTAAAACAGCCTCTGCTGCACTTCTCCCCCGAGGCGTCAGCAGATATCCTCCGTCCTCACCCCTGAGGCACCCTTCCTCGACCAGCGCCTGGACCGATGTCGTGACCTCGGACGCGGTTGCCTCCACCGCTTCGCCGATCTCCATGGCGCTGACCGGGCGCTCGTGCTCCTGCACCAGGGTCAGGATCGCCTCAAGACAGTCTTCCCGGACGGAAGAACTCATACCTACATTGTTTGGGGTTTCCAGTCTTATGGATTTGGTTCCCTGCAGACCGCGACGGGTCCGCCCTTCCCCCGGACTCTCCTTTAATGAGGATCGGCGAGGACAGCACTCCCTTCTTCACGCTCATCTCCTTGCCTTCCCGTTACGACGGCTCTCCCCCAAATACGGCCATATCGCCGCCGGATCCCGGGACAGACCCCCCGATCCGGGCCCGTATCGGGCGTCTTTGGGGATATAGGCATAGAGACCGTATTTACCTCAATGCATGGAAGAAACCGGGCCTCTCAAGGGCCGCTGAGCGTCGGTATGACCCAAGGTAATATGATGGGGCCATGAACTCCAGGTACGCCCCTGAAAAGGGCGGAAGAGAAGCCCAAATCGAGGGGCAATTTATGGGGCGCACACCGTGTAGAATTGCTCATGAGGTGAAAGCACGCCTCAAGCACACGGGATGAACATTTTCCGTCGCTTGTTTTCTCTCTCTTTTCAAGACAGAAGAATCGGTGGAGACTTCGTTCAACCGCCGCCCCTGCCTATCCTCGCCGTGGGGGGGGTTCGGGGGCAACGCCCCCCGGCGCGAGACGACGGTGAAGATTCAACGATTGGAGGCGGCCGATCACTCTGAAGAATGTTCTATCATCTGTGTATCATCTTCAAAGAGATCTGGTGAGTGCACATTCTCATGCAAACCCGGAGAGATAATCTTCGGGATCATTTTCATGGAGGTCATCCCAAAACTCCCCTGGCCCTGACAGGTGAGGGGAATGAAGGCTCTGAAGTACGGTTTCGTTCAAGAGCGTGCTGCCGCCCCACCCCTATCTTCGTCGTGGGGGTCCAGGGGCAACGTCCCCGGCGTGAGCATGAAGGAAGGCGATGGATTCGCGGTTCACAGGGGGGTTGAGATGATGAAAAGGGGGATGCTTTCTACAGGGCCCGATTTTGCCTTTCCGGCCCAATCGCCATCCCGGGGATCCGGGGCACCCCCCGGCAACCCTGCCGCCCCGCGCCCTGTTCAGGTCCCGAACCGACGCGCCCTGGACTGGTAGTCCCTGAGGGCCCTGAGAAAGTCGACTTTCCTGAACCACTTCCAGTTCACATCAAGGAAAAAGAGTTCAGAGTAGACGGACTGCCAGATGAGAAAGTCGGTGAGATAGTTGCCGCCGGTCTTGATCACCAGGTCGGGCATGCACCTGAAGGTGAGGTGGCGCTCGATCGTCTCCTCGTCGATCTCCGCAGGGTCGACCCCTTCTTCGGCGATCTTTCTGATACATGCGGCGATCTCCTCCCGGCCGCTCTTTCCGACGGCAACGGTCACCTCCATCCCCTCGCCGGCCGTCTCGACGTTCTCGGCATAGTAGAGGTTGAGGCTGGCGATGTCTCCGACCTTCCGGATCGCCGGGAGACATGCCCTGATCTCGTCCGGCCGATCGGTCGAGATATGGAAGGTCGCCCCGCTGAGCCCGACCTCCCGGCACCACTCCGTCGTCTCGACGATCTGGCGGGGCGCTTCGATCATGTCCTCGCCGGTGATCATGAAACAGACATGGTGAGGGAGTTTATCCAGGTTCCTGAGGAGGAGCCGCTCGTAGAGCCAGTGGATCATCCGTGCCGCCCCGTCAGGTCCGCAAGTGACCGGGTATTGAGAATGTCGCCGGGCCCGCACCACCCCCGGCGTGCGAGGGCGAGACCATATCTGATATTCGCGAGTTCAGAGGGGGCGTGGGCATCTGTTCCGATTGCAAGTCTCACGCCCCTTTCATGGGCCTGCTTAATATAAATATCATCCAGATCCAGGCGGCCGGGGGAGGCGTTGATCTCCAGGGCCGTTCTGTTTTCGGCTGCGGCGCCGATGACTCGCTCCATGTCGACGGCCACCGGCGGCCGCCGGCCGATGATCCGCCCGGTCGGATGGCCGATGATATCGACGCGGCGGTTCTCGATGGCGGCGATCACCCGCCGGGTCATCACGTCTTCGTCCTGGCCGAAGGCCGAGTGGACCGATGCGATGACCAGGTCACAGCCCTCCAACGCCTCGTCGGGGAGGCCGAGCCTCCCGTCGGCAATGATGTCCACCTCCACCCCGGCAAGGAGCGTGCACCCTGCAGTGCGGTTCACCTGCTCGATCGCCGCCTGTTGCCGTGCAAGCCCCGGGGCGTCGAGGCCGCGGGCGATCCCGAGGCTTGCCGAGTGGTCGCTGACCAGGACATACTCGTAGCCCCTCGCCTCCCCGGCGGCGGCGATCTCCTCCAGGCTCATCGAGCCGTCGCTCCAATCTGAGTGGACATGGAGGTCGCCCCTGACCTCCTGCACGTCCACGAGGGAAGGAAGAGCCCCTTCGAGGGCCAGTTCCACCTCTCCCCGGTCCTCACGCAGTTCCGGCGGGACCGGACTCATCCCAAGCGCCGCAAAAACCTCATCTTCGGTCCTGAACCGCCTGAGTCCGCCGGTCTCCTGGTCGGTCAGCCCGTACTCGTTCAGGCGCATGCCAGCGGACCGGGCGACCTCCCTGAGCCTGATGTTGAAGGCCTTCGAGCCGGTGAGATACAGGAGCATCGCCCCGATCTCGTCGGGAGCGGTGAACCTGACGTCGGCCCGCCGTCCGCCGATCCTGACCGAGACCTTCTTCTCCCCGGCGTCAATGACCTCGTCGGCGACCCCGGCCAGGGCCAGGGCGGTCTCGGCGGCTGGTGCGAGGGTGACGATATCGATGTCGCCGATGGTGGACCGGCCGCGCCGGAGGCTGCCGGCCACCCGTGCCTCCCCGGGGATGGCGGCGAGCAGCAGGTCTGCCAGCGGTTCGGCCTCGGTCAGGCTCATCCGTTCGGAACCCCTCCTGGCGACGCCGACCGCCCTGAGGATCTCATGCTCCTTCTTCTCGCCAAAGCCCCTGAGCGTCCGGATCCGGTGCCCCCGTGCCGCGGCCTCGAGGTCGTCGAGCCCACCGACCCCGAGATCTTTCCAGAGTCTGCGGACGGTCTTTGGGCCTACACCCTGGAGGTCCAGCAGCGCCGGTAACCCGGGCGGCATCGCCTCGCGGAGACGTTCCCGTTCCCTGCAGGTGCCGGTCTCGACGATCTCGGTGATCTTCTCTGCAATTGCCTTCCCGATCCCGGGAAGCACCTCGAGTTCGTCTCTGTCCATCCCCGCGACCGACCGGCCCAGGTGCCCGACCACCTCGGCGGCCCTCGCATAGGCCCGCACCTTGAAGGGGTTCTCGCCAAGGATCTCGAGCAGGGCGCCGATCTCCGCAAGCACCTCTGCAACCTGCCGGTTGGTCGCGTCCATAGATGGGAGTTGTGTCCTCGATATTTATCGGTGTGGGGCTCCGGAAAAATTGTATCGGAAAAAGCCCTGGAGTATCGAGCACGAAGCAGAAACACGCTTCAGGTCCTATTATGATAATGATCCAGAATGTCGGCCTCCGCGATTATAATGGGGATTCGGGCTTTGTTGCAATCATCTGGATTGCTCTCTCTGCGGGGGGCTTTGCCCCCCGGACCCCCCACGACGAAGATAGCCGAGGGGCGGCATGGTGCTTGACTTCGATTCACTCCTCGAACGCAAGGATGAAGGTCAAGAATCGATCCAGATCTGATCTGATATTTTCATCCCGTATGCTTGAGGCGGGCGTTCGCCTCATGCAAAATTCTACACAGCCACCATTCAGGACCAGGAAAAGGTTACCGGCGTCTCCGCACCCGCTGGTCGTACACCCGGATCGCCCGCAGCAGGTCGATCTTCCTGAAGACCGGCCAGTACGGGGCGCAGAAGTACACCGCACACTCGTTCCCGTTTGCCATCCAGGGCAGGAAGTTCGAGGTCCGCCGCTCGTTCCCGGTCCGCACGATGAGGTCGACCGGGGGGAGATGGATCCCGTCGTACAGGTAGTACTCGACCGTCTTGGGGGTGATCGCGTCGGCCTTCACCGTACCCTCTCTCACCCCTGCCACGACTCCCCGGGCGGCATGGACGATCTCGTTGCGCCCGCCGTACGCCAGGGCGATGTTGAGGAAGTACCGGCTATAGTGGCGGGTGGCGTCCTCCGCAGCCTCGATGATCTCGAGGAGATCATGGGGTAGCATCGAACGGTCGCCGATCATCTGGACCCTGATCTGGTTCCGGTGCACCCGGTCGTCCTCACGGATCTCCGCAAACTTCCTCTTGAAGAGTTCGAAGAGATAGTCGACCTCGGCAGGATCGCGCTTAAAGTTCTCGGTTGAGAAGGAGTACAGGGTGATCGTCCTTATCCCGAGATCCTGCGCCCACTCCAGGACGCGCTGGGTGGTCTCCGCACCCGCCCGATGCCCGTCTATGGTGCCGACGTTGTTGAGCCTTGCATATCGCCGGTTGCCGTCCTGGATGATGGCGATATGGGCAGGAATATGTTTGCACTGCCAGTTGAGATAGCGCTCGTAAAGCGGTTCAATCTGGCCTCTGAGATTCAGAGTGGCGTCACCTCCAGGACTATCCCGCCATTGGGATACCGCTCCACGACATATTTGCGCCCGGGCAACTGGTCTCGCATCTCAGCAAGCATCCACCACGCCATCTCGACCTGATTACCAGAGACTTCGATCTCATATATATTTTCCTGAAGGAGCAGCGGAAGATCGCCGTCTTCCAGTTCGAGAACCCCATATACGACCGTTCCGTCTTCGGTAATCTCATCGAAAGGTCTGGCCGTGTTGGCCGCGATTCTTTTGAGCCTTTCCCGCAGCTGGACCGAGTCCTTGAAGGCCGAGGAGCAGAAGTGGACCTTCGGGTCGTCAAGAAGAGGAGCGGCCCAGGCCTCTGCCCCGCCGACGGCATTGTGGAGACCGTCCTCAAGGTCGAGGTTCCGTTCCCGCATGGCCACGGCATTGGTCTCGCTCCACTCGAGTTCGTTGATGTTGAGAAAATCGAGTTCAGGCAGGATCGCGGCGAGGGCTTCGATGCCCGGGAGAGACGGAACCTCGATCCCGATGGAAAACCCGAGATCGCGGGCGGTCCGCACCGAGGCAGCGTACGGACCGGCCAGGATATCGGCCCAGTGTTCCTGCGGCGGGTGGAGACGGACCTCGTCCACGAGCCCGCGGAGAGGTTCGAGCTGCGCCTTCGTGGGGGCGATCCCGGTATAGAGGTGGATATGATGGTCGGGCCCGAAATGCTCCTTGAGAAGACGGCAGTACGAGACGACCTCGTCCAGCACCAGGAAGGGTTCGCCGCCGGTGACGCCGGTGCCGAGCGCGCTCATCATCTCGGCCTCCTCAACGATGTCGTCTGGGCTCTTCACCAGTCGGTCGTTCGCGTAGACCACCTCCCGTCCCCGGCGCGTCTCGGAGAGCGGACAGTACCAGCAGTCTCTCCCGCACACCCCGGTCACGAAAAGAACCATCTTCGCCCCCTCATAGCAGAGGACACACCCATCAGAGAGATGCGGCCCGCAGCCGCCGGTACGACCCGTTTCGTCTGTGTTCATAGAACCCGTCCACCGTATATGTACGTACGGTCATCCTTAACCATATCCTAGACGGCATGGCAGGCCCATTTGAAAAACATAAATATCGCACCGATGTACATCGGTACCATGATTCGGGCACAGGACGATGAAGGACTCTCTGAAGTAGTGGGTTTTGTCCTCCTCCTCGGCGTCCTCGTGCTTGCACTCTCGGTTTATCAACTCTATGCGGTGCCGGCAGCAGGGCGGGAGAACGAGATCGCGCATATGAACCAGGTGAAAGACCGGTTCACCGACTACAAGATCGCGCTCGATTCGCTCTGGGTGAACCACCTGAACGGCGTCACTCTCTCGACGGCCTTCGACCTCGGGTCGGGCACGGCGGCGACTGAGGGCGGAGGGATCGCTCTTCCCGTCCTCGCGCCGGTGGGGTCGTCGGGCGCGGTCGAGGTCAGGTCCGACGCAGGGGCCGTCACCATCGCCACCGGCGACAACCCCGGCGGGGTGAGGATCCCCCTGGGCCTGGTGCAGTACGTCTCCGGGAACAACTACTGGGTCGATCAGACCTGGACCTACCAGATGGGTGCGGTCTTCCTGACACAGGAGGGGGGAACGACCGTCCGGGTGGCCCCCCCGCTCTCGGTCTACAACATCAACAATACCACGGCCGCCGTGCGGTTCACCCCGGTGAACATCACCGGTTCGGCCCTCTTCGCCGGGTCAGGTCCGGTGCGGATCGAGTCGCGGCTGCGGGACATGCCGCCGTACGACCTTGACGGCCTCTACGAGAATGTGACGATCACCGTTGAGACCGGAGATGCCGGGAAAGCGCAGGCCCTTAAACAGGTCTTCCGTGAGGCGACCAGAAACGGCGGCGTGCCCGCGGAGTGGTACTCGGTCGGCACCGACGCCGGGGGAACAGTATCCATCCGGGTCGACGGCCCCGGGCCTGAAGGAACCCCCGACGTCGCCCTCAGTGTCACGACGGCAGATTATGCAGTGACGGTCTTCAATGCGGCATCCCTGATCGAGTGAGGCGAACAACGATGGCATACCTGCAAAGACCAGACGAGGAAGGCGTCTCTGAGATCATCGGGAGCGTCCTGTTGATCGCTCTGGTGGTGCTTGCGGTGGCGATCGTGGTGGTGACGCTCTTCTCCCAACCCCATGTGGCAGAGGTGCCGCACGCGAGCATCGTCGCGGGAAACTCCAGCAACGGTTCATTTATCCTTTTCCATGAAGGCGGCGATCCCCTTGCCGAGGGGAAGTACCGGGTCTATGTCGATACCGGCGCCGGACTTGAGGACAGAACGGCCGCGTTCAACCTCACCGGGAACGACAGCCTCTGGTCGATCGGCGAGACCCTCACCTATACGGGCCAGGGCAGACCCGAAAGGGTCGTTGTCTCGGCCGTCGATACCAGAGGCGGCGAGATTGTCATTGCCGAACCCTCCTACCAGAGAGATCGAGGCGGGGCGGACGGCGGGGGGTCACAGGCGGACGCCGGGGGTTCGGGCACGGTACCGACCGTGAGACCAACGACGATCCCGACCACGACGCCGACGACAATCCCGACGACGATCCCGACCACAATACCGACAACGCCGCACCCCGTCACAGGCCACGACATCACCCTCATAACAGAGCACCCGAAAGAGGGGGTAATCAACGGCGGCGGCACCTTTGCATTCAGGGTCACCGGTCTGTGGTCCTCCATCAACGTCGACGGACAGTATCAGGCCCTCTCCCCTGGCGACCGGGTCGAAATCACGTTCTTAAGCGACCAGAAAGGCCTCATCCATATCGGCATATCTTCGATCAGTACCTTTGAGTTTCCTGACGTCAGGGTCAGCGTCAACGGCGAACTCCTCGGCGAGGGTGCGATCGGTTTCGGCGACATCTGGATCGGCGGCTACGACGACCTGAACTCCACTCTCACTCTCTCGGTCGAGCCGAAGAACAAATGGACCTACTTCGAAGTCGACGACGAGGTCGTCGTCGAGGACTGGAAAGACAGGAGCGGGTTTGTCCTCACCCACCTCATCCCCGACTCATTCGGTGTGATGAACCTCGACCTCATCAGCATCAGCCATGTTGGCAAATCCGTGTACTATGACGGCGGGGCGGAGAGTTACACCATCCTCTAGCCAGAGAAACAATAAGGACAGAACGATGCAGACCGACACCGCCGCCAGCGAACTCGTCGCCGTCATGGCCCTCATCGCCATCTTCGTAACCGCGGCGGCGGTCGTCGGCGTCGCCATCCTCTCCCACCCTCCAGGCGATCTGCCCCCCGCGATGCTCGCCCACATCGAGACCGAGGACGAGACCGTCTCCGTCTACCACGACGGCGGCGACCCTCTCGAACGCGGCCATTTTCTGATCCTCATCAACGGTGTTGACCGGACGGGCGACGCCGTCCTCATCAACGCCTCAGGCGTCGAGGAGCACGACTGGACGTCATGGGCGACCGGACAGACCCTCGTCCTCCGCGACGTACCGGCAACCGAGAGTCCCGACATCCGGATCGTCGCCGAAGGTGTGGAGGGCACCGGCACCGATTGGCTTCTCCACGACCTCGGGAACGGCACGGCGATCGAACCGACGGTGACACCGACCGCCGACCCGACGACCATACCGACGACCGAACCCACCCCGGAGCCCCTCACGGCAGACTTCACCGCCGAGCCGACGACAGGCACCGCACCCCTCACCGTCCGGTTCACCGACCGTTCCGTCGGCGGCCCGACTGCATGGTCCTGGGACTTCGGCGACGGCACGCACTCGACCGAGCGGCACCCCCTCCATACCTATACTGAGCCGGGGATCTACACCGTCAGCCTCACCATAGCCAATTCCGGCGGCTCCGACGATCTCACCAGGACCGGATACATCATGGTCTACCGGTGTTCCTCCCCGGGCATCACAGGAACCTATTACCCGACCAGAGACTTTACCGGCACGTCAGTCCAGAGACTCGACCGGAGGATCTGGTTTGCAGACCGGAAAGCCAACACGACACCCTGGATCCGGGCCGAGACCGACGAATATGACTGGCCCCAGTCAACGCTCGGGAAACAAGACCAGTTCAGTGTGATCTACGAGGGATACCTCGTCGTGCCGGCAGACGACACATATACGTTCTACCTGTCCTCTGACGACGGTTCGAAACTCTGGGTGGATGCAGTCGCAGAGAGCAACGAACCCCTGATCGACAACTGGGGCTACCACAAGGTACAGGAGAAGACAACATCGGTCCATCTCACTGCAGGGCCCCACCCGATCCGGGCAACCATGTTCGAGAACGAAGGGGAGGCCGTCTTCCACCTGGAGTGGTCCTCCTCCGCCTTTGAAAGACGGCCCGTCGAATCCTTCTGCCAGGGCCCACCCGCGATCGAGACCAACTTCACCGCCGATCAGACATCAGGAGAGGTACCCCTCACCGTCCGGTTCACCGACCGCTCCGTCGGCGACCCGACCGCATGGTCCTGGGACTTCGGCGATGGTGAGACCTCGACCGAGCAAAACCCGGCACACACCTACGACGCACCGGGCACCTACACGGTCAGCCTCACCGCCACCAACCTCTTCGGCTCACACACGACAGCCAAGACAGACTATATCACCGTCACATCCCCTCCGACGGGATACGAGGTCAGGCTCAACACGGCAAACGGCAAAGCCGGCCATCTCATCCCGGGTACGTACCTGGAATTCAGAGTAACAGGGGCCGACTCCTCTGTGAACATTCAGAATGAACACTACGATCTCGAGATCGGCGACATGGTGCGACTTGAAATCAGAGAGAATGGTTATGGCCACATCGATATCAACGGTCCGATGATCTCACAATTCGACTACGACGATGTGACGCTGTACATCAACGGAGACGAGAAACAAAGAGGAAATATCAGAGGGATCTATATCAGGAGCCATGACTCCCTCACCTCGACCCTGACACTGAACGTCCCGTCAAAACAAAAGTGGACAGATCTCAGAGTGGATGACAGATCCATTGTCTATGGAACAGACAGCCAGGAGATTGTCCTCTACAACCTGGTGCCGGCACAGGACGGCAGAATGAATCTGAACAACCCATCCAACAGCATCTGGTTCACCGGATCGGTCAGCCATTACTCCCTCCGCTGATTCTCTCCGGGGGCTTGAACATCCCTTCGAACCGAAGTGCTTTTTTTTCTGGGCTTGTAGAATTGGACATGAGGTGAGAGGACGCCTCAAGCATACCACATGAAAAGTTTTTCATGGTAATTCACCATAACCCCCAGTTCAAGCATACGCGATGAAAATTTCATACCAAATTTGATCAATTCTTGACCCTCATCCTTCCGTTCGAGGGGTGAATCGAAGTCGAACATCGTGCCGCCCCTCCGCTATCTTCGTCGTAGGGGTCCGACGGGTGCAACCCCCCGGTGCGAGACGACAGTGGAAGTTCTACAATGAGAGCGGCATGTCGGATCATCATGCCTTCCCATACCATACGCGCCTGGGGCCCTGCCCCCGGATCCCCGGGATGAAGATTGGGGTGGAAGGCGGAGCAATGAATATGAAAGGGGGGTTGCAGTCCCCCGCCTATCGCTCGCGCGGGGGGTTCGGGGGGCGGCACGCTCCCCGTCGAAGAGAACCATCAAGATGATTTACCATGAAAATAATCCTGACGATCCTCTCTTCAGGTTTTCATGAGAGTTTGAACTTGCCATATCCCGTTGAAGCCGATACGCAGAGGATAGAATATTCTTCTGATGGATCGGCCGCCCCCATCGACGAGATTTCCCTGCCATCTCGCGCCGGGGGGAAACCCCCCGGACCCCCCACGACGAAGATAGCCGGGGGGCGGCGATGGAACACGATCCCCCCAGATTCTCCTGTCTTGAATAGAGAGAGAGAGCAAACGACGAGAAATGTTCATCCCGTATGCTTGAGCCCAGGGTTCATGCCCGATTCTACAAAGCCGAAAAAATCATTTATTCTCTCTGCGGGCGGCACGTCAGATCGGTCTGCCTTCCTCCATCAATCACGCCGGGATCGCCGGCACCGAAACCCCCAGGATGGCGATTGAAGCGGCGAAGGAAGAGAAATGGCCGGGAAGACTCTTGATCCTGAGGATTGATCGAGACCAGAATACTTTCGGGATATGCTCAGAGGTCATTCCAAAACTCTCCGGCCTTGCTATGTGACCTGAAGATTTTTCTGAAGTACGGCTTCGTTCAAGAGATTGCTGCCGCCCCGTCCCTATCTTCGTCGTGGGGGGACCCGGCGGGTCTCCCCCCGGCGCGAGAGAGCAAGGAAACACTCTTTATCTCTCTGTGGGCGGCAGATCGATCATCATGCCTTCCTCCATTCATCACAATGGGGGCAGCGCCCCAGGAATCCCCGGGATTGTGATTGAAGCGAGGAAGGCAGAGGAATAATGGCTGAGAAGAGTCTCGATCTCTCGATCGATCGAGCCCCGGATACATTTGGGATATGCTCATGGTAATCGCTCTTGAGGCGAAAGGACGCCTCATGCCCAATTCTACAAAGCCCAAAAAAGAGAACGATCAGATCGGACAGGTCAGTCCCGGCAGATCGACACGCTCCTTCACCGGTTCGGTGTAGTCATCGAACCAGAGTGCGGCCGGATTGCGCTTGAACGCCATGAACCGCCCGATATTTGCCGGGTCGGCCGCCTGATGATACTTGAAATACACACACTCGTCGGTCAGACCCGCAATCTCGATCTTCCCGCTCATATGGGACATCACCAGCTTCGCCCGCTTTGCAAGCCCCGAGACCTGTGCCTTTGCTTCCTCAAAGATCTCATAGGTCTCCTCGATCGGGACCTGAAACATCCCGTTCCCTCGCGTCGGACGGCACTGGAAGACATAGTACGGCGGCACCCCGATGAACGAAAGTTTTTTGAACAATTTCGCGAGCACCTCCGGGTCGTCGTTGACCCCGCGCAACAGAGGCGTCTGGTTCACCACCACCGCCCCGGCCTCCATCAGAAGAGAGAGCGCTTCCACCGCCTGGGTGGTGAGCTCACGCGGGTGGTTGAACTGGGCCATGATATAAATCCGCTTCTCCGGTGTCGAGTAACGCCGGATCATCTCCAGCAACGCAGGGTCCTCCGTGATCCTGAACGGATTGAAGGCCGGCATCTTGGACCCGATTCTGATGATCTTCACATGCTCGATCGCCCGCACCGCGCGCACGATCGGTTCGAGCTTCGACGTGGACATGATCAGCGGGTCTCCTCCGGTCAGGAGGACGTTCGTGACCTCAGGATGGTCCCTGATATAGGCAAGTTCCTCGGTCACGTCCCGCGTCACCTCGGCGCCCCTCTCGATGAACAACCGTTTTCTGAAGCAAAATCGACAGAACGACCCACAGACATCCGAGACCAGGAGCAGGGCTGTCTCCCGGTACTTATGCTGGAGTCCCCTGGCCACCGTGTAATTCTTCTCCTGCGAAGGGTCGAGGACGCCCCGATCATCCAGCTCCATCGGGTCGGGAACCGCGATCCTCCGGATCGGATCCACCGGGTCATCCCAGTCGATGAGAGAGAGATAATATTCGTTTGAGCGGAAGGCAAACGTATCTTCGACCTTCTTGAGGCGGGTCTTTTCTTCAACATTCAGGGCATCGATCTGGTCAACTCGTGTCAGGTATCGTGGTTTCATCTCCATTCACCTCCGTTTACCCGGATCTGTCCTGGACCAGCCAGGAAAGGTACATTTCACTCAAAAAACCGGGCTCGGACAGCATAGAGCACCCCCATACTCATGCCGTCCGGGTATAGCACAAGATCCTATACCCCCGATGATATAAAAAGATATAGACAATCGGAAAGATGGTTAGTCCTTCCAAAAACGTCGTTTCCGACGCTCTCGACCCATAGAGAGGATATCGACCATGTACTTCCCTTCATTCCCCAGACCGACCACCATATCATCGCTCTGGGCGAGTTTCTCGATATTCAGTTCATAAGACCCAGGGCCGACGATACGGATCGACTCGACGCGCTCATAACAGTCTACCGGCCCGGGCGCCTCGTCCCTGACCTCAAGCGCCTCTTCACCGGTTTCTTCGGCGATCTCTTCGACCGACTTCTCCTCCAGCACATCATCGTGCCGTCGCTCATCCCTGACATAGAGGAACTTCTTGCCTCCACAACTGGGACAGCCCTTCAGGATCTCGGTCGAACCGTCTTCAAATTCCCGTCCGCACCTGGTACACTTATGTGGCATTTCACCTCACCGTGAGGAGACCCATGCACTGATCAGGCCCTCGTCCTTTTTCAAGGTTTTGAGCTGGTTTGCCGGCCCGATCACCGTGAGCCTGGACTCTTCAGGTTTCCTCCCTACAAACCTGGATAAAAAGCCTCCGAACCCTTCGCCCCCATCCTTCGCCGGATAGGTCTCGATTTCTATCCCTGCAAAACCACCGGGACTGATCTCCATCATCGTCACTTCGATAAGCTTGCTCTGCTCCTCAGGGGCAAGCCCGCGCTCGAGCACGACGATCCGGCCGGCCCTGACATTGTCGAGGATCAGCCTGATCTTCTCCATCACCCCCAATCTCTCCATTCTATCCGCAGAGACAAAATCGATCTGGACTCCCTGGATCATCTGAATCACCCGAAGACCTGAGTCATCGTTTCATAGAGCGATTCGACATTCTTCCCCTCCATCCCTGAGATCTGCACCACCGGGTGCTGGGGGAAGGCGGACCTGATCCGTTGCGGCGCAGCGTCCGGGAGATCGATCTTGTTGGCGACGATCACGACCGGGAGTTTCCTGCTCTCGACGATCCCGATCATCATGATGTTCACCTGCATGAAGGGATCCTGCGTGGAGTCGAGCATATAGATGACGCCGTCGAGATCGCCGCGGAGCCAGTGCATCGCCTCAGCGACACCTTCGGTCGCTTCCCTGGCCCGCCTGACCGCCTCGTCCTTCTCCAGGCCATACTCCAGGAACTCATGATAGTCGATCTTG
Organism: Methanofollis formosanus; assembly: GCF_019633745.1. Lineage (NCBI taxonomy): Archaea > Methanobacteriati > Methanobacteriota > Methanomicrobia > Methanomicrobiales > Methanomicrobiaceae > Methanofollis > Methanofollis formosanus. The sequence continues at coordinate 2,175,958 of NZ_CP037968.1, read as the reverse complement.
GTCGTCACGCCGGGGGTATCGACGATATCGATTGAGATTGAACTCCCGTTCGTCCCGGTGATCGTGATGTCCTCTTTGCGACGGGCCCGCCGGGTCTCGTGGGGTATCTCGCTCACCGGCCCGACCGCGTCGCCGCTCCAGTCTCTCACGATTCTATTGGCAAGCGTGGTCTTCCCTGCGTTGGGAGGGCCATAAATCCCGATCCGTGAGTGTTTCTTTCCGAAGAACGTCCGGAAGAATTTAGATGCCTTCGCTTTTGCCCGAAACAGAAAATTCATTACTCCATCCCCTATACAAAAATTACCATCTATTCATTAGAAGATTGCTCACCTCGGTATAAATAATACCCTATATTGGCGAAGATATCACCGAGGAGCATACGAACACGATTTCCGAAATATCCTCCAGTATTCTTTTATAGGGGAATCTCATAGTAGTGTTTTGTCTGGAATTATCCAGAGAACAGCGACCCTCGGGGTGAACTCATGTCAAATGGACGAGACACGATGTACCTTGAAACAAGAGTTCCACTGAAGGAAATAATGAGGGTCAACCCCACCACCATCGAGGCTGAGGCAACGGTCGCAAAAGCCGCAGCCCACATGTGCCGTGATGAGGTCGGGAGTTGCATCGTTCTTTCAGGGAACATTCCCACCGGAATCGTCACCGAGCAGGACATCAACTGCAAGGTCGTCGCAAAGGATCTCAAACCCAGTTCAGTGTATGTCAAGGAGATCATGAGCACGCCTCTGATCACTATCGAGACCAGACAAACGGTTGGGGAAGCTGCACAGATGATGATTCAGCACCGGGTGAGAAGACTGCCGGTGGTCGAAGACGGGAAAGTGACCGGGATCGTCACGGTCAGGGACCTGCTTTCCGTTGCAAACGAACTCAACGAGGTGATGTCCGACCTGATCGTCATCAACCGCGACGAGAACTTTGCCATGGGCGTCTGCGACCGGTGCGGGCAAATGAGCGACAACCTTATACAGGTGGACTCAATGCTGCTGTGTGAAGACTGTCGGGAGGAGGAGCGCTTGAGATGAAGGTGGCTGAAGATATGATGGTGAAGACCCCGGTCCTCACCACAGGCGACCCCATGACCAGGGCACGCCAGGTGCTGCGCGACGATATCTTCCGTGAGATCCCGATCACCAATGCCAGAGGGCGTTATGTCGGGTATATCGACATCACCGATGTGCTGAAGATCACCGAGACAAAGTCCGATGTGCTCATCGAGGGTTTTGTCCGCGAAGGGACCACGGTCCCATCCGACCTGCCTCTCATCCGGGTCGCCCAGGCGATCCGGGAGAACGGGACCGACACTGCCACCGTCGTAGACGATGATCGGAACGTGCTGGGAAGTGTGATGCTCTCAGAGATCTTTCCGGTTCTCTGCACGCGTGAGAACCTCCGCGGCGAGATCGGAGACTATATGCTCCGACCCCCGCCGGTCTGCGAGGCCTCGGAAACCGTCGGCAGGGTCTATGCACAGATGCTCGACAGAAACATCACCGCCTTCGCAGTGATGAAGAACAATACCCTCACCGGGATCATCTCGAGGAGGGACATCTTAAATAACGGCAGGGTACGAAAAAGCCTTGAACGGGGGGGGAAGGTGCCGGTCGAGAGCGTCATGGTGACGCCGCCCATCACGATCGACATTGCAGAGCAGATCAGAGCAGCAGCAGAGCGCATGGTCGAGCACGATCTATCGCAGATGCCGGTCATGGACGGCAAAAACCTTGTCGGGATGATCGACAGGCATGGCGTATTGAAAGGGCTCAACGTGAAGGAATGATGCTATGCACCAGAACTGGCAGAACACAAAGCAGGGCGACAAACTCTTGAAAATGCCCGGAAAACTGGACCGCGGCCCGATCGATTTCAAGTCTCGCGTCTTTGAGACCGATGGAGAAGTGATGGGCGTCGCGACCAGAGATGTGATCTCGGCCCCACCAACCACCCGCATCATCGATGCCGTCGAGATGATGACAAGTTACGGGTTCCGCAGGCTTCCGATCACCGACGCCGGAACCCACCGTCTGCGCGGGATCGTCACCGCACGGGACATCATCGACCTCCTCGGCGGAGGAGACCACTACAACCTCGTGCGGGTCAAACACCACGGTAACCTCATCGCCGCGATCAACGAGAGCGTCCGGTCGATCATGACCCAGCGGGTCAGGACCATCCCGGACTCGGCCTCGGTCGCCGAGGTCACCGAGACGATCGTCACTCAGAAGATCGGTGGTCTGCCGATCGTGAACGACGAGGAGGTTGTCGTCGGGATCGTCACCGAGCGCGATGTCATGAAGGCACTCGCCACCGAGGAGACCGACGTCGTGGTCGAAGAGGTGATGAGCGCCGGCCTGCGGGTCACCGGTCCCGACACACCCATCGGTACCGTCACCAGGGAGATGATCGCACACGGGTTCAGGCGTCTTCCCATCGTCTCCGACGACGTCCTTTTCGGGATTGTTACGGCATCGGACATCATGAAATATCTCGGGAACGGCGAGATTTTCAACAGACTCTCCACCGGCGACGTGGGTGAAGTGATGGCCCTGCCGGTTCGCACGCTCGTCTCAGGCGACCTGTACACCACGGTCCCTGAGACCAACATCAATGATGCGGCACTGAAGATGCTGCAGAAAAAGGTCGGTGCACTCCCGGTCATCGAAGACGGGAAACTGATCGGCCTGATTACCGAATTTGATCTGGTAAAAGCGTTTTCCCAGGAGTGAATGAGATGAAGGCGGAGGAGGTGATGTCATCACCGGTCAGAGTGGTCGCGCCAGATGACACGGCCGCGTATGCGAGAAACCTGATGATCAAACACAAGATCTCTCGCCTTCCGGTCATGGAAGGGGACCACATCGTGGGGATCATCACCAAAAAGGATCTTGGCCATCGCCTCCGTCAGACCGAACCGGTCTGGCGGAGAAGGCCGATCGACCGCATCCCGGTCTCCATTCTGATGACCCACGAGCCCATGACCATCGGGCCGGAGACCGGGATCCGGGACGTCGCCGCCATCATGATCGACCGGATGGTCAGCGGCCTGCCGGTGGTCAAAGAGGGAGAACTCCTCGGTATCGTTACCAAGGCAGATGTCCTCAGGTCGGAGGCGGCGGGCACCCTCAGCGTGCCGGTCACCGGTCTGATGGAGGAGGCCGTGATCGTGAACCGTTATCACTCCCTCGACCACATCATCGACCTCCTCTCAGAGCGGGATGAAAAACTGGTTGTTATCAACAACAACGGAACCCTCGCGGGTATCATCACCGAAACCAACCTCGCATTCTTCGAATACGCGAACGAGTCCGGGGGCATACCCGAAAAAGATATAAAAATGCTGAGGAAAGAAGCATCTGGTGGAAGAAAGGCATTCAGGTATGTAGCTGAAGTCTCGGCAATCGCGGAGGACTTCATGACCCACCCGGTCCTGACCGCTCCCCCCGAGACCACCGCCGCCGAGGCGGTGCAAATGATGGTCGACCACCGCATCAACAGCGTGGTCATTACTCGAGGAAACGAAATCCTCGGTATCGTGAAACGGGACAATATCTTACAGGAAGTGGCAAAATGAGCGAAGACATGTACATCTACATCAAGGACGTGATGACCAAACCAGTCACCATCGCCAAGTCCGCACCCATCACCGATGCTCTCGAAAAGATGCTGGACGAGAATGTCGACCCCCTCATCGTCACCGACAACGGGTCGGTGATCGGCATCATCTCACGGGAGGCGATCGCCGACAAACTCGGGAAGAAACGGAACTCCGACATTTCACCCACCAAGATCCACGTCGCAAACACCGTTTCAGTCGAGTACACTGCCGCCTACCCGGACCAGGGCATCGAAGTCCTCCCCGCCCTCCTGCAGCACGCAAAGATCGTGGTGGTCTTCGATAGCGACCACAAACTCATCGGCCAGGTGAGTTACGGCGATCTCCTGCGGGTTCTCCAGCCCTCGACTTCTCTCAAGGAGGTGACCGAACCGGTCTTCTCCATCAACGCCGAGGAGCGGGTCGTCCATCTCCGCCGCCGGATGGTGGACGAGGGACTCTCCAGGTTCATCGTCTCCGACGAGAACGGCGACCCGATCGGGATCGTCACCGAGACCGATGTGGCCAGGTCGATGCAGGCTTTCCGTCAGCTCGTCGAGGGGAAATATCAGGACCACCGGATCCGGAACCTCCTGGTCCGCGACATCATGTCCGCACCCCTCATCTCGGTCGGCTCAGAGCAGTCGCTCTCTGCGATCATCGACCTGATGCTCAAGAAGAAGATCAGTTCGGTGGTCATCTCCGACGGGAACAACCGGGTCGCCGGCGTCGTCACTCGTTCGTCGCTGATCCGGGCGCTCTGAGAAAACAATAATTGTACCCTTTTTTTTCGTAACTTTATGAGGCATCAAGAACGAAAGGTCGGCACAGGAGAGCAACCTGGCTGACAGAACTCTCTTCCGCCTTCCCGCCTCAATCTTCATCCCGGGGTTTCGGGGACGGCGCCCCGGCACCGAGGTTTGGGAAGGCATGGTGGAATGATCAGGTGTGCCGCCCCCAATTGCAGAATCTTTCCTGTCATCTCGCGCCGGGGGGCTGCACCCCCCGGACCCCCCACGACGAGGATAGCCGAGGGGCGGCAATGAAGTGGCGGTCCCATGTGGTTCATGCTCCGAAGAGGGAACAAGAATCCACCCACCAGAGACCACCAGGAAATTTTCATCCCATATGCATGAGGCAAGAGCCCCATGCTGAACCGATGAAAACCTACACATTGAATTCTATTTCTGATTTCAATGGGGTTTTCATGGAAATATGATCCCGATGATCGGCTTTCCACGTCTGGATGATGACTTACCCTCTTCAGGATCCCTCAAGGACGATACGCAGAGAAGAAATACACCCTCTGAATGATTCTGTCTTCTGCCTTCCCGGCCCAATCGCAATCCCGGGGGTTCCGGGGGCAGAGCCCCCGGCGTGAAGATGTGGGAAGGCGTGATGATCCGACGTGCCGCCCCGATCATAGAATCTTCCCTGCCATCTCGCGCCGGGGGGCCGCGCCCCCCGGACCCCCTCGGACAGAAGATAGGTGGGGGCGGCGATGGGGTGAGGTTTCCACGGGTTCTCCTGTCTTGAAAAGAGAGCGATCAAGCGACGAGAAATTTTCATCACGTATGCTTGAACCTGGGGTTCATGAAAAATTACCATGAAAATCGTCCCGGAGATCCGGCGCGTATGGTGTGAGAAGGCGTGATGATCAGACGTGCCGCCCTCAATTGCAGAAACTTCCCTGCCGTCTCGCGCCGGGGGCTCTGCCCCCGGACCCCCCACGACGAGGATAGGGGGGCGGCGATGAAGCGACGAGAAATTTTTCATCCCATATACTTGAGCCCAAGGTTCATGCCCGATTCTACAGAGCCCAAAAAACTGTTTTTTCCGATGATGCACCTTTGAGAAAACACCTTTCTCTCATATGAAGAGGAGGGCGTCAATTCTGTTAAAAGGAAATCAACCATGCGTACACTCCGTACCTCTTTGAACTCAGAGTGATACTCGGTAATACGCTGATTTTGAAACGGAGGGCGCCGCCACCCCGTCGCCGGAGTGATGTTCCCGGGCTGCGAGGTCTCGTACCGGCCGTTTTGATTTGATCCGGAACTCCGCAAGATGGGCGATGCCGTTGAACGGTTACTCCCGCTGAATTGAGGCGTTCAAGATGATTCTCCCGGGCATGAACGCTCTGAGTCCTCATTCTTTGGCCTGATCACCCGGCATGCACCATGATGGTCCAGTGAATTATGGGATGAGCTCGCTATAAAGGGGGGTCGGGCGGTCCGTTCCGGATGAGCGGTCATGTCGCGGACGACACTTTTACACCAACGGTCGTGAGGCGACGCCTTCACAGATCGTAAAATTAAATTAATTTGAGATATAACAAAACAAATTGTTGACGAGTCCGCCACGGCATCATACACCGGAGGCGATTATCAGCCCCCAGACAGTTATCCCGCACCATAATGCCAGAACGGACAGTCCGTTCGGATTCGCATGCCAGATCAGCAAAAAATTGGAGGAAGTACATAATGAAAAAAGCAATGTTGCCGGCACTGCCACCCATCCTGCCAGCGGGAGCGGCAGGAAGCTGCCCGCAGATCGGGCAGTTCGTGACCTACGATAATGATCTACAGGAGGAAACCCACGTTTCTAACTGTGAAGAGTATCCTTGTTGCAATCACCAACGTCTTTTCAGTGCCGATCTCAGGAAGACAACGATACCTTCAACCGACATACGTCTTCGAGGGACTCGTCCAACGGGGGACTCGATCGATGAATTCAAACATGCCACTGATGTGGTCATATCCCTTACTACCAGGCCTTATCCCATTATGGGTAGCACCTTGAATTTCCGGGTCCCGTCCGATATTATAGGGAAGGAGGGGTGCCCTGTATCGCTGCCGGCGCGCTGTGCACTCGCCACCGAGAAGGCGACGGGAAAACTGACCTGGCAACAACGTGCATCGCCATCTGAGATCCTAGCATCGCCTAAGGTGCAGCGTAGGATTGCAATACTGCGTGACCAGAACGATGAGGAGTGTGAGGGCGATGATTGAGGGGTCAGATAGGGCCAGGGGGGAGGATGCCCCGCGGGCCCTTATGCTCGATCACTACGCCACAATTGCAACAACGCTTCTTATAGCACTTCTTCTGGCGATTACTCCTGTTTCTGCTGTTTCCTTTTGGGACCACGAGAGTCTTATTTATGATCCTGATAAGGGCGCCACTTACTATACTGTCCCGGCTCCAGGTTATTACAACAAGTTTACTGTTCAACACTCTATGGTGGCTGTTAACGTTGATTCTGGGATCAACCCGTATCTCACTGACGATGGTTGGGTGTACGGTCCTTCAGGGCTGGGTGGTCAGAGTATGGTGGAGTGGGCGGCGTATTCGGAGACCAGTGACTCTATGCCATATTCTGAGTTTGTTGATTGGTTGGTAGCGGTGTATGATCTGGATCCCTTTGTTGTTCATCAGAATTCTGTGCAGTTGCAGGCGTGGTACGATGCGTTTACGGCTGCTGGTACAGGTCAACTGTGGTATGATGAGACTCATTATTCACTTAACGGTGGATGGTTCATCGATGCCGGTCATCCCAATGGACCTCCTCAGGGCAAGTATCTGATAGGCGATGGTTTGCCTATTGGTGGGCGATCTATTCCGCTTGAACTTTATGATGACGGTTTTGGCTTGTATAGTTACTTCTGCAAGTTCGAGATTGGTAATACGGTATCTTCCGGGACGTATACGTATGTTATAGGTAACTCCGCCTGGGAAGAGTATATTGCCGACCTGCAGAATCAATCGTCAATATTACCAATATTCGAAAATCTTACTGAGTCGTGTTTACTGAATATGAGCACTTCCGGCACTCCAGGATCCAACCCATATGTCGCTTATTCCTTTGAGCCGGTAAATCTCGCAACCGGGAATTATGTTTACCAGTATCAGGATCTCTTCATTGAGGGGCGTGGACTACCCCTGGCAATTACCCGTTCTTACAATTCTCTGAATCCCCTGAGCGGGCCATTCGGTTCCGGTTGGACATTTAATTACAACGTGAAACTGGCAGGAATCAACGGCAGTGAAGATATACTGGTGATCAGGGAAGACAGTCGCACGGATGTGTATAATGCCAGTTCCAACGGCACCTATTCTCCACCCCCGGGAATCTTCGATATATTGACCAGGAATGCAGATGGTTCCTACACTCTTGAACGAAAAGATCACATAACGTATCTCTTTACCCCGACAGGTCAGCTGATCAATATCGCGGATACCAATGGGAATCAAATAAATCTTACGTATACCGGCAATAATCTCACTCAGGTGACAGATCCCTCCGGGAGAGAACTGACCTTCACCTATGATGCAGCAGGACGGATCATTTCAATCACCGATCCCATAGGCAGGATTTTGAGGTATACCTATGATGCGGATGATAATCTGGTCCGGTATACCAATCCTGATGGCGGAAATTTCGATTATACGTACGATGAGAACCACTGGCTGACCTCAATAACAAATCCCAGAGAAATCCAGATCGTGACCAATACGTATGATGGCAATGGGCGCGTTGTCAGCCAGAGCAATGCTCTGGATGCGGCAACCACGTTCAGTTATGATACAAAGAACCGGATAACGACCGAAACCGACCCGTTAGGAAGGAGTACCCTGTACACCTATAACGACCTCTTCTGGGAGCTCAATGAGACTGATGCACTGGGCAATATCATTTCTTACGCATATGACGGGAACGGAAACAGGATCAGCGCAACCGATGCGAATGGCCATACCACTACATCCTCCTATGATGCGAACGGGAACATCATCCAGGTTACCGATCCATCAGGTCACAGCTCCACCCATACCTACGATTCAAAGAATAACCTCCTGAGCAGCACGGATGCATTGGGGCGCCAGGAAACATTCGACTACGACGCAAACAACAATCCCGTTCAGATTACCGATGCGTTGGGATCTGTTACGACTTTTACGTATGACCAGTACGGACAGGTGATAAATGCCCAGGATGCCAACGGGCATGGTACCACCCATACCTATGACACCTATGGCAATCCGATTGACATCACCGATGCCGTTGGGAATACAGAAACATTCTCCTATGATCTTGTCGGGCGCCAGGTTGGTGCAACCGATGCCAGAGGCAAGACCAGTTCGTTCAGTTACGATGCACTCGACCGGCTTCTCAGTATTACCGATCCATTAGGCCATAGCGCGACCTCTAGCTATGATGGTGTCGGGAACCGGATCAGCTCTACCGATGCCATGGGGAGCACGACACGTTACACCTATGATCCCCTCAACCATCTCACTGAAGTCACCGATCCCCTGAGCGGGACGGTGAGTTACACCTATGACTCCGTGGATAACCTCGTTTCGATGAACGACGCGAACGGCCACACCACGCAATACACGTATGATCCCGTGCACCGCCTGACCGCCGTTACTGATCCCCTGGGACATATCACGAATTACAACTACGATGCAGCCGGCAATACGATCAGTTCCACGGACAATAATGGAGACACAACCCACCTCACGTATGATTCGTTAAACCGGCTCACCGGAATAACGTACCACGACCTGACAACGGTTCGTTATACCTATGACGCTGTCGGGAACCGGCTGGCGATGACTGACAGTTCCGGGACGACGCGTTACGCATATGACGAGCTCAACCGGCTGACAGGCGTTACCGGTCCCGGCGGTCAGCTTGTGGAATACGGCTATGACCCTGTCGGCAACCGGATCGGGATGACGTATCCCGATGGCAGGACGGTTTCGTACGCATATGATAACGTTGACAGGCTGAGTGGCGTGACCGACTGGACCGGCAACACGACCAGTTATGGTTACGATGCGAACGACAATGTGGTGAACATGATGTATCCCAACGGGAGAGAGACGGGATACACGTATGATAACGGCAACCGTTTGATTAACCTGGTCAATAAGGATGGAGCGAGTGTAGTCTCCGGGTACGCGTATACGCTGGATGCCGTCGGGAACCGCCTGCAGGTCACGGAAACCGGGCCGGACAACTCATCCCTGACTACCGCATACGAGTATGATGTACTGAACCGCCTGCACACGGTGACGTACCCCGGTACAACAGTGACCTACACGTACGATCCCATGGGCAACCGCCTGAGTATGGCCACAAATGCCGGTAACGCGAGCTCGACAATTTCCTACACGTACGATGCAGGTGACCGGTTGCTGAGTGCCGGCGGGACCACCTACACCTATGACAACAACGGCAACCGTATTGAAAAGAATGAAGCCAATGGGACAACGTCGTATGGGTATGATGCTGCCGGCAGACTGGCCAGCGTATCAGTGCCGGGAAGTACCTCACTTACCTTTGCATACGACGGAGATGGCAACCGTCTCAGCAAAACCGTCACCAGCGGGAATACAACAGAAAGTAACCAGTATGTATGGGACGTCAGCGCTGGCCTGCCACAGGTTCTTACCGAAACCGATGGACAGGGTACATCTCTTTCCCTGTATGGCCTGCAACGGATCTCCACGACTGATCCTCCGGGAGGACAGATCTATTATCAGTACGATGGGCTGGTAAGCGTACGCGATCTGAGTGACAGCAGTGGATCCACCGTAAATTCGTATTCGTACGATGCCTTTGGCGAACCGGATCTTACAACCGATCCGGTGGATAACGATTTCCTGTTCACCGGCGAACAGATGGATCCTGAAACCGGATTGATCTATCTCAGGGCACGGTATTATGATCCGGAAACCGGGCGGTTTATTTCAAAGGATCCGTTCACCGGGTTTGCTTCAGTCCCCGCGAGCCTGAACAGGTACACGTACGTTCACAATAATCCTGTCCGGTTTACGGATCCGAGCGGAAAAGTGGTCTGGTGGGTCCCGGGTGTTGCCGGCGCTGCTGTTAACGATGCATGGTATATAGGGGGGGTGATCGGAACCTATGCAGCAACTGGTGAAAACACGTTTAGTTGGTGCACATTAGCAGGTCGTACAGCGGGTGGATTTGCCGGGGGATCGGCGGCTGCACTCGCAGCGGGATCATTAAACCCCGTTGCTGTTGGTGCTGCATGGGGTGCAGTTGAGTATGGTGTTGATACTTATACACAAAACAAGCTTTCTTCAATAGGAGTTCCAGGAAGTACGGAAGAATTCTCCTGGGAAGGTCTTGCAGTTTCTACCGGTGGTGGTGCGATTTCAGGAGGAGTGGGAAAGAAAATATTTTCTCCAAACGTGGGAAGAAATCCAAAATCCTTAATCCCAGCACTGACCGGAAGACAAATGCAGAAGGAAATACAAAAAAGTCGCTTTGGAAACATCGTTAATGCCGGCCTAGGAATAGGCGTTGATAGCACCCTGGAACACATTGCAAACGGTGGAAAGTGATCGGGTTATCGAACGGATTCAATGAAGAGGGACTAAAAACTCAATAGAATTTTTATGAGGTGTTGTCAAAGATGATGGAGAGAAAGGAAATCGTACGTTACGTATTGTTGATTCTCTGCGCTTTTGTCCTTTTTGCTATTCCCTGGGCATCGGTTATCGGCATACAAGACCCGGGTCTTATTGAAACAATCAGATTATTTCAACGTATTGCGGGCGTGGGAATTTTAACGTATATTGTTATAACAATTATTTATCAAATCTATCAAAAATCACTGGCACAGGAGATGAAGGAAGAAGAGATCAAGGAGGCCGATCAGGAAGATACCCGACAATCGCTTTTCAAGCCAACAATTGGAGTATTAATATTTTTTATGATATTTACATTCAGTCCTGCATTTGATATCATCTATTCCTTGATTAAAAATGAAGTGGATTTCAATCATACTAGTTGCTCATTTGTAGTGATTACAATTTTTATCTTGATGTGGTACATAACGCCTGTTTTCATCTTTAAAGAGGATTCAGTGCAGATTAAATCATTTCTGTTTTACTTTTTTCGTATTGACTGGAAAACCGTGATAAAATATACGGATATCATAGCAGTGAAACCTGCTCCGAAAGGAAAAGTAGGTGAAGAATTCCGCAGATATAGGCTTGAGATAGTTATGAATGGAAAAAAGAAGATAAATATCCTTACGTTTTATAATAGCGACATAGTCGCAAAGATCTATTTGCGGTTCAGGGAAAAACTGGGGGATAAGGTAAAATTGGAATGACGTATCCTTTTTTCCGCCATTCGCACACGGTGACGTACCCGGGTACAACGGTGGCCTACACGTACGATCCCATGGGCAACCGCCTGAACATGGCCACGAATGCTGGTAACGCGAGCTCGACAATTTCCTACACGTACGATGCAGGTGACCGGTTGCTGAGTGCCGGCGGGACCACCTACACCTATGACAACAACGGCAACCGTATTGAAAAGAATGAAGCCAATGGGACAACGTCGTATGGGTATGATGCTGCCGGCAGACTGACCGGCGTATCATTGCCGGGAAGTACCTCACTTACCTTTGCATATGACGGAGATGGCAACCGTGTCGGCAAATCCGTAACCAGCGGGAATACAACAGAAAGTAACCAGTATGTATGGGATGTCAATGGCGGCCTGCCACAGGTTCTTACCGAATCTAATGGACAGGGTACATCTCTTTCCTTATATGGCCTGCAACGTATCTCCATGACCAATTCGTCGGGAGAACAGATCTATTACCAGTACGACGGGCTGGGAAGCGTACGCAGCCTGAGTGACAGTGGCGGAATCACCGTAAATACGTATTCTTACGATGCCTTCGGCAAGCCGGATCTGATAACCGGTCAGGAGGATAACGACTTCCTTTTCACCGGGGAACAGATGGATCCTGAAACCGGACTGATCTATCTCAGGGCACGGTATTATGATCCGGAAACCGGGCGGTTTATTTCAAAGGATCCTTTCACCGGGTTTGCTTCCGTCCCCCCGAGCCTGAACAGGTACACGTACGTTCACAATAATCCTGTCCGGTTTACGGATCCGAGCGGGAAAGTGGTCTGGTGGGTCCCGGGTGCTGCCGGCGCTGCTGTTAACGATGCATGGTATATAGGAGAGGTGATCGGGACCTATGCGGCAACAGGTGAAAACACTTTTAGTTGGTGCACATTAGCAGGTCGGACAGCAGGAGGATTTGCCGGGGGATCGGCGGCTGCACTCGCAGCGGGATCATTAAACCCCGTTGCTGTTGGTGCTGCATGGGGAGCAGTTGAGTATGGTGTTGATACTTATACACAAAACAAGCTTTCTTCAATAGGAGTTCCAGGAAGTACGGAAGAATTCTCCTGGGAAGGTCTTGCAGTTTCTACCGGAGGTGGCGCGATTTCAGGAGGAGTGGGAAAGAAAATATTTTCTCCAAACGTGGGAAGAAATCCAAAATCCTTAATCACGGCACTGACCGGAAGACAAATGCAGAAAGAAATGCAACGACGTCTTTTCGGAAACATAATTAATAACGGCCTGGGAATAGGCGTTGATAGCACCCTGGAACACATTGCAAACGGCGGAAAGTGATTGGTTTATCGAACGGATTCAATGAAGAGGAACTAAAAAAATTAATTCTTTAGAAAGATTCACGTACGGTTCTTAGAAGGGGAGGGTCAGGCAACTTGCTCTCCCTATTCGACACTATGAAAATGATCCTGAATATCATCTCTTCGGATTTTTATGAGAGTTTGAACCCATCAAATCCCATTGAGGCCGATACACAGAGGAGAGAAACTTCCTCAGAGATATCGGCCGCCCCCAATCGTCGAATCTTCCCCGCCGTCTCGCGCCGGGGGAAACCCCCCGGAACCCCCCACGACGAGGATATGCGGGGGCGGCAATTGAGTGAGGTCTCCACCGATTCTTCGGTCTTGAAATGAGACCGCAAGCGACGAGAAATTTTCATCCCGTATGTTTGAGGCGTGCTTTCGTTTCATGAGTGATTCTACAAAACCAACCCCACAACAGTCAGAGAAAAACCCGACACGACCCCTATAAGGTACTCTCCTGACGCCCCGCCCGCCAGGAACAGATCAATGTGTTCTTCACTTCTTCCTACGAGTATATTTCAGGAGAAGAGCCATGGAACTCAACCCACGCCAACCGGTCCGCCCGAACAGCGACGTTCCATCACTCGTACGCGCCATGAGTATGACCGGGTTCCAGGGCAGGAAACTGGGAGAATCGGCCAGAGTCTGGTCAGAGATGATCCAGGACCCTGACTGCACCATCATCCTCGGTCTCTCCGGGGCCATGGTCCCGGCCGGTATGCAGGAATGTCTCATCGAACTGATCGCCCACCGATACGTCGACGCCATCGTCTCCACCGGCGCAAACATCTTCCACGACATCGCCGAGCACCTCAGTATCCATCACTATCTGGGCCACCACTGCGTCGACGACGCGGCCCTGTACGACAAGGGGATCGACCGGATCTACGACGTCTTTGCGTATGAGACCGAATTCAGAAGCGTGGACTTCCGCGTCGCCGCCTTCGCCGAGAGCCTCGCCCCCTACCACGCCTCCTCGGCAGATTTCATCCGTCGCCTTGCCGGACATATCACCGATCTCGCACCCGACGGCAGGTCGTTCACCGCCACCGCTGTGCAGGCCGGCGTCCCGATCTTTGTCCCGGCCCTCTGCGACTCGTCGCTCGGCATCGCCCTCACCGTCGCCCGCCGACGGGGGGCGGAGGTCGCGATCGACCAGATCGCCGACGCCGACGAACTGACGGCGATCGTCGAGGGCGCCCGAAAAACCGGCGTCGTCTATGTCGGCGGCGGCGTCCCGAAGAACTTCATCCAGCAGACTCAGGTGATCGCTTCGATGCACGACAACGAACTCGGCGGCCATGCTTATGCCGTCCAGTACACCTCCGACGCCCCCCACTGGGGCGGACTCTCCGGGTGTACCTTTGAAGAGGCGATCTCGTGGGGAAAAGAGTCTCCTGAGACCAGAAGCGTCCAGTGCTTCTGCGACGCCACCATCGCCCTGCCGATCGTCACATCGGCCCTCCTCGGGAGCGGGCTTGTACGGGCCCGCCCGGGCCAGGGCTAACCACAACCATTATTAAGAATTCAAACGAATACTACTGAACACCATTCATGGAGCAGCGCTCTGCGTTGCGAGTATCCAAGGATGCGCAATTCGAATGTTGAGGTAGCCAAGCCTGGTATGGCGCAGGTTTGCTAAACCTGTGTCCCCCTGGGACTCGAGGGTTCAAATCCCTCCCTCAGCGCTTTGACCAGATCTGACGAGGCGATCAGATGGATCAAGAAGAAGAAATCAAGTACTTCGTCCGGGTCAGAGACACCGACCTGGACGGCACGAAGATGGCGCTCATCGCCCTCACCGGGATCAAAGGGATCGGGCGGCACGCTGCAAAGATCATCACGCAGCAGGCCGAGATCAACCCGCGTGCGATCCTCGGCAAGATGGGTGACGACGAGATCGAACGGATCCGTACCGCAGTTGACAACTACACGTCAAGCGTCCCTACCTGGATGCTGAACCGTCCCATCGACGTCCTTTCCGGCAAGCCCAGGCACCTCATGGCCAGCGAAGTTTCGCTCACCCTGGAAGAGGACATCAACACGATGCGCAAGGTCCGCAGTTACCGCGGGATCCGCCACGAGACCGGCCAGAAGGTCCGCGGCCAGCGCACCAAGTCCACCGGCAGGACTGGCACGACCGTCGGTGTGAGAAGAAAGAAGGCCTGAGTGAGGAGGCAGAAAGATGGGATATCCAGGCAAGAATCATAAGACCTACTCCACCCCGAAGCGCCGGTTCGAGAAGACCCGCATCGAGGAGGAAGTGAAGATCGTCATCGAGTACGGCCTCAGGAACAAGAAGGAACTCTGGAAGGCCCAGAGCGCCCTGCGCAAGTACCGCAAGGCCACTCGTGAAATCCTCGCCCTCGAATCCGCGGGCACCGACCCCGCACGGGCCGAGACCAAGAAGCAGCAGCTCCTCAACCGTCTCGAGCGCTACGGCATGGTCGGCAGCGAGGCCGACATCGACGACGTCCTCGCCCTCAAGACCGAGCAGGAACTCGAGCGCCGACTGCAGACCATCGTCTACAGGAAGGGGCTCGCCCGTTCACCCAAACAAGCCCGCCAGTTCATCACTCACGGCCACATCGCCATCGGCGGTCGCAAGGTCACCATCCCCGGCTACATGGTTCCCAGGGAACAGGAAGGCCAGGTCGAATATTACGGGCACTCTCCGCTCGCCACCGAGTCGCACGCTGAGCGCTCCAGGATCAGCGGGAGGTAATCATGGCAAACGAGAAGGAAAAATGGGGTGTCGCACACATCTTCGCCTCGTTCAACAACACCATCATCACGGTCACCGACCTCTCCGGTGCGGAGACCATCACCAAGAGCAGCGGTGGGATGGTCGTCAAGCAGGACCGCAACGAGAGCTCGCCCTATGCGGCAATGCAGATGGCCAACAACGTTGCCAACACCATGAAGGAAAAGGGCATCATCGGGCTCCATGTGAAAGTCCGCGCTCCGGGCCAGGGCAAGCAGCGCAGCCCCGGGCCAGGCGCCCAGGCAGCCATCAGAGCACTTGCCCGTGCAGGCATGCGTATCGGTAAGATCGAGGACGTAACCCCGGTCCCGCACGATTCGATCCGTCAAAAGGGTGGGAGACGCGGAAGGAGAGTCTGATGCAGATCGAATTTGCCAGAATTGATGATGACGCCGCTCGCTTTGTGTTGAGCGACGCCACCCCAGCGTTCGCCAATGCCCTGCGCCGTGCCATGATCGGTGAGGTGCCGACGCTCGCCATCGAAGATATCAGGATCTATGATAACTCCAGCGTACTCTTCGATGAGATTCTGGCACACAGGCTCGGATTAATCCCGATAAAGACTGACCTGTCCCGTTTTGTTCTCCAGAGCGAATGTTCCTGCGGCGGCGAAGGGTGCCCCCTCTGCATGGTGAACTTCACCATGAGCGTCGAGGGACCCAGGACCGTCCTCTCCAGCGACCTCATCTCAGACGACCCGGACACCAAACTGGTCCATGATGACATCCCCATCGTCAAACTCTTCGAGGGGCAGAAGGTCGTCCTTGAGGCTCGCGCCGTCCTGGGCATCGGGAAGCACCACGCCAAGTGGCAGCCGACCAATGCCTGCGGGTACAAAGAGTACCCGGTCATCACCGTCTCTGAGAACTGCGACGGGTGCGGCATGTGCATCGACGAGTGCCCACGCGGGGTACTCGAACTGAAGGGCCGGACGATGGGCGTGGTCGAAGGCAAACTTGAGGAGTGCTCGCTCTGCAGACTCTGCGAGAAAGCCTGCCTGACCACCGGCATCGGCGAAGAGCCCGCAGTCACGGTCACCGCAGACAGCTCACGGTTCATCTTTGTCGTGGAAAGCGACGGGTCCATACCTGTTCTGACAATAATCGAAAAAGGACTGGAATTCATCAGGAATCAGTCGACGGATCTCTCAGATACATTGAGTGAGATAGCCGGAGTGAATTAGATGGCAAAGAGGACTAACCAGAAGACGAACCCGCGCCTGACGCACCTCATCGCGACGCTCAAAGATACCGCGCGCGAGAACGACGCGAAGGTCTGGCGGGCCATCGCACAAAATCTGGAGTCACCCAGCAGAAACTACGCTGAGGTGAACATCGGAAAGATCAATCGGTACGCCCAGGACGGCGAGACGATCCTGGTGCCCGGCAAGGTGCTCGGGAGCGGCGTGCTCAACCAGAAAGTATCGGTCGCAGCGCTGACCTTCTCCGAGTCGGCGGTCAGCAAGATCACCGGCCTTGACGGCAGCTGCATGACCATCGAAGAACTGATCCAGGCAAACCCGAAGGGCTCTGGCGTGAGGATTCTGAGGTGAGAGCAATGGTGACGATTATCGACGCAGAAGGAAACCTGCTCGGACGACTTGCGAGCAACGTCGCAAAGCGCTCACTTCAGGGCGAAGAGTTCGTGATCGTGAACGCCGAGAAGGCGATCGTCTCAGGCAAGCGTGCCATGGTGCTGGCCAACTACGAGCAGAAGCACCAGCGCGGCTCAGTCGAAGGCGGCCCGTTCTTCCCGCGGCGTCCCGACCTCATTATGAAGCGGACCATTCGCGGCATGCTCCCGTACAAGCGCCAGCGCGGCGCCGATGCCCTGAAGAATATCATGGTCTACACCGGCGTGCCGGCCCAGTTCCAGGGCAAGGAATTCGAGACCATCGAGACCGCAGGGATCGAGCGGCTGAACAACCCGAAGTATGTCACGCTCGGCGAGATCAGCAAGATCCTTGGTTCCAAGTTCTGAGGTGATGGAGAGATGGTAAAGGTCATTAACACGAGTGGAAAAAGGAAGACCGCGATCGCACGGGCAACCCTCAAGGAAGGAAAGGGCCGGGTTCGGATCAACGCCGTGCCCCTCGAGATCTACGGGACCGAACTGGCCCGCATGAAGATCTCCGAGCCTCTCTTCCTCGCACCGAACGCAATCGAGGACATCGACGTGACGATCGAAGTCAACGGCGGCGGGTTCATGGGCCAGGCCGAGGCAGTCAGGACCGCACTCGCCCGCGGCATCGTCAAGTGGCACAACGACCCGAAGATCAAAGACATCTTCGTCACCTACGACCGCACCCTCCTGGTCAACGATTCACGCCAGAAGGAAGCAAAGAAGCCGCACGGTCGTGGAGCACGGGCAAAGTTCCAAAAGTCTTATCGTTAAGCTGGACAAAAGAAATGGAGGTAATCGAGATATGATCCCGGTACGTTGCGTAACATGCGGCAAGGTGATCTCCCCCGCATGGGAAGAATTCAAACAGCGACGGGAGGCAGGCGAGGATCCCAAAGAGATCCTCGATGATCTCGGTTTGAAGCGGTACTGCTGCAGACGGATGCTGCTCACTCACAAAGAGATTGTGGAGGACATCAATCCGTACCAGTGAGGGGTCGTGGGGTAGCCTGGACTATCCTATGGCGTTCGGGACGCTGTGACCTGAGTTCGAATCTCAGCGACCCCATTATCTATTATGAGTTTTGAGGGTGAATGATGGACCCATATACTCGCTATGAAAAAGCACGGATTATTGGAGCACGAGCGCTCCAGGTCTCCATGGGTGCCCCAGTCCTGATTCAAACCACCAGTGTCGATCCCCTCAGCATCGCACTCGAAGAATTCGAGAACGATCGGATCCCTATTACCGTAAAGAGAAAGGCGTGATCTGATGACTGAGATTGAGAAAATTGTACTGAGGACGATCCAGGACAGTCGGGGCAACCCGACCGTTGAGGCGGAGATCTACACTGCGTTTGGTTTTGGCCGGGCGGCAGCGCCGAGCGGGGCGTCGACCGGCACCTGGGAAGCAAAGGTGCGGCCGCCCCGCGAGGCGATCGCAGCAGCACGCGAGCACCTCCTGCCCGAACTCGTCGGCAGAGACGCCGCCGATCAGGCGGGCTTCGACGCCATTCTCCATGAGATCGACGGGACGCCCGACTTCTCGAACATCGGTGCGAACGTCGCGGTTGCACTCTCCCTGGCCTCTGCCAAGGCTGCAGCAGATGCAATCGGGGCCGACCTCTTCAGGTACCTCGGCGGGGCCTTCGCCCAGAAGACACCCCTGCCCCTGGGCAATGTCATCGGCGGCGGGGCACACGCGGCCAATGCCACCGACATCCAGGAGTTCCTGATCGTACCGACCGGTGCGTCCTGTGCGGACGAGGCGGTCTTCGCCAATGCCGCGGTGCACAAGAAGGTGAAAGAGCTCCTGGTCGCAGCCGGCAAGGGCTGCGGCAAGGGCGACGAAGGGGCATGGGCACCCAGGATCCAGGACATCGAGGCATTCGAACTGCTTCAGGAAGCCGTGGGTGCGGTCTCCGACGAACTGAACTTTGCGATCAGCATGGGTGTCGATGTTGCGGCCTCGGAACTCTGGGACGGCGAGACCTACACATACAAGGACGCAAAGCGGTCGACGGAAGACCAGATAGCCTATATTGCCGACCTGGTCGACCGGTACAACCTGGTCTATGTCGAAGACCCCCTCCAGGAGGAGGACTTCGAGGGCTTTGCCGAGCTCACCAGCCAGGTCGGGGACCGGTGCCTCATCTGTGGCGACGACCTCTATGTCACCAACACCGAGCGGATCACCAGAGGCATCGAGACCGAGGCGTCCAACTGTGTGCTCATCAAACCCAACCAGATCGGGACCCTGACCGACACGTACGAAGCGGTGCACCTCGCCCATACCCATGGTATGGAGACGGTGATGAGCCACCGCTCAGGTGAAACAACTGACGAGACCATCGCCCATCTCGCCACCGCGTTCGAGTGTATCTTCCTCAAGTGCGGGGTCGTAGGCGGCGAGCGGATAGCAAAACTGAATGAACTGTTACGCATTGAGGAGCTGATCTAAATATGGCTGAAGCAAATGAGATGGAGATCGTGCTGGACGAGCCCCTCGCGCCGGTGGAAGACTACCTCGCCGCGGGCGTCCACATCGGCACGCAGCAGAAGAGCCAGGACATGAAGAAGTTCATCTACCGCGTGCGCGGGGATGGACTGTATATCCTTGACATCAGGTCGACCGACGAGAGGATCAAGACCGCAGCAAAGTTCCTTTCGCAGTACGACGCCCCGAAGATCCTGGTCGTGGCCTCGAGACAGTACGCCCAGTACCCGGCGCGGAAGTTCGCCGAGAGCATCGGCGGGACGTCGGCCATCGGCCGGTACATCCCGGGAACCCTGACCAACCCGAACTTCAGGGGCTACATCGAGCCCGACGTCGTCGTGGTCACCGACCCGATGGGCGATGTCCAGGCTGTCAAGGAAGCAATCCAGAACGGGCTTCCGGTTGTCGGGCTCTGCGACACCAACAACATGACGAAGTACCTCGATCTGGTCATCCCGACGAACAACAAAGGGAGAAAGGCACTCTCGCTCATCTACTACCTGCTCACCAAGGAGATGCTCAGGATCCGCGGTGTTTCCACCTCCCTTACTCCCGAGGACTTCGAGACCGAGCTGTAAGGAGGGGGCATGGATGGAGACGAGAAAATGCAGCGTCTCTGGCATGTATTACCCGGGCGACCCGGCTCACCTTGAGCAGTTCCTCGGGATGGTCTTCCAGGAGGCCGGAGAACCCGACATGCCCGATGCCTCCGGCATCGTCTCCCCCCACGCAGGCTACCCCTATTCAGGGGCCGTGGCGGCCCGAGCATTCGCCGCCATTTCATCCTCTTTTGACGGGACATTTATCGTCATCGGCCCGAGTCATGAAGGATTCATGACCTGTGCCTCGAAACTTCCCTGGGAGACCCCTCTCGGGATCGTCGATACCGACACCGAGCTCGTCGAGGCGATCGGGGTGCCGGTGGACGAGCGGGCCCATGCCGGCGAACACTCGATCGAGGTGCAGGTGCCCTTCATCAAGTACCGCTTCCCACGGGCACGGATCGCTCCCATCATGATGGGAGACCAGAGCATGGAGAGCGCCAAGGCGCTGGCGTCGGCGATCGTGCGCGCCGTTCAGGAGACCGGACGGGAGGTGCGGGTCGTGGCATCGAGTGACTTCTCGCACTATGTCCCCCAGGACCTTGCCAGGCACGTGGACCTGCAGGCGATCGAGGCGCTGGAGAGTCTGGACGTCCCCGAGTTTTACCGGCGGATCAAATTCCTGAACGTCAGCGCCTGCGGGTACGGACCGATCGCAACGATGGTCCTTGCGGCCAGAGCCCTGGGTGCGACCAGAGGAAAACTGCTCTCTTATACCACGAGCGGAAACATTACCGGAGATCCGATCGTCGTCGGGTACGCGGCGGTAGCGGCGGTGTAGCGTGGCTACCTGGAGCGCACCCGGCAAGGTCTTCCTTTTTGGCGAGCATGCCGTCGTCTACGGGAAACCGGGGGTGGCAATGGCCATCAAGCCCCGGGTCACCGTGACGGTCAGGAAGCACCGTCATCCCCCGCGGGTGCGTTCACCCTATATCGAGGAGTGTTTCAGGTCGACCGGCGTGAAGGGGAGCGTGTACATCAGGTCCCAGATCCCCTCGTCTTCGGGCCTGGGATCGTCGGCCGCCGTGACCACCGCGACCCTCGCCGCGATCTCAGATGAGTTCGGACTCAATTTTTCAAAAGAAGAGATTGCACGCCGCGCCTTTGCCATCGAGAAGAAGGTCCAGAAGGGGCGGGCGAGCCCGACCGACACCTATGTCACGACCTTCGGCGGGATCGTCCTGATCACCGGAGACTCGAAACGTCGCCTGCCACCACAAAACCTCCACCTGGTCATCGGAAACTCCCAGATCTCTCATTCAACCGCGAAGATGGTGGAGCATGTGGCAAAGGAACGGCAGCACAACCCCGAGATCGTGGACCCCATCCTGGACGCCATCGGCGCGGTGACGACGCAGGCGATCAAGTCGATGAACAAACCGCAACAGCTCGGCAAGTGCATGGACATCAACCACGCCCTCCTCGAGGCCCTCGGCGTCGGCCATCCGGTGCTCTCCAAACTCGTGCTCTCTTCCAGGGCGGCCGGGGCCTTCGGCGCAAAGTTGACCGGGGCCGGTGGCGGCGGGTGTATGGTTGCGCTCTGTCCAAAACACGCGAAGAGCAGAGTTGCAGGTGCGATTGATGCGATGGGGGCACGTTCGATCATCACGACAATCGACACCAAAGGCATACGCAAAGAGAAAGATGGATAACAGAATCACACTGCTCAAACTCGGCGGGAGCATCGTCACCGACAAGGCCGGCACCGGGGGCGTCGAGTATGCGCGCCTAGCGACGCTCGCCGGAGTGATCGCGGCCAGGCCCGATCTCCGGCTGGTCCTGGTCCATGGTGCGGGGTCCTGCGGGCACCCGGAGGCGAAGGAGTACCACATCCAGGACGGCGTCGGCCCTGCGAACAAAGCAGGGATCGCCGTCACCCACGAGGCGGTCGCCGGGCTCAACCGGGCGGTGGTGGCGGCACTGCGTGCACACGGCGTGGACGCGATCGGTGTCCACCCCCTCGCCGCGTGCCGTGCCCAGAGCGGACAACTCATATCCTGTGAGTGCATACCTATAGCTCAACTGGTGCGGCTGGGCATCACCCCGGTCCTTCATGGGGACGTGGTGATGGACGCACGCCGCGGTGCCTGTATCATTTCAGGTGACCAGATCATCCGGTACCTCGCCATCGCGCTCGAGGCGGGACGGGTCGGGCTTGCAACCGACGTCCCGGGCGTCCTCGACGAGGGAGCGGTCGTACCGGAGATCACAAGGGACACAGTCGGACGTCTGTCTATCGGGTGTTCAGGGAACACCGACGTCACCGGCGGCATGAAAGGGAAGATCACCGAACTGCTCGCACTTGCCGACGCGGGAGTGGAGTCGCATATATTCCATATATCCCGGATCGAGGACTTCCTCGACGAAAAAGATCACGGCGGAACGATAGTCAGAAGGTGAGAGCCAGAGAGTACGGCAGGCACACCCAGATACATTTCGGAGGGATTGAGATCAGAAAAGATATGCAGACACCCTCCCGCAAACTCGACCACCTCCAGATCTGCTGCAACACACAGGTCGAGGCAGGAAGAGCCGGGTTCGAGGACGTCAGGCTCGCGCACGCGGCCCTCCCCGAACTCGACCTTGAGGGGATCAGACTGCAGACGCGTTTCCTGGGAGCAGAGCTTGGCTCCCCGCTCTTTATCGCCGCCATGACCGGTGGCCACCCGGCGACCACCGAGGTGAACCGGCGACTTGCACGGGTTGCCGAGGAGTTCAGACTCGGGATGGGGGTCGGTTCCCAGCGGGCCGCCCTCGAACACCCCGAACTCGAGGAGAGTTTCACGGTGGTCAGAGACGAGGCGCCGCACGCCTTCCTCTGCGCCAACCTGGGGGCGGTGCAGCTCCGCGACCACGGCGCCGAATGGGCCGAGCGGGCGGTCGAGATGATCGAGGCGGACGCCCTCTGTATCCACCTCAACTTCCTCCAGGAAGCGACCCAGCCCGAAGGCGACCACGATGCCCGCGGGTGCCTTGCCGCGATCGCAGACCTCTGCAGGGACTTCAGGACCCCGGTGATCCTCAAGGAGACCGGAGCCGGGATCACGGCGGAGACCGCACGTCTCATCTGGGGTGCGGGCGCGGCGGCGATCGACCTCGGCGGTGCGGGCGGCACCTCGTGGGCGGCGGTCGAAGTGGAGCGGACCGGCGGGGACGAAGCACTGAAGGCTCTCGGCCAGCGTTTCCTCGGATGGGGAATCCCGACCGTGGTAAGCCTCTGCGAGGTGGCCGGCAGCGGGCCGGTGATCGCCACCGGCGGCGTGAGAAGCGGGATCGATATCGCCAGGGCCCTCGCGCTCGGTGCAGACCTCGGGGGCATGGCCCTCCCCCTCCTCAAACCGGCAATGGAGAGCGAAGACGCGCTTGAACAGACAGTCAGGGCGTTCCTCCGGGAACTGCGGGTCGCAATGTTTCTGACCGGCTCGGGCAGTGTCCGGGACCTTGCACAGGTGCGGACCTATATCACCGGGACGACCAGGCAGATGCTCTGTGAATAAAGACACAAGGAGAAAGAAAATGGATATTGAGATCGTTGCAGTGGGCGGCTATAACGAAGTCGGCCGAAACATGACCGCCGTCCGCTGCGGAAAGGAGATCGTCGTCTTCGATATGGGGCTGCGGCTCGACCAGATCATGATCCACGAGGATGCAGAACTCGAAAACATGCATTCCCTGGACCTGATCGAGATGAAGGCCATCCCTGACGACACCATGATGAACACCGTCGAGGGGACGGTGAAAGCGATCGTGTGTACGCACGGTCACCTGGACCATATCGGTGCGATCCCCAAACTCGCCCACCGATACAATGCTCCCATCATCGGGACGCCGTATACCATCGAACTGATCAAGCAGCAGATCCAGGGCGAACAGAAGTTCGGGGTGAACAACAAACTCCAGGTGCTGCGGTCAGGCAACCGGTACCGCATCTCCCAGAACCTCACCCTCGAGTTTGTGCGGATGCAGCACTCGATCATCGACACGGTGATGGCGGTGCTCCACACCAAGCGCGGGGCGGTGGTGTACGCCAACGACTTCAAACTCGACCGGACGCCGGTGCTCGGCGACCCGCCCGACTTCGCGCGGCTGCGCCAGATCGGGAAGGAGGGCGTCGTCGCCCTCGTGGTGGAGTCCACCAACATCGACCGGAAAGGGCGGGCGCCGAGCGAGCGAATCGCAAAAGAACTGGTCAGGGACACGATGACCAGTTACGAGGACGACAAGAGTGCGATCATTGTCTCGACCTTCTCGTCCCATATCTCAAGGATCAAGACCATCGCCGAATGTGCGTATGAGATCGGGAGAAAGCCGGTCCTTCTCGGTCGGTCGATGGAGCGCTACTCGACGACGGCGGAGCAGCTCAAACTCGTCGCCTTCCCCAAGAACCTCTCGGTCTTCGGAAACCGGCGGACGGTCGACCGGACATTCCGCCAGATCATGAAGAACGGGAAGGACAAGTATGTCCCGATCGTCACCGGCCACCAGGGCGAGCCCGGGGCGATCCTGACCAGGATGGCCCACGGCGACACGCCGTTCAAGATGTCCAAGGGAGACAAGGTGCTCTTCTCGGCGAAGGTCATCCCGAACCCGATGAACTATGGGCAGCGCCATCTGGTCGAGACGCTCCTGCGGATGCAGGGGGCACGGATCTTCGATGACCTCCATGTGAGCGGGCACGCCTACCGGGAAGACCACTATGAACTGATCCACCTCCTCAACCCGCAACACATCATCCCCTCCCACGGGGACATCGATATGACCGGCGGGTACCTGAGGTTCGCGGAGGGGTGCGGTTACACCCTGAACAACGACATCCATATCCTGAGAAACGGGCAGAGAGTGTTGATCAAATAAGAGAAGAACTGGTTCGTATGAGCGAAGATCTCAAAGATTATCTGGAGAGAACCGCCGAGCAGGTCGACTTGATGCTCGATCGGTATTTCGGTGACGCCTTTGGTGAACTCTTTAAGGCAAGTGCGCATCTGCTCCTCGCAGGCGGGAAACGCCTGCGGCCGGCGGTGCTCCTTCTCTCGGCCGAGTCGGTGCGCCCCGGATCCTCCGACGACCTGATGCACGCAGCGGTCGCCCTGGAGATGACGCACACCTTCACCCTCATCCATGACGATATCATGGACGGGGACGCGACGCGGCGAGGTGCCCCGACGGTCCACGTGAAATGGGACGAGCCGACGGCCATTCTGGCAGGCGATGTCCTCTATGCAAAGGCCTTCGAGTTCATCACCCACGCGATCGCCGACGACCGGGCGCGGGTGAAGGCGGTGGCGATGCTGGCACGGACATGCGCCGAGATCTGTGAGGGGCAACACCAGGATATGGCCTTCGAGACGGCCGAACGGGAGATCGAGGGCTTTGAATATATCGAGATGGCCGGGAAGAAGACCGGAGCGCTGTATGCGGCTTCGGCGGCCATCGGCGGGATTCTGGCCGGAGGGAACGCTGTCCAGGTCGATGCTCTCTACCAGTACGGGATGAACGCCGGGATCGCCTTCCAGATCCAGGACGACCTCATCGACCTCCTCGCACCTCCCGAGAAGAGCGGGAAGGACCGCGGTTCAGACCTGCGCGAGGGGAAGCAGACGCTCATCGCGATCACGGCTCGGGAGAAGGGGCTTGATCTCGCTCAGTACCGCCGGTCCGACCTCACCCCCGAGGAACTGGACCGGGCGATCGCCGAACTGGAAGAGGCCGGTGTGGTCGACGCGGTCCGCGAGATCGCAGAAGAAAAAGTGGCGACGGCCAGGCGCGCCCTCTCGGTCCTGCCCGAGTGCACGGAACGCCAGCACCTGGACGACCTCGTGGAGTTCTTCATCAGCAGGAGCTTCTAAGATGGACGCGGCGCTCAGACGGATCCTCTACATCTACGCGCTCGAGAACGCGGCAAAGCACGGCAGCGTTCCCAGGGCAAAGGCGGTGATGGGCAAGGTGCTCGGTACCCACCCCGAACTCAGGCCGCACGCAAAAGAACTCCCGGCCGCCCTCGAGGAGGTGCTGGCCGAGGTGGCGACGATGGCGCCGGAGGCATGGAAGGCGAAGCTTGCCGAACTCGCCCCCGAGGTCGTCGACGAGATGGACGCCGGGAAGAAGAAGGAGACCAAAAAAGAACTTCCCCCCCTGGAAGAGGCCGAGGACGGCGTGGTGATGCGGTTCGCCCCGAACCCCTCAGGCCCGCTCCATCTGGGCCACGCCCGCGCGGCGTTTCTCAACGACGCCTATGTGAAGCGGTACGGCGGGCGGTATGTCCTGCGGATCGAAGATACCGACCCGCGCCGGGTGGACCCTGACGCCTACCGGATGGTCCAGGAGGATATCGAGTGGATGGGACTCGGGGTGACCGATATCGTCTACCAGTCCGACCGGATGGATATCTACTATGACCTGTGCAGGAAGCTCATCGAGATCGGCGGGGCCTATGTCTGCACCTGCGACGCGGGGCGGTTCAGGGAATTGAAACTGGCAAAGAAGGCTTGCCCGTGCCGGGCCCATACGGTGGAGGAGAACCTGGAGCTCTGGGAGCAGATGCTCTCGGGCGGGTTTGCCGAGGGGCAGGTGACGGTACGGGTGAAGACTGATCTGGAACACCCTGACCCGGCGATCCGGGACTTCTCCATCTTCAGGATCGTCGATTCGCCAGCACACCCGCGGATCGAGGCGAAGGTCTACCCGCTGATGAATTTCTCGGTGGTGGTCGACGACCATCTCCTCGGGATCACCCATGTGATCAGGGGCAAGGACCATATCGCCAACACCAGACGGCAGCGCTATATCTTCGACTACTTCGGGTGGAAGCCGCCGGTATACCGTCATTATGGGCGGATGTCCATCGAGGGGCTGGTCCTTTCGACCTCCTCAATGCACCAGGGGATCGACGAGGGCACGTACACCGGGTGGGACGACGTCCACCTGGGGACCCTGCGGGCGATCGCACGCCGGGGGATCCAGCCCGAAGCGGTGCGCCGGGCGATGGTCGATCTCGGGACCGGCGACACGGACATCTCGTTCTCGTGGGAGAACCTGTATGCCCAGAACAAGGCGGTCATCGACGAGACTTCGGACCGGTTCTTCTTTGTCCCGAACCCCGTACGCTACGAGGTGGAGGGGGCGCCCGAACAGAGGGCACGGGTGCCGCTTTACCCCGGCGACGAGAAGAGAGGCGTGCGCGAACTCGCCTTCACCAGTGCGGTCGTCCTCCCGGCGGCCGAAGTGGAGGGGGCGGGGATGGTCCGCCTCAAAGACCTCTTCAACATCGAACTGAAAGGAGAAGGGCAGGCGGCCTATGCCGGCGACGACCTCGCGGCGGCCCGCGAGGCGAAGGCCCCGATCATCCAGTGGCTGCCGGCGGAATACGGGATCCCGTGCACCCTCCGCACGCCTGAGGGCGATATCGCCGGGGTCTGCGAGCCCGAGGTGACAGAGCACGTCGGCGGGACGGTCCAGTTCGAGCGGGTGGGCTTTGCCAGGATCGACCGGGTCGAGGACGGCCGGGTCGTCGCGTTCTTCGCTCACCGCTGAGCGGGATCTGCGTTTTTCTTTTTTTGGCTTTGTAGAATCGGGCATGAGCCTCGGGCTCAAGCATACGGGATGAAAATTTTCTGAGCTGCGCTACGGCGTGTGGGCGGGAACCCAATCCTCGCGACAGGATCTTTGGAAGATCTAGTTTCATCGCCGCCCCGGCTATCCTCGTCGTGGGGGGCCGGGGGCAGAGCCCCCGGCGCGAGATTGCGGGAAAGATTTGACGATTACGGGCGGCCGATCCATCAGAGAGATTCTCTATCCTCTGCGTATCGGCTTCAACGTGATATGAAAAGTTCAAACGCTCATGCAAACCTGAAGAGAGGATCGTCTGGATCATTTTCATGGTAAATCGTCTTGATGGTTCTCTTCGACGGGGGGCGTGCCGCCCCCAGAACCCCCCGCACGAAGAGAGGCGGGAGACTGCAACCCCTCTTTCATGGTCATTGCTCCGCTTTCCGCCCCAATCTTCATCCTGGGAGTCCGGGGGCAAAGCCCCCGCGCAAGCATGAGGGAAGGCGATGGATGAAGGTCACAAGGGGGTTGAGGTGATGAAAAGAGGATGTTTTCTACAGAGCCCTTTTTTTTTTTGCTTTTTAGAATAGGGTATGAACCTGCGTTTCAAGCATACGCGATAAAAATTTCTCGTCGCTTGATCGCTCTCTTCAAGACAGGAGAACCGATGGGGATTGTGTTCCATCGCCGCCCACAATCGCAAAATTTTTACCGCCAGTTCTTCAGTCTTAAAAAAAGAGAGACCAAGCGACGAGACATTTGAGCTCAACAAAGCTGTCCCATGCAGTCGGTCTGAGGCAGGTTCCCGCGCTCCCCTACCTTCTTATATCACCACTCCCATCACCCCCACTCATGGTGCGCCCTGTATCCTACCTCGTGGTCGCCCTGGTCGTCCTCCTCCTCGCCGGAGGAGCAGGGGCTGAGACGACAGAGATGATCAATATCGACGCGGTCGAGGCCGACGCGCCGGGAAGCCTGACGATCACCGGGACGACAAACATCGCCCCGGGAAATACGCTGCAGGTCGAAGTGACCTCTTCGGCCTTCGAGCCGACGGCTAAAGATACCGAGGCGCCGTTCTATGGGGTGAGCGGGACGGCGATCGTCGAGGCGGGAGAGCCGCTGAACACCTGGGAGCTCACGACCGATGCCGATCTCCCGCCTGATGAGTACACCATCACCGTCGAATGGGTGGAGGGGGATGCACAGGCAAGCACCACCTTTACCGTCACCGCAGAGGAGGAGGTGACCGGGACGGTCACCCCCACGACATCGGTACCTGAGACCCCGGTCACCTCACCGACCGCCCCGACGACGACGCCGACCGAGGCGTCGGTCAGTGGAGCCGCAGCGGCACTCGGACTGATCGGTGCGATGCTCTTCATCCGCCGGAGATAAATAGAAGGACCGAGAGATCCCCCCTCATGACACAGAACAAAGCATGGGCGACGGTCGTCCTGGCCGTTGCCCTCTCTCTCCTCTGCGGCATAGTGGTCGCAGAAGAGGCCTCCCTTGACTGGACCTACGAGACCGGTGCAACGGTGCGCGGGGTCTCGGTCTCTGCCGACGGCACGGCGGTGGCGGCAGGGGGAGACGATGGGAAGGTCACGCTCCTTGGACGCGATGGAGCGGTGCTCTGGGAGAAGAAGGCACAGGCGAACGTGAACAGCGTCTCGGTCGCACCGAACGGGAGCGCGGTGGGCGCGGCCTCCTCCGACAACCATGTCTATCTCTATGAGATCAACGGCGAGAGGCGCTGGAGTTATCTCCTGCCGGGAAGAGGGTTTGCCGTCGCGGTCGCCGACGGCGGGGCATATGTGGCCGCCGGAGGGTCGGACGACCGGGTCTACCTCCTGGACGGAGATGGAGAGGTCCTCTGGAAATATTATGTCGGATCCGACGTCCTCGCCACGGCCGTCACTCCAGACGGATCGCTGGTCGCCGCAGGGTCGACCGACGAACAGCTCTATCTCTTCAACGCCTCGGGAAAACTTCTCTGGTCCACCCCGGTCTTCAGTGATGTGCTGGGGGTCTCGTGTTCCCCCGATAGCCAGTATATCGTTGCAGGCACCTCTGAGGGTCGGGCATATCTCTTCTCCGTCGACGGCGAAAAAATATGGGAGTTTCGGGCCGGCGGATCGGTCACGTCGGTCTCCATGACCGAAGACGCCCGGAGTGTCGCAGCCGGTTCGCTTGACAGAACATTCTCGATCCTTGACCGGAACGGTGAGAGCATCCTGTCCGAAGAGACCGGAACGGCGGTCAGGGGTGTTGCCCTCACCGCCGACGGCCTCACGCTGGTGACCGGTAGCGGTGACCACATGGTGCGAGCCTATACGCTCTCCCTCGCAGAACCGCAGGAGACACCGACGGCCGTCCCGCCGCCGCTCACCACGGCAGAACCCACGCCGGCGACGGGTGCCATGACCGTCTCCTCCAATCCTCCAGGCGCCGCAGTCTATATGGACAACCTCCTCGTCGGCAAGACGCCGGTCACCGTCCCCGACCTCGAGCCCGGCAACCACACCGTCACGCTCGAACTCGAGGGCTATGAGCCCTGGACCGGAGATTTCCGCGTTCTGGCCGGAACGACGGTGACGGTCAACGGCACACTTATGCAACGTCCGGAAACGACGCAGACGCAGGCAGGGACGCCGATCCCGGTCATGGCCATTTTCGGGGCCATGTTCGCTGTGGTCGTCATCGGCCTGAAGAAAAAGGACTAGAGAGTTCCAGAGCCAGGAACCTATTTTTTCGGCTCTGGAGAATCAGACATGAACCAGGGGTCATGCCTGATTTTACAAGGCCGGGCCTTATGGTTGTGTAGAAAAAGGCATACGTCGAGAAAAGCACACTTCATGATGCATACCGGATGAAAATGTCGCTTGAGACCGGGACCTTATCTCCCCTGAAGAGGGTCGACCAGCCCACGTCCTATCTCACGATAGCAAAGATGTACAGAGTAGACGATGAATATAGCGAGGAAGATCCATCCGAAGCCATCTTTGAGGGAGAATATTCCACCAGGGCCGGCCCCGAGGGAGAGCGCACCTCTATCTATGCGTTCACCCCGGAGCAACTGGCGAGAGCAGATGTCGAGTACTCTTCTGATCCTCAAGACGAGATGGATGAGGCCTGCATCCCACAGGATCCATCCGCCAGTGGGGATCGAAAACAGTCTGATCTATAAGGTCAGGTATGATTCAACCGCCTTCCCGGTTGAAATTCTGCAATGAAGGCGGCACATTCTGACCATCCCACCTTCCCGCCCACTCGCACCGGGACGCACCCGCCTGACTCCCACAGAGACACCTATCCTCAGGTCTTTCCTCACCAAAAAAAAAAGATTTTTTGGGCCCTGTAGAATCAGGCACGATCCTTGGGCTCAAGCATACGCGATGAAAATTTCTTGTCGCTTGATCTCTCATTTTCAAGACCAAAAAACCGGCGGCGATCTTGTTCCATCGCCGCCCCCCGCTCATCCTCGTCGTGGGGGTTTCGGGGGGCGGCAAGTCCCCCGGAGAAGAGAACGATCAAGATGATTTCTTTAGAGCCATTTTTTCATCCCAGGAAATGCCTGATGTTCGCCGCCCTCAAGATCCCGGACCTGACATCCGCAGTCCGACCTTCCTTCAGGGCCAGGCGGACCTCGGCCGCGCACTCGAGGTGCTCCGGGTCAGGTTCGACGTCGACGAGGTCGCAGACCATCTTCGTCAGGGATGTCGGGACATACTCGGACTCGGGATCGAAGTACCGCACTGCGTCGACCAGATCAGCGTCGAAGTTCACATAGACCTCGCGCAGGAACTCGATGTCGTCGGACGCAAGGGCGTCGAGGCCGAGAAGTTCGGGGGGAAGACCGATCGAGTACAGCGCCGAGGTGAAGGCGATCGCCCTGGGAAGGGTGACCCCGCCCATGCTCCGGGAGTAGCCAAAGAGCCCGATATGGAGTTTGCGCATTCTCCGACTGGGTCCAAAGGCGGCGACCCGGTTGATGAGGTCGGAAAGCGCAGTGACGCTTTCCATGTACCGCGCCGTGCACTTCCCGACCACCGGGAGCACTTCTTCTTCTCTGATCTCCATCGGGGTCGCGACCTCGCGCGCCTCGAGGGTTGCCACCGCACGGCGGACCGTGTCCTGGGGATAGTCGTACTTGAATGCCGACTGGACTGTGAAAGTATGAACACTCGGGTACTCGGCGGTACATCGATCCACGGTTTCGGGACCGAGATTTCCCCTGAACGGGGCGGACCCGACACCGATGATCGGATAGACCGGGACGCCCGTCTCCTCGGCCAGGATATGAAGGCGGAAGAGCGCAACTTTGTTGAGGAGAATCGCACCCACCATCCCGTAGTTCATCGCCGGGTCCGAACGCGCGAGGAAGACCCGCTGGTAGGCGAGGTCTTTGTCCTCCATGTAACGACCGACAATGCCGGCGGCATTGAGCATGCTCGGTTGGTCTTCAAAGAGCGGGATCACGTCGATCTTTTCCGGGTAAAACCGCCCGATCCAATCGGCAATTGTTTTCTCGCGTCCACCGAGCCGTTTGTATTGCTGACCGACCACAAAGTCGCGGTAATACTGATAGATGTTATCGATGGCAGGGTACGATGACGCCATCGGGAGGATGACCTGGAAGATCGGAGGGATCGTGTTCCCTGAGAAGAGATGGGCAACATCATAGGAGCGCGGGATACTCTCCAGGGTCTCAAGAAGGACCTTCGCCTCCGCCTTCTCCACCTCAGGGTTCGGTACCCTGAGCGTCAGAAAGACGTCTTTTCCGAGGGGATGTTCATCAAAATATGAACCATACCTGGAGAGGAGTTTCTTGACGACGAAGTTGTCGACTTCTTTTCCTTCACAGTCCCACATCTGCTCCCTGCACCCAAGATGGGAGTAAGCATAGTAGGCCTCCCTGACTTCATCTTCTCCACCAAGTTGCGCATTCTCGGCGAAAAACGGAATGTGAACATTGTCAGGATGTTGTGTACTCATACACTTCGGGATATCCGGGATATCATTCATGGCAAATGCTCCATGGGGACCGAGATATCAGAATGATCCCAATATCTACACTATGAAGATGAAGTTATATATCATTTCGGAGAGAACGGCACAAAACAATCATAAATTGAAGAAATATACCCAAAAATAGAACTATACCATTGCATAAGGGATGAATAGCAGCGCACTGCCGTTCCCAAGTGCTCGCGCAACTCAGTACAGGGCAATACGTTAACGGGCTTAACTGCTGGGTTCGGAAAGAGTCCAGGTGTTTCCCCGCTGCTCTGGCCGCTATACGCTATAATAGTCAGCCTCAATGAGATATAAGGGTATGCACACCGGCCCGTCCATTCAGATCTGAAACCTGAAATCCTGGGATCACACCGGGGAAGAAATATATCAAACAAAACGAGTGATGGCAACTGAACTCTCAATGAATCGATCTTCCTGCAGGATAACCCCAGGACGGCTCATTACGTGAAAGAGAAAGACATTATTTCAGCGACAGAGAATCTATGCTGAAGCAAGCTCAGTAAAACACAGAATAAATAAACTCAAAGAATAACAGTCTAATAATAAGGAAGGGGATAGCAGCTCACTACCGTTCCCAAGTGCTCGCGCAACTCAGTACAGGGCAATACGTTAACGGGCTTAACTGCTGGGTTCGGAAAGAGTCCAGGTGTTTCCCCGTTGCTATGGCCGCTATCACCCAAAGCCAAGGCCCGGATTTGAACCGGGGTGTAGTTGATCTGCAGTCAACCGCGTGGCCGCTCCGCCACCTTGGCAGCCGTGATAGTTCTCTATGATGTTAGACATCATAGAATTTAAGGGTATGCACATCGGATTTCGTCTGGGTTCAACGGAAGACTGGATTTGGACGTTAGTACTTGCGGACTGAACACGTCGTTACCTCCGTGCTTACATCCCAAGCCTATCAAGCGGGTCTTTTACCCATGTCCTCAACGGAGTCTCTTTTTGGGCCGGGTTTCAAGCTTAGATGCTTTCAGCTTTTACCCCTTATCGCGTAGCTGCCCGGCACTGCCTTGTCAGACAACCGGTCGACCAGAGGCGACGAAAGAAAGTTCCTCTCGTACTATTTCTTTCTTACCCTCAGACTCCAAACACCCCAAATAGATAGTAACCGACCTGTCTCACGACGGTCTAAACCCAGCTCACGATCCCCTTTAATAGGCGAACAACCTCACCCTTGGCTGCTGCTGCACAGCCAGGATGGAAAGAACCGACATCGAGGTAGCAAGCCGCCGGGTCGATATGTGCTCTTGCCGGCGACGACTCTGTTATCCCCGGGGTAGCTTTTCTGTCGTCAATAGCCCTCATCAAAAAGGCGTATTGGTTCGTTAGACCCGAGTTTCCTCTCGCGATTCCTTGCTATTCGGAATCGCGTCAGGCCAACTTTTGCTCTTGACACTCTTCTGTGAGTTTCTGACTCACATGAGTTGACCTTAGGGCACCCTTGATATCTTTTCGAGGGTGTGGCGCCCCACCCAAACTGCCTACCTATCGTTGTCCTCAAGAGAGTTAGTGCTACAGTAAACCAAGGATGGTGTCTCATCGTTGGCTCCCCGCCCCCCACAAGGGACGGATCGACGCCTCCCATCTACACTGCGCAAGGAATACCGTAACACAGCGACAGGCTGCAGTAAAGCTCCACGGGGTCTTCACTTCCCATTTGGGGTCCCTGGCCTCTGCACCAGGATAAAAGGTTCAACGGATTCGTGTTTGGGACAGTAGGGCTCTCGTTAATCCATTCATGCAAGTCGCCAATTAAGCGACAAGGTACTACGCTACCTTAAGAGGGTCATAGTTACCCCCGCCGTTTACGAGTCCTTCGTCCGGTTGAAACCAGTGTTCAGATACTCGCACTGGGCAGGAATCACCGACTATACTAGTCCTTACGGAGTTGCAGTCAGCTATGTTGTTATTAGACAGTCAGAGCCCCCTGGTCACTGCGACCTGCCTGATCACCAGGCAGGCACCCCTTCTTCCGAAGTTACGGGGCCAATTTGCCGAGTTCCCTAAACACGATTTATCCGACACGCCTTAGCCTTTTCAGCTAGGGGCACCTGTGTCAGTTCTCGGTACGGACATTTGGTCACCTTTTCATGGACTCCAGGAATTTGCCGAGTTACCCCATCACACTTTCACCCGGTTCTCACCATAACGGTACTCCCCGGACTTAGATGCTTAGACAAGGCGACAACCTTGCTTGGCATATCCCAAAGTGTCAGTGCTTTCGCAAAGACCAAATGGTACAGGAATATTAACCTGTTTCCCTTTCGCTGCACTCGCGTTACGGTGCAACTTAGGACCGACTAACCCTCGGCTGACGAACATTGCCGAGGAAACCTAGCCCCTCCGGCGGATGGGATTCTCACCCATCTTTGCTTCTACTACTGCCAGAATTCTCATTCCTACACGGTCCACAGGAACTTACGACCCTGCTTCTTCCCATGCAGGACGCCTTCCTACTAGATCACCTTGCGGTGCTCCGTGGTCTCTGTAGTAGGCTTTAGCCCCGTCCATTTTCAGTGCCCTAAACCTAGACTGGTAAGCTGTTACGCACTTTTTGAAGGGTAGCTGCTTCTAAGCTCACCTCCCAGTTGTTTTTGGCCTAGGACGCCTTTCAGTATTGACACTTAGCCTACATTGAGGGACATTAACCACGGTCTGGGTTGTTTCCCTTACGCATTACAAGCTTACCCCGTAATGCGGACTTCCAGCCATCCACGACGTCGGGGAGTTTGGAGTTTGACAGGAGAGCGAGGAATTTCTTCCCCGGGATCCCCAATCAGTGCTCTACCTCACCGACTATCTCCGGCCAGGTCATGCTACGGCATGTTTCGGAAGGAACCAGCGGATGCCGGGTTCGATGAATCTTTCACTCCTATACACAGGTCACGAGAATGATTTGTATATCAAAACCTCATGCGGTCCTCCACGCAACTTTCGTCACGCTTCAACCTGCCCACGCATAGATCACCCGGCTTCGGGTCTAGCCCCATTGACTCCACGCACTTTTAATACGCCGTCCCACACCCGAAGGCTACGGACTTGTTGCTTTCGCTCCGGCTTCCCTCTACGGTTAACCTTCGCCAACGAGACTAACTCTCTGGCCCATTCTTCAAAACGTAAGTTATGACACTGGCAACTGCACCCGTACTACCGCCTCGCGACGGGTTCCTTCATGCAGAAGATCCTTTCGCGCCATAACACACTGTAACCTGTCAGTTTCAGGCACTTTTAACCACCTTTTCAGGGTTACTTTTCAGCCTTCGCTCACGCTACTACTACGCTATCGGTTTCGAGTTGTATTTAGTTTTGGAGGTTGATGACCCCCAGATTCCCGCGAGAATTCCAACCCACGGTACTCAGGACACTACCAGGACGAATTAGCTTACGTGTACGGGACTATCACCCTCTCTGGTACCTCTTTCCAGAGGACTTCCACTTCACTGCATCATCCAGACGGTAGGCCTACCACACCACATGTCCCCGAAGGGATTCGGTTTGAACTATGTCGCTTTCAATCGCCTTTACTCACGACATCTCGGTTGATTTCTTTTCCTGCCCCTACTGAGATGTTTCAATTCGGGGCGTTCCCGATCCTTACGGATCAACACCGAAATGTTGGGATGTCCCATTAGGGAATCTCCGGATCGTAGATTCCTTGCCTCTCCCCGGAGCTTATCGCAGCTTGGCACGCCCTTCTTCGGCACTCGAACCGAGCCATCCACTGACAGGCGTGGTTCCAGCGTTCCGCTGAACCCATTTGACGCCCGATGTGCATTCCCTTTACACGGCTTCTTCAGGTCATTGGCTTGACCTTCAGCCCTTCCCTGGTGACTTGCGTCTCCAGGTGCATTGAAAGTGGACTCAGGGGGATTTGAACCCTCGGCCTCCGCCTCGCAAAGGCGGCGATCTACCACTGATCTATGAGCCCGCTCCCTTCTTGACACTAGCAACTTTACGGTCTATCTAACAACCGCGAACCCGATTTCGTTAGGAGGTGATCCAGCCGCAGATTCCCCTACGGCTACCTTGTTACGACTTAACCCCCCTTGCGGAACCTAGATTCGACTGTGGCAACGACCACAGCCTCACCCAAACCCCACTCGGGTGGTTTGACGGGCGGTGTGTGCAAGGAGCAGGGACAGATTCACCGCGCTATCTTGAAACGCGATTACTACGGATTCCAGCTTCATGTGGGCGAGTTGCAGCCCACAATCCGAACTAAGGACAGGTTTAGGGGATTGCCTTCACCTTTCGGTGTCGGAACCCATTGTCCTGACCATTGTAGCCCGCGTGTAGCCCGGGTAATTCGGGGCATGCTGACCTACCGTTGCCCATTCCTTCCTCCTCTTTAGCAGAGGCGGTCCCAACAGTGTCCCCATCAGTCCAGAGACCATGCTGGCAACTGTTGGCGTGGGTCTCGCTCGTTGCCTGACTTAACAGGATGCTTCACAGTACGAACTGACGACGGCCATGCACCTCCTCTCAGCTGATCAAGCAGAGTCTTCAGCCCGGCTATCATTTCGCTGTCCTACCCGGTGAGCTGCCCGGCGTTGAGTCCAATTAAACCGCAGGCTCCACCCGTTGTGGTGCTCCCCCGCCAATTCCTTTAAGTTTCAGCCTTGCGACCGTACTTCCCAGGCGGCGCGTTTCACGGTTTCCCTTCGGCACCTCGGTAACTCGTGGTCACCGATACACCTAACACGCATCGTTTACGGCTGGGACTACCCGGGTATCTAATCCGGTTTGCTCCCCCAGCTTTCGTCCCTCACTGTCGGAGTCGTTCTGGTGAGACGCCTTCGCCACAGGTGGTCCCCTAAGGATTACAGGATTTCACTCCTACCCCCAGAGTACCTCTCACCTCTCCCGATCCCTAGGTAGCCAGTATCTCTTAGACGCCTTTCGGTTAAGCCGGAAGATTTCCCAAGAGACTTAACTACCCAGCTACGGACGCTTTAAGCCCAGTAATAGTGGCCACCACTCGAGCCGCCGGTATTACCGCGGCGGCTGGCACCGGTCTTGCCCGGCCCTTTCTCTAGGTGTTTTTTACGCACCTGAACAGCCCGTCCATACGGGCACTCGGGGTTCCCTTATCACAGTTTCCTGCATTGTAAAGTTTCCGCTCCTGCTGCGCCCCGTAGGGCCTGGATTCGTGTCTCAGAATCCATCTCCGGGCTCTTGCTCCCACAACCCGTACCGATTACAGGCTTGTTGGGCCTTTACCCCAACAACTACCTAATCGGCCGCAGACCCATCCTAAGGCGGCTGACCTTTGACCTACAGAGCATTCCAGCATCTGTAAACTATGAGGTATTATCCCCAGTTTCCCGGGGTTATCCCTCACCTTAGGGCAGGTTGTCCACGTGTTACTGAGCAGTACGCCGAGGGCCGAACCCTCTCGACTCGCATGGATTAGTCGAACCCCGATAGCAGTGGCCTCTGGCAGGATCAACCAGAATTTGAAGTAAGCACACTTATATCTTAAAGGGATTAGCGGTTGCTAGATAGATTTCCGCATTGCTAGTGCCAACGTCAGAACCAACACTGACCATTTTCAGTGATTTTGATTCTCCATCGAAACACAGGACCGAGCCCTGTGTCCCTTGTCAGGGGCGAACTTTATCGCACCCGAGTGACTTCTTGGGGATACAGTATTAGACTTCAGAGGTTATAAACCTTTGGAGTCACTGTCTCGAACCAATTACTTGGCTCGAGGTCACCCTTGAGGCATATTATGTTTCACTTCTGAGAATATAAACCTTCGCCCCGCCGAAGCGGAGAAAGAAAACATCTCAGAACTGCCCGACGCCGATTCCGGGAGACCGGATTCGTCGGCGCCTGTCACCTTGCGTGCTAACAACATTGGACGTCATGGCATATAAACCTTTTCTGCCACGAAGTTCCCACATTGTTTGCTCGTTGAGAGATAACAGTATTGGGCGATCCAGGATATAAACCTTCGCAGTCACACCCCCAGAGGGATGCGTTAAAGGAAGATCATACCTGATGCCTCAGGTTCCATCAAGGCTCGATTCCGAACTCGCCGGATTCATCGAACCCCAGTCACTTTGTGAGGTAACAATATTGGACGTTTTCAGATATAAACCTTCGCAGTCACACCCCCGGAGGGATGCGTTAAAGGAAGATCATCCGAAGACAAGAACCAATTTCGGACCGATTGCGTTGCAACCCGCCCGAGCCACCTTGTGCGTCAATCATGTTGATCTTCGACGCATATATACCCTTCGACTCCAGCCCGAGGCCAGAATCAAGAATATAATCCCCAGAGAACTACCACACGAGCGGTTCTCTGGAAACCGTCTCAGACACGACCTTACAATGTTGTAAGGCCCGACATAAATACCTACCTGAGGTCCAGGTGTTCTTGCACCCCGGAGAGTGCTGCCGTTTTAAAATAACGCGAGAATTCAGGGGTCGTCTGGAGCTCATAACTCCGCCCGCTCCGCTGGCGCGCCACCAGTCCCCGCTCCAGAAGCTCCTCCACATGCGCATACGCCCCGCTCCCGCGCACCTCGACGAGGTCGCTCTGGAGAATCGGTTGTCGGTATGCGATCACCGAAAGCGTGCGCAAAACCGCCCGGGAGATCTCCGGGCGCATCAGAGGATAGACAAACTCGCTGTATTCCTCTTTCAGAACCATATAGACTGTTTCACCCGAATCAAGAACCTCAAGAGGAGCTGCGCGCCCCTCACACTGCTTTTGAAGTTCTGAAGCAAGCGCAGACACTTCCTCGCGCCGCACCCCGAGCATCTTTGCTACGTCCCCGTACTCGACCGGCGCATCGGCCACAAAAAGGATGGCCTCAAGCATCGCCACTCTGTCCATTCGCATTCCTCCTCACGTACACATCGCCAAAGTATTCTTCCTGCCAGAGTGCCACAACCCCTTCCAGCGCGAGGAAGAGGAGCGGGATATAGACCTCTATCGTTCCCCTCTCAAGAGACATGCAGAGGGCACGCACCGTCACCGTCTCTCCCTCAGGAGCGAGAACGTCATAACACCCGAGCACGGCCTCAGTCGCACCCTTATAGTCCTCATCATGGGCCACCGCCACCACGTCGCTCGCGCGTATCGGAGGCTCCTCCTCCTGCTGCGCGCGCTTCCGATGGCGGCGACGCTCCTCTTTCTCTGCGGCCTTCAACTCCGTGATCAGTTCATAGAGCGTGACCGGCCTGCGCCGTACCTTTTTCCGTCCGATCCGCCGCTGGATCTCCCGCTCAAGCCGCTCGATCGGTTCGGCCTCATCGGCAAGCCCGAAGTCGTCCTCGTCATCCTCAGAGATTTCCAGAACCTCCCCTTCATCCAGTTCCTCAAACGGGTCTGCCGTGAGGCACTCGGACTTCATCCGCAGCAGCGTCGCCGCAAAAAAGAGGGTGCGTCCGGAGATCCTGAGGTCGAGTTCACGGCGCCGCTCGAGTTCGGTGAGAAAGCGATCCGTTACATCGACAATATCGATGTTCCAGGGATCGATCTCGCCCCGCTCCGCGAGCTGGACCAGGATCTCAACAGGCTCCTCATGCATGGTTCTCGACACCGGTCACCAGCGTGCTCTTGTCCGGGCGAATCGTCACACCCATAATCCGGTCTGCCCGCTCGATCATCGGCTTGCGCAGCGAGACCGAGATGAACTGGGCATTTCTGGAAAGTTCCCTGATCATGGCGGCGACCTGCTCGACATTCGACCCGTCGAGGAACATATCCACCTCATCGAAGGCATAGAACGGCGCAGGCATGTACTTCTGGATCGAGAAGAGGAAGGCCAGCGTGGTCAGCGACTTCTCACCCCCCGAAAGCGCGGAGAGGAGCTGGACCTTCTTGCCGCGCGGCTGGACCGCAAACGTCAGCCCCCCCGAGAAGGGATCCTCCTCGTTCTCAAGGTTCAGGTTGCCGCTTCCCGCCGTCAGACGGGCAAAGACCTCCCGGAAGTTCGCATCGATCGCCCTGAAGGCCTCCATGAAAGAGTCGTACTTCAGGGTATCGAAGTGCTCGATCCGCTCGAGGATCGACGTCCTCTCCGCAGAGAGCACATCCTTCTTCCCGGTCCGCTCCTCGATACGGTCACATACCCGCCCATATTCCTCGATGGCCAGCATGTTCACCGCTCCGATCGCGCGCAGGTTCCGTTCCGCCTCAGCGATCCCGTCCTCGATCTCGGTGAGGGAGAGGTCAGTCCCTTCACCCGCCTGTTCGCGCAGCCCCTCGATCTCTGCCGCCAGCCCCGCGGCCTTCTCCTGGTAGGAGACGATCAGCAGACGGATCCGGTCGGCCTTTGCATTCAGCCCGGCACACCGCTTCTCGGCCCCGGCGATTGCTTCAGCAACCTCTTCACGTTTTTTCCGCAGTTCGTCGAGTTCGGCGGAGAACGCCTTCTGCCGCTCCTCAAGCCCGGCGATCTCGGCCCGGGCCGATTCGATCTCCGCCTCCGCCCCCATGACCTCGGCATCGATCCCGGCATTCTTCCCGGCAAGCCGCTCGCGTTCGGCGGCGAGTTCTTCCACCCGCCGCTCGAAGTACTGCCGCTCGCGCTGGGCATCGGCGATATCGGCCTCCTTGTTCCGGAGGCGGCGCTCGATCCCCTCGCACTCACGACGCTTCTGCCCCAACTCCTCGGTGAGCCTGGGGATCTCGGTGTCCTCCAGTCTCTGCTTGAGGGCCGCGACCTGCCGGTCGAGGGCGGCAAGGTCGTCCCCCACGCCGTCGAGCGCGGCCTCGACTGAGGCAAGTTCGCCGGCACTCTCCTCCACCTCGGCCCTGAGCGCGGCAAGCGAGGCGACAAGTTCCTCTTCATCGCCCTGCCTGGAGGCCGCCCGCCGCTCATACTCCTCGAGGACCATCGCATACCGCGCCGCCTCCTGCTCGATCCCGGACCGCTGCTTCCGCAGGTCCTCGGCTTCCGAGGTGAGGCGGGCGACCGAACGCTCGAACTCTGTGGCCTCCTCCCGTTTCTCCGCGAGAGACATCGACAACCGTGCAATTTCGTCCTCGACCGCCGCGCCGAACCCTCCCTGCTGCTTCTTCTTCAGGTACCCACCGGTCATGGCCCCGGACCGCTCCAGCAGTTCGCCCTCCAGCGTAACCATCCGGTACCGGCCCATCAGCCGCCGAGCATTCTCCAGGGTATCGACGACCACGGTCGAACCAAAGACCTGTTGGAAGGCGAGGTCATACTCAGGGTCGAAGGAGAGGAGATCCTTTGCATACCCAATCACGCCGGGCTCGCGCACCGGAGGATACTCTCGCCCTTTCAGTTTGTTCATCGGCAGGAACGTGAGCCGCCCGAGCCGCTGCTCCTTGAGGTATCGGATCGCCTCCGAAGCCACGCCGTCGCTCTCGGCGACGACATAGCGCAGCTTCCCGCCGGCTGCAACATCCAGCGCGGTGGCATACTCGGGCGGCGTCCTGCCGAGCTGCGCCACCGTCCCACAGACCCCATCCATTCCGAGGACCGCCTCGAGCGCGGGGCCCCCCACCCCGCCGCGCGACTGCTGCTGCGCCTCGAGCCGCATCAACTCCCGCTCGGCATCCTGGACCTCCTTGCGGATACATTCCAGAGACGAACGCCTGGCAAAAAGGGCACTCTCGGCCTTCGAGAGGTCGCGGTCAAGGGCACCCTTCTTCTCCACCAGGTCGGCCGACGCCTTCTGCGCCTTCTCGATCTCGGCAGCAAGACTCTCGCCTCCTGACCGCACCTCGGTAAGGCGACCCTGGAGCCGTTCGATCTCAGACGTCCGCATCCGGCTCTTCTCGATCAGGAGATCCTGCCGATGAAGATACTCCGAGCGCGTTCCCTTCTTCTCTTCGACCTCGCGGATCAGCGAGAAGAGGTGCTCC
This sequence comes from Methanofollis formosanus, assembly GCF_019633745.1. NCBI lineage: Archaea > Methanobacteriati > Methanobacteriota > Methanomicrobia > Methanomicrobiales > Methanomicrobiaceae > Methanofollis > Methanofollis formosanus. Next base: position 2,132,917 of record NZ_CP037968.1, on the reverse strand, counting down.
TTCAGGTCTTCCGCCGCCTTCCCCCCGCGTGCGATCTCGGCCTCCAGGTTCCCGACCGACGCCTGCACCCCCGCGAGTTCCATCGAGAGGTTGGCCCGGTCGACCGAGAGGGTCCGAACCTGCGTGGTACATTCCTGGACCCGTTCCGAAGCCCGCTTCTCGTCAAGGAACGCACGGTTGATCCCCTCGAGGTTCCCCTCTTTCTCTTTCTTCAACCGCACGATCGTCGCTTCCGCGACCTTGATCCTGCCCCTGGCACCTTCCAGGGCCGAGATCATCTTCAGGTACTCGCTCCCGCTCTTCTCATTGATCTCGGCATCGACCTCTTTGAGGTCGCCGCGCAGGTACTCAAGGTCGTTCTGCTCGATCCCGAGATCGGATAGCGCCCGTTCAAGATCGGTCTCGGCCTCCGCAGTCTTTGAAAGAATGGACGCGTGCTCTTTCTCCATATCGCGCAGCTGCGCCGCGGCGCGGCAACTCTTGAAGTGCTCGAATTCTTCCTGCCAGTGCCGATATGCCAGTGCCTGCTCGCGCTCGTGCTTCAGTTCCTCGAGCCTCGCGTTGAGCTCAAAGAGCACCACCTCTTCCCGCTCGATCCGCTCGCGCACCACCTCGAGTTCGTCGAGGGCGCGGACCTTCTTCCCCTCGAACTCCGCGACACCGGCGATCTCGTCGATGATCTTGCGACGCTCGAAGTCGCTCATCTCCATGATCCTGGTGATGTCGCCCTGCATCACCACATTATATCCTTCGGGTTTGACCCCGAACTTCGCGAGGAAGTCGACGATATCGTTCTGCTTGACGAGTTTGCCGTTGAGATAGTTGTATGAATAATAGTTCGACGCCGTTCGTTTGATCCGCCGCCTGATCTCGGTCCCGTCAGAGAAGGTGATCGCAACTTCGGCGGTGTTTTTGCCAGAATTGAGGTTGATAAGGTCGGTCAGTTTCTCGGCCCGCAGGCCGCGCGAGTTGGAGAGGGCCAGGGCGAAGAGGAGACTGTCGATAATATTGCTTTTTCCAGAACCGTTCGGGCCGGAGATGACAGAAAACCCCTCTAAAAAAGGGATTCTGGTCTTTTTTGCAAAAGACTTGAAGTTATCGATCTCAATCCCGGTAATGTACACCCGACAGCCCCTTATTTGGTGATGGAGTCGTCTTCTTCAGCGAAGATGATGTCCCCGCCCTTTCTGCCGGACTTGCGGGATGTCTCCCCCTTCCGTCCACCGATGAGGCTCGGGGGGGCCTGGTAGCGCGTGGGGGCGATGATATAGTCCGAACCATGCCGCCGTTCACGCTTGAGAGTGCCGTCTGTCTGCATGATCAGGTCCAGATCGCCCTCGTCCTCTTCGCGGACCGCGGGCCTCTCTTTCACCGGTGGCTGCACCGGTACCGGGGCCGGTGCAGGCTGCACCTTCTTCTCCTCGGGCTGTTCCTCCACCATAACCCTGGGCCTGGGCTTCTCGGCGGCCTTCGTCTCATAGGCCCGATAGAGTTTCATTGTGATGGTCTTGAGGTCCAGCACCTCCTCGGTCAACCCCTTGACCAGGGCTTCAAGATCCCTCACACGCTGCTCGAGCCGGTAGATCCGCTCGTCTTCCTGGTTGACAAAAGTCTTCTCCGCGCCCTGCATGGATACTATCTCCCGCTCCCTCTCTTCAAGTTGATGCTCAAGAAATTTTACTTTTGCATCTTTTTTGAGCATATTGTCCCTCGAGATAATGATGATTGTATTGACCTATAATCCTTGTGCTCTTATCCTCCGGCATTCCTGCAACAAATGCGAGATAAGAGATAAACCGGCCCTTTGCAGATCAATCCTGATACCCGATCGAGTTGCACCCCAGGAACACACCTGAAAGAGAGCCCCCACTCGCCGCGCATGAAGAAGGCGTCGGGAACGATACCATTCTCTTCATAATCCCCTCTCTGCCCCCCGTCCCAATCCAGGACGGTGCAGTATCGAGCACAAACCCAGGGAGGTCAAGCATACGGGATGAAAATTTCTCGTCGTTTGCTCTCTCTATTCAAGACAGGAGAATCTGGGGGGGATCGTGCTCCATCGCCGCCCCCATCTATCTTCGTCGTGGGGGTCCGGGGGTGAAACCCCCGGCGCGAGAGAGAGCAAGGAAACACGCTTTATTCTCTCTGTGGGCGGCACATCGGATCATCATGTCTCCCTCCGTTCATCACATCGGCGGCAACGCCCCCGGAATCCCCGGGATGGTGATTAAAGTGACGGAGGCAGAGGAACAATCGCTGAGAAGAATCTCGATCTCGTGATTGATCGAGCCCCGGCTACTTTGGAGATATGCTCCATGATAAACGTTTCATGTGGCATGCCTGAAGCATGCTCTCGGCTCATGCCTGATTCTACAAAGCCTGTTTGCACGACGAAGAGGGGGGGATCTCTCCACCATCAGTCGTCGCCCTTCTTTACGAGGGCTGGACCGGAGAGTGCACCTGGATGACCTCATGATAAACCCATGCAAACGAGGACAACCATGATACTTCTACAGCCCCGGGACGTACCTCCCCGATGCCGGGCCGCCCCCTGTTCCCGCCCTCAAACATCCCCCGATGCAACCGGACGAAGACATAATACCTAGCAATACAACTTTCTTGTACATGTCTAGTCTTGCCAATACCGATCCTGAAATCGCAGCGCTCATCGAGAAAGAGCGCCTGCGCCAGACAAACGGGCTCGAACTGATCGCATCCGAGAACGTTGTCTCGAAGGCCGTCCTCGAGACCGCCGGTTCGATCCTGACCAACAAATATGCAGAAGGCTACCCTGGCAAGCGCTACTACGGGGGTTGCGAGTATTACGACATCATCGAGAACCTCGCAAAAGACCGACTCTGCAAACTCTTCGGTGCCGAGTACGCCAACGTACAGCCCCACTCGGGTTCAGGCGCCAACATGGCAGTCTACTTCTCTACCATCAACTACGGCGACAAGATCATGTCCATGAAGCTCTCCGAGGGCGGCCACCTCTCCCACGGTTCGCCGGTGAGTTTCTCAGGCAAGATGTACGACGTCGTCCAGTACGGCGTCGACCATGAGACCGAGGTCATCGACTACGCGGCCCTCGCCGATATGGCCAGGAAAGAGAAACCCCAGATGATCGTCTGCGGCGCCTCGGCCTACCCGCGCGAGATCGACTTCAAGGCCTTCGGCGAGATCGCCGAAGATGTCGGGTCATCCTGTGTGGCCGACATCGCCCACATCGCGGGCCTCGTCGCCACCGGCCTCCACAACTCACCGATCGACGTCCTCCCCTTCACCACCACCACCACCCACAAGACTCTCCGCGGTCCTCGCGGCGGTGCGATCATGTGCCGTGAAGAGTTCGGGCAGGCCATCAACAAGGCGGTCTTCCCCGGTCTGCAGGGCGGTCCGCTGATGCACATCATCGCCGCCAAGGCGGTCTGCTTCAAGGAAGCCCTGTCGCAGTCGTACAAGGACTACTGCAAACAGGTCGTCAACAACGCACAGACCCTCGCCGCCACTCTCGACAGCGAAGGCTACCGCCTGGTCTCCGGCGGCACCGACAACCACCTGATGCTCCTCGACCTCTCCGACAAGGGACTCACCGGACTTCAGGCCGAGAACGCACTCCACGACGCCGGGATCACCGTCAACAAGAACACCATCCCGCGCGAGACCCTCTCGCCCTTCGTGACGAGCGGTCTGCGGATCGGCACCCCGGCCGTCACCTCACGGGGCATGAAAGAAGAAGAGATGAAAGCCATCGGGCACTTCATCGCCACCGTCCTCAACGACATCGAGAACAAGGAGAAGATCGCAGAGGTGAGGACCGAGGTCGAAGCGCTCGCAAGCAAGTTCGCCATCTACGCGGTAACAGAATGATACTCAATGGCAAGACGCTCTCTGAGAAGAGGCTGAACCTCCTCAAAGAAGAGATCGAGGAGTCGGGCATCCACCCCTCCCTCGCCACCGTGCTGGTCGGGGAGGATCCCGCATCCCAGATGTACGTCAGGATGAAGCACAAGGCCTGCGAGAAGGTCGGGATCACCTCGGTCCGTGCAGAACTCCCTGCCGAGGCGACGACGGCCGAGGTGCTGGCGACCGTGCAGAAGCTCAACGATGACCCGGACGTCTCCGGGATCCTGGTGCAACTTCCACTCCCGCCGCAGGTCGACACCCAGGCAGTGATCGACGCCGTCTCCCCTGAAAAGGACGTGGACGGGTTCCACCCGGTCAGCATCGGCCGCCTTTATTCAGGCCATCCCGAACTCGTCCCCTGCACCCCGCAGGGGATCATGACGATGCTCGCCGAGTACGGGATCGAGATCGCCGGAAAGAACGCCGTCGTGGTGGGGCGGAGTGTGGATGTCGGACGGCCGATGGCCGCCCTGCTCCTCAACGCCGACGCAACGGTGACGATCTGCCACTCCAGGACCCGCGACCTCACCCGGATCATGCAGCAGGCCGACATCCTGGTCTCAGGGATCGGCAAGGCACGATTCGTGACCGGAGAGATGGTCAAAGAGGGCGCCGTGGTCATCGACGTCGGGATCAACCACGACGAGAACGGCAAACTCTGCGGAGATGTGGACTTTGACTCGGTGGTCGGGAAGGCATCGGCCATCACCCCGGTACCCGGCGGTGTCGGGCCGATGACCATCGCCACCCTGATGGAGAATACTCTCAAGGCGGCCCGGGCGAGGTCATGCAACCCTGCACAATAAACGGGATGCAGGTCGGGGGCGGCGCACCGGTCCGCCTGATGGGCGTGATCAACTGCAGCCCCGAATCTTTTTTTTCCGGTTCATATGTACCTGAAACGACGGTGCGCGAACGCGCCTTCCAGATGATCGACGCCGGTGCCGACCTCATCGACCTTGGTGCGCGGTCCACGGCCCCGCACTCGGTCCCGATCACCGTCAGAGAAGAGGTCGACCGGATCACGGCCGCGCTCGCGGCCCTCGACGGGTCAGGGGTCACCCTCTCGGTGGACACGATGTACCCCGGGGTGCTGGAGGCCTGCCTCCGCCACGACGTCCATGTGATCAACGACATCGGCGGACTTGCAGACCCTGCGTACGCAACCGTCGCCGCCGACTCCGGCCTCCCGGTCATCGGGATGGCGGCCCTGCACCGGCCCGGCGACCCGCGCGGGACGGAGGCGACCCTCGACGCCCTCAGAGAAGTGAGCGCGCGGGCCGAGCGTGCCGGGATCATCGACCTCATCCTCGACCCGGCCGTCGGGAACTGGACGGCTGAACGGACCTTCGACGACGACTGGGACCTCTGCCGCCACTTCGACCGATTTCAGGAACTCGGCCGACCGATCCTCATCGCCATCTCAAGAAAGTCCTACCTCGGCGACCTCGTCGGCCGACCTTCAGAGGAGCGTCTGGCCGCCACCCTCGCGGTCACGGCCAGGCTCCTGCCGCACGCCGACATGGTGAGGGCGCACGACGTGGCCGCGACGAGAGACACGATCCTGGTGGTCGAGAAGATGGAGATGAACGGATGAGCCGGTGGTATGCGGTCTATGCCCTGGAGACCGGACTGATCCGGGAGGGCGACGACGTCGCGGAGAAGGTCGTCGCGGCCGCAGAGGCCGCAGCGTGTGGAGGGATCAGAGACGGCGACATCCTCCTGCTCGCCGAGTCCGCGGTGGCGACGGCCGAGGGGAGGACAGTCCGTCTCGACGAGGTCGTCCCCTCCGACGAAGCGCGTCGCCTTGCCGAGCGCTATGCCATCGACCCGGCGATCACCGAGGTGGTCCTCCGCGAGAGCGACCGGGTGGTCGGCGGGATCCCCGGATTTTTGCTCACGCTCAAGAACGGCACCCTCCTCCCGAACGCCGGCGCGGATCACTCGAACGCCCCTGACGGGACGGTCGTCCCCCTCCCCCGAGACCCCGACGCCTCGGCCGGACGGGTGCGGGCGGCGGTGCGCGCACGACTCGGCGTGAACACCGGGGTGCTCGTCATCGACTCGCGCACCCATGCGATGCGTCTCGGATGCAGTGGCGTCGCCATCGGATGCGCGGGGCTCTCGGCCGTCGTCGACGAGTCGGGCAGACGCGACCTCTTCGGCCGCGAACTCGAGGTGACCAAGCGCGCCGTCGGGGACTGCCTGGCCTCGGCGGCCGAACTCCTGATGGGCGAGGCGGACGAGTGCGTCCCGGCCGTGCTGGTGCGCGGCACGGGGATCGAACTCAACGAAGAATATGGGATCCCCACGATCGACGCGTCAGAGTGTCTCTTTATGGGTGCGGCGCTCCACGCCGACCCGGCCGCGTTCGATGGAGAGGGCAAACCCGAGTGACTCGAGGCACCTGCACGCGGCAGAACCCTGCCCGTGGATCAGGACCTCGACGAGATCTTCTTTTTCGTCGACGTCGGTGTGAAGCCTGAACGAGTCGGTGACCTCGCAGGAGAGGCCTGCCTCCGCGGCGATCGCCATGTGCTTGCAGAAACTCGCGCCATAATAGTCCACATGGTACCGGGAAGGCTCTTTCACGAAGATCGCGTTGGTCCCGCCGCCCAGGCCGGGGGCGATCGCCATCGAGGCATCGGTGCCGACCATCCGGGCGACCGCCTCGGGGGTGGCGAGAGGGAGGTCTGCCATGATGATGAGGACCGGATTGTGCGCGGCGGCAAGGACGCGGTTGAGGGACTCGTTGAGTCCCGCCGGGTCCTCGACGACGGCGGCGTCGGGGTGCTCGAAGGGGCCGGTGCTGAGAAGAGTGGGGGCGCAGCCTGCAGCACGGACGGCGGCGAGGACGTCCGAGAGCATGGCGCGTGCGAACGCCTCCCGCTCCTCCTGTTCCAGGATGCAGGAGAGGCGGGTCTTGGGGTTCTTCGGCTTGAACGGTATGATCGCGTCTATGGCCATTTCAGAGAGAGTTGGCCAGATAGATGCAAAAAGCAATCGGAACGGGAGTACCCAGAAACCCGGGCCATTCTCACCCCTTCCGCGATGGGCAGGCACCCAATCGCGAAGGTTACAAGAAGGTGGAAGGGAAATGGTACCTGCATGCACCGCAAGGTGATCACCTATTCACGCAACGTCTTCCTTCCCCTCACCCACGTCTGCCAGAACGCCTGCGGCTATTGCTGCTTCAGGCAGGCTACGGGGGCGGGGTGCGTGCTGCCGCCTGACGAGGCGCACCGGACCATCGACACCGGCGCCCGCCTCGGCTGCACGGAGGCCCTCTTCACCTTCGGGGAACGGCCCGGGGAGGTGCCCGGCTTCTCTGACCACCTTGCCGCGCTCGGCTATGCCGATATTCTTGACTATTGTTACGACCTCTGCCTGTATGCCATCAGGGCCGGCGTCCTGCCGCACACCAACGCGGGCATCCTCACCGCCGCTGAACTCGAACGGTTCAGGGAGGTGAATGCGAGCATGGGACTGATGCTTGAGACGACGGCGGATGTCCCGGCCCACCGCCACTCGCCGGGCAAGGATCCGGCGGTGCGGATCGAGATGATCGAGGAGGCGGGCAGGCTCAGGATCCCGTTCACCACCGGTCTGCTCATCGGGATCGGCGAGACTCCGGCCGACCGCGAGGAGTCGCTCGAGGTGATCGCCGACCTGCAGAGACGGTACGGGCACATCCAGGAGGTCATCATCCAGAACTTCTGCCCGAAGGAGGGGACGGACATGGGGAACGCCGCCCCGGCATCGAGCGAGGAGATGGCCGGGACGATCTCCCTTGCCCGCGAGATCCTTCCCCGGGAAGTTGCCGTCCAGATCCCCCCGAACCTTGCCGATGCAGAGCGGCTCATCAGGTGTGGGGTCGACGACCTCGGCGGGGTCTCGCCGCTCACTATCGACTACGTCAACCCCGAGCACCCCTGGCCCCAGATCGAGGGGCTCAAAAAGATCGTCGGGGATGCAGCCCTGCGCGAGCGGCTCTGTATCTATCCGAGGTTCATCGAGATGGGCTGGTACTCCGATACCATCGCCCCTCTCATCCACAGACTCCAGAAAGAAATTGAGGAGAGGTCATTGTGACTGAACAGGAACCCATCTACCGCGGAAAGGCGAAGTCCATCTTCCGCTCTGAAAACCCCGACGAACTGATCGTGAAGTTCAGGGACGATATCACCGCCTTTGACGGTGCAAAGAAAGACGAACTCTCTTCCAAGGGAGTCTACAACGCGAAGGTCTCGGCGTACCTCTTCAGGTACCTGGAGGAGAACGGCGTTAGGAGCCACTTCGTCAGGATGGAGGACGAGCGGACGATGATCGTCAGGCCGCTGGAGATGATCCCGGTCGAGGTGATCGTCCGCAACATCGCCGCCGGTTCGCTGGTCCGCAACTACCCCATCGAGGAGGGCACACCCCTCGACCCGCCGGTGATCGTCCTGGACTACAAGGACGACGAGCGGCACGACCCGATGATCAACGACGAGATCATCGTGGCGCTCGGCTTCATGACGGCCGAGGAGATCGAGGCCGTGAAACAGACGGCCCTGAAGATCAACGACCTGCTCAAGGGAAAGGTCGATGCAATCGGGCTCGACCTCGTCGACTTCAAACTCGAGTTCGGTCGGCACGGCGACGAGATCCTGCTGGGAGACGAGATCTCGATGGACTCGATGCGTCTCTGGGACAAGCAGACCCATGCCTCGATGGACAAGGACGTCTACCGCTTCGACAAGGGCGACGTGATGACCACCTATGCCGAGGTGGCAAAGAGACTCGCAGGGGAGGAGTAAAAGCATGAAATTCACCGCAAAAGTTACGATTGGACTCAAGGAAGGGATGCTCGATCCCGAGGCGCGTGCGATCCAGCACGCCCTCGCCAACATCGGGTTTGCGACCGAAGGACTTTCCACGGCCAGGGTGTTTACCATCACGCTGGAGGCGGAGGACCGGGCGGCCGCAGAGGCGCAGGTCGAGCAGATGTGCGAACGGCTCCTTGCCAACCCGGTCATCCACCGCTACGAGGTCGAGGTACTGGCATGAAGTTCGCGGTGGTCCAGTTCGGGGGGAGCAACTGCGACCGCGACGTCCAGTACGTCATCTCAGAGGTCTGCGGGGTCGACTGCGATCTTGTCTGGTACAAGGACGGACTCAAAGAGGACTACGACGCGATCGTCCTCCCCGGCGGATTCAGCTACGGTGACTATCTCAGGGCCGGGGCGATCGCCGCACGGACCGGGGTCATGGACGCGGTGGTCAGGCATGCGCAGGCCGGCGGACTGGTCCTCGGGATCTGCAACGGCGCACAGATCGGGGCGGAGAGCGGGATGGTGCCGGGCATCTTCACGATAAATGCCAGCCCGACCTTCATCTGCAAACCGGTCTGCCTGCGTGTCGAGGAGAACACCTCGCCGTTCACCCGTCTCTTCAAGAAGGGCGAGGTGGTCAGGATCCCGATCGCCCACAAGGAAGGCCGGTACGTCGCCTCACCTGAAGAACTCGCCAGGCTCAACGCCGAGGAGAGAGTGGCGTTCCGTTTCTGCGACGAGCAGGGCGAGGTGACCCCGGCCGTGAACCCGAACGGCGCCGCGGAAAACATCACCGGGGTCCTCGGCGGGCCTGCCCGCAATGTCCTCTGCATGATGCCCCACCCGGAGCGGGCCTCAGAGGAGGTGCTCGGATCGGCCGACGGGAAGAAGGTCTTCCTCGGGATGATCAAGAGCATCGAAGAGCGCGAGTGAGCAAAAAATCCTGAAATACTTTTTTTGATCGAGGGCCGTGGAGATTCGGCCGTGAACCCCGGGCTCAAGCATCCTGCATGAACATTGTTCAGAGCAATGTTTCGAGGTGTAGAGGAATCGATCCTTTATCAATTGCGACAGGGCATCGGGACAACATCTCTCAGGTGCAGCCACCCGGCTATCTTCGTCATGGGGGGTCCGGTGGGAGCGACCGAAGGGAGCTTGAGAATATCTTTGATTTTCGAATCTCCCCCCCCCGGCGCGAGATGGCAGTGAAGATTCTACGATGAGGGCGGCACTCTGATCATCACACCTTTCCACCCCTCTGAGAGATCGGCGACAAACAACCTTCATGCGGTAATGCCGGACCCCCGGAAATTCGCCCCCGATCCTTGCTCCGTTCCCACCCTTTTCACCGGCGTACCGGGTGGCCACGAGGGTTAACATTACTCGCAATCATACCGGCCCTCTGAGGGCCGGGTGAGGCCCGGTTTCCGCACCGCGTTACACGAAAGAACGTCCTTCTGGCCCGCCCCCAAACGGAGCCCAATACAGCCACGGATCGGGGACGCTGTCCTTGAAACGGATGGCAATATGGCCATATTCCGGGGCGGGGCGATCTCCCCTCCTGGCGAGGGAGATATCCCAGACAGACTGATCCCTCCAGAAGTTTCCGACACCACCGGGAAAACCTAAAACCCGGAACCGACAAGGTGATGATATGACTGAACCGACGCAGGAAGAACTCGAAGAGCAGATCCTCACCTGGGCAAAAGATTATGCGCAGAAGAACGGGTGGACCCTGAACCCGGACGACAAACAACTGCGCACCGTGATCAAGGGGCTTGCGCGCAACACGCTCAGGTTCGGGGAACAGTATTGTCCCTGCCGGCTCAGGAGCGGCGATGCCGAAGAGGACAAAAAGATCATCTGCCCCTGCATCTATCACCGCGACGAGGTCGAAGGGGACGGCAACTGCCACTGCCGGCTTTTCTTCAAAAAAGACGCGGACTAAGAGAATTCGACATGAGGCGAGATCACGCCTCAAGCATACGGGATGAAAATTTCATAGTGCTGGTTTCCGGGGTGTGAGATGATCCTTGATCCTTCTCCTCGTGATAGGGGAACGACCAGAGATCTCTTGACCCGCCGCCCCTCGGCTATCTTCGTCCGTGGGGGGTCCGGGGGGCACGGCCCCCCGGCGCGAGACGGCGAGGTAGATTTTGCAATTGAGGGCGGCACGTCGGATCATTCCATCACGTCTTCTCACACTCTCCCATCGGAGGGGGAGGGCGGCACCGGATCATGAGGTCACGAAAAAAAGTATCAGAGCCAGGTCACCGCGCCCCCGACCTCACCCTCCGCCCGAACGAGGCCCACGGATAGGGGACGAAGAGGGTGAGGAGGGCGGCGGCAATGATGGGAAGGAGCAGGGTGGCGAGAGCGGTGTTCAGGGTGAAGGCGTCGGCGACCACCCCGCTCACGATCACTCCCAGACCTCCCGCCCCGACGGCCAGGCCAAGCATCAGTCCTGAGGCGAGGCCCGCCCTTCCCGGCATCACTTCCTGGCCCATCGCCACGGTCACGGAGAAGGTGGACCAGAGGAGGAAGCCGAAGAGGAGGAGGGCGGCATAAGAGAGAAGGCCACCTGTGGTGAGGAAGAGCACGAAGGGCGGGACCGACGCGGCGAGGCCGAGGAAGGTGTATTCTTTTCGCCCGTAGGTATCGGAGAGAGCGCCGCCGACATACTGCCCGACGACTCCGGCAACGAGCATCAGGGAGACGAGGGTGTTGGCGGTGATCAGGTCGACCTCGAGGGCGGTGTGGAGATAGGTCGGGAGGAACGCGACGGCGGCAAAGATCGCCCACGACCTCAACGCCCCGACGCCGACGACCATCGCGATCGGCCTGAACGAGACCGGTCCCTCCGCCTCTGCTTCCTCTTCCGTTCTCTTCATCGGTCCGGTCTCTTCGGCAGGCAGGAGGAAGTTGAAGAGGCCCGCCATCAGGAGACCGGGTACGGCAAGGAAGATGAGGCCCTGGAGACCGAAGGCGCCGACGGCCAGACCTGCGAGAACCGGCCCCAGGGCAAAGCCCAGGTTACCGCCGATGACGAAGATCGAAGTCAACCGCCCGCGGTTCTCCGTCCTGGTCAGGCGGTTGACCATCGCCATCGCCGACGGATGGAAGAGCGCCGCGCCGAAGGCCGCAAGACAGGCGCAGAGCAGCAGGACCGGATAACTCCCGATGAACCCGAAGACACCAATACAAACTGATGCGATGAGAAAGGGGACCGGGAAGGGGACGGCGACGCCGCGCCGGTCCGCAAGCCACCCGACAAAGGGCTGGAGGAACGAGGAGGTGATGTTGAACCCCGCGACCAGGAGACCGGCGACGGCATACGACCACCCGTGCGTCGCGATGAGCAGAGGGAGGACCGCCGGGATGACCGGCGAGTAGACGTCGATGACGAAGTGACCCCAGGAGAGGGCGAGGACCGACCTGAGTTCCTTCAGCATCCTTCAGTCCTCTCGATCCTGAGGATCTCGACCGGGATCTCCATCCGGTCCTTCCGGTGGAAGGCAAAAGTCCTCGGGATCGCGAACGAGCCCTCGACCGCTCCGGTGACCTCGCCCCGCCCTTCCACGTACTTCTCGACAAAGTCCAGCGAGCCCGCATTGAAGATCCCATAGACGACCGGCGCCGCCATGAGAGCGCAGTCGATGAAGGGCCTATCGGCATGTTTCTTCTGCGCCCCAAAGGGAGGGTTCATCACGACGGTCTCGAAGGTGTCGGGACGGATCGGAAAAGTGGTGCCGACCTGGCCGCGGACGAGGTCAAGGTCCACCTCGAGGTCATCCGCATTGCTCCGGGCGGCCTGCAGGGCCCCGAGGTCCAGGTCGATCCCGACGACCTCCCCGGCACCGAGGAGGGCCGCACCGCAGGCAAGGACACCGGTCCCGCACCCGAGGTCGAGGACCCGCCGGCCCCCGATCGCACCCTCGGTCGAGGCATGGTACAGGAGGCGGGCGGCGACGTCGGCGGGCGTCGCGTATTGCTCCAGTACCGGCCGCGGGGCGGGAAAACCCTTCAGCCGCTGGAGTTTCATCTCCAGGTGTTTCAGCCTCATATTCTGCAGTACGCGTTGGCGAGGAGAGCGGATGAAGGTGCCGGGGGATACTTCGGCACCTCACCCCCTGACGACTGCGACAGAGAAATACGAACCCTCATACTCGACAAACGTCGGAGAGATCTTTCCAAGGAGCGCACGGTCTTCGAGACGGGTGATGAGACGAGGGCTCCATCCTTCCATCAGATTCTCATGCCACCACATGATTCCTGAATAGGTGAAGGGTGAAGGGCGGAGGACTTTCTCACCCTTTATCACCAGGTCGTACAGTGCCGGACAGGCGAGAACGTCGTTCTCAGAGAGGTGAACGACCGCACTGTCCGCCCCCGGTTCGGCCGGGTGGGCGACGTAGTACCCGCCATAGTGCGGATACAGGAGGAGAGCGACAAGCACGATGGAAAATACGACGGCCAGACCGAGAAGAGGAAGGCCGCGCTCGCCTGGAGGCCACATAAATTCAGCCTCGCCGTGAAAGTTCATCAATCTTGCGAAACACGGCCGGGCAGGCGGGAAGGGTCGGGGTCACAGACCCGGGAACCTCTCCCCGGCGCCTCACACGATCTCGTCGACCTCGTACTCCTCCCAGGCCCGCACCCCGACCAGAACCTCGAACTCCTGTGGGGTGAGGAGCGGCACCGGGAAGCGGACCTGGTCGTCGTAGGCCAGGCGGGGACAGGCGGTGTTCACGTAGGCCCCGCACCCGAAGTTGACCATCTCGGCCGCCGAGACCTCGCGCATCGTGATCACCACCGCCTTCTCGGAGAGCGCGGCCAGGCGCGCCGCGAGGGCGGGCCGTGCCTGCCCGCTCTTGGTGGAGAGGATGATCCCGACGCATTCGGCCGACCGCGCCTTCTCGATGAGGGCGAAGCGCCGGCGGAGCAGGCGGTCGGCGTCCCCCGAGACCTCGCGCACCTCGCCGGAGTACGGATCGAGAGCGACGACATGCTTGCCGGTGGCAAGGGCGACGCCGATGGCATGAAAGACGCCGGTCCCGACATACAGGATCTCTGGGGCCGAGAGGGCGCGGGCATTCGCATAACTGCACCCGAGCACCTGGCCCGGGAGCGGGGTCCGCCCATCGCCCGGTCCGACCTCGGCCCTGATCCCGTGTGTGGCCAGGACTTCCGTGACTTCCTTGAGAAGATGAACGTGCTGGACGGTGGTGACCAGGCCCACCTCGGTGCCGTTGAGGAGGGGGAGGGCCGCTGCCACCGCGGCGGGGTCGAAGTCGAAGGAGAGGTACTCGTACAGCACCCCCTCCCGCTCCTCGACCGGCGCATGCCCGATATGGACCAGGAGGTCGGCCCCGGTCAGGGCGACGGTGTCCAGGGCCAGGTCGCAGGCCCCATAACACGGATCGCCGGCGACGGCCGCGACCTCGATCCCTTCCGCTCCGAGCGCCCGGACCAGAGCGGGGGCCCGGCGCTTCAGCCCGTCCGGGAGCTGGAGGACGATCCGCCGCGCTCCCGCCGCCCGCACCCTGTCCGCCAGTTCAGCGGCAGGTATCAATGACCCTGACTCCGTCGGCATCCACATCAATCGTGACTAAGGGAGTGTACGCCCGTCCGAGCTCGGGCTCGCCGCGCTGGATCACCACGCAGACATCGACGATCTCGGCCCCTGCATTCTCGAGGGCGGCAAGCACCGCCTTCAGCGTCCCGCCGGTGGAGATCACGTCGTCGATCACGACCACCCGGTCTCCCTTCTCGATCCCGTTCAGGTACAGCTGTCCGGTCGAGTACCCGGTCGACTGATGGACGGCAATCTCCCCGGGCAAGGAATAGGAACGCTTGCGCAGGATGTTCAACGGGATGTCGGTCATCAGCGAGAGCGCGGTCCCGATATGGATCCCCATCGCCTCGGCGGTGACGATCTTGTCCACGCCGTGGAGGTCCATGACCGTGACCATCGCGCACGCCACATCGCGCAGCAGGGCCGGGTCGAGAAGCGGGACCCCGTCGGTGATCGGGTGGATAAAGTAGTGGTAGTCTCCCCGTTGCACCATCGGCGCGGCTTCCAGTGATTCAATCAGACGTTCAAGCATCCATCTCACCAATCTCTCGTAAGAACTCCTCGATCACGTCCCTGGTCACATGGGGCATCATGACCGTGCGCATGTGGCCGCGCCTGGTCCATGAGACCCGCCATCCGGGCGGGACGGTGCCGGTGCCAGCCTCGAAGGTCGCCACGTTCAGGTCGGGCGTGACCGCACGCCGGTAGCCGTAGGTCTCCATCCCCTCGATCAACCGGCGGGTATTCTTCATGCATCCTTCGACGACCGCCTTCATCCCGTTCATCCCCAGATATTCGAGGACCGCAAAGGCACTGACGACCGCACCTCCGGACCTGGTCCCGGCCAGGGTGCACTCCTGCTTCACCGTCAGGTACGGGGTCTCCACATTGAGGAGGCCGAACCACGAGGGCTCGCGGACCAGCAGACTCCCGCATGGGATGGTGCTCATCCCCATCTTGTGCGGATCCACCGCAATGGAGGAGACGCCGGGCAGGGCGAAGTCGAAGGGGATCTCCGGGTCAAGGAAGGGTATCACCAGACCGCCGAAGGCGGCGTCCACATGGAGGGGGACACCGGCATCGTGGGTGATCTCCGAGACCGCTTTGATCGGGTCGATGACGCCGTACTCGGTCGTTCCGGCGATGGCGACGACACAGCAGGTGTTCTCGTCCATCCGTTCCTGGAGGGCGTCGACACCCATCCTGAAGGTCTCGTCAGACGGGACGGTCCGCATCTCGAGCGAGAGAATATCGCAGGCCTTCTCGAACGAAAAATGCGCGGACTCGGGGACCACCACGTTCGGCCGCCTCGAACCCTTCATCTTGGCAAAGATCCGCAGCGCCTGGAGGTTGGACTCGGTCCCGCCCGAGGTGGCATACCCGCCGGCCTCCGGGTGGTGGAAGAGCGTGCCCAACCGTTCGATAAGGAGTTCCTCGATCGAAGCCGTCCCCACGAAGAGACCCGGGTCGCCGAGGTTTGCCTCGACGAACATCTGATGCGCCCGCACCGCGATCGGGTGGGGGATGGTGCACATCGAACTCAGCACGTGATGATAGTTCGAATCCTCGTCTTTCTTCAAAGAGAGGAAGGAAAAAAGTTCCTCTTCAGAGATTCCGTTCTTCTGCATTCCTGGATCTCACTGCGTCGAGGATCATCCGCTTCTCTGTCCGTGCCGCCGTCTCCCTGATCTTGGGGACGGCATCGATGTTTGCAGATACGCTGGTGATCCCGTTTCTTATCAACCACTCGACCATCTTGGGGTCCGAACCGGCCTGGCCGCAGATGGAGCACTCCACATCGTACTCACGGCAGACGGCGATGGCGTCGTGGATCAGCTTAAGCACCGCCGGGTGCTTGGGCCAGTACATGGGGGTGACCAGCTGGTTGTTCCGGTCGATGGCGATGGTGTACTGGATCAGGTCGTTGGTCCCGAAGGAGGCAAACGAGATGCCCGCCTTGCAGAAGTCCTCGATGAGGATGGCGCACGCCGGGATCTCGATCATGATGCCGAGGTCGACGGCGTCGACGTCCACGCCCCAGCCGGCGAGGAGCTCTTTCGCCCTGACGAACTGGTCGGGGTGGGAGACGAGTGGGAACATCAGGCCCAGGTTGTCGTAGCCCTGGTCCCAGAGCCGCTTGAAGGTCTCGACCTGCATCCTGAACTGGGCCTCGCTCTGGAGGTCGCGGCGGATCCCGCGCCAGCCGAGCATCGGGTTGTGCTCCTCAGGTTCGTCCTCGCCGCCGAGCATGTTCCTGAACTCGTCGGTGGGGGCGTCGAGGGTTCTGACCCAGACCGGCTTGCCCGGGAAGGCGTCGAGGACGGTCTTGATCCCGGTATAGAGTTCGGAGATGAACTCCTCTTCCTTGCCGTTCTTGATGAACCAGCCGGGGGTCTTGTTCAGGCCGAGGATGAGGTGTTCGATCCGCAGGAGTCCGACGCCGTCTGCACCGGAATTTGCAGCCCGCGTGGCGGCCTCGGGCATGGAGACGTTCACCTTGATGCTCGTGGCGGTGATGATCGGGGCCTGCGCGACGGCCGCACCGACCATCTGGGCTGCGGGCACCGCCTGGGCGCCGGCCGGAACTGCGGCCGCACCTTCGAAGACCAGGCCTTTCTCGCCGTCGATGGTGACGACCTGCCCGTTCTTCAATGTCTTTGTGGCCGTCTTCGTCCCGACGACCGCCGGGGTGCCGAGTTCCCTCGAGACGATCGCTGCGTGGCAGGTCATCCCGCCCTCATCGGTGACGATGCCGGAGACCTTGCGCATCGCCGGAACCATATCGGGGTTCGTCATCTTCGCCACGAGGATGTCGCCGTCCCTGACTTTGCCGAGGTCCTTGACGTCGTGGACGATGATCACCGGGCCGCTTGCCACGCCCGGAGAGGCACCGTTGCCTTCCAGGATGATCGCACCCAGTTCGCCGGCCGGCGCGGCGGCGGGCGCGGCCTTGTGAGCGTTCACCCCGATGGTGGTGATCGGCCTGGACTGGAGGATATAGATGGTGTCCCCGACGGTCCCCCACTCGAGGTCCTGGGGGACGCCGTAGTGCTCCTCGGAGATCCGGCCGAACTCCGCGAGGCGCTCGACCTCCGTGTCGGTGAGGACCGGTTCGTCCTGGCGGTCCTTGGGGATCTCCACCAGTTCGGTGCCGTGCTCCCCGACCGGGACGATCATGTATTCTTTGTTTGAGATGAGGCGGTCGACGACCCGCTTGAGCCGGCGGTCGTAGACATACTTGTCGGGTGAGACGCTGCCGGAGACCACTGCCTCTCCAAGTCCCCAGGAACCCTCGATGATGGTGAGGGGTTCGCCGCTCACCGGGTGCGATGAGAACATCACGCCAGACTTTTCAGAGCCGATGAGCTGCTGGACCACGACTGCGATGTTGACGGTCCGGTCGTCGAAGCCCTGTTTCGCCCGGTAGTATATGGCACGGGCACCGTACAGGGACGCCCAGCACATCTGGACGGCCTCGATCACATCGGCCTCGCCCTTGATATTCAGGTAGGTCTCCTGCTGCCCGGCAAAGCTGGCGTCAGGGAGGTCTTCGGCCGTGGCACTGGAACGGACGGCGACCACCATCTCTCCGTCACCCATCGAGGCATAGGCGGCAAGAACTTCCTCTTTTATTCCTTCGGGCATCTTCGCGCCAAGGACAAGATCTTTGACGCTCTGGGAGACTTCTTCAAGCGCTTCGTTGTTGTCGACATCAAGGTCTGAGAGGAGGGTAAAGATGGAATCCTCAAGCCCGGTCTCTACAAGGAATTTTCTGAAGGCCTGAGCGGTCACAACGAATGCTTTCGGTACAGGCAGCCCTACCGAAGTCATTTCACCGAGGGAGGCCCCTTTTCCCCCTACGGACGGAATATCATCCTTTGAAATCTCGTCGAGCCACAAAACGTTGGGCATTTCGGTCATTATCGCACCACCTATATGGTAGGCGTAACGAATATTATAGATTCTCCCTGTACGCCTCTACCCTTTTTTTGAGATGGATGAATTCGGACAGAAGAAAGGATCGCCCTCTTCTCCCCCGGCCCGGAAGATCTGCGGATCAGGGCGTGCTGACCGGGTCCCGAGTCCGACGCGGCGGCGGGATTCCGGGCGATAAAAAAACATGAATACCTGTAGGGGAGTATATATTCTGGGGTTTACATTGCAATTCAAGGTCCTTGTCAGCGACCCGCTGGCTGAAGAAGGCGTAGCGATATTGCGGGAGACGTGCGACGTCGACGTCCGCACCGATCTCACGGAAGAGCAGTTGATCGAGGCGATCAAAGACTACGATGCGATCCTTGTTCGGAGCGGCACCCAGGTCACGACCGAGGTGATCGAGGCCGGTGAGAAGTTGAAGTTCATCGGCAGGGCAGGAGCGGGTGTCGACAATATCGATACCGAGGCGGCGACCCGCCGGGGCATCCCGGTGGCCAACGCACCGTCGGGCAACACCCTTGCGGCGACCGAGCATACCATCGCCATGATGTGCTCCCTTGCACGGAACATCCCACAGGCGACGGCGTCCCTGAAGAAGAAGGAGTGGAAGCGTTCGAAGTTCATGGGGGTCGAACTGAACGAGAAGACGCTCGGGATTGTCGGGCTCGGCCGGATCGGCCGGGAGATCGCAAAGCGTGCACAGGCTATGGAGATGAAGATCGTCGGGTTCGACCCGTTCGTCACCAAGGAGCACGCTGCCCAGATCGGGGTCGAGTTGATGGAGGTCGACGACCTGGTGAAGGTCGCCGACTTCATCACGGTGCACACGCCGCTGACGCCTGAGACGACGCACCTGATCAATGCCGAGCGGATCGCCACCATGAAGGACGGCGTGCGGATGATCAACTGCGCTCGCGGCGGGATCATCGACGAGCAGGCGATGTACGACGGCCTGGTCTCGGGCAAGATCGCCGGCGCCGCCCTGGACGTCTTCGAGAGCGAGCCGCCTTTCGAGTCGCCGCTCCTCGCCCTCGACAACGTGATCGTCACCCCGCACCTGGGGGCGAGCACGGTCGAGGCGCAGAAGAACGTCGCGGTCTCGGTGGCGAAGCAGTGCCTCGCGGTCTTCGCCGGCGAACCGGCAAAGTACGCGGTGAATGTCCCGATGGTCCCGCCGGACCGGCAGGAACAGATCCCGCCCTTCGCCTTCCTGGGCGAGAAGATGGGCAAGCTCATCGGGCAGCTCGTCGACGGCCGGATCGAGGCGATCGAGATCACCTATGGCGGCGAGCTCTCTGAGAACCGCACCAACCATTTCATCACCAGGAGCATCCTCAAGGGTCTGCTCGACCCGATCCTCCGCGAGCCGGTGAACTTCGTCAATGCCGAGTATGTCACGAAGGAGCGCGGGATCCGGGTGGCCGAGACGGTCACCAAGGCGGACGCGGGCTTCAAGAACCTCATCACCCTCAAGGTGACGACCGACCAGATGGAAGAGACGGTCAGCGGCACGGTCTTCTCCAAGGACCGGATCCGGATCGTCTCCATCGGCGGCTACACGATGGACATGGTCCCTGAGGGTTCGGTGATCATCTCGCGCCACCTCGACAAACCGGGCGTCATCGGCCGGGCCTCCACCATCCTGGGCGAGGCCGAGATCAACATCGCCGGGATGCAGGTCGGCCGGGTCAAGCCGGGCGAGGAAGCGATCATGGTCCTGAACGTCGATGCCGATGTCCCTGCTCCGGTCATGGACGAGATCAGGGCAAAGGTCGGGATCTTCTCGGCGCGGTTTGCAAAGCTCTGAAAAATAGGGGATCGCGCGGGGGCATCCCACCCCCCTGCCTCCCTCATCTCAAATGCCCGTCTCCCAACAAAGTTTATATGAGACGAGGTTCAATCTATAGAGAGTCTGATTGTTCAGGCATCAAAGGGCTCGTGGTCTAGCTGGTTATGACGTCGCCTTGACATGGCGGAGGTCCTGAGTTCGAATCTCAGCGGGCCCATTGTCTTCTTTTCGTGAAATTATGTATTGAAGAGCGGAGTGTCCGTTTTTCGCACTGAGAATTAAGAACTCTATACATCGCGACGCGTCTGAGACAGATTCCTGTACGAATTCATACGCTTCCTAGGAGAGCGTGATCTGCAGGGGGATGCGTTTCTGCGTATGGTTTGTGGTCATGATCTCTCCTCACTTTATGGGACTATCTCACTGAAGAGAAGCATATACTCGCCGGGGCCATCCAGCCACAGAAAAAAACAGGAGAAAGATTTTCCTATGGGATGAATTTGGTACTGGCCCACTAAATATCAAAACAAAAGATAGAAAGAAGATAATAAATTAGAATCCACTATGCCGAGTGCATATGGTCGACGGAGAGGCACTGCAATCATCGAAACCGAAAAAGGAATTCTTGTCGTTGCTCAGAGTCATAGAGCGTACCTTCTCCCTGGCGGGGGAGCCCGACCTGATGAACTTCAGATCCAATCTGCAATCCGAGAACTTAGAGAAGAGACCGGCCTGTACCCAATAGAAGTGAAATATCTCTTCAAACACATGGCCGCAAAAATTTTTCTCATGAAAGTAAAAGGTACGCCTCGACCCAGAAACGAGATTATCAGAATTGCATATTATCAACCAGGAAATGGAATAAAGGTCTCACCCAACACGAAAAAGATCATAGACCAATATTATTCACTCTATGCTTCAAAGTAAGAACTTTGGGCCATGTAGAAAACCTTGATCACTCCCCTCACGACAAAACACCGGACACGAACTCCACTCAATCGCTGTCCCCGCCTATCTTCTCTCCGGGGGGTCCGAGGGGTCTCTCCCCGGCGCGAGACAGCGGTAAAGATTCTGCCATGAGAGCGGCACGCCTGATCATCACACCTTCCCACATCTTCACACGGGGGCGCTGCCCCCGGATCCCCCGGGAAGAGGATGACCAACCCCCAGCAAAAACGATCAATCCAGAGGGCATCTCCAGAGCCACTCCGACATTTCGAGATCCACGCGGAATCCCAACAAATATCACATAAATCAGTGAAAATTTCCCCCTTAACGCCCTGAAACAAATTTCAACACCGAAACGGCAACCCTATATTATCCCCCTCCAATGATACCAGGTGTCATATTCATTCGTCCAGAAAATAACAGGCATCCTTTTCAGGCCGGCACAGACCTTCCGGAACCTGGAAGATGAACATCCTGGGACTGCACTGATCCATTTTCTCAAGCTCTCGGTCCTCTTCTCCACACTCATGACCGCCGCCTTATACACCCTCCCCCATCTGCTCACGCCGAAGAAATGGGCGATGGCTTCCCAGGCCTTCCAGCCCCTGGACTTCTTCGCGGTCCTGGCCGCCATCACCATCAGTGTTCCCCTGCTCGTCGGGATCTGGCTGCACCTCTGGGTCTTTCTCTTCGGAGGACGCGGGGGGATCGGGCAGACCCTCAAGACGACGATGTACTCGTACACCCCGTTTTTCGTCATCGTCTGGATCCCGGTCATCGGCCTCTTCGGCGGGGCGCTCTCGACGCTGTATCCCCAGGCGATCGGCATCAGGGAACTCCACCACCTCTCCTCGCGCCGGGCAAACAGTGCCGTCGTCGCCGCGGCATTTTTTCCGGCCGTCGCCCTCGTCGGGGTCCTGATCATGGCCATCTTTGCGCCGGCCACGCTGCTTCCCTTCCTGTCGGGCGGGACCGGGTCGCCGGCGGTCCCCGACTGCCCGTACCTCCTGAACCAGTCTGACCTGCCTGCAGAGATCACCTACTTCTCTGCACACGAAGTCGACGAAAAGATCATCATGCGGGATGCCAGAGATCTCGGGTGCCTGAAGGAGTATACCGAGACCTATGCTGAAGAAAAACCCTCTTCGGCCAGCTCCAGGAGGATTACTCATTTTGTTCTGATCTTCCCGCCGGGCAATGCCGTGAAGATGGTGCAGGAGGACGACGCCTTCTATAGCGGGCTGGTGCCACCGCGAGATGCCGAGAAACTGCCGGCCCCGGATCTCGGAGACCTCTGCATCAGTTACCGGACACCGGGTATTGGGTCGGGGACCAATGGAACGTACGACAGTTACTGCATCGCCTTTGCGAAGGGCGAGGTCTACGAGCGGTTCATCACCATCGGCCCGGATCCCGACTATGACCTCCTCAAGGATCTCGCGCAACGCGCCGCGGCAAAGATCCCATAATTATTCACAATATTTTTTCCCCGACCGATTTTCTGGAAGACAGACCCTCTCGATGGATCCTGATCAAAAATACATCATCCTCAAGGGGGCATCATTCCTCCATGAACCCCCTCGATCTTCCGGCACAAAACGCCCCCATCACCGCCGGCCGGATCCGCGATTTAATTCCAGGACATATTATCCTTCGACCAGGATATTATCGCCATAAGGCGCAGGGATCAGATTTATAAATCCGGAGATATCACCAGAAATTATGTCCAAGTCTTGGGAAAAGACGATCAGAAAACAGATGAAAAATCTGGATTTGGACGCCCGGAATAGACGCCACGACTACGAAGACTATGATGACGAGCTCGATCCGTACGATCGCGTTGAGAGGAAGAGAAGGAGAAGATAAGTAGATTCATCGAGATCTGCGGATCCGCAACCGGTCCCCCGACCAAATAGATACCGTCCTCTTTTTTGACAGTCCTCCCTCCACGCCCAGAGGTATTATATATCATAAAGTCCATTTTTGTACTGCAATGAACACATCAGAACATCGAACCACAATATTGTGCAAAGCCCGGCCATCCACCTCCTCCATCGTTTCCTGGCGCTGGTGACCCCTTCTTTTCTCACACCAGCACCGCCCTCAGAATATCATCTCACAAAAAACCGATATCATGAAATCACGCAACATTGCCATTGCAGGTATCCTGCTTGCCACCGGCGCCATCGTGCGCTATATCTCCCTGGTGATCCCAGGCCCGATCGTCTCGAACCTGGTCATCGCCTTCTACTGCCTTGCGATCATCCTCATCGTCCCGGTCTTCGGTGAAGCCGTCGGCATCGGCGTCGTCGCCGGGATCCTCTGCGCCCTCATCAGTCACTCGGTCTTCCCGCCCGCAAACCTGATCTCCGAACCGGTCGGAGCGGTCGTCTGTCTCCTCGCGTATACCGTGCTGAGGGGGCGGACCGGCATCGCACCGGGAGCCGCCACCCTCGTTGCGACCCTTGCCTCGGGGACGGCCTTCGTCGCCGTTGCGATCCTCGGCATCGCCCCGGTGATCCTCACGAAGTACGCCTCCATCGGGGTCTTTGCCATGACCACGATCCCGATCGTCGTCATCACCGCCCTTGTGAACGCCGTCATCGCCCAGGCGCTCTATGTCCCGGCGTCACGGGTCCTGACACGGGGGAGGGAGGGATGATCCGGATCGAGGGCCTCGTCTACACCTATCCGGGCGCGGAGGCCCCGGCCCTGCGAGGAGTCGACCTCCTGGTCAGGGCGGGCGAGATCGTGCTCGTCACCGGGCCGACCGGTGCGGGCAAGACCACCCTCTGCAAGGCGGCCGGCGGGGTGCTCGCCCACGAGTACGGCGGCACCCTCGAAGGTTCGGTCAGGCTTGGCGGAGAGGCGATCGAGGACTACGCCGGCATGGCGGCGATCGCCCGGGTCGCCGGGATCGCCTTCGACGACGCCGACGCCCAGCTCATCTTCTCGACCGTCGAGGAGGAGATCAGGACGGCCTCCCCCGATGAGGAGAGGACCGAAGAGGTCCTCGAGATGATGGGGCTCCTGCACCTGAGAGACCGCGCCCCGCACACCCTCTCAGGCGGAGAGAAACAGCGGACCGTCCTCGGCACCGTCATCGCCGGCGATCCTTCGGTTCTCATTCTCGACGAACCGGCCGCGGAACTCGACCCCGGTCATGCCGAGAAGGTTGCGGAGATCCTCGCGGCCCTGAAGAAAAAGGGGACGGCAGTTCTCATCGTGGAGAACACCCCCGGTCCCTTCGCCGCCGTCGCCGACCGCGTCGTCAGGCTCGAAGCGGGACAGATCGTCGCCCGCCCGGCCATCGACCCTGAACCGGTCGCCGCCCATCCCGGAACAGGCGATACGGGCGAACCGGCGATTACGATCAGAGGACTCACCCATGCCTACGACGGAGGGTTCGCCCTCAGGGGGATCGACCTTCTGGTCAGGGCCGGGGAGTGCGTGGCGATCACCGGCGAGAACGGGTCCGGGAAGACCACGCTCATCAAACATCTCAACGGCCTGCTGCGTCCGCAACAGGGGAGCGTCGAGGTCTGCGGCATGGACACCCGCCGCCACCCGGTCCCGGCCCTTGCCAGGAAGGTGGGGCTCGTCTTCCAGAACCCGGACACCATGCTCTTCGAGGAGACCGTGGAAAAAGAAGTGCTCTTCGGGGCGAGGAACACCGGGGTGCCCGACCCCGACGGCGCAGCCACCGCAGCCCTCGCCGCCGTCGGGCTCCTCGAGAAGAAAGCCGTTTATCCCCGCCACCTCAGCAGAGGGGAACGGCAGCGCCTCGCCATCGCCTGTGCCCTTGCCATGGACCCGGCGGTGATCGTCCTCGACGAACCGACCACCGGGCTTGCCCCCGACGAGGCCGGGCCGGTGATGGACCTGCTGCAGGATCTGGGCAGGCAGGGGAAGGCGGTGGTCATGGTCACCCACGACCACGGGCTTGCCCGGCGCTATGCCGGCCGGATCATCAGGATGGAGACAGGGAGGATCGTCGAAGACATGACACCAGGAGATGAGGAGCTATGCAGGAGATCTTCCAGTACAGGAGCGGCGACAGTTTCTTCCACCGCGTGAACCCGCTCGCCAAGATCGCGGGGGTCGCGGGGGTCGTGGTCGTCGCCGTCCTCACGAGCGATCCAATCGTCCTCGGCGGGATGGTGCTCGCCATCACGGCGCTCGCTGCCTTCGCGGGGATGGGGAGGGAGGTGATGCAGCAGGTTCCCCTCCTCCTCGTTCTCGGCGGGTTCCTGATCGCCGTCACCTGGCTCACCATCCCGGAGATCGGCATCGCATTCGGCCTCACGCTGACGCTCCGTTTCTGCGCGATGGTCTTCGCCTTCCAGCTCCTCGTCTCCACGACGATGCCGACCGCCCTCGTCCGTGCCCTCAGGAGGCTCAGGTTCCCGGCAGACTATGCGCTGATGGCCCTGATCGCCCTGCGGTTCATCCCTCACCTGCAGAACGAGGGGAAAAAGATCCAGGAGGCCCAGGCGGCACGGGGTTTCTCCCCGGGCGGCGGGATCGGAGGGAAGGTCCGCGGCGCCGTACCGGTCCTCGTTCCCCTCATCACCAATGCCCTCGGAAAGGCCGAGGTGATCGGCATGACGATCGACCTGCGCCGGTTGCGCGAACGCCTCTGAAATGGAAGAGATTTTATCTTTCTTTTGAATTTCGAGAGATTAAATGGTCAAAAAAATAATAAATTGATTCCGATATTCAAAAATTCCCACCCGATCGATATAGAATGATAAATCTGAGTTTCATTCAATACGCTGAAATAAAAGGAGATGGAGATGATCTCCCATTATGAAAGGAGAGACAGCCTTCGCGATCATCGCCGTCGCGGCCTCCCTCTTCATCGCCGTCTTCCTTCTTACCTTCCACGGGGCATGCGGCGAGGAACAGGCCGTTCCAACCCCTGCCGTGCCGGTGGAGACTCCGGGGCCGGCACCGATCCAGACGCTCGAGACCGTCGAGACGACCCCGGCACCCGAAACCGCCGCCGACCCGGTCGTCGGGCGATGGATCTTCGACCAGACCTACACCGAGGAACTTCTTCTCCAGGCCGACGGGAGCGGAAGCCTCCTCACGACCTACCCGACCTCGGTGAATGCTTCAGGCCCCTGGAATGTCACCTGGACCGCTGACCCGGGCAGGAGCGGGCAGAGGATGCGCGCCTACCATCTGACCGTCGAAGACGCGGGGGTCGAACTGCTCTTCTTCGACGAGAACAAGGGCGACCTGCGGCGGCACGGCGAGGACGGGATCGTCTTTTACACCCGTGCCCCATGACACATCTATATCCAGCCTAAGGGCCGATATGCTGTGATGACCCCGCAACCCCCTTTCCTTCCGATGACGACGAGGGAGGCAGAGGACCTCGGTATCGAGCAGTTCGATGTCGTCCTCATCACCGGCGACGCTTACGTCGACCACCCTTCCTTCGGGACCGCCCTCCTCGGGCGGGTGCTCTGGGACGCCGGGTATACCGTCGGGGTCATCGCTCAGCCAGACTGGAAACAGCCCGACGACTTCCTCCGCCTCGGCCGCCCGCGCCTCTTCTTCGGGATCTCCTCGGGGAACGTCGACTCCATGGTCAACGCCTTCACCCCGAACAAAAAGAGACGGAGCACCGATGCCTACTCGCCGGGCGGAGTCCCGCACCGGCCCGACCGGGCACTCATCGTCTATGCGAACATGGTCAGGTCGCTCTTCCCCGAAACTCCCATCATCCTCGGCGGGATCGAGGCGAGCCTCAGGCGCTTCGCCCACTATGACTACTGGTCCGACCGGGTCCGGCAGTCAGTCCTGGCCGACGCCCCGGCGGCCCTCCTGGTCTACGGGATGGGAGAGAGGCAGGTGGTCGAGGCCGCCGCACGGTGTGCGGCCGGGGAGGACCTTCACGGGATCAGGGGGACCGCCGCGACCATCACGGTGGCGGACTGGCGGGAGGCGGAGCCTGGCGAGGACGTCGTCGTCATCCCGGGATTCCCTGAGGTGAAAGACGACCCGCAGGCCTATGCCCGGGCCTTCGCCCTCCACGCCCGCGAGCAGGACCCGGTGCGCGGCCGGACGGTCGTCCAGCCCCACCCAAAGACCGTGGTCGTCCAGTACCCGCCGGCCCGCCCCCTCTCCACTCCCGAACTCGATCGGGTCTACGACCTCCCCTATGCCCGCGCCGCCCATCCCTCCTATACCCAACCTATCCCGGCCCTCGAACCGGTGCGGTTCTCGATCACTACCCACCGCGGCTGCTTCGGGTCCTGCTCCTTCTGCGCCCTCACCCACCACCAGGGACGGATCGTGCAGAGCAGGAGCCAGGCGTCGATCCTCGCGGAGGCCGAACGCCTCGCCGCGATGCCGGAGTTCAAAGGCGTGATCCAGGACGTCGGCGGCCCGACGGCAGATATGTACGGGCTCACCTGCCCGCAGTGGGAGACGCACGGGGCATGCCCGGACCGGCGGTGCAGCCCGGACTGCCCGAACCTGCAGACCTCCCACACGGTGCAGGTCGAACTCCTCAGGCGCCTGCGGGCGATCCCGGGTGTGCGGCATGTCCACGTTTCCTCAGGGATCAGGTTCGACCTCGCCCTGGCCGACGAGGAGTATATCAGAGAACTCGCCGCCCACCACGTCTCCGGCCACCTCAAGGTCGCCCCCGAGCATATCGCCCGCCGGGTCACCGACCGGATGAACAAACCCGGGCGCGAGATCTTCGACCGGTTCAGGGAACGCTTCGCCAGCGCGAGCAGGGCCGCCGGGAAAAAGCAGTACATCCTCCCGTACTTCATGTCCGGCCACCCGGGCGCCACGCTCGAGGACGCCGTCGAACTTGCCGAATATATCAGGGACCACCACCTGTACACCGAGCAGGTCCAGGACTTCACCCCCACCCCGATGACCAGGTCCACCTGCATGTACGCCACCGGGATCGATCCCATCACCATGGAGCAGGTCCATGTGCCCACCGGCCGGGAGAAACAGATCCAGCGGGCCCTCCTCCAGTACAGAGATCCGAAAAACCGGCGGCTCGTCGAGGAAGGACTTCGGGCCGCCGGCAGGGAGGATCTCATCGGGACCGGGTGGGCGTGTCTGGTCAGGCCGCAGCGTGGGAGAGAGCAAGGGGAACGAACGCGGCGGCCCGACCGGAGACGGTGAGGGGCTGAACTTCTTTATTCCGTCCATCTGCCCGCCCTCACCTATTGCGTAGGGGAAGAGTTCTGACGAAATCTTTGATCCCTCTGCCACCATGAGAGGACAGGCCGGTATTTCTCATCTCTCCCTGTTCAGGCGCCGTCCCCCCCGTCGAATCTGTTCTGCCTTTTCGCGAGAGGAGAGGATGGGGGACGGCATGGGACGCGTGCTCTCTGTTGGAT
Source organism: Methanofollis formosanus (assembly GCF_019633745.1). NCBI lineage: Archaea > Methanobacteriati > Methanobacteriota > Methanomicrobia > Methanomicrobiales > Methanomicrobiaceae > Methanofollis > Methanofollis formosanus. The sequence continues at coordinate 2,104,570 of NZ_CP037968.1, read as the reverse complement.
CAGGATCGTCCTTCACCCAACCCGGTTCTATCTTCGGGGTCATGTCGGTGGGACGGGGTGGTGATCAGATGTGCCGTCCCCTCATCGTCGAATATTTTCTGCCGCCTCGCGAGAGTATTGGACGGGGGACGGCACGGGGCGGTGTGGGTCCACGTTCGTTTCTGTTGTTATCCCATGAGTCGAGACATGAGGATCTCCAGGGCACCCCTCCCACTCTATTCTTTATCTCCGGGTTCCATGAGGTTGCTGCGATCGAAAGGCGCATGAGAACCACGAGGTAGTTCGAGGATCTGCCCCTCTGTTCCCGAACTCGATCGCAACAGACGATGCCGGTGCCCGTGCCTTTTTGGGGAGAGAAGGCAAGAATGTGATCAGATGAGTCAGAGAGTTCCTCTCACCATGGTCGTCCACGGCCCCGAACCCTTCGACTGCGGGGATGTCAGGACCGTCCTCTCGGCGATGGGGCCGGTCAGAGTGCTCGTGGCTGGCGTAATGGGCCGGACCGCCGCAGAGGAGTTTGGGCTGCCGGTCGAGTGCTGCGGCGCCCCGCCGAGCACGGTGTTCAACGCCGAGGAAGGGCCCATCTTCCTCCTCAACCACGGCAAGACCGGGGAGTCGGGCCGGGCCTTCGGCGAGATCGTCGCGGGCAGACTCAGGCGCGGCGGCCTGGTCCATGTGGAGTGCGCCGCCGAGACGGTGTACCTCTGGAAGAACGGGGACGCCGACCTCGCCGAGAAGGTTGCCGCCGTCTTCGGGTATCAGATCGAGCGCGCAGCACCTCTCCCCCGGGAGAATGGGACGACCAGGACGGTGCGGGGATGTCTCCCGGGTGAACCGGTCTGCGTGAACGGGACCGTCATCGGTATCGCGACGTCGGAGCGGGTGGTCCTGGGCGAAGAGGACGGTCGGGTGGTCCCGGTGGCCGGGCTTTCTCCCAAACCCCACGGGCTCGAGAAATTGCACCGGAACGGCCCGGTCTCGCTGGCAAACGCGTGGTGCAAGAGCGGCGAGATCAGGAAAAGCCGCGCGGTCACCGCCAGGCATTGCCGCCCTGAGAAGGGACGGGTCGTGCTCATCGACCACTGCGGCCACCACTTCTACGACCTGGTCACCCCGGAGACCTGCGGCGTGCTCGCCGTCGGGGACGACACCACGGCAGTCGCCGGCCACATCGCCCTCCACCTCGGCCTGCCGGTGCTCGGCATCACCGACGGCGACCTCGACGGGGTGGTCGGCCAGGGCTTCCCTGCAGGTTCGGTGGTCCTCGAGGTGACCGAGGGACGGGACGACGACCTCGGCCTCGAACTCGCCGGGACCATCCCCGACGCTCCGGTTTCATGGCGGACCTGGCTCTCCACCGCGATCGCAGGCGTGGAGGACCGGACGCGGGTGGCCCTGGACCTGCGGGAGGAATGATGGTGCGCTGCGCCGAGTGCAAGGGCCGCCTCCTCTGCGGGCTGCCGCGGTGCCCGATCATGAGCCGGTTCCATGCCCAGGTCACCACCGCCGCGCGCGGCACCAGCTACATGGGCACCGCCCCGTCGGTCTTTGTCGGGAGTTACGGTTACCCCGAGGTCTCGGCCGGACCGCTCATGACCACCGACGCCGACGCCCCCCCCACATGGGTGGCACAGGGCCTTTCCATCGAGGATATCGTCGGGATCAGGGCGCGGACCATCAGGGGTTCGGCCCCCACTCCATCGGTGAGCGGGCAGATCCAGGAGATCGCCCTCTCCTCAAGCCCGCTCGATGTCGAGGCCGCCTTCGAACGCCCGGTCAGGTTCGACCTCAGGTTCGACGGGACTGTCACACCGGTCGGCCTCTCCGGGAGCATCAGGCACCTTGACGTCATCGACAATGCGAAGGTCAGCCGCGTCGTCGACCGGATCACCTCGGACGACGACCTCCCGGCGACCGAGGCCTGCGAAAACCTCGGGTCCGAGGGGGTGGACGTCTACCAGATCGCACAGTTGATGAGCGCCGGCCTACTGGGAAAACGGCGGCGGGTCGTGCCGACCAAGTGGGCGATCACCGCCGTGGACGACACAGTCGGCAGCGGCCTGAAAAAAGCGGTCTTTCGGTTCGCTCCCCTCGAAGAGGTGGAGTTCTTTGCCGCAACCCTTTACGGGAACACCATGGCCGTCATCCTGGTGCCGGGGGACTGGAAGTTCGAGATGATCGAGGTCTGGGGCCGCCGCTCTCTCTGGGCCGGCGAGGAGGAGACCGTCATCTGCGACCTCGAGGGCAGGAAGCAGGGGCGGTACTCCCCGATCGGCGGGGCCTACTACGCCGCCCGCCTGGCCGTGGCCGAATATCTCACGAAGAAACAGCGGTCTGCCCGGGCCATCGTGGTCAGGCACGTCAACAGCGAGTACTGGGCCCCGCTTGGGTCCTGGGTGATCAGGGAGGCGACGCGGGGGGCCATGCAGGGCACGCCGGCGCGGTGCACCGACCTCCGGGACGCTGCCGTACGGATGGACACCGCCCTTGGGTACTCACACTGGCGGGAGAGGAGCAGACTCCTCCCTGAACTCGCATCTCAGAGAACCCTATTTGAATTTTAGTATTTGGTGCAGAGAAAAATAGACAAATATATCTATTTTTCAGCACACATATCAGAGCATGCGCATCGTGTGGCTCTTCGGGAAAATCACCGATCGTTCTGTCAGGAGCATCTCCTGCATTTTCTCTGCCCTTCTCCTCTTTGCGTACCTCGTCCCGACGGTTGCAGCGACAAATATGGCCGCGAAGGCCGCCGAGTCGTCCAATCAGGACCTGTTCACCCTCTTCATCGCTGGCGTCATCTACATCAACGTCCTCGCCGTGGTCATCTCCCTGATCCTGCGGCGCGGCAAGCGGGTCAAGGGGCGGTCGACCCTCGTGCGGGTTACGGGTGTCTCGGCCGGCATCCTCTCCGTCGCCGCCGGCAGCATCTTCATGATCTCCGCGATCTTTGTCGCCCTCGGCCACTTCGGCGGCGTCACCCTCTTCGCCTGGACCTGGGACTTCCTCGGGTACCTGATCACCGACGTGGTCCCGGCGACGACCGGCGTGATCATTCCCTCGATGACCGTCGCCCTCCTCATCATCGGAGCAGCAGGCGTTCTCGTCTTCCTCCTCGGGACGATGCTCATCGTGCGCTATGGCGGCGAAGAGATCTTTTCAGAGGTTGCGACGCCGACCAGGAGCGGGGCGAGTATGCAGCACGGGGGAGTCGACAAAATTCCGGAACCCCTCAACCCGGTCCTCTCATTCAAAGTCGACATCAGAAGGACCGACGAACCCGCAGCCGATATGAAGGTGGTCCTCAGGCACAGGAACGGCCTCAATGTCAGGAGCAAATTCACCGACTACAACGGCGAGGTCTCCTTCACCAATGTGGAAGGTTTCGGCTCGGACTATTACGCCTATGTAGAAGGGGACGAGAACCGGGAGATCTACCGGGTCATACGGACGTGAACTGCTGTTCGTACCGGGCGGCCACCCCGCCCAGCGTCTCGATCTCGGCCACACTCTTGTCCTCCCGCAATCTGACAAAGCGCGGGAACCTGAGGGCATACCCGCTCACATAGTTCGGGCTCTTCTGGACCTCGGCGTACCCGACCTCGAAGACGGCCTTGGGTTCGAGGACGATCTCCTTCCCTTTTTCCGCGACAACAAACTCCTTAAGGTGCCGGTAGATGAAGGCGAGATCCTCGTCCGAGAGCCCGGTCGCCACCTTCCCGACCGGGAGGAGTTCGCCGCTTTCATCCTGGCAGGCGAGGAGGAAGGAGCCGAAGAGGTGGGCACGCCGCCCTTCGCCCCACTCGGCCCCGACCACCGCGAGGTCGATGGTGTCGACCGCAGGTTTGACCTTGATCCAGTTCCTGCCCCGCACGCCCGGGGTGTAAGCGGCCCCGCGCGTCTTGACCATCACGCCCTCGTGCCCCGCGTCCAGGGCGTCCTGGTAGACCGCCTCGAGGGCGCCGGTGTCGTCGCTCACCCACTGGGGGGCGACGTACTCCGAGAGTATCTCTGTCAGCACCTCGCGCCGCTCCGAGAAGGGGCGGTCGATGAGGGTCTCGCCGTCGAGGTACAGGACATCGAAGACGTTCGGGACAAGTTCAATCTTCTCCATCGCCGCCTCGACCTCGTGCTTCCGCCTGAACCGTCTGAGCACGAACTGGAAGGGCCGGGGCCGGCCCTCGCTGACCGCGATCACCTCGCCGTCCAGGATCACGTCGTGGGTCGTCGCGGTGCAGAGTTGCTCGATCACGTCCGGAACCGCGCCGGTGACCTCCTCGAGCCGGCGCGAGTACATCCTGCACTCGTCCCCGACCTTGTGGAACTGGAACCTGGTGCCGTCGTACTTGTACTCCACCGCAACCGCGCCATGGTCCTCGACCATCCCGGCGATCGTCCCCTGCTGTGCGAGCATCATCTTCACCGGCCTGAAGGGTGCGATATGCACGTCCTGCAGGGCCGCCGCGCCGGTACGCGCCAGCAGCGCGACCTCGCCGAGGTCGTTGAGGGCCTGGTGCGCATGGGCGACGAGGGCAGCATCGACGTCGAAGGCCCCGGCGATCGCGTCGCGCACATTCCCTTCGCCGACACCGATCCGCAGTTCTTCAAGGAGGAGACGGGAGAGATACCGTCCCTCAAGGGCGCCTGCGTTGCCGAGGAGCCCCTTGATGATCTTGAGTTTCTCCCGCTGCGAACGGCTCCCGTCGGTCCTGGCGATCCTGGTGAAGTCGGCGTAGACGCCGGCCAGGGAAAGAGGTTCGACGAAGAACGAGGTCTGGGACTTGGTGGCGAGGAGTTGTTCGACGGCACACCCGACGTCCCCGGTCTCGTTGACCGCGGCGACGACCTCGGCCTTCTTCCTCCCGGCGACATACCCGATCGCCTCGTACAGGAGGTTGGGGCCGATGCCGAGTTTCTGGGGGCTCCAGTCAGGGAAGACCCGACCCATCACGAACCTGACAAAGATGGGGAGTTCTTCGTCCGGGAGGGTGGGGAGGACGGAGGCGATGAGGTCGATCATCTCGAGCCTCCCGCTCAGCCCTTCGAGTTGCTCGCAGACCCGCGAAAATGCTGCAAACTCCATGGTCAGATCCTCACGGTCTCCGAGACCGTGTGCTGGTCGCCGATGATCAGGTGCTCGATCTCGTCGTGGAAGGCACCTTTTGCGGTCTCTTCCGCCTTCTCTGCGGTGTTGTTCACCTCGGAGAGGTGGGCGAGCATCACCGCCGCGAGGTCGTCCCCGATGTCTGAGAGGCAGGTCGCCGCGGCGTTGTTGGAGAGGTGCCCGAGTTTCGACCTGATCCGCGCCTTGAGAAACGCAGGATAGGGCCCTTCGTCAAGCATCCTGGGACAGTGGTTGCTCTCCAGGACAACGACGTCACAGCATCCGAGGGCCCGTTCGATCCTGGGAGTGACGATCCCGGTGTCCAGGCAGCAGCCGACGCGGACGCCGTCGGCCTCCAGACAGTAGCCGCAGGGTTCGGCGGCGTCGTGGGCCGTGGGAAAGGGGCGGACCGAGAAGCCGGAGATCGTGAATGCGTCCCCTGTCGAGATCCGCCGGGTCGTCACCGTTTTCGTTGAGGTCCGTGCACGCATAAATCCTTCCAGTGTCCCTCCGGTTCCGAACACCGGGACCTCGAACTTTCTGGAAAGGACGTCGGCCCCCTTGATATGGTCGGTGTGTTCATGGGTGACCAGGATCCCCCGCAGGTCGCGCTCGTCCCCGCCGGCCTCGCCGATCCGTTTCCTGACCTCCCGGGCGGAGAGCCCGGCGTCGATGAGGAGGGATCCCTCCTCGCCCTCCACATAGATGGCATTGCCCTTGCTCCCACTTGCAAGGATGGTGACCTTCATTGCTGTGTACTGGGCGCCGGGCGGTATTAGTGATTGTGACTTTGTCGAATCAGGCATGATTCGAGAGCACGCCTCAGGCATACTATGAGGTAATCCCAGAACTCCCGGATCATGGTTTGTGGCCGGAAGAAGGATCTAAAGTATGGCGTTGTTCAGGAGATTGCTGCCGGTCCGTCATTCTCATCGTTGTGAGAGAGTCCGGGGGCATCTCCACGGGGGGGAGAGAGCAAGGAAACACTCTTTATTCCCTTTGCGGCGGCACGGACGGGGGGCCGACGGCGCGTGACAATGTGCGTGACACGTTCTCATAACAAATATATGGATCGTATGAATAATTTCAGGCAGCCATTTTATTCTCTGATAGTCATTCTTCCCAAAATGGAGGGAGAGCAGACGCCTGGAGGGGAGAGGGAGAGTTAAACAGGTTAATTTAATTAACAGCGACAATCAGATAAAAACATTTTTCGGGCATTCAGAAAAACTCTTTTTTGAACCCAATTATGGGTTTCATTGGATTAAATTATTTTAATCCGGAGATGAACCATGGATCGAACACTAACCGCTATCTTACTCGTAGCAGCCGCCGTTGCCGCTGTGGTTGCTGGTGCGGCCATCTTTGCACCTGCCGGGCAGCAGCCGGATCAGCCGCAGACGCCAACTCAGCAGAGTACAGACTCTCAACAGGGCAGTAGCACAGCCGCTCCTGAATCGCACCCGACCCACACAGTCGTACCGACCGTCTCTCCGACAAACGAGACGCCGGTCCCGACCCCAACGCCGGAAAACACCACCGCCCCTGAAGTGACGGCCACGGTCACCGAAACCACCCCTGCATCGTCGTCTTCAGACTGGGATGATTCCGGCAGCGACAGTTCGACGCCATCCTACAGGACCGTCACCGACATGAACGGCGACAGCGTCAGGATACCCTACACCACCCATCGCGTCGTGACCCTTTACACCCCTGCGGCCGCGATGGTCATGGCGATCGACGGCGATGCCGAACGTCTCGCAGGCGTCGATTACTTTGCCTCCATCGACGAAGGCTTCCAGACCATCGACCCATCCATCTCAGAGATCCCGGTCGTCAGCGGGACCGGCATCGAGGTGAACAAGGAAGCGATCCTCGCCGTTCACCCCGACGTGATCATCGCCGGCTCCTGGTCCAGCGGAGGTCTCGGGGAGATCGGTGTACCGGTCGTCTACCTCAACACGAACGGTTTCGACGATGTCACCGGTGCCCTCACCGTCATCGGCGATGTCCTGAACAAGAACGAACGCGCCGGAGAACTGGCCTCGTATCTTGACGACAAATGTTCAGACCTTGTCGAGATGACCGGCGAGATCCCGGAGGCCGACCAGGACAACGCCTACATCACCTGGAGGTCGCCGCTTCACACCTTCGCCGGCGGCGAGTTCCACTCCCAGTGGGCACATGACGCGGGATGCCGCTTCGCCTCCGAAGAACTCCAGGGTCACCGCCAGGAAGTGAACTTCGAGCAGGTCGCCACCTGGAACCCCGACGTGATCATCCTCAGCAACAACGGCGACCCGCAGGCCCTCCTCACCGACCCCGCCTGGCAGGAGATCGAGGCCGTAAAGCACGGCAAGGTCTACCGTATCCCGCGCTTTGTCGGCGACTGGGGCAGCCCCGTCCCCGAGGCCGTCCTCGGTATGGAATGGCTTGCAAACGGCACCTACCCCGACACCGTCGACCTCGATATGGTCGCCGAGGCACAGGACTTCTACAGCCTCTTCTACGACTACGACCTCTCCGAAGAGGAAGCACGCGAGGTCATGGGTCCGACTCCCGCTCCCCATGTCAGGACCGTCACCGTAACCGACGGTCTCGGACGCGCGGTCGAAGTCGAACTCCCGGTCGAACGTGTGGCGACCGGTTACGGGATTGCACAAAAGATGATTACGACCCTTGGAGCCGAAGATCGCATTGTCGGTGCCAACAACCCTGGATTCAATGTTGAGGAAGTGCTGGCACTGGACCCTGATCTGATCGTCATCGCAGGATGGGACAGAAACACGCTCAACGCCCTTGAAGGCTGTGACGTACCGGTCTTCGGAGTCATTGCTGAGAATATTGATCAACTCACCGACTCCATGACCAATCTCGGAGAGGCCCTCGAAGAGAAAGAGACTGCAGAGCGGTTCTGTGAGATCTATGCCGACAACATCGCACTTGTACAGGACAGAACCTCCGACCTTTCGGCCGCGGAACGTCCTGTGGTCTATCTGGTCGGCCCTGCGGGCGTGGCGAACACCTGTACCGGCGAGATGTACCAGAGCGATCTCATTGAGATTGCAGGAGGGAAAAATGCCGCTGAAAGCGAGAGCGGCACCCGCTGGGTCGACATCGACGCAGAAAAGATCGTCGAATACAACCCCGACATCATCCTGATCGTCCAGTACCAGTCCCAGGTCACGCCTACGGATATCATCAACGACGAGCGTTTCAAGGACATTACAGCCGTAAAGAACCGTCAGGTCTATGTGTTCCCATCGAACGTCTGTCCCTGGGATTATCCGTCGCCTGAAGCGGTGCTCGGCATCAAATGGCTCGCAAAGGCTCTCCACCCCGACCTCTTCGCCGACGTCGACGTGACTGCAGATGCAGACGCCTTCTACGAAGAGTTCTATGGCACCACCTTCACTGAACTTGGCGGGACACTGCCGGCAACCAATTTCCCCGGCAATGCAGCGGCTGCATCCGCTCCGGCGCCGATGCAGGCCACCGTCTGAGTTCTATGAACACGGGGGAGGGATCCCCCACCCATTTTGACGCAGACTGCCGGCCTGAACGGTCCGCAGGAGAAAAATAATGAAATGTCATTACTGTGAACGGAGGTGCGATCTCTCGGACGAGCGGATCGGCTTCTGCAGAATGTATTCCCTCAATGAGGGGACGATCACGGAACGTTTTCCCCACCGCTGGTCGTCATATCAGGTAACGCACATCGAGTCCCTCCCATTCTTTCACGCCTATCCGGGTGCACGCACCCTCCAGGTGGGAACAGCAGGGTGCAACCTCACATGCAGTTACTGCTCCAATGCCTTTGTGGCGAGGACAGACCCGGCAACCGTTGAACTCTTCCATGTTTCTCCCGAGCGCCTGGTCCAGATCGCAGAAGAGACAGGGTGCCATACGATCGTCTTCGGGGTCAACGAACCGACGGTCTCGGTCCCCTCGCTCCTCGATCTCGCAGCACAGGCACACACGCGGGGAATACCCATCGGTTGCCTCACAAACGGCTACATGACCGAAGAGTCAGCGCACACGATCGCAGAGCACCTTTCGTTCGTGAACGTCAGCCTGAAATCGCTGTCGTCGGCATTCTACCAGAAACATGCCGGCGTCGAGAGCGTGGACCCTGTGCTCAGAACCATCGGTATCCTTGCGGAACACTGTCATGTGGAGGTGACCACCCCCATCGTGCAGGGCGAGAACGATCATGAGATCAAAGAGATTGCCCGGTTCATCGCCGGAATCGATCCTTCCATCCCCTGGCACGTCTTCCGCCTCCTCCCCGAACACCGGATGGCCGGGGAAAGGGCACCCGACATCAGGCATATCGACGCCCTCCTCGAACCCGCACGGGAGATGCTCCCCTATGTGTACTTCAGCAACTTTGTCGGATCCAACCGCCTGAACACCGTATGCCCTGCATGCGGCCGTACGGTCGTCGAACGGATCAACCCCGGCGGGTGCGGTGGAAAGATCGTCCGCTCCCTCCTCGAAGACGGGAGATGTCCGTTCTGTGGGGAGACGATCCCCATCCATGGGGAACGTGTCATGTGGGATTCCATGGAGGTCGACGACCGATGATCGGCGTTATCGACGTCACCGACTGGCAGACCACGGTCGACCTCAGGACCGGCAGAGGCACCGTCGCGGACGGCCCTCTGGTCAGGATTGCACGCAAGGTACAGGCCGATCATCACTATCCCGGCGACCGGAAACCGGAGAGTGTCTCATGGGTCACCGATACGGCACTGGACCTCTGCCGCCGCTCAACGCCTGGCCTGATGGTGCTCAGTTACGCATATCCCTACCTCACCCGCCTCTTTACCGCGCCCTCGCCGACCGAATGGCAGGATATCGTCGAAAAGACGTTGTGTGCGGTCGATCGCTTCACAGAAGCCTCCGGGATGACTCCGGTGATCGTCGGCACCGGTGACATGGTTCCTGTACAGGAAAGGATCGATCTGAGCGGACTGGCATGTCTCACGGCCACCGGCGGGGCGGCACCGCGCTATGCCGGACTCTACAACCCTTCGAAAGACGACCTTGAATCTCTCGCCGACCATCCGGGCGTACGGGGTCTGATCAAACGTGAGGATGCTTTCAAGGCTGATCTCTTCTGTGCCGGCGCACAGCGTCGTTTTCCCGACTATCTCGTTGCTGCCAGACCTGGTTATCTCTTCAGAGGGTTCGGAGGTGTCCCGCGGCCGTTGGTCCATCTGCCTGCATGCAACGAGTCGGTCCCCCTGGTCTCCGACATCGGACGGGCAGAAGAGATCACCGGCATCAGAGGGATGATCGAGGAGCACCTTGCAGAAGGGGAACGGATCGCGCTCATCATCGTCGAAGGCGTCGGGTTCGCCGATCTGGACCGTCCCGCGTATGCCTGCAGAAACACCTGGCGCTGGCACACGTACTCGCCGGGCGAAGGACAATATGCAGCCATCCTGGCCGGGCAGCATCTCCCGGAACAGCCCTATCCTCCCGGCTTCCGTTATTACCCTGAGGACGGCGAGGGGAGGGAGTACCCCTTCGCCGGTCCGTACGGTGTGATGCCCGAAGACACCCTCGGCACGGCATATGCCGGAAGGAGTGCGGCGGTCGGGAGCAGGAGCACCATGACTCACGTCTATGCCGGCACCGACATCGCCATAGAGTGTTTTGCCAGGAATCTCTACAATTACGGGACGATGGCGGCGGTCCGCAGCAGCAAGAATGAACTCTGGAGCGGGATCCGATGAAAAAAGGGGATCAAAAAGGAGTTTTTACCGACAAAAAATCGGCAGAAGAGTTCAACCGCCTCGCCCGCACGGTCTTCGCCCCGGTCAACGCCGCCGTCGCCCGCCAGATCGTGCAGGAGTGTGGAGTCGGCAGTGGCACGGCCGTCGATATCGGGAGCGGGCCGGGCCACCTTGCAATCGAACTGGCGCGGATCACCGACCTGACGATCGTTTCCCTCGACATCTCGCCGTGCGTGCGTCCGGTGGCGGTCGAGAACATCAGGGCCGCCGGGCTTTCCGACCGGATCACGGCCGTCACCGGCGACGCCGCACAGATCCCTCTCTCCGACGCCTCGGTCGACCTCGCCGTCAGCAAGGGTTCCGTCTTCTTCTGGCCCGAACCGGCGGCAGCATTCAGGGAGATCAGGCGGGTGCTCAGGCGCGGCGGAGAGGCCTGGATCGGCGGAGGATTCGGAAGCTCCGCTATTCTTCAGGGGGTCGGAGAGCAGATGGACCGGTTCGATCCGACATGGATCGACGGGGTGCGGGAGCGCCTCGGGGACCGGACGGCAGAACGGTTCAGAGAGGAACTGAACGACGCCGGCATTGAGGAGTATACCATCCTCCATGACCCCTGGCAACTCTGGATCCGTTTCCAGGGAGGAAAAGGATGAACGCGATGCGATCGGCCCGGAAATGGACGACCATCGGGTTTCTTGTCGGCCTCCCACTTTTTTTGTTTGTGGTCTCATTCTTTCTCGGACGGTATGCTATCGATCCCGTCACCGCCATTCAGATCATCGTAGCGGCGATCATCGAAGCCATCCCGGCCTGCCCCATCTCGATCCCCCACACCTGGCCGACGGTGATGGACACCGTCGTCCTCAAGATCAGGCTCCCTCGCATCTGCGCGGCCATGCTGGTGGGTGCCGGACTTGCCATATCGGGTGCGGCCTTTCAGGGACTCTTCAGAAACCCGCTGGTCTCCCCTCACATCCTCGGTGTTGCCTCGGGTGCGGGGTTCGGGGCGGCGCTGGGCATCCTGATCTCAGGATCCATGTTCGTGGTCCAGAGCCTCGCCTTCACCTTCGGGATCGTCGCCGTCGTGGCAACTTACCTGCTGGCGCGGGTCTATCGCACCACCCCCACCCTCGTCCTCGTTCTCGCCGGTATCATCGTCAGCGCCTTCTTCCAGGCGATGATCTCGCTCACGAAATATGTCGCCGACCCCTATGAGAAACTCCCTGCCATCGTCTTCTGGATGATGGGGAGTCTCGCAGACGTCAGGGTCAGCGACCTGTATATCATCGGCCCCCTGATCATCGTATGTATCATTATTCTTCTCCTGATCAGATGGCGGATCAACATCCTCTCGGTAGGAGACGAGGAAGCAAAGGCGCTCGGCATCAACACCACCAGAATGACCCAGATCATCATCGTCTGCGCCACCGTCATCACCGCGATGGCCGTCTGCATCAGCGGTATCATCGGATGGGTGGGACTCGTCGTCCCCCATATCGCCCGGATGATCGTCGGCCCTGACTACAAGAAGATCCTGCCGGTCTCGGTGGTGATCGGGGCGTGCTATCTTCTCGTCGTCGACGACATCGCCCGGACCCTCACCGCCGCCGAGATCCCGCTCGGCATCCTCACCGCCGTGATCGGGGCACCGGTCTTTGCGTACTTGCTGAAGTTCAGGAAGGTGGGATGGGAATGATCCTGACGGTCGGAGACGCCGCGTTCTCGTATGACGGGACACGGACGATCTTTGAGGGGGTTTCTTTCTCCGTCGACCGGGGCGAGTGCCTCTGCATCCTCGGCCCGAACGGCACCGGCAAGTCCACCCTGATCAAGTGCCTCATCAACGTCCTGCCGCTGGACGCCGGCACCATCGAACTCGATGGCAGGGAGATCACCTCGCTTTCCAGAACCGAGGTGGCCCGACAGATCGCCTATGTGCCGCAGGCCCATCAGATCGTCTTCCCCTTCGATGTCATCGATTTTGTGCTGATGGGGCGGGCGCCTCACCTCTCCCTCTTCGCCTCGCCGGGACGGGCAGACCGGAAGGTTGCAGAGGAAGCCCTGGTCACCGTGGGGATCGACCACCTTGCCCATCGCCCGGTCTCGGAGATCAGCGGCGGCGAATTACAACTTGCCCTCATCGCACGGGCACTGGCACAGCAACCTGCCGTGATGGTCCTCGACGAACCGACATCCCATCTCGATTTCGGGAATCAGGTACGGGTTCTCCGCCTCATCGAACGGCTTGCGAAGGAAGGGATCGCCGTGGTGATGACCTCCCACTTCCCTGACCACAGTTTCATCATCCCGCAGCATGTGGCGATCATGAAGGACGGCGGGTTCATCGCCGTGGGTCCGGCAGAAGAGGTTCTGACTCCCGGACACCTCGGCACGGCCTATGGGATCGATGTGACGATCACCTATGTCGAAGAGGCCGGACGAATGGTCTGCATCCCCTCGGTCTGCCGGACTCCATGAAAACCAATTTTTGGCTCTGTAGAAAACATCCTCTTTTCATCACCTCAACCCCTCTGTGACCTTCATCCATCGCCTTCCCTCATGCTCACGCCGGGGGGAGAGTCCCCGGACTCCCAGGATGAAGATTGGGGCGGAAGGCGGAGCAATGACCCTGAAAGAGGGGTTGCAGTCTCCCACCTATCTTCGTGCGGGGGGTTCGGGGGGCGGCAAGCCCCCCGTCGAAGAGAACCATCAAGATGATTTACCATGAAAATGATCCTGACGATCCTCTCTTCAGGTTTTCATGAGAGTTTGAACTCACCATATCCCTTTGAAGCCTATACGCAGAGGATAGAAAATTCCTCTGATGGATCGGCCGCCCCGAATCGTCAAATCTTTCCCGCAATCTCGCGCCGGGGGAAACCCCCGGACCCCCACGACGAAGATAGGTGGGGGCGGCGATGGAACACGATCCCCCCAGATTCTCCTGTCTTGAATAGAGAGAGAGCAAACGACGAGAAATTTTCATCCCGTATGCTTGAGCCAGGGGTTCATGCCTGATTCTACAAAGCCCAATTTTTGGCTCTGTAGAATTCGGGATGAGGCGAGATGATGCCTCAAGTATATGGGATGAAAATTCCTGTGGGTCTCAAGGGTGTACACGAATCTTTTCTTTCCCCTGGAGCCTGAAAACAGGTGGGAACATCCCTTCATCGCCGCCCCTCGGCTATCTTCGCCGTGGGGGGTTCCGGGGGGCTCGGGGGACAATCAGCCTTCCGCCGGAGAGAGCCATCAAGACGATTTCTACAAAGCCACATTACCTCCTGATCAACGTCCCGACCCGCTCCCCATTCACCGCCTTCGTGATATTACCCGGCACATGCCCGTTGACCACCTTGATCTCCTTCACATGCTTGGTATTGAGGAGGAGTTCGACCGCCCGGCGCTCCAGCACCAGGTCTTCGAGGTCCATGGCAAGGAGATCCTCTGCCGAGATCTCAGCGATCAACTCGGCACCAGGGTTGACCCTCGGATCTTCGGTGAACTGCCCGTCGACATTCTTCGCCAGGATACAGTTCTTCGCGCCCATCACCTCGGCGATGAGCACCGCACCGGTGTCGGTCCGGTTCGGCGGGATCGATCCCACCTCGGCGGGCTGCTCGTACAGTCCGTACGGCGGCGTGCCGTGGGTCACCGGCAAAAGGCCGAGGGCGATGATCGTCGGGAGTTCGAGGAGGTCGGCGGTGTGGACTCGCACTCCCCCGTGTGAGGAGAGGAGGACGGTCATCATGATCGCGTTCTGCTCGCTGATCTTGCCGGCAAGTTCGGCAAGCACCCCCGTCGGCATCCCGAGGTCGATGCCGATGTCCATGATATGCCGCACCCGCCCGCCGCCGCCGGTCACCACCAGCACCTTTTCTCCGGCCTCCTTGAGGGCCCCGATCTCTTCCACGATCGGGAAGACCACTTGCCTGCCATAATCGATGGTGCCGTGCCCACCGAACTTGATCACGTTCAGGTCGGGCATGATCCTGATCTGCGGGATCTCATCGATCTTCCGCATCAGTCCTTTCCGTACCAGCGTCTCTCCTCGCAGCCCCGACTCCAGTTCATATCGACCTGATCTCATAGGGTCACCTGGCGAACACTATATAGTGTCAGATATATAGTGGTGACACCATGGTCCGGCACGGACCAGAGGGGGAGAGAGAAGATGTTGAAACTCTATGCGCGAGAGCGGCAGAAGGTCGGCAGCGGTGTCAAGCAACCGAAGTACCGCGTCGTCGCCGTCACCGGCGGGAAGGGGGACGAGGGACACCTCAAGGTCGAGGCGACCCATTTCAGGAAGACCGAACTTGAGCAGATCGCCGCGGATGTCGGGGCCGAGATCATCTGGCTCGAAGCGATGCCCGAGGAAAAACGCGGCGAGATGAAAGTCGCCACCAGATAAAAATATGCGAGAAGGAGTTCAGGCCCGGATCAGGGTCCCGATCTCCTCACCTTTTACCGCTTTTGTAATGTTGCCAGGCACATGGCCGTTGACCACCCTGATCTCTCTCACATGCTTGGTGTGAAGGAGGAGTTCGACCGCCTTCTTCTCGAGGACCATGTCCTCCATGTCCCTTGCAAGGAGTTCTTCCGCCGTGATCTCAGAGATCAGTTCGGCCTCAGGGTCGAGGCGCGGGTCGTCGGTGAAGAGGCCGTCGACGTTCTTGCAAAGGATACAGTTCTTCGCGCCCATCACCTCAGCAATCAGCACCGCACCGGTGTCGGTCCGGTTCGGCGGGATCGATCCCATCTCCGGAGGTTGTTCATAGAGCCCGTACGGGGGCGTGCCATGGGTCACCGGCAGGAGGCCCAGCGACGCGAGGGTGGGGAGTTCGAGGAGGTCGTCCGACGACACCTGCGTCCCGCCGTATGGGGAGAGGAGGAGGGCCATCATCAGGGCGTTCTGTTCGCTGATCTTGCCGGCGAGTTCGGCGAGCACGCCGGTCGGCATCCCGAGGTTGATCCCGATGTCCATGATATGCCGCACCCTGACGCCGCCGCCGGTCACCAGGAGCACCTTCTCCCCGGCCTCCTTGAGGGCACCGATCTCCTCCACGATCGGGAAGACCACCTCGCGCCCGAAGTCGATGGTGCCATGCCCGCCGATCTTGATCACGTTCAGGTCGGGCATGATCCTGATCTGCGGGATCTCGTCGATCTGCCGCATCAGTCCCTTTCTGACCATAGTCTCACCTCTGAGCCCTGAATTCAGTTCGAACCGTTTTGCCGTGATGGTATCACCTGTGAAGAGAATATTTATACGCAATGAGATATAACAGGGCGTATACCAGTTGGTATACCAATTGGATGTCAGGTGATTCCCATGAAGATCTATGTCCGTGAACGTAATAAGGTCGGCAGCGGCGTCAGGCAGCCGAAGTTCCGTATCGTCGCCGTAACCGGGGACAACAACTCCAGAAGACTCTGGGTGGAGTCCAAGCACTTCAGAAAGAACGAGATTGAGCTCATCGCCGCAGACCTCGGTGCCGAGATCGTCTGGCTCGAACCGATGCCAGAGAGCGAGCACCATAAGAAGAAAGACGAATAAGGTTCATACCTGCGTTATGTCTGCACTGACCTCAAGTGAGATTCTTACAGCGGTTGCACGGATTCTCATCTCTGAGGACCGTGCCATCACATTTCTCTGCACCGAGGACGAGATCAGCATCAGGTTCCCGAAGACCAGACGTCTTGCCGCCTATCTCTCGGTCCCCCATTACTATGTCATCCCCGTCCTTGCCGCCATGGAAGGGGAGGGCCTGGTCACCCGCACCGAACGGGTCGGCGTCTCGACCAATGCAAAAGGGACCGCACTTCTCTTCTCCAGGATTATGGACGAGTATCCTGAAGAGGTCGAAGAGATCCTCGGGCCCGACCTCCTCCAGGCGATCAGGGGGAGGATCTTTAGCGCGTGAGACGCCCCCCTTGGCGGGGGGTCGTCCTCTGACTTTAGACCAGAAGGTCATCCCAAAACTCTCCGGCCATGATATGTGACCGGAGGACGTTTCTGAAGTACGGTGTCGTTCAAGAGATCGCTGCCGCCCCGAACCGGGGAAGGCAGGGTGAACGGTCCGGAACATCCGGCCTCATCGCCACCTGACGCTTCCCCTTCGCGTGCACCCCCGGGGCGTCTTTCAAAAGACCTGGACTGACGAGGCCTTGAAGGCCACAGAGACGGTGTCCCCTTCGGCAAGACCCATCTCAAGATATCCTTGCCTGGTGATCAGCACCACCAGCGGGATCCCGCAGTCGACCGTGATCCTGACCGTCGCCCCATGATCAGCGATCTCTTCGACCGTCCCGGAATACCGGTTTCGTGCACTGGACTCGATCGGCCGGGGCGAGATCAGGATCTCCTCCGGACGTATCGAGACACAGACTGTATCACCGTCACCAGAGGCCGTCGAGATCATTCTGACTCCATCGACGGTGACCTCGGAGACCCCGTCCTTCCGGACGCAGGTGCCTTTGAAGAGGTTCTCCACACCGACAAAATTCGCCACGAACTCGCAGTTCGGTTTTCTGAAAACCTCGTGCGGTTCGCCGACCTGCACGATCTCGCCGCCCCGGATCACGGCCACGCGGTCCGCGAGGGAGAAGACCTCCTCGAAGTTGTGGGTGACATGGATCACCGTGATCCCGTAGAGGTCGTGGAGACGACGCAGTTCCCGCCTGAGTTTCTCCCGTGTCCGGCCGTCCAGTGCGCTCAACGGTTCGTCGAGGAGGAGGAGCGCGGGTTCCATAACGATCGCCCGGGCGATGGCCGCCCGCTGCTGCTCGCCGCCGGAAAGCGTCTCTGGATGGCGATGGAGGAGGTGATCGATACCGAGGAACCGAGCGGCTTCCCGCACTTTTGCTTCGATCTCCGCCGGGTCCACTTTCTGGTTCTTCAACCCGAAACCGATGTTCTCCTCGACCGTGAGGTGGGGGAAGAGCATGTAGTCCTGGTAGACCATGCTGATCCGCCGCTCCCGCGGGGGCGCATCGGTGATGTCCCGACCATCGAGGATCATCCGGCCGCTGTCGGGAGGATAGATCCCTGCCAGGGTCTCGAGGAGGATGGTCTTGCCGGCGCCGGTCGGTCCGATGATCACCAGATATTCGCCGTCGTTTACCTGGAGGGAGGCGTCTTTGAGGACGAACTCCCCCATGTCTTTGGATACGTGTTCAATCTGCAGCATTCATCCCCCTCCTACAACCTGGCGCTCCCGCCATAGCGTTCGAAGACATAGAGCGAGGCGACCGAGATGACGATCAGGATCGTCGCCGCCGAGATGGCCAGTTCCAGTTCGCCGCAGGACATGTTGAGGAAGAGCGAGATCGGCAGCGTCTCGGTCTTCATCCGCGTCGCACCGGCAAGCATCAGCGCGGCCCCGAACTCGCCGATCCCCTTTGCCCAGGTGATCACCCCGCCGGCGATGAGACCGCTCGTCGCCATCGGGAGGGTGACCCGCCAGAGGGCCTGGATGTCGGTGCACCCCAGGGTCTTTGCTACGTACTCGTAGCGCGGACTGATCGACTCGAAGGTCGAGCGCATGATCCTGAGCATGAACGGGAAGTTCACGAAGACCTGCGCCACCACGATCCCGAGGGGCGTGAAGATGAAGACCAGGCCCGCTTCGGCGAGCGCCTTTCCGATCGGCGTGGTCCCGAAGAAGAGGAGAAGTCCCACACCCGCGACGAGCGGCGGGAGGGCGAGCGGCATGTCGACGACGGTGTTCACCGCATTTTTGCCGAAGAAATCATATCGGGCCAGGGCGTAGGCCGAGGGCACGGCGATCAGGATGCAGATCGCGGTCGACGCTATCGAGGTGACGATCGAGAGGTAGACGGCAAACTGGATCTCCCGCGAGGTGATGGAGGAGAGGAGTGCGGCGGGGGATGGATGGGTGACGACGAGGAGCAGCAGGACGATGATGAAGGCGGTGAGGAGGGTGGCGACACCGATCGTCACCGCCTTCAGGGGATTGGGGGCATTCACAGATTCACCCGGTCGCGCCGCCTGAGGGCCTCGGGGGTGCTGTTCCACTCCCTGACATCGTCCACGTGCTGGTCGTCCACCCATCCGCTCCTGACCTCCTCGCGGTGGTCGAACTGGTGGACATAGGGCTTGACGTCGAGGAGCGGCGTGCCGTCGAGAGTGTCCACGCCGCAGACGTCGAGGACGTTGCCGCGCACGCCCTTCAACTCCACGATCGAGATCCCGATCGGGTTGGGGCGGTTGAAGTGGCGGATGGCAAAGATGCCGCGTTCCTTCTGGAGGTCAAGGAACGGTTTCTGGCGGAGCATGGTGCCGTTCGCCCGGTGGAAATGGTAGATGAGGAAGAGGTGCGAGAAGGTCTCGATATCCAGCAGTCCTTCCTCATATTCAGGGAACAACTCGACGGTACCGCATGCCTTGTTGAATATCCCCTGGATGGGAGTGTTCTTCTGCTCGGTAAAGGGTGTTCTGATGATGCCGATGGGCCGGTAGGTGACCGGCTGTTTTGTGGGGTCGGTTGGTTCCGAATGCATGGGAATTCCTCGTCGGTGATGAAGAAAGGGAACGAGCCCTGAAGGGCTCAGGCCTCGTACTTCGGGTCAGGGTAGACAATGTATCCGTGCTTCACAAAGACTGCCTTCCCTTCGTCGGAAGCGACGAAGTCGGCGAACTTCTGTGCCTCAGTCGGGTTCTCGGAGAACATGAGCGTGCCGATGGGGATCACCTTGATGTCGTTCTGGGCCTTCGGGATCTCGACGAGGTCCATCTTGTCGGGCACATAGAGGTCGTACCAGATGACGGTTGCATCTGCCGTACCCATGCAGATATCGACGACCAGTTCGTTGACGGTCGCCCGCGTGGCCGCGGCGTTCTCGGAAACATCGTCCCAGAGGCCGCTCCTATTCAGCAGTTTCTTGGTGCTCTTCCCGATCGCCGGGCCGGTGGGGTCGCCGACGACGACGGTCAGGTCGTCACGCGCCAGGTCCTCGATGCAGGTCACGTTCTTCGGGTTGCCCTTGGCGACGGCGACCACCGGGATGTGGTAGACGACCTTTTTGGTGGTGTTCACATACCCTTTCTCGGCCGCTTTCTCGATGTAGGCGGTGGCGCCCGGCATGTAGAGGTCGCCCTGTTGCACCAGTTCCATCTGGCTCAGGAGGGCGGCGGAGTTGCCGAAGCTGAACTTGATCAGGGTGCCGGTCTCATTCTCGTAGAGGGCAGCGACCTCCTCCATCGGTTCCCTGATGCCGGCGCCGCAGTAGACCATCAGGGTCTTCTCTTCCGACACCTGTGGTGTCGTTGTTGTCTGTTCGGTGGTGCACCCGCAGACGGCGCAGGCAGCGCCGACCACGAGCATCAGGATCAGCATGATCGGGAACGATTTCATATAGAGAGCGTTAATTAACAACGTAAATAAATCCCCATGATTTTACTCTGGGAGGGAAATCTTTCTCCTGCATCAGAGCCGAAACAATCGTCACAGAAGGGACGCAACCGGATGACGGAAATTGGAGACGCAGACGAACAGAACGGGCCGAGACCGCTCAGATTTACCATCGGTGAGTTCGCCGGATCGGTCGGCGACTTCGGGACCATCCTCCCGATTGTCCTGGGTGTCGCCCTGGTCTGCGAGGTGAACCTCGCGCAGATTTTTCTCTTCTTCGCCCTGTGGTACGTTCTTTCAGGGATCTACTACCGGCTCCCCATCCCGATCGAACCCCTCAAGGCCGTCGGGGCGATCGCCATCGCCGAAGGACTGACCGCCGGGGAGATCGCCGGGGCCGGGATGATCATCGGCGTCATCTTCCTCGCCCTCGGGTGTTGCGGGAGTATGACCTGGCTCAGGGACCGGATCCCGGTCTCCGTCATCAGGGGAGTGCAGGCCGGCCTCGCCCTCGTGCTGATCAGGACGGCCCTCGGCTTCCTCGAGTCGGACCCGCTCTTTGCCGGAATATCGATTGCGGTGATCGTGCTCTTCTTCCTCGCGGCGTTGCGCTGGAAGATCAACGATATCTCGGCACTCGTCGTCCTGGCCATCGGGATCGGCGCCGGGATCCTCACCGCCGGCATCCCCCCGATCTCGATGATCCCCCTGCCCTCCCTCGTCTTCCCCGACATCGCCGACCTCGTCTACGCGGGACTCTACCTCGTCCCGCCGCAGTTCCCGCTTACTCTCACCAACGCCATTCTCGCCACCGCCCTCCTCACTCACGACCTCTTCAAGACCGACGTCCCCCCGGACCGCCTCTCCCGGACGATCGGGATCATGAACCTGGTCTCGGTGCCCTTCGGCGGGTTCCCGATGTGCCATGGCGCCGGCGGACTTGCCGCCCAGCACCGTTTCGGCGCCAGGACCGGCGGGGCGAACGTGATCGCAGGGGCGATCTTCCTCGGCTTCGCCCTCTTCTTCGCCTCGCCGGAGAGCCTCGCCCTCATCCCGCTCGGCGTCTTCGGCGGTCTGCTCATCTTCGCCGCCGTCGAACTCGGTAAACACAGTCTCAAGACCGACTCGTATCTCGTCACCGGCGTCATCGCCGTCCTCGCCCTCCTGGTGAACATCACCGTCGGGTTCGTCGTGGGCCTCGTCCTGGCATATGTGCTGGAGGCGAGGAAGAAGAAAGCATCGGGCGTGTAAGGTCAGGCAATCGATCCCGGGTTCACGCATCGCAATTGAAACTCTGATCGGTGCGGCACATCCGAACATATCACGCCTTCCCGTTGCATGATCCCGGGGATAGGCCGAGACGAGAAAGAGCCGATCTTTTTCAGAGGAATCACGCGACGTGCCGTCCTCCGGTCCTATCCTCTCGCGAGACGGCAGAACAGATCCCGGCAACGAGGAACGGCATGTTCTGATCATTGCGCTGTCCTGTCATCCTGACCCCGGAGATAGAACCAGGACGGGATGGGCTGATCATGATTCCGGGGAGCACCCTGTCGTGTGCCGTCCTCCAGTCCTATCTTCTCGCGAGGCGGCAGAACAGATCATGTGATGAGGGGATGGCATGTTTCGATCATCATGTCGTCACGTCGTCATGACCCCGAAGATAGAACCTGGACGGGAGAGGGCCGATCTTTTTTCGGAGGGAACACGCGCCCCGTGCCGTCCCCCGTCCTATCTTCTCGCGAGATGGCAGAACAGATTCAGGGATGAGGGGACGGCATGTTTCGATCATCACACTCCACCTCGTCGCAACCCCGAAGATAGAACCTGGACGGCAGAGAGTTGATCTTTTTTCGGAGGGATCACACGTGATGCCACCCTCCGCCCGTCTTCGTCGCGGAATGTACCCCCCCGACCCCCCGACGCTGAGGATAGACGGGGGCGGCGATGGGACACGATCCTCACCGGTTCTTCAGTCTTGAAAAGAAAGATCAAACGACGAGAAATATTCAACCGTATATGCCTGAGGCGTGATCTCGCCTCATGCCGAATTCTACAGAGCCATTATTCAAAATCTTCAACCACATGAACCGCGCTCGCCTTGAACGAGAGACGCACCCTTGTTCCCACCCTGATATCCAGGTCTTCCGCCGACTTCCAGGTAATCAGGGCGGCGAAGGGGATCCCGCAGTCGATGGTGAGATGGTTGAGCGGCCCGTAGGCCTTCATCTCCGTGACCGTCCCGTTCAGGACATTGCGGGCGCTGATCCGGCTGCCGTCCACGAGGTAAAGGGTGATGTCCTCGGGCTTGATGCAGGCGCAGACGCGGGTGCCCACCGGGAACGGGGCGACGGCCTGGACACTCACCCCTCCACCCGCATCGATGGTGACGACCCCATCGGAGGTGGCGGTGATCTCGCCTGAGAGGACATTCTCGATCCCGACAAACCTGGCAACATGCTTGTTCTTCGGCGTCGCAAAGACCTCCCGCGGCGTTCCCACCTGGGAGAAGACTCCGTCCATCAAGACCCCGATGCGGTGAGCAAGCCGCTGGCCCTGGCGCATGTCGTGCGTGGAGATGATCACCGTCTGGCCCTGCTCGCGATTGATCCGCACCACCAGTTCCTCGATCGCCGCCGTCGAGACCGGGTCGAGGTTGGCGGTCGGTTCGTCCATCAGAAGGACCGTCGGAGAGGTGACCACCGCACGGGCCAGCGCGACCCGCTGCATCTCGCCGCCCGAGAGGGTCCGGGCCTGCCGCGTCCCGTATCCCGAGAGCCCGATCACCTCCAGCGCCCATCCCACCTTCTCCCTGATCTCCTTTTCTGGGATATGCCTGAGCCTGAGGCCGTAGGCAATGTTTTCATAGACGCTCATATTGAAGACCGCCGGCCGCTGGAAGACCATCGCCATTCTCCTCCTGAACTCCAGCGGGTGCGAGTCTTCGCCATGGATGTCGGTGCCGTCAAGGAGGATCCGGCCCGAGGTGGGACTGTCGAGGAGGTTGATCATCCGCAGGAGCGTGGACTTGCCCGAGCCCGACGGCCCGATCACCGCAAAGATCTCCCCGTCCTGGATGACGGCGTTCACGTCGCGCAGGACCGTGGTGCCGTCGAACGATTTTGCAATATGCCGGAGCTCGATCATGAAATTCACCGTTGCTGTACAAGGTTCATCAGGACGTTCACGACCAGTGCGATGGAGAGGAGGATGATCCCCAGCGCGATGGAGAGGGCGATGTCCCCTCGTCCGGTCTCCAGGGTGATGGCGGTCGTCAGGATCCTGGTCGAACTCCAGAACGAACTGGCCTGGATATTCCCGCCGATGATGATCGCCGCACCGACCTCGGAGATCGCCCGGCCGAAGGCCATGGCCACGGCGGCAACGATCGCAAACCTTGCTTCTTTGAGCACCGAGAAGAAGAACTGGACCTTTGTCGCTCCGAGAGAGATGATGGTGTCCCTGATGGTGGTGTCCACCGCGATCAGCGCCGAGATGGTCAGGCCGATGATGATGGGCAGGACCAGGATCGTCTGGCCGATGATCATCCCGCCCGGAGTGAAAAGGAGGCCGAGGGCTCCGAACGGTCCGGTTCTGCGGATGAAGAGAAAGACCACCAGCCCGACGACGACGGTCGGGACCGCATACATCGTCTGGACCAGGTTGATCACCGACTTTCTTCCGGGAAATTCTTTGAAGGCGATGGCCGCCCCGATCGGCAGGGAGATGAGCGAACCGAGGAGGACGGCCGAGAAGGTGATGATCAGGCTGCGGGCGGTGATCTCCATCACCGCCGGGTCGAGGGTGACGATCAGTTCGATCGCCTGGAAGAGACCTTCTCCGATCGGATCGAGTCCTTCAAACAGTCCTGCCATATCGCACGTCCTCGGTCTTTAGAAAGAGGTCACGACCGGAATGGACCGGTCGCGAGAATGGGAAAAAGGGCGTGAGAGGTCAGAACTGCCACACGCCCCTGAACCCGTCACCTCAGGTGACTGGCTCTTCGGTCTCCTCACGCTCCACCCCGAGTACCTCCCAGGCACCCCGTGCAGGGTTGAAGAGCGGCTGGCCGTACTCCTCGACACCAAAGTTCCCGATCTCCTCCTGGATCTCTGGCGAGATGAGGAAGTTGATCCACTCTTTGGCAAGGGTGCTGTTGACCTCAGGGAACTTCTCGGGGTTGATCTCCATCACGCTGTAGATGTTCAGGAGGATGTCCCCCTGCTCGACCAGCGGGACCAGACCGGTCTCGGTCTTGTAAGCGAGATAGGTGCCGATATCGCTGAGGGTATAGGCTTCCTTCTCGCCGGTCATCACCAGGGTGGAGCCCATCCCGGTACCGGCCTCGACATACCACTCGCCCGAGCCCTGGATGTCGGTGGTGTAGTTGAAACCGGCGGCCTCCCAGATGGCCTTCTCTTTCCCATGCGTCCCGGAATCGTCACCCCGAGAGACGAAGACGACGCTTCCCGGTTCGGCGAGGCCTTTCTCCCGGATCGTGGTGAACGCTTCCTCGGGAGTCATGTTCGCAATCCCGGCCGGGTCAGACTCCGGGCCGACGATGGTGAAGTAGTTGTAGGCGAAGACGCGCCGATTGGCCCCATAACCCTCCTCAATAAATTCGTCCTCGCGGGCACGGTCATGGACCATCATCACGTCCACGTCCCCTGCCCTCCCGAGTTCGAGGGACTGGCCGGTCCCTTTTGCGGTGATCTTCACATCCGCGTTATACTGTTCCTCGAAGATCGGTCTGAGATAGTCCAGGAGTCCGGTGTCCTGGAGACTGGTCGTCGTCGCGATCAGGAGAGTCTGCGTCCCTTCCTGGGCGGGGGTCGTCTCCCCCGGCACTGCGGTTGTCTCCCCCGGTGTCGGGGTCGGCGTTGCCTCCCCGCCTCCCGGCGTTGTACAGCCGCAGATGAAGGCAGCAGCCACCACGATGACGGCGAGCATAATAAAGGCGATCTTTTTCATGGCAGGGACATAATATAGCTTTGACATTATATTTCTTGCCACATAGTCTCCCGAACCCGTCCCCGCCTCCGCCGACATACAAAGATTTTATTCTCAGAGACCGGGATGAGGACGTACTGGAGACCACAGAGAAAGGAGGAAAGGAATGAAAAAACCGGGAAAATCTGCAGAGAAAGTGTTGTATGCCCTGGTCGGCAGTGCGATGCGCCAGTATGGCGGCAAAGACCTGGAGAAGATGACCGGGCTCTCCTCACATGAGATCAACGTTGCAGTCAGAGAACTCGAAGAGATGGGGGCCGTGGAGGTCCATCATCGCACCTCCGGAGAACCCTATCTCTTCACCACGGCCAAAATCACGGCAAAGGGCCGGGCAATCTTTCAGGTGATGGCAGTGCCGGGCTGCGACACCTGACCACCTTTTTTCGACCGGGTTGAAACACTCATACTCCCTCAGAACTCGCTAACGGAAGGGGCATGCCAGAAACCGCTGCCCTTCTCTCCTCGTTGTGGGGGGAGGGGGGAAGACCAGATCAAAGAACCCCGAATGAGTATCGCCGTTCTTTTTCAGTCGCGGATCCAGACGACCGCCCCGTAGACATAATCCTTCGAGATGTCGAGCCCTTTGATCTCCGAGTCCCGCGGGAGGTCGGCGGTAAACTCGACCGGGGCGTCATAGACGGTGAAGAAGATGCTCCTGTACGGGATCCCGGCCGACCTGACCTCATCGGCCGATGCAGGCGCATACCCTGCGGGTTTGTCTGCGGTGTTGTAGGCGAAGAAGGTCGTGAGGATGTCGGCACCATCCCTCGAGATCGCAGCCCCGTGCGGGTCGACCTTGAGTTTGAGGATCACGCCCTGCCCGTCCTCGCGTTCGACGGCTTCGAGGCTGATCTTCATCTCGTCGAGCCTGGGGTCGATGATCATGACCGGGCTCTCGACCGCCGGCACCGGCGTCGTGGCGACCGGGGTCGCCGTCGGGGTCGGCGTGGGTTGCGGCCCCACTGGCGAAGTGCACCCGGCGAAAAGCACCGTTATGCCGAGACAGAGGACCATGAGAAGGGAAACACGGGGATTCATATAATTCACGATATGTCCGGGCCGATATAAGCGTTTCCCCATCCCGGGTCCGGAAACCGAACTGTAATATAGAGACGGAGAGATATGTGATTTGTTTGACATGGCCGACGAAGGATACAGGAACGCAAATGTCGAGGGGCAGGAGGTGCCCTACGACCCGGAACAGCTCCGGAAGGTCCAGGAACACCCCTGTTACAGTGAAAAGGCCCACCACACCTGCGGGCGCTGTCACCTGCCGGTCGCACCGAAGTGCAACATCCAGTGCAACTACTGCATCCGGGACTTCGACTGTGTGAACGAGAGCAGGCCCGGGGTGACCTCCAGGGTGGTGAAACCGGACGAGGCCCTTGACCTGGTGAAGAAGGTGATGGACCAGTTCCCGTACGTGAAGGTGATCGGGATCGCGGGTCCGGGCGAACCCCTCGCAAACCCCGAGACCTTCGAGACCCTCCGGTTGGTCCATGAAGCTTTCCCCCACCTGATCATGTGCCTCTCGACAAACGGCCTCCTCCTTCCCGACTCGATCGACGAACTCCAGAAGTACGATGTCGGCAATGTCACGGTCACCCTCAATGCCATCGACCCGGCGATCGGCGAGCAGATCTATTCATATGTGAACTATCGCGGCACCCACTATACCGGGCGGGAAGCCGCGGAGGTCCTCCTCGAACAGCAGCTTGAGGGGATCAGGATGGCGGTCGAGCGCAAGATGTTCGTGAAGGTCAACTGCGTCTACATCCCCGGCATCAACGACGAGCACATCCCGGCGATCGCAAAGAAAGTCGGGGAACTCGGTGCCTTCTCCTTCAACCTCATCCCGCTCATCCCGCAGTATAAACTGGCCCACATCACCCCCCCGACACCGACGGAGAAGCGGGCGATGCAGGACCGGTGCGCTCCCTTCATCAAACAGATGCGCCACTGCGCACGCTGCCGCTCCGACGCCATCGGGAGGCTCGGGCACGACGTGCAGTCGCGGATCTATTGCGGCGAGAGCGGCTGCGGCGAGAGCAAAGAATAACTCCTTTTTTTCTGATGAACGATTCCATCGTCCTCGATGCCGACACGCCCTTCGACCTCGACGCCACGCTCGGGTGCGGGCAGGCGTTCCGGTGGGAGAAGGGTGCGGACGGCACCTGGTCGGGCACGGCGCGGGGCCGGGCGGTCAGGATCCGGCAGGACGGAGAGACACTCTCTTTCTCTGGGGCGGACGAGGCGTTCGTCACCGACTACTTCGCCCTCGACCTCGACCTGAACGAGATCCTTGCCTCCATCGACACCGACCCGACAATCCACCGGGCGGTCGCCTCCTGCACCGGCCTGCGCCTGCTCAGGCAGGAGCCCTTCGAGACTCTCATCTCCTATATCTGCGCCACCAACACCAACATCCCGACGGTCAAAAAACGGGTCCGTCTTCTCTCGGAGCGGTACGGCACGCCTCTTCCCGGCGGGGCCCACGCCTTCCCGGACGCGGCGGCCCTCGCGCCCTGCAGCGAGGACGCCCTCAGGGCATGCGTCCTCGGGTACCGGGCGCCCTATATCTGCACGACCGCACGGATGTGTGCGGACGATCCGGACTGGGCGGCGCGGCTCGCCGGCCTCCCGTACCCGGAGGCAAAGACCGAACTCCTCCGCTTCCCGGGCGTCGGCCCGAAGGCCGCGGACTGTATCCTCCTCTTCGCCTTCCAGCAGTACGAGGCCTTTCCGGTGGACGTCTGGATCAGACGGATCATGCGCCGCGCCTACCTCCCCCACCTCAATGAGAGCGGTGGGATGAGCCCTAAGGAATACGAGGAGATCGCCTCCTTTGCCCGCCGGCACTTCGGGCGGTACGCCGGGTGGGCGCAGGAGTATCTCTACTGTGTCCGGGAAGACGACCGGTAGGATGTCGGGAACAGAAGGTCGCCACGGGAACGAAGCCGGACGATTCCCGACCCCCTCGTCATCCCGGGAGTCAGGGGCAGCGGTCAGGATCGCCGACGACGTTTACAACATTGCAGCAGGTTTTCAGCAGAATTTCAGCAGGTGCCGCGAAGATCAAAGGGCGAGGAGAGGTGTTCGATCGTACAGTACTAGTACAGATAGAGAGACGCGTCTCTCTCTTAGTACTATATTACAGCAAAACCCACACCCACCCGGTAGCGGGTACGCATGGGTCTGCGGGTGGGTGGGTGTGTGCGAAACCCGAAATGTTGTAACTGATCCACGATCTCGACTTCTGACAGAGAAAAAGCGGATCAATCCCCGCCACGCCGCCCGTTGAGTGGCGGCACCTTCCGCAAACTGCCGCAAACGGCTGTAAAACAGAAGAGTTTGCTGCAAGAGACATCTCGGGGCGTCCCGGACCGCCAGTCCCGGCATCTACTTCACTCTCTCTTCTCTCATGAGAGATAAAATCGACTGAACCGGGATCGCAACCGCTCGATCCCTCATGCCCGGTGCCGATCTCAGGCCCCCACGATGAAGATAGCCGAGGGGCGGCCATGGAACACGATCCCCACCGATTCTCCTGTCTTGAAAAGAGAGAGAGCAAGCGACGAGAAATATTCAACCGCGTATGCTTGAGCCCGGGGTTCATGGGCAATTCTACAAAACCGGCTCTGTAGAAATCCTCCTGATAGTTCTCTTCGACGGGGGGCTTGCCGCCCCCAGCAACCCCCCGCGCGATCGATGGGCGGTGGACGGCACCCCCCTCTTCATCGCCACTTCTCAGCCTTCCCGCTCCTATCCCGGGGGTCTCGGGGACGCTCCCCCCGAGCGTGAGCATGAGGGAAGGCGATGGATTCAGTTCACCGGGGGGGTGAGGTGATGAAAAGAAAATGGTTTCTACAGAGCCACAAAGCCAAACATCCAACATTTCGGTGATGACGTACCGCTATGCCTCAATGACCGTGATCTCAGGCGGGCAGTTGTACCTTAAACTCATCCCGAGGAACGGCGTGGTCCCGAGCCCGCGGCCGATATAGAGCGTCCGGTCCCCTTCGTCCAGCCGCCCGGCAAAGGGCCAGTGGCCGAGCCATGCCGCGGGTTTGCCGAGGATGGGAAGGTCGATCTGCCCGCCGTGCGTATGGCCGCAGAGGAGGAGGTCGCCGTCCCATGCCGCACGGTATTCTGGTTCATGGAGGAGGAGGACGGTATAGTCGGCGGCGGGCAGTTCGTCGGGGCACGCCGTCCTCCCGGCAAGGGCGTCGTCGAGGCCGACGATGAGGAGGCGCCGGCCGTCGATCTCTTCCACCGCATACTCGTTTCGCAGCACCTTCACCCCGGCCGCCTCGAGTCGTCCGGCGACGGCGTCGGCAAGGGTGGTGTCGGCCTCGCCGTCGTCGAGGGGGGAGAGGTCGTAGCCTCCGACGGTGGGGTTCACCTCTGCGAGGGCAGTCTCGTCAAGGTCACGGGTGGAGCGCCCGTAGTCGTGGTTGCCGAGGACTGCATAGGCCGGTGCCTCGATCCCGGCCAGAAGGTCGAGGTACGGGAAGTCCTGCCGCCCCGAAGAGATGCAGTCCCCTCCGATGAGTACCAGGGAGGCGTCGAGAGCGTTCACCTCCTCGACCACCCGCTCGATCAGCGGGGCCGTCTCTTCTCTGAGGTGGAGATCGGCGACGAAGACGATCGTGCCCGGCACCCCCTCGACCTGAAGACGCGTGACCGTGAGGCTCTCCGCCTCGGCCGAGGCCGTGAGGACGAAGGCCACAGGGAAGGCAATGAGGGCGATGAGCGTTGCCATGAGGGCGATGCGGGTGCGTCTGACCATGGTGTGTTCCTGATCGGTGGGCGGCAGGGAGGATAAGGATTGCCGGGGATGTGCTCCTGCAGTGCGATAAACCCGGTAAAAATGAGAGAAAGAAGAGTTTTCTCCCTCACCTGCGGCGCCTAAGGGAGACGGCGGCGCCGGCGGCAACGGCCGCCAGCCACCAGGGCAGGGGGCTCTGCTGTTGCGGGGTGGTGGCCGGGGTGGCAGCGGTCGTCACCGGTTCAGCGATGTCAGGGGTCGGTCGGGTGACGTTCGTGCCTGCAGAGGGATGCACACCTGTGCCGTCTGCCCCAATCGCAAAGAGCGCGAAGCCCTGACTCTCGGCAGAGAAGGAGTACCCGTGCTCGTCCTCGCCGACGATGCTGGTCGGGAGGGCGTGCCACGCGCCGTCGTGGTAGCGGTACAGCACCACGCTCTCCGGGCCGGCGCCCTGCTCATCGAGCCATGTCTTCGGAACGGTGAAGTCGAGGTCGGCGCCGGCAAGAGCCTCGTCGGTGGTGTGGTACAGCGTCACCTGGTCGTACTCGTACACCGCCGCGGCCGGGGCCTCGACACGGTTCGGCTTTGCGGTCGGTTCGACGGTGACCAAGACGTGCGAGACCGCTTCAGCGGCGGTCACCGTCACCTCATGGATCGCCGATTCACGCACCCCGAAGGAGGCGTGGCCGCCGGCCGGGATATTGCTTGCCGCACCGGCCGACGCGGGCGAGCGGCCGCCATGGGAGGAGGGAGCGGTGAGGGTGACGGCGGCGGTGGTGGCGTTTGCGTCGTAGGCGTTCCGCACGCTCAGGGTGACATTGTAGGTGCCGAACTCCGCATAGGTGTGGACCGGGTTCTCTTCGGTCGAGGTGGTGCCGTCGCCGAACGCCCACTCCCACGCGGTGATGTTCCCGGTCGAACGGTCGGTGAAGGCGACCTGCAGGGAGTGGCCCTCAAAACCGGTCCTGCTGCCGAACCGGGCGACGGGCGGTTGGAGGACGGTCACGGTGGACTCTGTGAGACTGAACCCGTACGCATTGCTTGCGTTCAGGTGAACGGTGTAGGTGCTGGGTGTCACGTACTCGTGCGAGGGGTTCTCTTCGGTCGAGACGTTGCCGTCGCCGAAGTCCCACTGCCATGCGGTCACGTTGCCAGTCGATCCATCAGTGAACTCGACTACCAGCGGAGCATCCCCCTCGTCCGCGCTCTGTGTGAAGTTCGCCTTCGGCGGGGTGAGGATCGTCACGCCGGACTCAGAGAGGCTGAACCCGTACGCGTTGCTTGCGTTCAACAGGACGGGGTACGTCCCCGGCGTCACGTACTCGTGCGAGGGGTTCTGCTTGGTCGAAATATTCCCATCGCCGAAGTCCCACTGCCATGCGGTCACGTTGCCCGTCGATCCATCAGTGAACTCGACCCCCAGCGGTGCGTTGCCTTCGCCCGCGCTCTGCGTGAAGTTCGCCTGCGGCGGTGGGAGGATCGTCACACTGGACTCAGAGAGGCTGAAGCCGTACAGGTTGCTTGCGTTCAGGCGGACGGTGTAGGTGCTGGGCGTCACGTACTCATGAGAAGGATTCTCTTCAGTTGAGACATTGCCGTCGCCGAAGTCCCATTTCCATGCGGTGACGTTGCCGGTGGACGCGTCGGTGAAGGTAACCGCAAGAGGCGCGTTCCCTTCTTCAGCACTCTGCGTAAAGTTCGCTGCTGGTGGGGCGAGGATGCGAACTGTTGAATCAGATAGACTGAACCCGTACGCGTTGCTTGCGTTCAGCACGACGGGGTACGTCCCCGGCGTCACGTACTCGTGCGATGGATTCTCTTCGGTCGAGACGTTCCCGTCACCGAAGTCCCATTTCCATGCGGTGACGTTACCGGTGGACGCGTCGGTGAAGGTAACCGCAAGAGGCGCGTTCCCTTCCCCGGCGCTCTGTGTGAAGTTTGCCTTCGGCGGGGGCAGGATCTTCACGCTGAACTCAGAGAGGCTGAAGCCGTACGAGTTGCTTGCGTTTAACTGGACGGTGTAGGTGCCGGGTGTCACGTACTCATGAGAAGGATTCTCTTCGGTCGAGCCGTTCCCGTCACCAAAGTTCCATTTCCATGAGGTGACGTTGCCTGTCGAGGCGTCGGTGAACGCAACCGCAAGAGGTGCGTTGCCCTCGTCCGCACTCTGCGTGAAGTTCGCCTTCGGTGGTGGGAGGATCTTGACGCTGGACTCTGAGAGGCTGAATCCGTACACGTTGCTCGCGTTCAGCACGACGGGGTACGTCCCCGGCGTCACGTACTCGTGCGAGGGGTTCTCTTCAGTCGAGACGTTGCCGTCACCGAAGTCCCATGCCCATGCGGTCACGTTGCCTGTTGATCCGTCGGTGAAGGTGACCTCAAGAGGTGCGTTGCCTTCCGCAACGCTCTGAGTGAAATTTGCCTGCGGCGGGGGCAGGATCTTCACGGTCGAGTCAGAAAGGCTGAAGCCGTACGCGTTGCTCGCGTTCAACTGGACGGTGTACGTCCCTGGCGTCACGTACTCGTGCGACGGGATCTGCTCGGTCGAGACGTTTCCATCCCCGAAGTCCCACTCCCATGAGGTGACGTTGCCGATGGAGGCGTCGGTGAAGGTGACCTCAAGAGGTGCATTCCCCTCGTCAGCGCTCTGCGTGAAGTTCGCCTTTGGCGGCGGGAGGATGTGAACGGTTGAATCAGATAGACTGAACCCATACGCGTTGCTCGCGTTCAGGTGAATGGTGTAGGTGCCGGGTGTCACATATTCATGAGAAGGACTCTGTTCGGTCGAGACATTCCCGTCGCCGAAGTCCCATTTCCATGCGGTGACGTTTCCAGTCGAGGCGTCGGTGAAGGTGACCTCAAGAGGTGCGTTGCCTTCCGCAACGCTCTGAGTGAAATTTGCCTGCGGCGGGGCGAGGATCTTCACGCTGGATTCAGAGATACTGAAGCCGTACGCGTTGCTCGCGTTCAAACGGACGGTGTACGTCCCTGGCGTCACGTACTCGTGCGACGGGATCTGCTCGGTCGAGACGTTTCCATCCCCGAAGTCCCACTGCCAGGCCGTGACGTTGCCCATTGACGCGTCGGTGAACGCAACCGCAAGAGGTGCGTTGCCTTCCCCGGCGCTCTTTGTGAAGTTTGCTTTCGGTGGTGAAAGGATCTTCACGCCGGACTCAGAGAGGCTGAAACCGTACGCGTTGCTCGCGTTCAGGAGGACGGTGTATGTCCCGGCGGTCACGTACTCGTGCGAGGGGTTCTGCTCGGTCGAGATGTTGCCGTCGCCGAAGTCCCACCGCCACGAGGTCACGTTGCCCGCCGACGTGTCGGTGAAGGCAACCTCAAGAGGAGCGTTGCCTTCCGCAACGCTCTGAGTGAAATTTGCCTTCGGCGGTGGGAGGATCCTGACGCTGGACTCTGAGAGGCTGAACCCATACGCGTTGCTCGCGTTCAGGTGGACAGTGTACGTTCCCGGCGTCACATACTTGTGTGACGGACTTTGTTCGGTCGAAACATTCCCGTCACCGAAGTCCCACTGCCACGCCGTCACGTTGCCGGTCGATCCATCGGTGAACACCACGGTCAGCGGGGCGTTGCCTTCCTCAGCGCTCTGTGTGAAGTTCGCCGTCGGTGGGGCGAGGACGTTCACTGTCGAATCAGAGAGGCTGAACCCGTACGCGTTGCTGGCGTTCAAGTGGACGGTGTACGTCCCGGGTGTCACATACTCATGAGAGGGACTCTGTACAGTAGAGACGTTGCCGTCGCCGAAGTCCCACGCCCATGAGGTCACGTTGCCAGTCGATCCATCAGTGAAGGCAACCTCAAGAGGTGCATTCCCATCCCCAGTGCTCTGTGTGAAGTTTGCCTCCGGTGCTTCGTGCACCGTCACCGTGGAGGTGGTGATATTGAACCCGTACGCGTTGCTCGCGTTGAGGGTAACCGTGTAGGTGTCGGGTCCAGCGAAGGTGTGGGTGGCCGTCTCTCCGGTCATCTCAACCTCCCCGGAACCGTCGCCGAAGTCCAGGACACACTTCGTGAAGTCGCCGGTCGAGGTGTTGGTGACGAGCACGGTCAGCGGGTCGTTGCCCTCGGAGATGTTCAGATCGAAACCGGCCGCCGGTGCTTCGTGCACCGTCACCGTCCTGGTCGTGGCGTTCGATCCGAAGGCATTGCTCGCGGTCAGGATCACCGGGAACGTGCCTTTCGTATCGAAGGTATGGGTGACGTTCCGGCCAGATCCGGCCGGGGTGCCGTCGCCGAAGTCCCACGCCCAGGTGTCGATGTCGCCAGTCGAGGTCTCGTTGAAGGTCACCGTCAGCGGAGTGTTCCCTGCCGCGGGGGTGAAGGTGAAGTTCGCCTCCGGCGCTTCGTGCACCACGACCGTCACCGCCGTCTCATTGGAGGCGTAGGGGTTGCTCGCGTTGAGGATGACGTTGTAGGTGCCGGCCATCTCGAAGGTGTGCGAGACCACAGCAGCAGTGGCGTTCGTCCTGTCGTCGAAGTCCCAGAGGCGGGTGAAGACGCACCCCGTCGAGGCGTCGGTGAACTGCACGGTCAGCGGGGCGTTGCCTTCCGTCAGGTTTGCGGAGACGACCGCCACCGGCAGGTCGAGGGCGGTGACCGTCTTTGTCGTCGTGTCGCTCCCGAAGTCGTTCGTGACCGTCAGGCTGACCTGGTGGGTGCCGTTGGTTGTGAAGGTGTGGGAGGGGTGGACGAAATCAACCGCGGGAGTGTTGTCCCCGAAGTCCCAGCGATAGGTGCGGGGTTTGACGCCCGAGGAAGTGTCGGCGAACTGCACCTCGAGCGGGGTGCTGCCGCCGGCGGGTGCGAAGGTGAAGTTCGCGGTCGGGAGGCAGGTGTGGAGCGGGAGGGAATCGATGCAGCCCGCACCGAGGTCGTAGCCCTCGTCGCAGATTCCGTCGCCATTGCGGTCGAAGTGGGTCTCCGAAAACCCGACGCCCGCAGGCGTCAGCCAGAGGTTGCCGCCAAGGTACGGGCCGCCGCCGATGTTTTTCCCGAAGGTCTTCGTCGTGTTCCAGCGGACGTTGGCCATTTTGGCGCCGGACTTGATATCGACGTTCGCTGTGACGTTGAAGCGGTTGTTTGCGATGAGCGCGTGATCCAGACAGGAACCACCCCAGAATAGCAGTCCCGTGCGGGCCCCGGCGATGGTGCTGTTGGTGAGCGTGAGGTCTCCGTCTCCATAGTGGGTGACGCCCCAGGAACCTCCGTCCGTCGTGAGATTCTCGATGATGACGGAACCGGGATTATACAACTCGATCCCGTTTGTATCGAGGGCGATGTTATCCCGCAGGGCGTTTGACGCTCCCGTGCAAAACTGAACACTGAAACCGTAATCCCCACCTGAACAGGTGTTGGCAACGATCTCGTTTCCTGAACCGCAGCTGGAGAAGGCAATTTCACTCAGACTACAATCCTCAACGCGATTGTCCGAGACCAGACAGTCCGAACACTGAGAACCAAGAAAGATCCCGTAGGACCCGCCGGTCACGGTGTTGTACCTGACCGTGCACCCGCTGACCTTGGAGAGGCCGATGGTCGAGAGGTCCTTAACCCCGTTCACGGTGAGGTTTTCGACGGTCGCACCGTCGGCACCGGTGGTGATCGTGATCCTGCCGTTGAGGACCGCATTCTCGCTCCCCCGCAGGGTGATGTTTTTGTCTACCGTCACGGTCTCGGTATAGGTGCCGGCCGGGACGAGGACAACGTCGCCTTCGGAGGCGGCGTTCACCGCACCCTGGATGGTGTAGGGGGCGACGTCGAACGTGCGGGTCGTGGTGTTCGTGCCAAACTCGTTTTTGACCGTCAGGGTCACCTGGTGGGTGCCCTCGGCAGGGTAGGTGCGGGTGACGTTCCGGGTGGTCTCCGTCTTCCCGTCGAACGTCCACAACCACGAAGTCGGCGTGCTCAACGAGGTGTCGTTGAAGGCGACCGGTACGCCGGTCATCGCGCTCGACGGCGTGATGGTGAAGTTCGCCGACGGACCCCCGTTCTGGAGCGGGAGATAGTCGGTGCCGACGATAACTGCTACGGCGTTTTTGATCGCACAGGCATCGTCGCAGATCCCGTCGAGGTCGAGGTCGGCGCGGGTCTGGGAGAACCCTGTTCCTTTCGGTGTCAGCCAGAGGTTGCCGCCGAGGTACGGGCCGCCGCGGATGTTTGTGCCTTCGGTCTTCGTCGTGTTCCAGCTGACGTTGGTCAGACTGGAGGTGCGGTGGATCAAGATGTTCATTGTGTTGTTGAAGTGGTTGTTTGCGATGAGGGAGTCCTTCACGTAGTAGTCATAGTAAAAATACAGCCCTGAACTGGTGAAACCGGCGAATGTGCTGTTGGTGAGGGTGAGATCCTCGACATTGGCGAGGGCAACACCGTACTGCCCGCCCCGTGCCGTGACGTTCTCGACGATGACGGAGTTCACATACCGCAGGTGGACCGCCATGTCCCCGTCTTCGAGGACGGTATTGTCCCTCAGGACGGTGGTCTTCCCTTCGCACCCGCTGACGCTGAACCCCCCGCGATTGCCGGAGCAGGTGTTGGATTCGACAACAGAGCCATGGCACCCATCATAGAGCCGAATCCCGTTGTTATTACAGTTCTGAACGAAGTTCCCGGAGATGGTACAGTCCGGGCACTTCTCCAGGGTGACCCCGTAATGTCCACACCCGGTCACCTGGTTGTCCAGGATCCGGGACTGACCTGCAGATTTGAGAGAGATCCCGTCGTACCCGCCGGAGACCATGCACCCCCGCACCACGGCGTCGGCGGCCCCGGTGACAGAGATAGACGTGGAGCCCCCGGCCCCGTTCACGGTGAGGTGCTCGACCGTCGTACCGTCGGCGGTGACGGTGATGCTGCCGTTCACCGTCGCGCCCGCACTCCCCCGGAGGGTGAGGCGTTTGTCCACCGTCACGATCTCGTCATAGGTGCCGGCCGGGACGAGGACGACGTCGCCTTCGGAGGCGATGTCCACCGCACCCTGGATGGAGAAGGGCTCGATGGTGACGGTGCGGGTCGTGGTGTTCGTGCCGAGGGCGTTGGCGACGGTGAGGTTCGCCAGGTAGGTGCCCGCGGTATCGTAGGTGCGGGTGACGTTCCTGGTGGTCAGCGTCTCGTCGCCGAACGTCCACGACCACGAGGTAGGAGCGCCCACGGAAGTGTCGTTAAAGGTGACCGGCACGCCGGGCATGAAAACCGGGGAGGTGACGGTGAAGGCCGCCGACGGCCCGCCGTTCTGGAGCGGGAGACAATCGGTGCCGACGAGCTTTCCATCATTATCCGCGATCGCATAGCCCTCGTCGCAGATCCCGTCGAGGTCGAGGTCGGCATGGGTCTGGGAGAAACCGGTGCCCGCAGGCGTCAGCCAGAGGTTGCCGCCGATGAAAGAACCGCCGCGGATGTTTTCACCGGCGGTCTTCGTCGTGTTCCAGCGGGTGCCGGTCATGGTGATTTTGGCCTCGACCTTGATGTTTTTCGTGTTGTTGAAGAGGTTGTTTGCGATGAGGGAGTCTGTTGTAGTACTCTCGACATAAAGTCCGGTACTCACCCCGGTGATGGTGCTGTTGGCGAGCGTGATAGTATCGACAGAGGAGAGGCGGACCCCATAGCCCCCGCCTCTCACCGTGATATTCTCGACGATGAGAGAGTCCGTATCCGCCAGGAAGACTCCCTCGTCTCTGGCTCCAACGATGGTGTTGTCCCTCAGGACGGTGGTCTGGCCGGTGCAATCCATGACCTCGATTCCACTGGGGGTGTTGGAGAGGGTGTTGGCGACGATCACAGAGCCCTGGCACCCGCTCTGGAGTTTAATGCCTGCAAAATCACTGTCCTGGACGGTGTTCCCGGAGATGATGCAGTCGGGGCAATCCCCGAGTGTGATCCCGATAGGTCCGCTCCCGCTCAACTGGTTGTCCAGGATCCGGCACTGGCCTGACCCGAAGAGGTTGATGCCAATGTATGTAATAGTGTCGTCCAGTGTGCACCCCTCCACGGTGCAGTTCGGCGCCGATTCGATATAGATCCCGTATTTGCCGCCGGAGACCGTGCACCCCCGCACCACGGCGTCGATGACCCAGTTGACATCGATGGCCCTGGAACCCGCAGCCCCGTTCACGGCGAGGCCCTCGATTGTTGCACCGTCGGCGATGATCGTGATCCCGCCGTTCACCGTCGCGCCCGCCTCGCCCCTGAGGGTGAGGCGTTTGTTCACCGTCACGCTCTCGACATAGGTGCCGGGGCGTATGAGGATGACGTCGCCGGCGGCGGCGTTCTTGACCGCTGTCTGGATGCTATCGCCGGGGTTGACTGTCACCTCGGCGGCCGCCGCAG
Source organism: Methanofollis formosanus (assembly GCF_019633745.1). Classification (NCBI taxonomy): domain Archaea; kingdom Methanobacteriati; phylum Methanobacteriota; class Methanomicrobia; order Methanomicrobiales; family Methanomicrobiaceae; genus Methanofollis; species Methanofollis formosanus. Next base: position 2,066,227 of record NZ_CP037968.1, on the reverse strand, counting down.
GGGGGGAGGCGAGCGCGAGGGCGAGCAGGACGATGCCGATGAGAAATATGCGTCTGGTTCTGTGGTCTGTGGATTGCTTGAAGATGAACTGTTTGATCGTGATAAGAACCTCCTGAAAAAGGGATGGATCCCAATGAGTAATTATAATTAAGAATAAATATATCATATTTTCGATCTGTTCGAGGTCCCAATATATAATATATTGATTTTCACGACCATAGAAGAGTTATAAATTCCTCTGGGAAAACGTTGGTTCCTCCGTTTTGATGACGCCCTGTGCGGGGCAGATGCCGGGATGGGCAGCAGGAAATGTCGCTTTTAGCCTGACCGGGAGTTTATTATAGTGCTGGAGATTCAGGCATGAACCCGGGGCGCACATACCCCTGATGAAAATCTCGTCTTGTAGCATTGCAGAATTCGGCATGAACGTCGGGCTCAAGCATACGGGATGAACATTTCTCGTCGCTTGATCGCTCTTTTCAAGACTGAAGAACCGATGGGGATCGTGTTCCATCGCCGCACCCGCACCCGCCCCATCTCCTCGCGAGACGGCAGGAACGATCGTGCAATCGGGGGTTGCACGCCTGATCGATCATCACGCCTTCCCGGACATCGGTGCCGGGGGCGATGCCCCCGGATTCCCGGCATGAAGATAGGGCCGGGAAATCTGCTCAGAGAGATGATCGTGAAGACGAGATGCGATCCACCGCCAATTTTCATCAGTTGATGAATCCTTCAGGTGAAACGGCACGCCCGGAAAAGAGGGCCCCCCTCACTCCCACCGGTGCATATACCCTTCCGCCGGCAGAGGCGCCCCGTCGGCCCACACACCGCGCTCCGCGACGACCCGCCCGATCGCCGTCGCCTCCACCCCGGCCACCGGGAACTTTTCAGGCGGGATGGTGAAGAGGAGTTCGAAGTCGCCGCCGCCGGAGATGGCGAACGCCCGGCCTTCGGCCTCGGGCACTCCCGCGGGTCGGGGAAGACGGTCGCTCTCCACCGCAAACCCGCACTCGTTCACGCCCAGGAGGTCGTGGAGCGACATCGCGAGGCCGTCTGAGATGTCCATCATCGCCGTCGCCCCCGCGGCATTGAGGGCGATGCCCTCGGCCACCCGCGGCTGCGGGGCGATGAGCCGCTGCCAGCAATCGTCGTACCCGGAGAGCGCCGCCTGCGCCCCGCCCAGGTAGCCGGTGACGCAGACGAGGTCGCCGACGCGGGCGCCCCGTCGTCGCACCACCTGCTCAGCCGCACCGAGGCCGGTGGAGACGAGGGTCAGTTCGGTGTGGGCGTCGGTGTCCCCGCCGACAAGAGAGGCGTCGTAGGTGCGGCAGCACCGCGCCGCCCCCTCCGTGATCCCGGCAAGCCGTTCGGGCCGGTCGAGTCCGGCCGCGAGGAGGAGGGCGAGCGGCCGCGCCCCCATCCCCGCGATGTCTGAGATGGTCACCGCCGCCGCCATCCACCCGATCTCCGCGTCGGTCATCCCGACCGGGAAGTCGGTCGTCTCGTGGAGCATGTCGGTCGAGAGAAGAAGAAGTTCGCCGCCGTGCGGGAGCACCGCACAGTCGTCTGCCGTCGCCCCGCCGGGGAGGATGGTCGAGATGGCCCTGATCAGTCCGCGCTCATCCACGGCGGCGCACCTCCTTCTCCCGCTCGGTCCGGTACTCCTTGAAGACCTGGTTGAGCATCGCCGCCTTCTTCTCCCGCTCACGCGCCTCGACCCGTCCGGCCCAGGCCTCCAGGGCCGCGGCCAGACGCTCCTCCTCGACCGTCCCGATCCGGCCCATCAGCCGCAGCCCCACCGTACCGGCCGGGACCAGCGGGAGCCCGGCGACCAGCGCCTCGGCGATGAGGTGGGGGTCCTGCTCGTCGAGGGAGTCGCCGGGCACCGCCACCGCCCGCACCTGCCTCGCGGCCAGGTCCTTCACCACGCTCCGGCCCCACCCGCCGGTCGTCCGCACCGAGACCACGTCCTCCTCGCCGACCCCCAGTTCGGCCTCCAGCGCCCGCAGCGCATCGTGGGTGAGCGAGTCGAGCGCCTTCACCGCCGCCTGTCCCTCGCCGATCTGGAGCTCCTCGACCCGGCGCATCTGCTCGATCCGTTTTTTCAGGCTCTTGTTCCTCTTCTCTTCTTTCCTGAGCCGCTTTTTGAGTGCCGCGATCTGCGCGTCCCTCTTCCCTATCTCCGCATCCCGCAGGAGCACCTTCGATCGGTCCGACCGCTCGCGCCTGATCTGGCGCTTCAAGCGCGTGATCTCGGCATCTTTCTCGCCGATCCCCTCTTCGAGTTCCTGCACGAACTCGCGCAGCCGCCTCGCCGTCCGCTCCAGGTGCGTGATCCGCTCGCTGCGTTCGTCCCGCTCGGTCGGTTCCTCAGGCGGGGGTGCGGCCTCCTCCTCGGGCCCGGCCGCCTGCTGCCGTCCCGAGAGGTCGGTGAGCACGATATCGATGGACCGCCCCCGCAGCACCCCGGCCCGCACCTCGTCCAGGTCGAAGCCGGGCGGCACCCGCCTGGCGATGTTCTGGAACTTGTTCTTGTATGAACGGTAGGCGTCCAGTGCCGCGGAGAGGGCGTCGCGTTCGTGAGGGTTGGCGTACCCGGTCCCGGCCGTCAGGTCGAGCTTTAACTCCACCGAGCGGTCCTGCGGCGGGACATACGCCACCGCATTGAAGGCCCGCCGCACCTTCTCGACGGTGTCGGGCATCGGCGAGACATCGGAGGCGATGATCAAGGGCTTTCCCACCGACGTGATATGCTCGATCATCTCGGCCGGCCCCATCTGCCTGGACGAGAAGATCTCCACCACCTCGCCCTCCAGCGTCACCGCCCCGATCCCGGTCGTCGTGCCCGGATCGATCCCCACGATGAGATAGCGCGGCCGGCGCGAGAGCGGTTCGTACCGGATCCGGTCCAGCCTTCTCCCCTGCACCCGCACCTGCACGTCGGCCCCCGCGTACGTCCGCACCGGGATCTCGTCCCTCGGTGCATAGACCAGGAACTGCACCCGCGAGAACCCCCCGAAGGCAAGCCGTTCACTCTTCTCGTACCGCAACCCCGCGGCCACGAGATGCCCCTCCACCTCGCGGGCCCGCTCCCGCACCGCCCCGTGCACCTTGCGCACGTACCGGTTCTGGCTCCATCCCCCCTTGCCGGGCGAACGGTGGCGGGAGACCGTGACCTCGGTCGTCTTCTCGAAGGCGACCACCACCGCGCCGCCGCCCAGGTACGCGATCCTCGCCGCCGCCCCGGCCTCGGCAAAGGGATCGGTCTTCTCGACCAGAATATTGTAGCGCCCGGCCACCTTCTGGAGCGTCTCTTTGCGCTCGCCGCCGGTCACCTGCACCAGCGCTGTCTTCGTCGGCAGCGTCTGCATGAAGCCGACCAGGGCACGCTGGTCGACGGCGAGTTCCTGGACCGAGTCGGTGGCCAGGATATCGGGCTCGTCGCGGGCGATCAGCCTGGAGAGACGGAAGGCGTTCACCTGCATGGTGGCGACCACCTCGCCGTCCTCAAGCACGACCAGGGCATAGACCGGCCGTTCGGTCCTGGAACGGACCGAACCCCTGATGATATCGATCCCGAAGACCTTCACCCGACCACCACACCCACCGCCTCCTCGGTGGGATAGTCTATCCGGTACTTTTTCTTGAAAAACTTGAGCACATTCTCGATGTCGCGGCGGAGGATCGCCCCCGCGTTCGGGTGCTCGGTCTCGATCCACTGCGGCCAGTCGATGAGCCAGACCCGCTCCCCGTCGTGCATGATATTGTACTCAGAGAGATCGCCATGGATCACGCCCTTCGCATAGGCGAGCCTGACATTCTCCAGGATCTCGTCGAGGACCGGCCGCGGTTCTTCCAGGATGCAGCGGTTCAGGTTCACTCCCTGCACCTCAGACATCACCACCACATGGCGGGACCGGTCGATCGGCACCGGCACCGAGACCTCGGGCGAAAGAAGCGTGAGAGCCTCGTACTCCCGCTCGGCCGACCTGGCCGAGGCGAAGATCCAGGGACAGTGGCCGCCGTCGGGCATGTACCCCCGCTCTTTCCTGGCCGACTGGAAAGAACGCTGCCCCACATGATGGAACTTCAGGACCACCGGCCCGAGTCCGAGGGCCCCGTAAACCTCAGACTCTTTCCCGACCCCGATAAGCGGGCCGAGGGCCGAGACCGACCCCTTCTTGATGAGCGTCTGGAGAGCGATGGTGTCGTACCCGCCGAAGATGAGAGCATAGCCCGGGTACGGCACCGAGTCAAACCTGGCCAGGTCCCACTCGATGAGCCGGCCGAGCCGGTACGTCAGTTCGGACTCAGAGAGTCTGGTCGCGCCCTTCAGGATATCGAAGGGCACCCAGGCGTACCGCTGCATCAGGCGCTCGAGTGCATACAGGACGGTAAGGTCGTATTTGTGCAGAGCCTTCATCTGCTCAGGCGAAACTGGCATGCGTACTACAGATTATATCAGGGTTGATGATAAAGTTTGATCAGGTCGGGGCAATGCGATGTTCAAAGTGCAGGAAGGAGGCGGTGATCTGGCAGCGCTACTCAGGTCTCCATCTCTGCCGGGACCACTTCATCGCCGATCTGGAGGCGAAGGCGAAGCGCGAGATCAGAAAACACCGTTGGGTACAATCGGGCGACACCATCGCCGTCGCCCTCTCCGGCGGAAAAGACTCCGGCGCTCTTCTCCATTTTCTTGCCAGGACCTTTGGTGAACGCCGGGACGTCACCCTCCTCGCCCTCACCGTCGACGAGGGGATCGCCGGGTACCGCGACCCGAACGTGGCCCGCGAGATCGCGGAGAGCCACGGCGTCCCCTGGCACTGCGTCTCTTTCGCGGAGATGCTCGGGACCACCACCGACCGGATCGTGGAGCGGAAGGGGGACACCCGCTCCTGCACCTACTGCGGGGTGCTCCGCCGCCACTGCCTCAACGCCGCCGCCCGCGACCTCGGGGCGACCAGGCTCGCCGTCGGGATGAACCTGGACGACGAGGCCCAGTCGGTGCTGATGAACGTCCTGAGAGGGGACGCCACGCGGCTCCTGAGCAGCCAGAGCCCGATGACCGGGGTCGTCCCCAGGATCAAGCCCTTCGCCATGGTGCCTGAGCGCGAGGTCGCCCTGTACGCCCACCTCACCCTGGCGCACTTCGAGGAGGGGGCATGTCCGTACTCCAGCACCGCCCTCAGGGGCGACGTCAGGACGCTCCTCAACGACTACGCCCTCCGCCACCCGGCTGCGAGGTTCGCGCTCAAAAACCTGGGCGAAGAACTCGCCGGGGTCTGCGGCACGGCCGGGGAGCTCCTGAAGATCTGCGACGTCTGCGGCGAACCCTATGCCGGCGAGGAGTGCCGCTCCTGCCAGGTGCTCAGGGAGGCGCTGGAAGGATGAACCGGTCTCGCCCCTGCCGACAGGAGTATCAATACCTTCGCCCCCTAAAGAGCGCTCAGAAAATATCAGAATATGTTCAGGTCGGATACCGATGATCGAGCAGATAGGATGTGTTATGGAATCGGTGGACCAGATGGTCCGCCATGCGGTCTGGAACGCAGGCGCAGACGGGATCGTGGTCGGGATCAGTGGCGGCGTCGACTCCGCCGTGGCGGCGGGTTTCGCGGCCAGGGCCGTCGGCCCCGAGCGGGTGGTCGGGATCGCCCTGCCCAGTGCGGTCACCCCCACCGCCGACCTCGAAGACGCCGAGGCCGTCTGCCGGCACCTCGGGATCGAGTTCAGGGTGATGTCCATCGAACCAGTGATCGATGCCTACCGTCAGTATCCCGGACTCACCGAGAGCCGGTATGTCCTCGGAAACCTGATGGCCAGGACACGGATGACCCTCCTGTACGCCGTCGCGAACAGAGAGAACCGTCTGGTCTGTGGGACATCCAACCGCACCGAGTACCTGGTCGGCTACTCCACCAAACACGGCGACGCCGCCGCCGACATCCAGCCCATCCTCCACCTGTACAAAACCGAGGTCTTCGAGGTGGCGCGGGAGATGGGACTTCCGGCACGGGTCGTCGAGAAACCGCCGTCCGCCGGACTCTGGACCGGGCAGACCGACGAGAAAGAACTCGGGGCGACCTACGACGAGATCGACGCGGCGCTCAGGGCGCTGGCAGAGAAGGACTGGGTCGCGGAGAATAAAGTGGAAGAACTGGTCCTCAAACGGGTCAGGGCCTCGGCGCATAAGCGGGTTGCTCCGCCGAATCTTTTAAGCACCCGCTAAAATCCTCATTATATTTTTCAGGCCGGTTGAGATAGTCCAGGCACTTTTCTTTCCCGACAAGGGAGTACAGCGGCGATTTGCGCCCGGTGCAGAAGGCCGGCACCGACGCCGGCACCGCCTGGCGGACCGGCGCCGGGTCATCGTAGGCCGGGTTCGGGACCAGCGTGCCGTCGGCCAGTTCGTAGTACGCCGCACCATGCCGTTCGACGTACGGACCGTAATCGCTGGAAAACGCCGTCGAGACGATGTTAGCAAGCACCAGTTCCTCCTCACCCGGGTTGATGGTGACATGGCCGTAGCCCGGCGGGATCACCACCACGTCGCCGGTCGACCCTTCGACCAGGACGACGTCGCCGGCCGTCCAGGTCTGGAGGAGAAAATGGGCCTTCCCGGCGACGACCTCATAGACCTCGGGGAACCGCACGCCCGCCCGGTTCGCCGGGTGGAAATGTCCCTTGGTCTTGACGTACTCCTCACCGACGCGCCCGGGCGGGATGACCGTGGCGTCGTACCTGAGGGCATGACCTTCGAGCCAGCTCCGGTCGTGGTCGTTTCTGGCCAGGTCCCGGTACATAAAATAGAGGGGCCGGCCGGGGTCCCGGTCCGCGCCCCCGGGTTCGGCCAGCACATCGGCCATATCAGCAAGGGTCCTGATATGGGGTGCCGGCAGCGGTCCGTCCCAGGGAAACATCACTTGGACTTGCGCGCTCTCACTATATAATACCCGGCACCGATCAGGACCGCCAGGACGGCCGCGATGACGATCGGGTTGGACATGACAGCACCCAGACCCTCGGCCTTCACCACGTCGACGGTCAGTTTCATAGTGTCGGAGATCTGGCTGTTGTCCAGGGCGTCACGGTACCGGACCTCGGAGTCAAGGCCGTAGTTCTTGAGCGTCGCTTCCTTGTCGACGCTCACCGTGTACCGGGCGACGGCGCTCTCGCCGGGAGCGAGGTCGCCGAGGTAGGCGGTGTCGTCGTTGGAGGTGAACGGGTCGACGGCACTGATCCTGGCCTGGGCATTGTAGGCCATGGCGGACCCGGAGTTCTTGTACGTCACCTCGATCGTCGCCTTCTGGCCGGGGTGGACGGTGGACGCCGTTGAAACGATCGTAAAGTCGATCTTGCCGCCGACCGGGACGCCGACGACTTCGGTGTCGGAGGTTCCCTTCTCGCCGTTGGCCTTCTCATACTCCACGACCACCTTCAGCGGGTACGTCTGAGGTTCGGCGTCCTTGGAGGTCGAGACCTTGAAGACACAGGTCGTCACGTCGCCGGGGTTGAAGGCGCCGATATAGACGCTCCCGTCGGTCGGGACCAGCGGGCCGTTGGCGTCGGGCACCAGTTTGGCGACCGCCTTCCCGGCATGCTCGTCACCGACATTCTTCAGGACGAGCTTGAGGTAGCCTTCGGTCCCGACATTGAGGTGCTCGGTCTCCACCTGTTCCACCTCGAGGTTGACGTCCGACTTCACGGTGACCGGGAGGGAGATCGTCTCGGTCTTCGTGCGGTAGTCGGTCTGGAGGATGGTGCTGCCTTTTTCCTGCTCGTTCCAGTCGACATACTGGTAGGTGAGGGTCAGCGGCAGGTCGTAGGTGCTGGCCTTCGCGTTCTTGTCGAATTTCACGACAAAGGTGACCGGTTTGCTCACGCCCCCGGGGATGTCGCCGAGCATCTGGGGGTCGGACTTGATTTCGACGGGTGCGTCACCAGATTCAAGCCCGACCTTTACCAGTTTGGCCAGGTTGGGCGGGTCCTGTGGGGTGATCTTGGTCGGGTCGACTTCCATGATGGGGTTGGTACCGCTGTTCGAGACGACGATGGCGAGCGGGGTCTCGACGCCTGGAGAAAACTCGTTTGTCCCTGAAATCACCGCAGACATCTCGGGCTTGCCGTACAGAAACTGAACGCCCGCAAGGGCGGGGACGACAAGCGCAATCACGAGGAGACTCAGGAGGATGCACTTTCTGATATCCATATGTTCACCTTGTTGTTATTGTTGTAACAACATTTATCCGCTGGCTGCTATAAATACATATTGTCATGTCACCGCCGCCACAGATTCCACAGGGGGTCACGACCGCCCTCAAAACCCTTGGCCTGACCAAGTACGAGGCGCTCGTCTACGTCGCCCTCCTCAGGGTCACCAGCGCCACCGCGACCGAGATCCACGAGATCTCGGGAGTGCCGCGCGCATCAGTTTATCCGGTCCTCGACCGTCTTCTGCAGAAGAACCTGGTCACCGTCTCGCACACCACGCCCAAACGCTTCAACGCCATCCCGCCTGAAGAGGCGATCAACAGCCTCATGCGCGAGATCGAGGAGAAAGGAGCGTACGCAAAGGTGGTGCTCGGCGAGATCTACGCCGAGCGGGCGAGCATCGAAGGAGGCGGCCAGGAACTGATCTGGAATATCCTGGGCGAGGCCAATATCAAGAGCAGGATGCGCGACCTCATCGCCCGCGCCCAGGAGCGAGTCGAGGTCATCGGGAGCTGGGTGCTCCTCGAAGACCTCCAGGACGCCCTCGCCGCGGCGGTGCACCGGGGGGTCAGGGTCGAGGTGATCGCCTCCGCCTGGGAGGACGAGATCCCGGAGGGGATGGAGGTCATCGTCTCGGTCCCGCCGATCTGGCACAAAGAGTCACACGGGACCGACATGGCCGGCGTGCTCTTTGTGGACCGGGAAAAAGTGCTGGTGGCGATGGGCGGACGCGGCGAGGTGCCGACCGCCCTGTACTCCGAGTCAGAGGGCTTTGCACGATTTTTTTCACGCTATGCCGAACTGACCAGGAGTTATCTCGGGAAAATCCGTCAGAGGTGATCGATCGGTTCGAGGTCGCCGATATCGATGAGACCCCGAAGCGAGTTGATCTCGACCTGGTACCCCGCCTCTTTTACCGCGGCCATCACATTGGTGCCGCCGAGGATCGTGATCCCGAAGTACTGCGGCGAACACCCGAACCCGAGGACTGGGGCGTTCGGCGCACCGACCTCGAGCACCCCGCCGATCCGGCTGCGTTCCAGGTCTTCCAGGATCCCGGCTACCGTTGGTTCGGCCTCCATATGACATTCCCTGAGGTTGGCCAGGACGCTGCCCCGGCCTTCCCGGATCACCCCCCAGACGTCGGTGATCTCCTGGGAGACCAGGACCTGAAGGGGGTCGATGGTCGTGGCGTCGTAGAGGAGCATGTCGGTGAACCGCCTGGGCACTCCGTCCTCGACTTCCACCACGCCGCCGCCGACCGGGTGAAGGGGCGCACCTCGCCGGATCATCACTCCGTCGAAGGTGATGGAACAGACCGTACAGAGCCCGACCATTCCCTCAGGGACCACGGCCGCATCGTTCCCTTCGCCGGCCTGCAGGACTCTGGCCAGGTCGCTCGGTGCAAGGCCGGCCCTGGAGGCTCGTTTCAGAATGGCAAGGACTGGTTCGAAGTCGTCCTCCCGGATCAGGGAGAGGTTGTAGATGACGAGCCCTTCGTCCTCGGCAGGGTCGAAGGTCACCTGCATGGCCTCTTCTTCGATCAGGTGATGGATGAACTTCAGGGGAGTATTCACACCATGATTTCGGTTACGGGAATAGAAAAAAGGTTGCGTCCGTCGGTGTGGGGGGCTATGGGAGCCGTATTGTCCGGGCTCGTGGAGATTTTTCTCGTCTTCTGGCGGTGTTGAACCGCTCATGGATCAAAAGCACGCTTCAGACATGCGCATGAAAAATGTTCAGAGGAGGGCTCGGTAGAATTGGGCATGAGGCGAGAGGATGCCTCGAGCATACCGAATGAAAATCTTTCACAGCGGATCTTTAGGGTGATTTTCATAGTAATTCGCCATGAACCTGCGTTTCAAGCATACGCGGTTGAATATTCTCGTTGGTCTCCACTGTGTGTGTGGATCCTTGCTCCCTCTTCAGAGCAGGACACCGATGGGACCACCACTTCATTGCCGCCCCACCTCTATCTTCGTCGTGGGGGTCCGGGGGGTTTCCCCCGGCGCAAGATTACAGAAAAGATTTTACGATGAGGGCGGCACGCCCGATCACCATGCAATCCTAGAGTGATGATCTTCTGGATCATTTTCATAGAGTATATCCCAGAACTCACCCGGGATGGCCCTCTCCTCGAACCGAAGCGCTTCCTTCCAGAAATTTTGAACTCTCTCCTCCACCGGGGGGCTGGCCGCCCCACGGACCCCCGCCGATGAAGATTGGCGGGGGATCGCATCCGGTCTTTACGATCATCGCTCTGCCTTCCCGCTCCAATCGCAATCCCGGGGGTCCGGGGTGCTAGCCCCCGGCGCGGTGGTGTGGGAAGGCATGAATGCAGGGGTGCTCAACGAAAAGGGGAGGATATTTTCTCCACATCCACCGCTATCTTCTGAGAGGAGGAGGACTGAAGAGTTTTGGGATGACCTCATAGTAATTTGCTATGAAGCGAGAGCATGCCTCAAGCTCACGGGATGAACAGTTCTCGTCGCTTGATCCCTCTTTTTCAAGACTGAAGAATCGGTGGAGACCTCAATCCATCACCGCCCCCCACATCTCCCTGCGAGACGGCAGAACAGACACTGTGACGGGGGGCGGCACGTTCTGATCACCATACCTTTTCCGTCCCCTTGACCCCGAAGATAGAACCAGGACATGAGATGGCTGATCTTTTTTCGGAGGGATCACGCGCCCCATGCCATCCCCCCTATCCTCACGCGAGATGGCGAAACAGACTCGATGATGGAGGGGCGGCATGTTCTGATCACCACGCCTTCCCAAACATCGGTGCCGGGGGCTCTCTTGAAGACCTATCGATCTTCTCAAGCTCCCTGCGGTCGCAGCCACCGGACCCCCGGGATGAAGATAGGGCCGGGAAGGCACAATCAATGACCATGAAGAGCGTATTGCCGTCCACTGCCTATCTTTATGCGGGGGGTTCGGAGGGTGGCAGGCTCACCGCAGAGATGGCCAACAAATGATCTCTCGTTCGATCACCTGGTCCACCGCGAGTGGACGGCGAAGGCGGACCGTCCGGATCGACGACGACCCTTCCACCTTCGCGCCCGGTTCGCGCCAGGGTGGTGGCAACGTGACGGCCGAAGAAAAGGGCCAATCCTGACCCTGATCTGTGTACAGAGTACAGAGAGAGAATTGTGTACAGCTACCCCGGATAATTTGCACACGATCCGGAGAACACCCGGCACTGTTGAGCGCGGGGTTGGTCTCTCCGGCCGTGATCCCGGTGCGGGTGTAAACGACCAGGGGTACGCTGCATGCATGCTCCAATCATCGATCGGCGGCCGCCAGCGAGATATCGCCGGGTGCAAACCGGGCGCGAAGAAAAAAATGACTCTCTGGCTTTTTAGAATCAAGGATGAACCCCCGGCTCAAGCATACGGGATGAAAATTTCTCTTCGCTTGATCACCCCCTTTTCAAGACTGGAAACTCGATGGAAACCGTATTCAATCGCCGCCCCCACCTATCCTCGTCGTGGAGGGTTCCGGGAGGTGCAAACCCCCCGGCGCGTGCTTTCGCCTCATATCCGCCCCCACAGAGCCACAGACCCGACCGTTCTCCTTCGACCCCCTCTCTATCCGACCGGAACGGATGGAAAAATTGTTCAATAGCCGAAGTCACATTAAAACAGATGGAAGGCGATCTTCGGGAGAGGACGCAGGATATTGTAGCGATGATCCTGAATGCCGCGGGGTACGAGGTCGAGAGCGCCGACGAGCTCTTCGATCTCTCGGCCGTGGGCAACGACGACAGTTACGTGGTCTTGATCTCGGACAACCCGGCGGAGTGCGAGCGGTTCTGCCACCGGACCTTCAAGATGAGGATCGGGGAGGAGACTGAGGAGTGCAGGAAGATCCTGGTCACCTTCGACGGTGCGCCCGTCGCAGAGCACTGCACCTGCTGGGGAGAGGAGGAGATCGTCAGGTACGCCGGGGAGGCGGCACTTGCCCGGATCTTCGGGAGAAGGGTCGTTCTCGACGAAGCCGCTCCGGTCAGGAGCAGAGGGCAGACGAGGAGTGCCATCCGCCACCTCCCGATCAAGGTCAGCGAGCGGGACGCCTCGATCCTCTCCGGGACGCGGGGGAAGGCCCGCTGCCGGTTCGTGCCGTACTGGTGCTGCCACTGCACGAGCACGGGATCGCAGTCGGTGATGAACCGGGTGGTCTCCTTTGAAGGCGAGCGGAACGACGGGATCAACGCGATCAACGGAACCAGAATGGAGATGATGCTCGGCGACGCCGTGGACACGATGATGCCCGACGACTGCGAGGTGCTCACCCCGAAGATCCCCCGCGACGAGGTCGAGGAGACGACGGTCGCCGCCATGATCAAGGACCTCACGCAGCGGGTCAGGATCAAAAAAGAGGAGGGCGACGCGGTCTTCTACCAGGAAGAGACGCTCAAGCCGAAGAAAGAGAACATCACCGCCGAAGTGGCCCTGGTCTATGTCCCGGTCTGGCAGGTCGAGGGACGGGACCGGGTCGTCGAGGTGAACGCCTTCACCGGCGAGGTGATGAGCGTGCCCTCGGACGAGGGTGTGGAGATCTTCTGAGTGAGGGCATGATCGTCGTCATCGGAGGCGGTCCGGCCGGGCGGTTTGCGGCCGGCAGACTCGGGCAGGCCGGACGCGAGGTGACCCTCGTCGAGCGGGAGGCCATCGGCGGGCAGTGCCTCAACTCGGGGTGCATGCAGGTCTGCGCCCTCAACGACGCCGCCCGGGTGATGGAGCGGGCCGGAGATTTTGCGGCGGCCGGGGTGCTGGACGGCGCTCCGCACCTGGACTTCTCTGCGCTCCTCTGCGAGATGGGAGAGGTCCAGCGCACGATCAGGCGTGTCCTCGAGAGAGAGACGCGGGCCGCGGGCGTCGAGGTCAGGTACGGAGCGACGGCCAGGGTCGACGGGCGCCGTGTCTTCATCGACGACGAAGAGGTCGAGGCCGAGGCGGTCGTCATCGCGACCGGTTCAGCGCCCGCGGTCCCGGACCTGCCGGGCACCGGTCTTGCCAGCGTCTACACCGCCCGCACGCTCCACACGATGCCGGCCCTCCCCGAACACCTCGTTATTGCAGGCGGCGGAGTTTCGGCGGCGGAGTTCGCCTATATCTTCAGCCGACTCGGGAGCCGGGTCACGGTCCTGGCACGACGGGAGTTCCTCGGCGGCCTCGACCCCCGCCTGAGACGTCTGGCCCTCAAGGAACTCTCCGGCGTCGAGGTGCGGGAGCACACCCCGCTCACCGGGATCACCGGCACCTCAGAGGCGGACGGCGCGGCGTTCGGAGGCGCAGCACCCGGAGCATGCCAGGCCGACGCCGTCCTCCTGGCCGTCGGCCTCGTCCCGCAGACCGCGATGGTCGCCGGCGTGGAGAAGGGCTCCCATGGGGAGATTCTCGTCGACGGCCGGATGCAGACCTCGGTCACCGGCGTCTACGCCGCGGGCGACGCCGCCGGCCCCCCGTACCTCACCCCCATCGCCCGCCTCCAGGGAGTGGTCGCCGCGGAGAACATCCTCGGCCACGAGATGCGGTACGCCCCTCAGGCCGTGCCGCAGGCCCTCGCCCTCGCAAACGATCTCGCCTTCTGTCTCGGCGACGACGGCGACGACGGGATCGCCCTCTCTCTCCCGGCCCCCGCAGGCCCGGGCTCCTTCTGGTCGGTCCCGAAAGGCGACACCGGCCTCGGGAAGATCCTCGTCGACCCTGAGACCGGGGCGCTCCGCAGCGTCTGGGCGGCCTCGCCGGGCGCCGGGATCACCGCCACCTACCTCGCCGAGGCGATGCGGCGGAAAAAGACCGTTTTCGACCTCGAAGATCTCATCGACGTTCATCCGCTCGCCGAAGGCGTCCACGGCCTCTTCGCGCAGGCGGCGAGGGTGATCCGGGAGCGGGACGCGGAAAAAGAGGATCCGAAATCCGGCCCCGGCGAGCGATAGCCGGCCGGGGCCCACCCGCTCACCTCCCTCCTTGCACTCTCCTCCTCACCACAACTGCGTGGGACCGGGACTGAGATCTACCCATTTTGGCCCTCTTTTAGGGAAGAAGTGACCCAATCCAGGCTCATTCTGAAAAGATTTTGTGATATCGGGAGAATAAGGATATTTGACGCAATACTCAGAGGATCATGGGCCTCTCCCCGGCCTCTAATGGCCCGCATGATTAGGAGTGATATCATCCTGCCCCGTGCCCGGAATGAGAGGCGGTATGGCACTGATAAATCTCATGGATTTTGCTCCGATGTGCAGCCTATAAGGCGGATGATAACGGTCTTTTCGGCCCCTGGTCCTTCCCCGGGCTCAAGCATACGCGGTTGAATATTGTTCAGAGCAGCATTTTGAGAGGTGGAGGAATCCCTGATCCCATTCCTTACATTCGGGCCCTAGGAGGGACTCCTCGCCTCGCCGCCCCTACCCTATCCTCGTTGTGGGGGGTTCGGGGGGCGAAAGCCCCCCGACACAAGACAGCAGTGAAGATTCTGCTATAGAGGCGGCATGTCGGATCGTCACGCCTTTCCCCCGCGCCGGCGGGGCAGGCCCACAGGCGCGAGGGTGTGAGAAGGCACGCCGATCAGAACCGCCCCCCCCCCTCACCGGCACGTTTATTGCCGCGCACCCCTGGCAGGATATCGATGGGAGGGAGCATGATCTTTTTCCAGTTCGCCACACGCAATATCAGGCTCCACTGGCTCCGCTCCTTCCTCGCCGTGACCGGAGTGGTCATAGGGGTGGCGGCCATCGCCTCGATGGGCATCCTGGGAAACAGCCTGGTCCTCTCCATCTCTGAGTCCCTCACCGACGTCGGCGACACCATCGTGATCACCGCCCACAGCGGCGGAGGCGCGGACGGGGACGGCCCGCCGATCGCCGTGAGCGGCCGCGGCGTCACCGACCTGCAGGTGAACGAGATCAGGCGGGCCGCCGGGTCCAACCAGGTCATCCCGATCATGAGCGGGAGCGACCGGTTCGTCATCGGCGGGGAGACGACCGCGGCGCCGGTCTACGGGATCAGCCCCACCGACCTCCCCGACCTCCTTGAGGTGACCGACGGCACCTCCCTGCGGGGCGAGAGCGGCGCGATGGTCGGCGCCGTCCTCGCCGAGGACTACGACCTCCTCCCGGGGAGCAGACTCAGGATCGGCGAAGACGAAGAGAAACTCCGGGTCACCGGCGTCCTCGAAGAGCGTGGCGTCGGCTTCGATATCAACCCTGACCGTGCGGTCATCGTCTCCGACGAATTTTACAAAGATTTCTACGATGCCGAAGAATGGAACCTCGTCATCGTGAAAGTCTCAGACCTCGAGGAGATCGACATCGTCAAAGAATCCATCGACGACCAGCTCAACCGGCGCGAGGACGAGGTGGACGTCCTCGACACCAGGGCGATCCTCGAGACCCTCATCGACACCTTCAACCGGATCTCGACCTTCACCACCGCGATTGGAGGCATATCACTTATCGTCGCCGGCGTCTCCATCTTCAACGTGATGATGATGTCGGTGACCGAACGGACCCGCGAGATCGGGGTGATCCGGTCCATCGGGGCGCGGCAGGGGGAAGTGCTGCGGATCTTCCTGTACGAGTCCCTCATCCTCGGACTTGTCGGCAGCGCCATCGGCGCCGTGCTCAGCCTTTTCGGCGGCTACCTCGCCCTCGCCGTCATGCTCGAAGAGACCAAATACCTCTTCGAGCCCACCAGCCTCATCGCCATCCCGTACGGAGCGGCCTTCGGCATCGCTACCAGTCTCCTCTCAGGGGCCTACCCCGCATGGAAAGCCTCCCACCTCAGCCCCATCGAGGCGTTGCGCCATGAATGAGCATGAGCCTGAAACGATCATCAGATTTGTGGACGTCAGCAAGGTCTACCCCCTCCCGGCAGGGGACGTCGTCGCCCTCGACCACGTCGACCTCGAGATCAGGGCCGGCGACTTCGTCGCCGTCATGGGCCCCTCGGGCTCGGGCAAGTCCACCCTCCTCAACCTCATCGGCTGCCTGGACACTCCGACTTCCGGCACCCTCTACATCAAGGGCAAGGACATCGGCACCCTCTCCGATGACGACCTCACCCGCCTGCGCCGCGACCACATCGGCTTCATCTTCCAGCAGTTCAACCTCATCCCTCTCCTCAACATCATCGAGAACGTCGAGTTCCCCAGAGTACTCAAGGAACGGCGGAGCGGCTGCGACGAGGCGTGCCTCGAACTCCTCGACGCCGTCGGCCTTGAGCCCGAACTCCACACCCACCGCCCTACCGAACTCTCCGGCGGGCAGCAGCAGCGGGTGGCCATCGCGCGGGCCCTCATCAACGAACCCGAGATCCTCCTCGCCGACGAACCGACCGGCAACCTGGACACTCACACCGGCGAGGGGATCATGGACCTCCTCACCCAGATGAACCGGCGGGGCAAGACGATCATCATGGTCACCCATGACACGAACATCGCCGCCTACGCACACCGGCGGGTCCATATCGTCGACGGCAGGATCGCATGATCTTCTTCTCCTTCGCCACCAGGAACCTCAGGCGCCACACGGTCAGGTCGTTCCTCGCCACCCTCGGGATCGTCATCGGCGTCTTTGCCATCGCCTCCCTCGGGGTGATGGGCAACTCCATCAACCTCCTGGCCGCCGGCCTCATCGCCGACGTCGGCGACACCGTGGTGATCACCCCGCACACCGCCCTCGGCGGCGAGGGGTTCATCGGCGACCCCAGGACCGTGGTGGCCGCCACCATCTCCGGGGCCGACGTCGACCGGATCGAGCGGGCGGCCGGCGGAAACCCGGTGGTCGCGGTCGTCGAGGAGGCCGCCGACCTCCGGGTCGGCGACGAAGGCGGGTATGCCCAGGTGATCGGGCTTGCGAACGACGACATCCCCGATCTCCTCGACCTCTCCGAAGGTAACTATCTCAGGCCGGGTTCGCCGGCCGCCCTGGTGGGGTCGATCCTGGCAGACGAGTACGGGATCAGGGCCGGCAGCCGGATCGCCCTGGGCGCCGAGGAGATGCGGGTCGCCGGCGTGCTGGAGGAGCGGGGGTTCGCCTTCGACATCAACCCAGACTATGCCGTCGTCATCGAACGCGACCGCTTCAGGGAGCGGTTCCCGGAAAAAGAGGGTTACGACTATGTGGTGATCACCGTCGCCGACCCGGACGAGATGGAGGGGGTGAAGGCCGCGGTGGAGAACCTCATGAACCGGCGAGAAGAGACGGTGGACATCACCGACTCGCGGGAGAGCCTCAACCAGGTGAACGAGATCTATGACGCGATGGGGTGGTTCCTCCTCGGGATCGGGGCAGTCTCCCTGTTCATCGCGGCGGTGAGCATCCTCAACGTCATGATCATCTCGGTCACCGAACGGCGACATGAGATCGGGGTGATGCGCTCCATCGGCGCCCTGCGGGGTGAGGTGATGCGCATGTTCCTGTACGAAGCCCTCGTCCTCGGCCTGGTCGGGAGCCTCATCGGCGGCGCCCTCAGTTTTGTCGGCGGCTACATCATCAGCCTCGCCGCCATCGAAGTCTTCACCGCGGGGACGACCTTTGCCGAGGGAGCGACGGTCTTCGACCCCCTCTCGGTCGCCTACATCCTGGGTGCGATGCTCTTCGGGGTGGTGACCAGCGTCGCCGCCGGGGTGTATCCCGCATGGCAGGCCGCACAGATGACGCCGATCGAGGCGTTGCGGGGGTGAAGGGCGTGGCCGGGATCTTTCTCACCTTTGCGCTCAGGAACCTCAGGCGCCACTGGGTCAGGTCTGGGCTGGCGGCCCTCGGGATCGTCATCGGGGTCGCCGCCGTCGCCACCCTCGGGATTCTGGGCAACAACCTCATCATCCTCTTCTCCGGCCTCGTCGCCGACGTCTCCGACACCGTGGTCGTCACCCCCCACCTTGCGGCCGCAAGCGGCGACCCCTTCGACCCGCGCTCGGCCCTGGCTGGCGGGCTCACCGAACGAGACCTTGACAAGATCGAGCGGGCCGTCGGACCATACCACGCCGTGCCCCTTTTCCAGACTGCCGAACTCCTGGAGAAAGGCCGGAAAAAAGGGTATGTCCCGGTGATCGTCCTCCACCACGACGACATGCCGGTCCTCCTCGAGGTCGAGGACGGCGCCCTCCCGCCACCTTCAGGGAACAGTGTCCTCGTCGGATCGCTCCTTGCCGATGAAGCGGAGGTGCGGGCCGGCGGGCGGATCACCCTCGGCGGCGAGGACGTCCGGGTCGCCGGGGTGCTGGAGGAGCGGGGCCTGGGCATCGACATCAACCCCGACTACGCCGTTGTCGTCACCCATAGTTGGTACACCGAACGGCACCCCGAACCCGCCTACGACCGGGTGGTGGTGAAGGTCACCGACCTCGGCGACATCCCGGCGGTGAAAAAGGCCATCGAGGACCAGTTCAACCGGCGCACCGAGGTGGTGGACGTCCTGGACTCGCGGGAGATCCTCGAACTCTTCTACCAGACCTACGACGCCATCTCCATCTTCCTCCTCGGCATCGGTGGCGTCGCCCTCTTCGTCGCCGGGGTCTCGATCCTGAACGTGATGATCATCTCGGTCACCGAACGCTTCCATGAGATCGGGGTGATGCGTTCCATCGGGGCGCGGCGCAGCGAGGTGATGCGCATGTTCCTGTACGAGGCGCTCATCCTGGGTGTCGCCGGGAGCTTCATCGGCGGCGCCGTCTCTACCGTCACCGGCATGGCCGTCACCGCCTCCGTGGCGGAGACGGTCTTCGCGGGCTACGGGACCGTGCCGACCGGTCTGGGGCCCGAAGGGATCGGGTCGGTTCTCCTCGGGATGGGCTTCGGCCTTGGGACCGCACTCCTCTCCGGGATGTACCCGGCCTGGAAGGCCTCGCGCCTCGACCCGATCGAGGCGCTCCGGTACGAGTGAGCGGAGGCGCAACTCATATATAGAGACAGCCCTACCCACCCCTACCAGACTCGCACGGGGGGGCCGATGCAAAGGCGCAGAATCGAAGGGCTTAACCTTAGAGCGCCGAGATTTCACCGGAGAACCGACGGTCACTCTATGGAGGTGATCGCCACGCTCCTTGAAGTCCGCGACAACAGGGCAGAGTCCGGGAAGGTGCTGCTCAGGGAGAAAAGGAATACCTGAGCGGAGCAGAGGCGGAAGGGGTGTGTGCCCGGCCATCCTCATGCCGCGGGCGCTCTTGAAGATCAGAATTCCTCTCGAACTCGTTGACACGTGTTTCCACCGCAACGTCCTGGATGACGATCAGGACCGGAAGAAACGACAGAGGTCTCGGTCAGATCTCTCAGAAAAACACAGAAGACATGGGACGCCGCCCCCTGTCGCCCCCTCCCTATCCTCACGCAAAGCGGCAGGAGAGATTCTGTGATAGGGAACGGCATTTCCTGATGATCATCACGCTTTTCCGCCGTCATGACCCCAAAGATAGAATCGGGAGAGGTGAGGGCCGATCATTATTCAACAGGATCACACACCCTTGCCGCCCCCTCCCTATCCTCACGCGAGACGGCGGGAAAGATCCGGTAATGAGGGGCGGCACGCCCGATCACCGGTTTTCTCTCTCAAGACCTCTGCTCTCAGACTTTCCCGCGCGTCCCGCCATGTCGAACGGCGAGATCGAAACATGCCCCGATCTACCGGGCGCTCCCGCTCGCCAGGAAATAAAAAACTCAGAACCGATATCCCCGGCCCTCAGGACTGGACAGAGAAAAGGCGCGAAGAGGGGCGGACCCTCCTCACCCAAAGATCTCCCGCGACCGCTCCAATGCCGCGACCGCCGGGAGTTTCTTGCCGGTCAGGAACTCGATACACGCGCCCCCCCCGGTGGATATATGGGTGAAGGCCGCTTCGAGCCCCATCTGCTCGATGACCGCCGCGGTATGACCGCCGCCGACCACCGAGAACGGCACCTTTGAAGAGGCCCGCAGGATCTCGAAGGTGCCGGCAGAGAAGGTCGGATCCTCGAAGACCCCCGCGGGGCCGTTGACGACGATCGTCCCTGAGGACGCGATCGCCTCGTTCACCGTCCGAAGCGCGTCGGCACCGATATCCATCACCGGCGCATCCTTCGGGATCGCCTCGATCGAATACTCGGCCCGCTCGCCGCCCTCGCGGACGGCCACCTGGTCGGGGAAGATGATCCGGTCACCGAACCGGTCAAGGAGGGCCTTCGCCCTGGCGACCTCGCCCGTGTACTTCAACTGGGCGATCAGGTCGGTCGACGGTGTCCCGATATCGTAGCCTGCCGCCGTGAGGAAGACATTGGCCACGACACCGATGACGATCACCTGGTCGGCGACGCCGTTCTCCAGGACATTCGCCGCCACCGCGACCGAGTCATCCACCTTCGTCCCGCCCAGGACAAACGTCACCGGCCGCGGCGCCCCCGTGAAGACGCGGGAGAGGTTCTTCACCTCGCGCTCCATCAGGAGCCCGCCGGCCGAACGCATCAGCATGGGCAGACCGACTACCGTCGGTTGTGAACGGTGGGCCGTCCCGAAAGCATCGTTGACGAAGACGTCGCCCATCGCCGCAAGACGGCGGACGATATGCGTCCCCTTCGCCGCCTCAGGCGCGAGCGTCAGGTTCTCCTCCGCGTTGAACCTGACATTCTCGAGCATCAGCACCTCGCCGGTCCGCAGGGACGCGACCGCCTCCCGCGCCGACCGGCCGAAGATATCGTCGACATACCCTACCGGCCGGCCCAGGAGATGGGCGAGCTTCTCGGCATGCCCCTCCAGAGTGGAGAAATCCTTCTTGCCCGGCCGACTCTGGTGAGTCAGAATAACGACGCGACTCTCCTCAAGCTCCTTGATCGTCGGGAGATGCTCGCGGAACCGCTTGTCATCCAGGATCTGGTTCGAAGCCGGGTCAATAGGGGAGTTGAGGTCCAGACGGAGAAGGACCGTCTTCCCCTCAGGCGCCAGCTCGCTGATCGTCCCAATCGACGACATAACTCCTCTTCAGTTATGCAGCGGCCTCGGCCGCAGCCTCGGCCTCGGCCTTGGCTGCCGCCTTTGCCTTGATCTTCTTGAGACGGAAGAGTTCTTCACGCTCCATCTCATCGAGCCGCATCTTGATGAACGCAGCGGCTTCCTTCAGCTCAGGGATCACCTTGAATTCAAGGGCGTTGACACGCCGCTTGGTGTGGTCGATCTCGTCCAGCAGGCGCTTCATCGTCGTCTCGATCTCGGCACTCTCGATGATCGCCTCGACAAGTTCCTCGTAGGCCTCGGCCGTCTCGTCGATGACCGACTGGCTGCCGAGCACACCGTAGCCGCGCTCGAGCAGGTTCTTCCTGACCTTCGTTGCCTCGATCTCAGGGACGACGACGCCCATGATGTTCTTGGACTTGAGGGTGATCTCGGGGTTCTCCTTGACGGAGAAAGCCGCAGCCTTTACCCCGATCGTCCCTTCGACCGTGTTTGCAAGGGCGATCATCTCCTGGGCGTGCTGGTACTTGCGCAGCATCTCGCCCCGGGTGTCCTTCGCCTCTTTCAGCACCTTGAAGAACTCAAGGATCAGCCCGTCGCGCTTCATCTTGAGGATGTTGTAGCCGCGCTCGGAGAGCTTGATCTTGCGTTTGATATCGATCAGCTCTGACCTCGTCGGCTTGACATCTCTGAGCGCCATCGGACTTACACCTCAGCCTTTGCGCCCTTCCGATAGAGCGGATGGTATTTCTTGATCAGGTCGCGGTCGATCCTGACCAGCTGCTCGACCGGCAGCGTGGCCAGCAGTTCCCAGCCCACGTCGAGCGTCCTCTCGATCGAACGGTCTTCGTCGATCCCCTGACGGACGAACTGGTCCTCGAAGAGATCGGCGAACTCCAGGAACCCACGGTCACGCTCGGAGAGTGCGTCCTTCCCGACGATGGCCACCAGGCCGCGGAGATCCTTGCCTTCCGCATACCCGGCGTACAACTGGTCGGAGACCTTCTTGTGGTCGTCCCTCGTGTGTCCCTCACCGATACCCAGGTTCATCAACCTGGACAGCGACGGCAGGACATTGATCGGCGGGTAGATACCCTTCCGGTGCAGTTCACGGGAAACCACGATCTGACCCTCGGTGATGTACCCGGTCAGGTCGGGGATCGGGTGGGTGATATCGTCGCCAGGCATGGTCAGGATCGGGATCTGCGTGACCGAACCCTTCTTGCCCTTGACGATACCCGCACGCTCGTAGATGCAGGCCAGATCGGTGTACATGTACCCCGGATACCCACGTCGGCCGGGCACCTCTTCACGGGCCGCACCGATCTGACGGAGCGCTTCACAGTAGTTGGTCATATCGGTGAGAATGACCAGCACGTGGTAGCCCAGTTCGTAGCCGAGATATTCGGCCGTCGTCAGGGCCAGACGCGGGGTGATGATACGCTCGACCGCCGGATCGTCGGCGAGGTTCAGGAAGACGACCGCCCGCTCCAGCGCACCGGTGCGCTCGAAGTCGGCCATGAAGTAGTTCGCCTCTTCCTTCGTGATACCCATCGCCGCAAAGACCACCGCAAACTCCTCGGTGGAGCCCGGCACCTTCGCCTGACGGGCGATCTGGAGAGCGATATCGTTGTGCGGCAGACCTGCACCCGAGAAGATCGGGAGCTTCTGACCACGGACCAGGGTGTTGGTCCCGTCGATGGTCGAGATACCGGTCTGGATGAAATCGGCCGGGGACGCACGGGCGTATGGGTTGATCGCAGCGCCCTGGATGTCGAGCCTGTCCTCAGGCACGATCTCGGGGCCGCCGTCGATCGGCTTCCCGCCACCGGAGAGGATCCGGCCGAGCATCTCCTTTGCAACCGGCATCTTGATCGTCTCGCCCAGGAACCTGATCCCGGCGTCGCGACCGATACCCGCGGTCGTCTCGAAACACTGGACGACCACGAGGTCGTCGGAGGTGTCGAGCACCTGACCGCGCTTGATGGTGCCGTCCGCGAGGACGATGTTCACGAGCTCGTTGTAGCCGACCGGCTCGGTCTTCTCGACAAAGACGAGCGGACCGGCGATCTGCTTGACTGTCTTGTACTCTTTCATGCCATCCCCGCCTTCAGTCCGGCAAATTCGTCCTTCATCGCCTTCAGGATCCGCTCAAGTTCAGGCTTGTAGTCGGCCGTGAACTTGATCTGCGGCAGGTCGTTCTTGGCCTTGATCGCCAGGATCTGGGCCGGCATGACGCCCGCAGCATGGGCTGCAGACGAGAGGTCGGCGTAGGCACGGATCGCCCTGAGGATGTCGAGCTGCTTCTCGAGCGAACAGTAGGTGTCCACATCGTCGAAAGCGTTCTGCTGCAGGAAGATCTCACGGAGCATACGGGCGACCTCGATGGTGATCTGCTCTTCCTCGGGAAGGGCGTCTGAACCGACGAGCTGCACGATCTCCTGGAGTTCCGACTCCTTCTGGAGCACACCCATCGCCCAGCCACGGAGCTGGTTCCACTCGGGCGAGACGTTCTTGTCGTACCACTCATTGAGGGTGTCAAGATACAGGGAGTACGAGTTGAGCCAGTTGATGGCCGGGAAGTGCCTGCGCTGCGAGAGCTTGGCATCGAGTGCCCAGAAAACCTTGACGATACGGAGGGTGTTCTGCGTAACCGGCTCGGAGAAGTCACCGCCAGGCGGCGAAACCGCACCGATAACCGAGACCGACCCTTCCTTCTCGTTGAGGGTGGTCACACGACCGGCACGCTCATAGAACTCGGAGAGCCTGGCTGCCAGGTACGCGGGGTACCCCTCTTCACCGGGCATCTCTTCGAGACGGGAGGAGATCTCACGCATGGCCTCTGCCCACCGGGAGGTGGAGTCGGCCATCAGGGAGACATCGTAGCCCTGGTCACGGAAATACTCGGCGATGGTGATACCGGTGTACACGGACGCTTCACGGGCGGCCACCGGCATGTTCGAGGTGTTCGCAATCAGGATGGTCCGCTCCATCAGCGGCCTGCCCGACTTCGGGTCCTCGAGTTCTGGGAACTCGGTCAGCACCTCGGTCATCTCGTTGCCGCGCTCGCCGCAACCGATGTAAACGACGATCTCGGCGTCGGACCACTTGGCGAGCTGCTGCTGGGTGACCGTCTTGCCTGAGCCGAACGGCCCCGGAATGGCAGCGGTACCGCCCTTGGCGATCGGGAAGAGCCCGTCGAGAATCCTCTGCCCGGTGATGAGCGGGATGTCGGGGTTCATCTTCTCGGTCACCGGCCGCGGCACACGGACCGGCCACTTCTGCATCAACTGGATCTCGGTCCCGTCTTCGAGGACACAGACGGTCTCCTCGACGGTGAACGAGCCGCCCTTGATCTCCTTGACCACGCTGCCCTTCTGGTTGGGCGGGACCATGATCTTGTGGAGGATCGACTCGGTCTCCTGGACCGTTCCGATGATCGTCCCGGGTTCGACGCGGTCGCCGGCCTTCACGACAGGGACAAACTCCCACTTCGTCGCGCGGTCGAGACCGGGCGCAGTCACACCACGCTCGATGAAACTGCCCATCTTGTTCATGAGCACCTCGAGCGGTCTCTGGATACCGTCGTAGATGCTCCTCAGCAGACCCGGGCCAAGTTCGACCGCGAGCGGCATACCGGTGTTTACCACCGGTTCGCCGGGCCGAATACCGTCGGTGGCCTCATAGACCTGGATGATGATGTTCTCACCCGCGATCTTGATGACCTCGCCCATCAGTTCCTCGTGGCCGACCTTGACCACGTCGAACATGTGAGCGTTGAAGCCGACGGCCGTAACGACCGGACCTGCAATCCTCTTCAGCACTCCTGTCGAAGTGCCTGTGTTCGATTCAGCTTTTACTTCCACAGATCAACACCGACCGATCTCTTTATTCTCTCCCGCATGGAGAGGCCTCCCTCTTCCTCGCCGATCGCGATGACTGTCGGCTTCACGGACTCTTCAAGTTGAGTCCGGAGCCGCAGGGGGAGCCTGTTCATATCGCTGCTGTCCAGCACCAGGATGCCGACCGACGGGTCGTCAATCACATGCTGGACCGTGGTCTTCAGGGCCTCGTCACCCTCGGCGACGAGCGTCTTCTGAATGCCCGCAAGACGGAACCCGATGACAAACTCGCTGTTTCCAACGACTGCGATCTCAACCATCTTACATCACCAGGTACCCTTCGATACGTTCATTCGGCAGACCGTACTCCTTTCCGCGTGCAATGGCGCGGAGATTGACCACCTCGTACCGCTTCTTCTCAAGGTAGGCAAGGATCGGAAGGACCGAGAAGGGATACCGCTTGGAGAGCCGCTCCATCCGTTTGAGTTGGTAGTTCGTCAACAGCACCTCGACCTCGTGGATCGAGCGCTGCTGGCGCAGTTCCTCGAAGACCGCGGCCAGTTCAGGGTCTCTGGTCTTCTTCTTCGCCGCCTCGATCAACTCGTCCATGCTCTCGATGGTGCTCATCCTGAGCAGTTCGTCGACCGTGAAGGCCTTACCGCCGGGGATGAGCAGAGCCTTGACCGCTTCCCCGCCGGCGTGCTGCCCGCGGAAACGGAAGAGGTTCATGATGTTCCTGGTGTCGATCTCGGTCTGGATGTAGCCCAGGAACTCATGCCCGCCTGCAACCCCGGCCTTGGCGTCGGAGATCATCTGCAGGTACAGGTTCTTGTACAGCTCGTTCTCGAGCGTGGCAAACGAACCGGTCTCCAGCGCATCGTGGATGCCTGCAGCAAGCACCGGGCCGAGCCGTCGGCCCTTGACCGCCTCGACGATCCGCTCGGGAGAGTCCTCCGCAAGCAGCCGGTCGAGGATGTTTCGGTCGAGTTCGCCTGCCGGGACAAGCACCTCTTTGATCTTGCCGGGTTTGACCCCCTGGGCCTTGCCGCGCAGGATGGTCAGGACATTCTGGATATCCCAGTGGCGCAGGTATCCCTGCACGAACTTCATCACCCCGGAGGGCGTGATCTTCAGGACTTCCTGATACTCCTTCGCAAGGTTCCAGGAGAGCGCCACCTCGATGAGGTTGACCCCGGAGAACGAGGGCGACAGTTCGTCGATCTCTTTTTTGTACTCCGTTTCCCCGATGGAGCGGGTGATCTCGGGCAGGCTCATGTTGAGCATCCGCAGGTACTCTTCCCGCGGGATCAACTTTGCTTTGCGCACACGCATGCGCGTGGAGACGTAAATGTATGGGGCCGGACCCCCTACGTCAACCATGCAGAGTCCTCCTCAGGGGAAAAGGATATCAGACGCATCCTTGAGCCCTGACTCCCATACCGTCTCCATGAATGTACGGTAGCTGTAGTCGACCTTCATCCTGCCATCGGCACTCTCAACTACGACCCCGCCTTCGATCTCGACGGGGTTTCCAAGCGAGAACCCGGAGAGGTCCGCGTTCTCGGCAAGGATCTCCTTGACAATGGAGACATCACGGGCGTTGCAGTAGACCGTACCGCCCCCGATATCGGCAGCAGCCAGCGGGAGGAGGTAACGGAGAGCCTGCGCATGGAAATCGGCAGGCTGGTCGGTGATCCGCGCGAGGGTGGAGGCGTGGACACGCGCCAGCGTGTCCTTCTCCGCATTGAGGGTCTCGCGCTTGACGGCCAGGTTCGCGGCCGAGACTTCCTGGTTGACGATGCGGGTGACTTCCCGCTGAACGTCATCTTCAGCCGCTTGCTTGATCGCCGCCACTTTCTCCTGCGCCTCTTCGAGGATGCTCGTGACCTCGGCCGCAGTCTGGGCCTGGATCTCGGCTGCCTCTTTCCGCCCTTTTTCCTTGATATCTCCAACGACAGCTTCCAATCCCATCGTTCACTCCGTGTTCACTTCGTGTTTAGAAGAGCAGCAGCAGAGCAACGACAAGACCGAAGATGACGATTGTCTCAGGAATAACGGTGAAGAGCAGTGCAAGACCGAACATGTCCTTGTTCTCGGCGGTCGCGCCGACGGCGGCGGCACCGATACCAAGTTCACCAAGACCGGTACCCACACCGGCCAGACCGACGGCGAGACCTGCGCCGACTGCCTTCAGTCCCATCTGCGATGCTTCAACCATTTCAAGAGTCATAACTGGATCTGCCATAGTTCTTATTCCTCCGTAAATTTCCTTCTCATGCCGAAAGGCATGTACTTCTTCCCTCCACCATTGTAGAACTTGGTGAAGAACTCAACATAGTGCAACCTGATCGAGTTCAGGCCGCCGCCCAGAAGACCGAGTGCCGTGTTGAGCACGTGGCCGAGGAGCAGGACGACAAGACCAATCAGGACGATAACAACACCCACGACGGTGAGTGATTCGAGCTGCGGGTTGATGATCAGGTCGAGCGCGATGTAGTTGGTGACCATCGCGATCGCGACCGAGGAGAGACCAACCGCAACCAGACGGGTGTACGACAGGACATGACTGACGATCGTCGGAACCTCCATCAGTTCGAGCGGAGATTCCTGACCGATCAGGGCCATGCCGAGCAGAACAAGGACGGCACCGAAGATGCCTGCCGTGTTCAGGCCCATCGCTACCGGCGGGAAACCGGTGAGGTCCACCATCAGGGGGATGGGGAAAATGGACCAGATTGCAACGATGATACCCCACATCGTAAAGAGCCAGCCGAACTGCCCAAGGATCTCCTTGGTGGCGTGGGGGCTCTGGTGCATGGCACTCCTGATGTTTCTCACATGGAGCAGACGCCCCAGCGTGATGTGCAGGATACCAATCCAGACCGAGATAATCAGCAGTTCAGCCACCATCGGGTGATGGATGGCGTTCGCGCCGATGTTCAGGTGCCTGGAATAGATGATCGAATGCCAGGGGAGCGAAAATCCAAAGAATTCGCTGAAGAGTACACCAAAGATACAACTCATGATCGAGGAGTTTCTCAGGGTGTCCAGGAGCTGCTTGCCCCCCTCTCCTTTGAAGAACTTCCGCAGTCCAAAGGACATGGCAAGAAGAACAAGACCGTAGCCGAGATCGCCCAGGATAAAACCGAAGAAAATCGGGAAGACGATCGAGACGAGCAGCGTCGGGTCGAACTCGTCGTAGCGCGGACGAGCGTAAACGTCAATTAAGAGTTCGGTCGGGTGCGAGAACTTCGGGTTGTTGTACTCAACCGGGACGTCCCTGGAATCGTCCCCGACCTCGAGCTCAGTGACATAGACTTTCCCGCCGGTTACATGGGTGAGGGACGCGATGATACCCTCGACCTTCTCGGACGGAACCCAGCCTTCTGCCACAAAGGCGTCCTCCGTTGTTGCAAACCGCAGCGGGGCCTCCGCCTGCTCCACGACGGCCGTGAAGTATTCGTCGTATGCAACAAGGACTTCGCCGTATTCATTCTTCTTTTCCTCAAGGGTCCTCTCGATCTTCTCAATCTGTTCGTTGAGTTGAGTGATCTTCCCTTTGGCATCGTAGATGAGATCCTTGACCGGACCTGAGCCTTCGGGGATGGGGACCGACTGGAAGTGTGCTTCGAGCAGGGCGCGGTCAGCAGCCTCTGCCTCTGATGCAGGGACAAAGATGACAATGAAGTTCTGTCGGCCTTTGCCGCCGGGAACAAAGTGTTTCTCGTGTGAGGCCGGGATCTCGACGTCGGATTCGACGTAGCCTGCAAAAACGGTGACGTTCTCGTAGCCGTGATACAGGTCCATATCGAGGGGGACAGGTGCAAAGGGTTCGAGTGCGGTGACCCGCGCCTCAAGGGCCTTCGCCTGTGCCTCGAGATTTGACCGTTGTGCAGTGAGATCCTCGACGTCCTCGACGAGGGCGGCAAGGATGCGGTCGACGCCTGCCTTCAGTTCAGAAGATGCCTGTCTTCTTGTGGCGTCTTCTGAATCCGGAGAGATACCGAAGGTGTTCTCGAGCGACCGGATCTTGATCAGCTCGGAGGATGCGCTGCTTGCTTGACCGAGCGGCACCCCAATTTTGAACCCTTCGTAGGCCTCGTCTTCCTTCTCGACAAAATCTTCGATGTGAAAAGCATGCTGATGATACAACTCACGGACGATCGTATCCATCTGGTCCTTGGACCCTGCGATCAGGATACGGCTCATCCGCTTAGGCTGAAACATGCAGCTGCTCCTTAAAACGCGAGACGAGGAACTCGACCGCCTTGTCGAGATTGTCAAGGCTGTTCGCTTTGATCTTCGCCGCTTTCTGTTCGCCGTCCTTCAGGATTTCGGCACGTTTTTTTGCGGCAACAGTCTCGGCTTCAGCGAGCCTCGTCTTCTTGTAGGCCTCTGCATCGGCGGTGGCGTTCTCGATGAGACGTTCTGCCTCCACCCTGGCATCCGCAACTTTCTGTTTGTTTTCAGCGTGTGCGGTGCTGACCATAGACTTATACTCTTCTTCTGCCTGCTTGATGCTCTTTAAAACCTCACTCTTCATCCAACCCTCCTCTCACGGCCTACACATATTTGATGAAAATTACCTTTATATTTGTTGTTATTCTTCGACCAGGGCACGATCAACACATATATACGAGATCGTGCACGTCGGAGGGAGAGCATCGAGCGTGACAGTACCGACCCCTCCTCGCAGGGTGAGGCCGGCGAGTTCGGCCGAACCGCAAATGAGGTGCTGGTCGGGATGCGTGCCGCGCGCGATCTCGCAGGAGAGGGTGACCGTGGGGGCGGCCGAGACGACCATTGGTATCCGCCGGGAACCGGGATGGCCGCGGGGCAGGGCGACGACCGGGAAGTGGTGGTCGCGGACCAGGAGGAGGATCATCGCAGCGGCACGCAGCGACCCGCCTTCAGGGGCCGAGACGCAGACGAGGTCGCCGGGGTGCAGGCCTTCGCAGTACTCGTCGTCTTTCGTCTCGATACAGAGCGCGAAACGCTCGTGGACCTCCCCGACAAGGAGAAAAGAAGATGGGCCCCTGACGAGGAGGAGGTCGTCCGCCCCCACGGGGCAGATCATGCTTCCTCGACGTCCTCCGATTGACAGGAGGGGCAGACCGGATGTTTCCCGACGGCCTTGAAGCGTTCCCCGCATTCCTTGCACCGGTAGGCCCGGCCTTTCACCCGCTCATCGATCTCGAGATCGGTGCCTCCACCAACTGAACACATAATTGGACTCTAGGGAAATGCAGGATATAAGGATTGTGGGGAGAGGAGAAAAGAAGGCTTCTGAAAACTCTGCTGAAAAGGTTCTCATTTCGACTGTGTAGAATTCGGCATGAGGCGAGAGGATATCTCAAACATAGGGGATAAAAGTGTCTCGTCGTTTTATCTCCCATATTAAGACAGGAGAATCGGTGGAGCCCTCAATCCTTCGCCGCACCCGCCCCATCTTCTCGCGAGACGGCAGGAACGATCGTGCGATTGGGGGGCGGCATGGTCTGATCACCACATCTTCACCCCCGGCATGACCCCGAGGATATGAGTGGGACGGGAGAGGGCCAATCGTTTTTCAGCGGGATCATACCAATCTTCGTCGCCGCCCCCGCCCTATCCTCGTCGTGGGCGGTCCGGGGGGTCTCCCCCCGGAGCAAGATGACGGAGAATATTCTGCGAGGAGAACGGCACAACGATGGAACAGGGCGAGAGGAGAAGCACCCTCAGACCAGAAACGCGAAGACCGCCAGCGCTACAGCAAGCATCACCGCTGCGTGTTTCACCCCGGCCTTCACCGAACCCTCCCCCATCTTCCCGGCGACAAGGCCGGAGAAAAAGGCCTGAACGAGAGAGATGTGGAAGAGAAGATACTCGAAGGTGGAAACAAGGGCGGCAGAGCCCACGCCGGAGAGGATATCCCCCTGCATCGCAGACGGGGCCGAGATATCTCCCAGGACCGGGAGGAACCTCGTCGAGATGATGACGACGACGAAGAGGAAGACGGCGTAGGCAAGGTAGATGACGATGATGTACAGGAACATCCCGGCCTTGCGCTCCTCCGCGAGGGTATGGGACATCCGTGCGTCCTTCGCGGCGATGGCGAGCACCTCCGAGATCTCCCCGCTCATCCGGGACGCAGCGGTGATGAGGCTGACCGACCTGGAGATCGCCGGCGTCCGCACCCGCCGTTCGAACCTGACCAGCGCGTCCTCGACGTTCGCCCCCCAGGAGATGTCGCGGCTGATCCGCCTGATCTCGTACGAGAGAAGACCGAGGTTTGTCCTGACCATGATCTCAATCGCCTGGGCGATGGTCAGGCCGACCTGGTTGATCCCGGCCATCCTGGCAAGAAAGTCCGGGACCGCCGCCTCGATCCCCCGCACCTTCCGCACCCACGCCTCATAGCAGAGGGCATACGGGACAAGGAGAAGGAGCGCGGCGAGGGCGAGGTGGTCGTCGACAAGGACGATCACCGTCTCAGCAGGGAGGCTGGCCGGCAGGGTGACGAAGACGACAAGGAGGTAGGCGGCCGCCGCCGGTCCGGTGATCAGGAAGATGAGGCGGGGTTCGAGAACGAAGGTCCTGAGCGGGTTTTTGAGGAAGGCCTTCAGGCGGCGGTACCGGTCGTACCTGGCCAGACGGGCGACCTTCTCCTTCTCGTCACCCCTGTCAACCTTCGGCACCGCGCTGAACGTCTCGAGCACCCTCACGGAGGTATAGCGTTCGGGCACCTCCTCTTTCATCGAGACCAGGTCGAGGAAGAGAAGAATGATCGTCGACCCGATCGGGAGGAGCAGATAAGCGAGGATCGAGAGTTCGGTGACTGCCGCACCCCCGATCAGTCCGGTCACCACCATTACGATGACCAGAAAGAGCGGGCCGGCGACAAAGAGCGTCACATATGCCTCGCCGATGAGTTCGAGCCTTGAAAGAAATTTCTTCTGCTCAAAGCCCGCCTCATCCTGGAAGATCCGTACCCGGCCCGAGAGAAAGCCCGAGAGGTTCCCACCGCTCTCGATCACCGAGATGAAGTCCTCGAGAAACTCCCTGAGTTTCCCGGACGGCGTGGTGACGGCAAGGTTGCGGAGGGCGGTGACGACGTCCGCACCGAAGTAGTCGGCGTCCCTGACCACCCGTCTGAACTCCAGGGCACTCTCACCATAGACTCCTGCATTCATCGAGAGCGACCTGAAGGTCTCCATCAACTCGGCCCCGCCCCGGCGCATCGCATAGAGATACGAGACGGCATTGTGAAGGGAGAAATCGATCTTCGTCGCCCGGTTCTTCATCTCAATCTCCGGGTAGCGGAGGACAAAGGCGTACGAACCGTAACCTGCGGCCAGACCGAGGAGGAGAGAGAAGAGCGGGCGGAGGAAGGGGAGAAGCGGGCCGACTTCAGGTACGGGAAGGGGGAGAGGGAGAGCGTCACCCGCCCCCCGCGGGAGCGTGAAAGCCCCTGCAAAGACGTATCCGGCGATTGCGGCGAAGAGCGCGGCACCGAGGGCGATCAGAACGGCGCAGCTCACATACCGCTCGACAGTCATCCCGAACCTGGCCGAGACGAGCGCCCGCCCGAGGTTCCCGTACTTTACCTCGTCGCGAGCGATCACCCGCCGGACAAACGCCCGGTATCTCCCGGTCCCCGTCCCGCCGTTCATGGGAGCAGTCCTGAAAGGTCGTCGAGGTGTCCGGTCACCTGCTCGCGGTCGATCGCGAAGGCGTGAAGGATTTGCGAGACCGCCCGGGATTCGGCGATCCCGGCGGCCGCCAGCGCCTCAAGCACGCTGACCCGCACCCTGATCTCCTCTTCCAGCCGATCGCGGGTCCAGCCGCGGGCTTCCATGATCCTGGCATACACCAGCGACCGCCCGGTATAGCGCATCCTGTCCTGGACAGGGTCGTACTCGAAGACGGTGTTCACCTGGAGATTCCCGGTGCCGGGGTCGACCGCGGCGATCTCCACGATCTCCTGGCAGCGCCGCACCCGTTCGGTCCCCCGGTGAATGAGCGCCTGGAGACTGGCGATGTCGAGGGCCTGGATGGTGCTGCGCGGGACTTCGAGAGGTTCGTTCTCGAGCCGGTGAATCGCGGCGTCGATCGAACCGGCGTGGAGGGTCGAGAAGGTGGTGTGCCCGGTGTTCATCGCCTGGAAGAGGGTCTGGGCCTCCCGCCCGCGCACCTCGCCGACCAGAATGTACTCGGGCCGCTGACGCATCGCCGCCTTCAGGAGATCGAACATCGAGATCCCTGACCCTTCCTCTCCTGCGACCGTGTCCCTCGTCACTGAGGCGACCCAGTTCTCGTGGTACAGCGTGATCTCCCTGGTGTCCTCGATGGAGACGACCTTGGCAAGCGGGGGGATGAAGTGGGAGACGGCGTTGAGCGAGGTGGTCTTGCCCGACGCCGTGCCCCCGATGAAGAGGAGGCTCTTGTTGTTCTCGATCGCCAGCCAGAAGTAGGAAAGTTCTTCGGCCGAGAAGGTGCCGAGCGCGAGGAGTTCGACCGGGGTGAAGGGCTCGGGCCTGAACTTCCTGATCGTAAACGAAGTGCCCCGCGCCGAGACCTCGCGCCCGAAGGTGAGCTGCAGCCTGGAGCCCTCGGGGAGGGTGGCGTCCACCACCGGAGAACCGATCGAGACGTGTTTGCCAGAACGTTGCGCAAGCGCAATGGCAAGGGAGTCGAGTTCGTTCTCGGAGAAGACGAGGTTGGTCCTGATGTTTCGGTACCGCCGATGGTACAGGAAGAGCGGCACGCCGGTGCCGTCACAGGAGATGTCCTCGATCTCCTCGTCCTTCATCAGTCCGTCGATCCTGGACCACCCCAGGAACGTGCGGAGGAGGTAGTACTCGATCCGCCATCTCGTCTCCGGACCGGGGTCCAGACCATACTCCTGCAGGAGGTCGTCGGTCCGGCGCAGAAGCACCTGACGACGGTCCGCCTCTCTGAGATCCTCGTCTGAGAGAACCAGGACGTCTCTCAGGTCCTCATGGAGGCGTTCGAGGAGTTCGTGCTCGAAGGAAGTGAGCGGAGGTTCGAGGAGATGATACTCCGGCTGGCCGGTCCGGGTGTCTCTCAGGATGCAGACGAGCGACCGCCCTTCCTCCACCCAGTATCGGTCAAGGAGAGTATAATCGTTCGGTACGACCTCTTCGACCAGAGGGGGGTCGGTCTTCGGGTCATAGGGAGGAGGGACATCGGCTCCGTCTGACCTCTTGCCGAAAGGGAAGATACGCATGACTTTTTTCCTGTCAGGAGGATAGATCAGAACGGGTATTTATCTCTATTTATCCAGTCCACGGCTCCTCCTAAGGATTTATATTCCGTCGACCATAACGTTAGGATTACTGATGTGGAGACGGACAGACCTCAAGATACCGACCGGCATCCCGTCCCTCGACCCGGTACTGGAAGGCGGCGTCCCGCCCGGCTCTGTGGTCCTTCTTCTCGGCGATATCGGATCGGGAATGACCGACTTTATCAGGACATCGGCACTCTCTCTCGCGAAGGAGAAGATCAACAACGGGAACGGGAGCGGAACGGGTCTCGCCGGCGAGGTGGTGTATATCACAGTTACCAGGGTGAGGGAGGACATCCTCGGGGAGGTCGCCCTCTCGGTGAGCCCGGAGATGTATCCGGTCATCGAGGAGGGGGTCAGGTTCGAGGATCTCTCTGAGGTCTATTTCGACTCCAGCATCGTCCCGGTCGAGTGGTACTCGGAGGGCGCCGACCTCCTCGCCAGGATGCATCAGCGATCTCATCGCGACGATATTCTCTCCAGTCTCTCGGGACTCCTCTCAGGGGCCGCCCCTCAGAGCGTGATCATCGTCGACTCTCTCACCGAACTTGCCACCCAGGCCGACACTCCGGAACGCTGGCGAGCCTTCACCGGATTTCTCCGCGGCCTCCAGCGGGTCGCCAAGCGGTGGGGATCGGTGATCTATCTGCCCCTGGCACAGGGCGTCCTCTCCAGGCCGCACGAACTCGAGGTGATGGACTGCGCCGACGCGGTCATCCTCTTCAGATGGGAAGATTTGCAGGGGATGCGGCGGCAGCGGACGATGTATGTCCAGAAGTTCAGGGGCGTGATGCCTCATCTGGAGGAGCGGGATCTGGTCAAGTTCGCAGTGCGGATCACCCCGGGGAGTGGGTTCGAGGTCTCCAATATCAGGGTGGTCATATGACCGACGACGCCCCGCGGGTGCAGTTCGGGATCGACGGCCTCGACCGGATGCTCGGCGGCGGACTGATCCGGCAGAGTATCTGCTCAATCATCGGGACGTACGGCACCGGGAAGACGACGTTTGCCCTTCACTTCGCTCACGAGGGTCTGAAAAACGGGGAGACAGTCATCTATCTCTCCCTCGACGAGCGCGAGGAGATGCTTTACCGGCACATGGAGCAGAAAGGATGGGACGTCGAGGAGTTCAAGAACACCTCGCTCTTTGTGATCAAACTCGACCCCACCGACTTCACCCTCTCGATCAATCACCTCAAAAACGAACTCCCCCAGTTGATCCGGGAGGTCGGTGCCGACCGGGTGATCATCGATCCCATCTCGCTCTTCGAAGGACTCTTCCCGGACGAGGCGACACGGCGAAAGGAACTCTTCAGGTTTGTCGAGATCATGCGGGACGAGGCGTGCACTCTCCTTCTCACCTCGGAGACCAGAGAAAACGGATCATACTCGAGTAAATACGCTCTCGCCGAGTACATGGCCGACACCGTCATCCTTCTCAGGTACGTCAGGTCAGGCGAACTCGACGAGGTCCACCCGGCCGTCGAGGTCGCAAAGATGCGGCGTTCCGACCATTCGAGGGGCATCAAGCCGTACGAAATTCTCAGGGACCGGGTGCAGGTCTATTTTGAGGCGAATGTTTTCTGAATGTGTGGAGAGAGAAGGCAGGCCGCGAGAATTTTTGATGTTTTGGCTCTGTAGAATCACACATGAGTTGAGAGCACACCTCAAGCATACGGGATGAAAATTCCTGTGGGTCTCCGGGGGGCATGGATCCTTTCTTTCCCCTGGAGCCTGACAACAGGCGTGAACACCACTTCATTGCCGCCCCCACCTATCTTCGTCGTGGGGGGTCCGGGGGGTGAAACCCCCCGGTGCGAGAGAGCAAGGAAACACGCTTTCTTCTCTCGGTGGCGGCACGGCTGATCAGTCCAGATACTTTTGGGATATGCTCCGGGTCTGATCGAGGTGTTGCGTTCGCTCGTTCCATGTCCGATTCAACAAATCCAAATAAAAAGAGAACCCGTTCAGACGGAAAGTCCCACCAGGTCGAGGACGACCAGGAGGACCACCCCCACCACGCCGCCAAGGGCGCAGATGATCACCGAGGCCCAAGTGATCGGGAGGTCGCCGCCGCCGATATAACTCATCAGATCGAAGAGGTTGATGAGATAGAGGACCACAAGCCCGACGATGGCGTTGATGATCAGCTTCACCCCCTCCCTGAAGAGGTAGTAGAGGAGAGCAGCGACGCCGACCATCAGGACGATCAATATGATAGACTCAATCATCTCATCTACCAATCAGACGCTGCCCACTTAACCTTACCGCCGGTAGAACGGCCCCGCCGATCGACCGCTCCTCTCTGCCGAGGGCGACGACCTCGCCGAGGAGGGTGAAGACGTTCCCGGCGTACATCGCTCCTTTCACCGGCGTGGTGAACTCACCACCCTCCACCCAGGAGGGGTTGGAGAGTTCGACCGAGAAGTCGCCGGTGAGGGGGTTGGCGGTGTGCGCCCCCACGACGTCGTGGACATAGACCGCCCGTTCGTCATCGACGGTGTCTCTGGGCCCGTCGATGACCAGGGTGTGAACCCCGATGGCCGGGGCGCCACCCGCTCCGCCGCGGACCGCCGACCCGGTGCTCTCCGCCCCGTACCGGTAGGCGGTCCTGAGGTCGTAGGCATAACTCCGCAGTTCGCCGTGGTCGAAGAAGGTGAGTTTGCGTGCCGGCATCCCCTCGGCATCAAAGCGCGTGCTCGATGTGCCGCGGTCAAGAGGATCGTCGTAGACCGAGATCTCCTCGCCGATACAGACCTCGCCGAGCTTCCCGGCAAGCCACGACCGCCCGGCATGGACGTTCCGACCCGAGAGGGCTGGTTCCAGCACATAGCCCAGGAGCTGCGCAAGGGCGACCGGGGAGAGGATCAGGTCGTAGTCGCCGGTCTCGATCTCCTCGCCGTCCGCACTGTGCTCGGCAAAGAAGGCCGCTTCCCGCCCGACCCTGACCGGGTCGATCTCGCCGGCAAAGCAGGAGGTGTCGAACTCGTATCCTGTCGACTGCTCGTGGATGCACTCCAGCGAGCACCCGGCACTCGTCCGCTCCTGCTCGTAGAGCACGCCTGCAGTGTTCGCGACCGTCACCTTCCCGCGGCTGACCGAGGCCCCGCCCCCGGTCACGGCGGCGTCGTGTTCTTTCGCCCCGTCGAGCATCCCTTCGAGCGTTTTCCGGCACCACTCCGGGTCGAGAGCAAGCGAGGCGTCGAAGATCGCCGGGGTGTCAGGGAGCGTTGCCGGTCCGGGCAAACCCTTCCATTCCTGCGGGTGGGCGAGGCGTGCACTCGCCAGGGCGGCGTCGAGACAGGCCCGCCACGCTTCCCTGCTGCTCGTCGCCGAGACCCCGATCCGGCCGTGATCGATGACCCGGATCCCGATCCCGAACGCCTCCGACCCGCCGGCATGCTCGACCCGGTTCTTCTTCAGGTCGGCGGAGACCGACTCGCTCTCCGCGACATAGACCTCCACCTCGTCCGCCCGCGTCCTGCCGTACGTCAGGATCTCTTCAATCAGTTCCATTGCCACCCACCATCGCATTTTCAAGGAGGACATGGGGCGACCCGTCGCTGACCGGGACGCTCTGCCCGCCCTTGCCGCAGTAGCCCTGGTGCATCTCGCGGTCGTTGCCGATGAGGGCGATCGCATGGAGCGTCCCCAGGATCTCGCCCGAGAGCGAGACGTCGCGCACCATCGCCCCGAGTTCGCCGTCCTCGATCAGGTAGCCGTACTCGGCATTGAACTGGAAGACCCCGCGGCCGGGATCGACCTGGCCGCCCCGGGACCCCTTGAGCAGGATCCCGTTCCGGCACTCGGCGACGACCTCGTCGTACGAGGCGTCCCCTTCCTGGATGAAGGTGTTGCTCATCCGCACCAGGGGCAGATCGCCAGCGCTGGCCCGTGCATGCCCTGCAACACCGTTGCCGACCGCCGCCAGGGTCTGGCGGGAGTGCATGAAGGCGT
The DNA here is from genome assembly GCF_019633745.1 of Methanofollis formosanus. Classification (NCBI taxonomy): domain Archaea; kingdom Methanobacteriati; phylum Methanobacteriota; class Methanomicrobia; order Methanomicrobiales; family Methanomicrobiaceae; genus Methanofollis; species Methanofollis formosanus. The sequence continues at coordinate 2,027,994 of NZ_CP037968.1, read as the reverse complement.
TCACCCGCCCGTCCTTGATCAGTTCGGTCCGCCCGACGGCGACCCCTTCGGCATCCACCGGTTCGAACCCGAACTCGGGGAGCGTGGGGTCGTCGACGATGGTGAGGCCGGCAGCGCCGATCTGTTCGCCGGTCCGCCCGGCCAGCACCGAGGAGCCCTCCTGCACCAGGTCGCCCTCGCTCGCATGCCCGATCGCCTCGTGGGCAAAGACGCCCGCGAGTTCGGGGTCGAGGACCGCCCGCATCCGTCCTCCTTTCGCCGCCTTTGCGTCGAGGAGGGCGGCGGCCGTACCGGCCGCCTTCGTCCCCATCTCCTGGCGATGCCTGAGGTTGAAGCCGAGGATGGTATACTCGCTCTCGCGGCCCATCTGCATCTCGCCCTCTCTGGCGGCGACCGCCGTCACCGAGAACCCGCAGCGAGGAATCTCGTACGAACACTCGGTCCCTGAGGAGTCGAAGAACCGCACCGCCTCGATCACCTCCGAATACCGGGCGCGGGTGTTCACGATCCCGGGCAGACGGGCGGCCGCCTCGATCCCGGCAAGCACCTCGGTCTTCTCTTCGAGGGAGACCTCCCGGGGATCTTCGGTAACGCCGGGCACCCCGAGCATTCGGCGGGGCACCGGAGCAAGGTCGACCTCCTCGCCGGTGAGAACAGCGAGGCGCAACCCCTTCTCAATGAGGGGTTCAAGGGAGGCCTCCGGGTCGAAGGCGTCCAGGGTCAGGACGCCCCAGCCCTTCGGGCCGAGCACCCTGACCACCGCGTGATCAAAATAGCTGGTGCCCGCCGACTCCACGATCCCGTTGTCGATATCGACATGCGTCGAGGAACCGTGGACGTGGCGGACGTCATAGTAGCGGACGTTCTCCATCGTCTCACGCCGCCGTCTGTCTGCTCCCGAGACCGGAAGAAGACTCGAACGCCTTCTTCACCGGCCTGGTCGCGAGTTTTTTCAGTTTGTCCAGGAAGAGCTCGCGGTTCTGCGGGACCAGTGCCTCCTCAAGCACCTCTTCGATATGGTCGACCGGGACGATCTCGACCATCTCGCGGTAACGGTCCTCGATGAGGACGTCGTCCGCATTCGACCGCGGGATGATCACCTTCTTGATCCCGGCCTTGGCTGCGGCCTCGATCTTGTAGGTGACCCCGCCAATGGGCAGGACGTCGCCGCGGACCGAGAGTGATCCGGTCATCGCCACGTCCTGCCTGACCGGGATCCCCTCAATGGCACTGATCACGGCGGTCGCCACCGAGATGGAGGCCGAGTCGCCCTCGACCCCGCCGTAGGTCCCGATGAACTGGACGTGGATGTCCATGTTCTTGATGTCCTTGCCGGTGAACTTCTTGAGGACCGCAGAGACGTTCTTGATGGATTCTTGAGCGATTTCTTTCAGTTGACCCGTCGCGATGACCGCACCGGTCGCCCCCTGTGTCGGGGTGACCTCGGCCATGATCGGGAGGACCGAACCCGAGTCCGAACCCATCACCGCAAGTCCGTTCACCCGACCGACCTCGGTGCCGGTGACGACGGTCAGGTCGTAGTCGCGGCTCCGCTGGATATACTCGTCGGAGATCTGCTGCTCGATGGAGCGTGCCGAACCCTTGGCCCTGAGCACATGCTCGGCCGTCGTCTTCTCGGCCCCGTCCTGCCTGGCGATGTCGCCTGCCACCCGGATC